>NZ_JCAUBA010000002.1:0-725050 GCF_059692235.1 Paenibacillus sp. J2R1T-4 | reverse complement strand
GCTTTTTTCCTTGCTTGAATCAAAAAACAAACGGCACAGGGCTTTTCCCATGCCGTTTCGCTTTTCATTTTTATTCCCGGTTTTGTCTTGGAGTTTAACTTAATGACATTGCTCGCAAGGGTTCCTCTTTTCTTTTGCGCCGTTTAAGAACCCGATTGGGCGAATGAAAACTAGGCGCGAATGACTCTTTCGTGATACGATTTGATTGAATTCGGATAACAAATCAAGCAGCAGGGAGGGCGGTGGCACCCGGATGTCGTATACCATAAGAAATGACCGGCAAACGGAGGGCAGACCATGAGCAAGCTGCTGTCTCGAACTCACATCCGCCTTTATGTGTGGATTGGGATCATTTTTACTATCATAATCATTCCTTATTCCTTGTTCTTATCTAATCAGTTTTCAAAGTACGCTTATTCTCAGATGGATTTGTTTCATCGGGATAAAATTGTGCATACGGCCAGTCAAACCGAATTTATTCTAAACAAGCTGAAGACGTACGGGCTTAACATGTATGAGGATAACAATATCCAAGGCTGGCTCCAAAGGGACCGCTCGGATCCTCTGGCAGATATGGAAGTACTAAATACGTTAACTAACATCATGTCGACGGAATCATTCATTCAACGGGCATATCTCATTAATATGCGAACAAGGCAAGTGTTCGATTCGCAGACGGGTGTAACCGCATTCAATTCGTTTGTCGATGTACAGATGCTGAAGAGGGTGCAGGAGCAACAGTCGTTATTTCTTCAGTTTTTCACCCACGAAGTCCAAGGAACCCGACATTTAGCATTAATTGTCCCGTCTACGCCGACAAGGATGGACACCCGCGGTTACTTGGTCCTCTTGCTTAATAACACAGCGCTGCAAAATCATTTACTTGCGAACAACACGGAGATGGGCACCAATATTTTGGTTATAGACGAGAAGGGACGCAATGTTCTGGGCGGTACGGGGGGTGATGACGAAGTAGATATAATTTACGGCATTAGTATGCAATCAATGGCAAGCGGTGTGATCGATGCAGACAGTAAGAAGCAGCTGTTCGTTAATTCTGCATTGTTGCAGTCCCAGAAGTGGACGGTGTATTCGATCACCGAGATGAAGAGTTTTAAAAGCCAGGCGGAATCGTTTCAGAAACGCATCCTCATGTATTCCATCATCCTTCTAATTGTGCTGCTTGCGGCGGCCCTATGGAATTCTAGTCGAACCATAAGGCCGTTCCGCCGTCTTGCAGAACAGCTGCAGCGTAAGTTTACGGTGAACGATGCTAATTCGAACTTGGTCCCTTCAGCTCCAATCCGGGATGAATACAGCATGTTGAAGTACGGCATCGAGAAGCTATCCAGCCAAGTTGAAGAAATGCACGTTTCGCTTCGGGATCACTATCACATGCTCAAGACTGAATATATGCGACAGTGGCTGCTGAAGGGTAGAATAAGCCGTACCATGCGGCACGAGATTGCAGAAGTAACAGCAATTTTCGATTGGGAGGAGCTACGTCTTGTCGTCGTCAAGATCGAGTCGTATCATGAATTTATAGAACGTTACGATTTCGAATCCCGTAGACTCCTAAAATACGCCATATGCAACATTGCAGAGGAGGTGATTCTCGGCGAGGATGGATGTTTGGAATCGATCGACATGGCAGGCGATCATATCGTGTTCCTCATAGGTCTAGAGCGAACCGATTCCGAGATGAAGATCCTTCTTGAAACCATTAA
Organism: Paenibacillus sp. J2R1T-4; assembly: GCF_059692235.1. Classification (NCBI taxonomy): domain Bacteria; kingdom Bacillati; phylum Bacillota; class Bacilli; order Caryophanales; family Paenibacillaceae; genus Paenibacillus; species Paenibacillus sp. J2R1T-4. The sequence continues at coordinate 723,323 of NZ_JCAUBA010000002.1, read as the reverse complement.
GAGGCATTTGTTCGAACATATTCAAATAAACGTTGCCATCGCTATGAGCGATCCGAAGCACAAAGACGACGACCTGCGTGCAACGTACGATTTCGTTCAAGAGATGACACTGTTGAAATTCATAAGCGGGAGCGACCGGATTTACACCGAGATCGACTATGAACGTTACGTTCAAACGATGCAGCCGGTCGCCGAGTTGAAAAGTATTGACAAGCTTCTTGTTTCAGTGAAGGCCGGAAACGCTGAGCAGGTGACCGTACTTCTGGATCAGATGTTTATGCAATTGGCCGCGATGAAGCTATCGGAGTGCAAAGTGCAGTTGACTGTCATGCTGTTCGCCATTGTGAAGGAATTCGATAAACTGTCGGCCCTGCAAGGGGTGGACGGCATCGAGAAAAAGCTTGCCGGATTTCCAACGCTTCGAGATTTACGTCGATGGCTGGAGCGGGAGCTGCTCGACATTATATATCTGTTGAACAGCAGGCAGGGAATGGATCGCAAAGAAAAGCTGACGGAAGAAATGGTCACCTTTATTGATTACCATATCCACGACCCGATGCTATCGGCCGAGGATGTGGCAGGTCACGTCTCGCTGTCTGCAAAATATGTACGACAGATTTTTATGGAGACGCAGGAAAAATCGTTATCAGCCTATATTTTGGACCTTCGGATCAATAAAGTGAAAGAGCTGCTTGTGACAACGACGCTGTCGATAACGGATATCGGGGAGCGGTCCGGATTTTTAACGAAGAGTCATTTCTTTACAGCGTTCAAGAAAGCGACGGGCCTGACGCCGAATCAATACCGGCAGCAGTATTCCAGGGAGGGAGAGAAAACTAAATGAAGAAACGTCTCATAAAGAGGTTTATGCGGTGTTTTGCCATGCTGCTTTCCTTACTGTTGCTCGTTGGTTGCTTGGATGATCCTAAAGCGATAGAAGAGGATATCAACATTAAAACTGCTGGGGACCCTCCTTCCGCCACACTGAAAATTATGGTTCCAGGAGAACAGTCCCAAGATATGGGCCTCGTTATTGTTGAGGCGGAACGGCGAATGGCGGTGGAGGGATTGAACGTTCGGATCGATATGGAGTTTGTCCCATGGAACGATTTTGGTACGCGTTCCCAGGTAGCACTCGCTTCAGGCGAGGATATCGATCTTATTTTTGACGCACCATGGCTGCATTTACATGAAATGATCGCAAGCGGATATTATGAACCGCTGGATGTTCTTATCAAACAGTACGGGGAAACGATCATCGCCAAGCGTCCCATGCAAATGTGGGATGCGAACCGGTTCGATGGGAGGGTTATGGCGATCCCCCTCGGGGTCAGCCATGTGATGAGCCATTCCTATTTCATTAGAAAGGATATCCGGGAGAAGCTCGGAGTACCGCCGATCCGGAATTACGAGGACTTAATCCGCTTCGCTTATATCGTGAAGGAGAGGGTACCGGATGTCGTTCCCTTTATTGCGGGAGGTACAAGAAGCCAACAGCTGTACAGTCAGGTTGCCTTCCGCCATTATCATGATTCTGTTTTCCAAATTCGGCCGACTCAGGCACTGGACAGTAGTCTTATGCTTTATTATCAACATAACGACGGCAAGGTGCATAACGCTTTCGAGGAACTTAACTCTCCAATTCGGGAATGGGTCAAGGAAGCGCGGAGCCTGTATATCGACGGAATTATGCATAAAGACGTACTCGGCATCAAGGACTTTCAGGAACCCGGTTCAACCGGGAAGGTCGCCATTTTTCCGACTGGCTCTTTTGAAGTAGGAAGGCTTGCTAAGGAAAGGCTGCAGGAACGCATACCCGATGGGGAGCTTGAAAGCGTTACCTTCTTTAATGATAAACCAGGAGCGAACATATCGGACTATGCCCAGTGGAATTTCATTGCCATACCGGCCGTAAGCAAGCATAAGGAAGAGGCAATGCGGTTTTTGAATTGGGCGAATGAAAAATCAAATTACGATTTGCTCGCTTATGGGATTCAAGGGCTGCATTGGGAGCCTGTTGACGTCAACAAATTCAAACAGCTTAGCACTCGTTATAACCAACCGGCCTTTCTGTGGATCTGGAATCCTGAGGACGACCGTATTATGGTTAGCAACGAGAGGACGGAAAGATTATTTCAGTTTATCCGGGACGCTGACAATTTTGTGCCGGACGTACTTACTGGATTCGAGTTCGATAATAAGCCGGTACAAGCGCAGATGGACCGCTATAATCGGATCGAGGCTAAATATTATACTCCTTTATTTAATGGCGTGATCGATCCCGATCAAGCATGGGTTCAGTTTGAAGCGGAGGCTGGGTCCGAGCTGGAAGCGATCGGAAATGAGCTGCAAAGACAGGTGAATGCGTTTTTGAGAAAATGAAAATAGCGTCTTCCGACGCCTGGGCACGACTCTCCATTAAGAGGGTTATGTGCGTGGGAGGGGAGATTGCGCGGACTTTTAATGGATATATAATACATATTTACTAGAAATTATTGAAAGTGGTGATGCCCACTAATTTGAGATCTTGGAAAGTAGATCATTCCCAAAAAAAGAGAGGAGATGTAACAAGAACATGAAAATTTCCGCAAAACGCACGAGCAGTCTTATCCTTACTTTCATTTTGGCAGCCGCTTGGATGATTCCTTCCGCTTCTGCAGCATATTTACCAAAGAACGATCCGCGGTCGAATTACGCTTCTAACATCGCCCTAATTTACACCGGTTATTACAACCCTACAAATTATGACGGCGAAAAAATTGGGGATTACGATAAGGACAAATTTCTACCTTATGTCGGCTATTTGGATGAAAAAGGAAAAGCACAGGATGATTTCTTCGACTCGTTCCTCCTCTTGACGCTGCAATCCCCGCATGGGGGCAGCTTACATCGTTGGTACGATTGGGTTCCTAATTCCGTACCGGGACGGCTGCAGGACTGGCAATATGCCATGGAACGCCCTTTCGTAAAGAACCTGCAGCTTGACGCATTGGAGCAAGCCGTGAAGCAGGTAGGTCTCGATCTTGGGAATCGCGAAAAACACGTGAACGTCTACTTGACCATTCCGTTCCCCGATCCCGCCAGCAGGAGCTTCGGAGATTTCAATGGTGACGGCTTGTCTGATGATTTGATCCATCTCGACACGCGTAACGAACTCGTAAGCTGGTATATCGATGCCATGGTTGAGCGGTTTAAAAGCAAGGAATATAAACATTTGAAATTGGCGGGATTTTATTGGCTGCAGGAAGATTTAGACACTACGGTTGCCGGGGAAAAGGAGAACGTTCAAGCGACCGCCGATTATTTGAACGGGAAAGGGATGCGCCTTGGCTGGATCCCTTGGTCAGGAGCAGGCGAGAAGGCGAACGGTAACAGGCACGGGTATGATTTCACGCTTGTGCAGCCGAACCACTATTTCCAAGCGGACACCACGATTGAGCGAATTGAGGAAACCGCCGAGCTTTCGAGAAACAACGAGCAGGGGATTGAGATCGAATTTGACCAAAGGGCGATTGAAAACCCTTATTACCGCCAAGTCCTTTATAACTATCTCATCGGCGGCGTGAAATACGGATACATGGAAGATTCTATTCTCGCCTACTATCAAGACGTTTATGCCCTATATGATTTATACCATCATCGTAGTTTGATAGGACGAGAGCTTTACAAGGATATCTACCGATTTGCGAAAGGAACGTTCCTCGCACCAATCGGAAACGTAGAAGCACGCGTTCTGGACATAGACGGGAATCCGCTTGTAGGCGCTCAGGTGACGAATGATGAAGGCTTCACCGCAATGACTGATTCTAACGGCCGTTTAGAGGCGAACCATTTGTTTGCGATACAGCAAGCGTTCACCGTAACTAAGGACGGTTACCAGAGCCGGACGGTCCGATTCGACGTGAAGGAAGGAGTAACGATCCGTAAAGACATCGTATTGGCACAGAGCGGAGGACCGATCGCGGAACAAACCATAATCGCCGACTTCGAGGGTGAGTTTAACGTTGGCGGCAACGGCGTTGTCTATCGATCGTTCAATTCGGAGTTTGTTCATGGAGGTACACAGTCGTTGAAGGTCAATTTCCCAAGCGGTTGGGGACCGGTTCGAGCATTCATCGATTCGGGCTCCGAAGCGCTGAGCGGCTCCGACCGGCAATTCGTTAATTACGCGAATACCGATTGGAGCGGCTATGACGCGATCGGTATGGATGTGTACAATGCGACGAATGCCAAGCAAGTGCTCGAGCTCGAGTTTATGTACGACCAATACAGCTGGGGATCGTCGAGGTTGAAGCAGGTAAAGCTGGAGCCGGGGCAGTGGAATCGGGTGGAGGTCCCGTTAACTGAATTGCGCGATTCGGGCGTCAATCTGGAGAATGTGATCCGACTCACTCTGAGGATGACTAAATTTGAGACGAATGGAGCAACGTTGTATTTCGACGACATCGCCCTGTTAAAGTACGAGAACCAAGAGCGACCGGCGGATACTTATGTGGCGCTGCCTTCGTCAGTGCCAACAATGGATATTGGAGCACTATGGGTGCCAGTTGTCAAAAATCGCACATCACTGGATGAGCAAGGCGGGCATGCTGCTGTTGACGGCGCCTCGTTCGAATCCTCCAATCCGGATGTGTTGGCGGTCACTCTTGATGGCGGTGTGAGAGCGCTTGCCCCGGGGAAAGCGACATTACGCGCCATGGCAGGCGGCATCGAAGCGGAGTCGATTGTACTGGAGGTGTCCGGCCATACATTTCATGAGCTGAAGGGCGGTCGCTCGATGCTGTCATCAGGCGATAGGGCACCGATATCGCTGCGGAGCTTCTTTGATAACGGCTATCTTATTCCGCGGGCCGATGCAAATTATAGTTGGTCCGTGAAGGGCGATGCGGTTGTGTTGAACGACAAGGTGGGAGCCGATGGTACCGTCATAGCAAATGAGAAAACATTGGTCGGCGTAAGGAACGGAAGTGCCATTGTGTCGGTCACGATAGAGTACAACGGTAAAACAGAGACTCTAGAACGACTGGTTATCGTAACGCCAAAGAAATAGAAGGATATTAAACCAATTTGATAAAAGGGTGATCATGTATGCATCAAACACAAACTACAAGGAAGAAACGTTTCAAGCTTGGCCGCGCGGCTTTGGCGCTGTTGCTCGTCTCCGCGATAGGAATAACGGCCTGCTCCAACGATCAGAAAGCTGCAAATACGTCGAAGGAAGCCGTGGAAATTCAATTCTGGAATCCATTCACAGGCGATAGTGCAGGGGTTGTTGACGGTATCATCAAGAAGTTTAATGAAAGCCAAACCAACATCACCGTCAAAACATTAAGCAACCAGGATCCTCAGAAGCAACTGACCGCCATCTCAGGGGGGAACGCTCCGGACTTGGTCATAACGTACTGGAACAACGTCGGACCTTGGTCCAAGGCTGGAGCTGTGCAAAACTTGGATACCCTTGTCAAGTCTGCAAACTTTAATGTGGCAAAAATCATTCCTGCTGCGTTAAACCGAATGAAGGTGGACAATAGCATTTACGGATTCCCGATTTCCATGAGTATGGCGAATAAGCTGTTCTATAATAAAAAGACATTCGCCGAAGCTGGCATAACCGCACCTCCTGAGACATTGGAGGATATGTTCAACTACGCGAAACGGTTGACCAAGAAGGACGAGAAAGGCAACATTGCCAAAATTGGGTTCATTCCGGATTATCCTTGGATCGACAACGTCTTCTGGCCGATTATTTTCGGCGGCTCATGGGATGACGGCAAAGGAAAGCTGACCGCTAATCAGAAGGCTAACGTCAATGCGATCGAGTACCAGATGTCATACTATAAAGAATTTGGAAACGATGGAATCAGTAAATTCAAGTCGGGCATGGGTCAAATGAACACGCCGCAGGACCCGATTATTACGGGAAATCTCGCAATGATGATCGGCTGGGAGAACTGGTACAACGACAAGCGCGGCGAGAACGGCGAAATCGGCGTCGCCCCGTTCCCGTATCCAAAAGACCGTCCGGAATTGAAAAATTCCGGGATGGTCAGCCCCGTCGCTATGTTCATTCCTGCGAAATCGAAGCATCAGAAAGAAGCTTGGACCTTGATGCAGTACTTGTTGTCTGAAGACGTCCAGATCGAGTACTCGATTCAGAACAAAACAATTCCGGTCTTGCTAACCGCTCTTGACAATCCGAAGCTGAACGCAAACGAATCGACAAAAGTGCTGTGGGAGTTCTTCAAAAGCGCAAAGAATCCGAACCTGAACGGTTTCCCGAACAGCAGCTACATTAACGAATACTTGCAGGTGCTGAATGAAGAAACGGAAAAGGCGCTGAAAGGAACCATTTCAGGACAGGAAGCGATGGATACCGTAGTTAAAAAAATGCAGCCAAAGGCGGACGAAGCGAAAAAATAAAAAGTATGCACCCGGAAACGGCTGAGGCTTTCTCACCGTTTCCGGTTCATTCCAGGGATTGGAGGTTGTTGGACGATGGCGAGCAATATTGTCGGGATCAAGAAGCGCGAACGGAAGCGTCTTCTCATCGGCCTGTGCTTCATTAGCCCATGGTTGGTTGGATTACTGCTATTTCAATTGTTTCCGATCGTGTCTTCCTTCTACTACAGTTTGACGGAGTACAATTTATTCTCGCCCCCGAAATGGGTCGGTTTAAGAAACTATGGGGAATTGGTAATGGACGAGAAGGTGTGGTTGTCCTTGTACAATACACTGTTCATGGCCGTATTCGGTTTATTCCCTCACATTGCATTCGCCTTGGCGATTGCCATGCTCTTGAACAAGAAGGTAAAAGGGCTATCCGTTTACCGGACAATCTATTTTTTGCCTACCTTGGTGCCCGCGGTTGCGGCAACGCTGCTGTGGATGTGGCTATTGAATGCCCAATACGGTTTAATCAATGAGCTGCTAGGACGAATCGGGTTGCCTCAGCCGCTTTGGCTGCTTGATCCGAACTGGACGAAGCCCGCCTTGATCATGATGGGATTCTGGGGAACCGGGACAACCACGATCATGTATTTGGCTGCGCTGCAGGAGGTTCCCAAATTGTATTATGAGGCGGCGGAAATGGATGGAGCTAATGCATGGGATAAATTCCGGCATATTACGCTCCCAGTCATATCGCCCATGACGCTGTTCCATGTCGTGATGGGTCTCATTGGTGCTCTTCAATTGTTTACCCAAGGCTATGTCTTTGCCGAAGGGAACAAGCAATCGATGGGGGGGCCTGGAAATTCACTGTTATTTTACGCCATTTATTTGTACCAAACGGCATTCTCGTTTTTGAAGATGGGATATGCGTCGGCAATGGCTTGGTTATTGTTCCTTATCGTGTTCCTATTAACGATTATCGTGTTCAAGACTTCGGCAAAATGGGTGTTTTACGGGGGTGAACGGTAAATGCAAGGAAACGATGGGACACAACGAGCTGTTGAATCAAACGCAGAAAGATCGGGCCGAATTCGAACAGAGCGGCCGAATCCTGCTGCCCATATCCTCCTCGTCCTTGTTGGCATCCTGTTTCTAATGCCATTCGTTTGGCTGGTCATTACTTCGTTGAAGACAGACGAGGAAATATTCGTCGTACCCGTCCAGTGGTGGCCCAATGAACTGCAGTGGAACAATTATATCGAGGCTATTCGATCCATCCCGTTTTTTCTTTATACGTTCAACACGGTATGGATTGCGGCACTGAGCGTGCTCGGCGTCGTATTGTTAGCTCCTCTTGTCGCTTACGGTTTTGCCAGAATCGATTTTAAGGGCAGGAAGGTTCTGTTTATCGTCATGATGAGTACGTTAATGCTTCCGTTTCAAGTTACGATGATTCCCATTTACGTGATGTTCAATAAAATCGATCTCGTCGATTCCTATTGGCCGATAGTGCTTTCCTCCTGGTTCGGCACGGGTATGGCTTATTACATTTTTTTAATGCGGCAGTTTTTCATGGGGATTCCTCATGAGCTATCCGAATCCGCCAAAATTGACGGAGCGTCAGAATTCCGTATCTATGCGAGCATCATACTGCCGCTGTCAAAGCCGGCGGTCTTGACGGTGGGGCTGTTTACGTTCCTGGGCGCTTGGGGGGACTTCCAGGGTCCGTTGATTTACTTGAATGATCCTAATAAATGGACGCTGTCGATCGGTCTAAAACAGTACATTCGTGAAAACACAGTTGCATGGGGGCAATTAATGGCTGCTTCCACCTTGTTTACACTTCCGATTGTTATTCTGTACTTTTTCGTACAAAAGAAATTTATAGAAGGCATATCCATTACAGGAATAAAATAAAGCCTGTACAAGGCAAGGAGGAGCAGAGGTGGATACAAGGAAATTGGCAGTAATCGCCATGGAACACAGTGACTTGTCGGAGCTGCTGCTGGTCATCGAGCCGGAAGCTGTTTATTTGAAGCCCGGCGACCTATCGGACGCAGGCTTGGAACGCTTTGAGGCCATTGCGCTGCTTGGGGGCGTCTCTGCCGAGCCGCTCCTGCTGTCTCCCGAGGAACGGCTGATTGTCGAGAGAGAAATAAACAAGGGCAAGCGCATATTTGCTGAGTATGTAGCAAGCATTGGCCACATGTACGCTTCTCCGCCTGAAAGCACGCGATTCCAACGACTCGTATTTTGTGCGAATGATATTAATATAGACGGGTTAACGCTTGGGGATGTGTTGGACGATCAAAGCGGAATGCGGATCAAGCCGCATGAGATTGCTTGCTCGCACCGAAGGCCGATTCTTACGTTTACTTCCGCCCACACTCACGATTGGGTCGAGGTCAGCGAAGAGCTTCTAGGCCGGATTTCCGACAGGGCGCTTTGGTTCGAGGAGCCAGATCATTTGTTGGTTTGCTCTTTTCGGCTGAGCCAGTTTCGCAGAGCAAGATTCGCGCCTAAACGGAAAGTTTCGAAAGTGATCTCTTATATCGTAGGCTGGTTGCTCAAAAAGAATGTTAAACTGGATAATCTGCAGTTTGCTTACTCTTTTGATGAGTCGGGCCTTGAATTGGCCCCACTTGAGAAACGCATCTCCCGAAGCGTAAACCGGGCATTTGCTTGGTTCGAGAAATCGGGCGTATTGCGCGAGGAGGGGCGAGGTGGCGTATGGGAAGGAATGGGGACGGAAATCACATCGGATGGCAGCCAGCGAGTTAGTACGATTCGTCGTGTCGATTGCATCGGAGAGGTTTCTTTGCCTTATTTCTTAAACTATTTACGTTCCGCGAATGAACGGGATTTGCTCATATCAGAACGGCTGCACGACTATGTTTTCGATTGTTTCTTGAATACGGATCCAGGAGATCTCCATGGTATGATGCGTTGGACGGAGGAGGCGTGGGGCGTCTGCTACCAAGACGACGTCGCACGCGCCCTTATTCCCCATATGCTGAAGTGTCTATATACCGGATCCCGGTACCGATTGGACGAGACGGTTGACGCACTTCGCTTCCTTGTAAGGACGACAGGGACCGATGGAACTAGGGTATTCCGTACCGATAACATCTCGCTGACCCAGGAGCGAATTCGAACGCTTCAAAGCGAACCAGGGAACTTGCCTTCCGCCCACTATAACGGTTATTATTGGGCGGCCTTATTTCTTGGTTACAAACTGACTGGGGAACCGTCTTTTCTTGAGACCGGAGTCAGGGGCATGGAAACCATTATGAGCGTTTACCCGGAGACGATTCGAGAGCATAGCCAGACCCAGGAATATTGCCGAATCATTCTGCCGCTCGCATGGATGTACTGGGTCACCGGAAACCCGTTGCATCTAGAATGGTTGTACGAGGTTGTAGAAGATTTGCAATCGTTCAAACATTCATCAGGCGCGTATCTGGAATGGGATGATGGGCTCAAGGCAGCAATGCGGCATGGAATGGGAGAAGGGGAGAGCGCAATGCTCACTCGAAATGGCGATCCTGTAGCTGACCTACTCTACTCGAACAATTGGCTGCCGATCGCGTTCATGCAAGCTTATTTCGTCACGAAGGACAACCGATTTCTTGAATTATGGGAGGAGCACGTTTCTTTCCTCATCTCTGCTCAGCTTAAAAGCGACAACACGGCGATTGACGGAGCTTGGGCAAGAGCGTTCGATGTGACTCTTAAGGAAGTGTTCGGGTCATCGGCCGATGCCGGTTGGGGTCCCTGGGCAATCGAATCGGGATGGACAGTAGCGGAGATCACCTCAGGCTTGTTAATGGGACTATTAAAAGAGCAGTTGCAACACGCATATGAGTGATTTTTGAAAGGGCTGCCGCGTGGCAGCCCTTTGCTCCGACGAGCACGAGAGGAACGGAACGATGCCGGAACTGCTAGTGCTGGATGAAACCCAGCTGAAGCATTCACTCGACCGGGACATAGTGGCCGATATATCCCGAAAACGAACACTATTAAACATTGTTGCTATTAGCAAAATATTCACGAGTATCTTTGCGCGATTGAGGGGTTAAAATGCGATCAAGCTCTTCATTCAACCAAGTAAGTGACTTGTTACGCAGAACATTGCGCATACTATCTTCAGCTTCGAGCATAACTAAGTTAATCGTACAGGGAGAAGCTAGAGTGCATGCTGCATAGTCTTCATCACGGCAAAGATAGCTATTATTTTTGATGTTTTTACATTGAAAAATGGGGGTAGCACCTTCAACAGCTTCAACTACATCCCAAAAAGAAATTTCCGCAGGAGATTTGGCTAATTTATAGCCTCCTTTTACACCAGGGACAGAGCTTACGATACCAGCTTTTGTTAATTTACTAAAAATCTTCGAAAGATAGGTCTCCGAAACACCTTGAAAAGCGGAAAGCTCTTTAATCCCAATGGTAGAATCAGGAGGAATATCAATTAAATATACCAAGCAATGCAGTCCATATTCAACGCCAATACTATACTGCATGCAAACACCTGCTTTCTAGATATAAAGGTAGTTATTTAATCATCTTAGGTGGATTTAAAATCATTGTCAAATAGGGGTATTTGGGTATTTCAGCTAAATGACTCATGATTTTTGGTTGACAGCCATAAATTAAAGAGCTATATTGTGGATATATTTAATCGACGATTAATGTTGTCGGTTATATAATTATGGAGGCAAGATAAAACTTATTGTTCACGGAGGAGATTAATATGAAGGTTAGATTAAATCATAACAGTGCAAGCCCAGGTGCCTTGCAAGCGATGATGAAGTTGGAAGGGTTTATTAAGACAAGTGGGTTGGATGCAAAGCTATATGAATTCATTAAAATCAGAGCATCACAAATTAACGGGTGTGCTTATTGTATGGACATGCATACACGGGATTTGCGGAAAATGGGCGAGACGGAGCAGCGGATTTATTTACTTAGCGCATGGCGCGAAGCACCCTTTTATTCCGACAAAGAGAGAGTGGTGCTTGAGCTTACGGAAGCTGTAACCCGTATTTCCGAGCAAGGCGTGCCGCAGGATTTGTATGAAAGAGTTCGGGCACACGTGGATGAGGCAGAATATGTGGCAATCATTATGGCAATCAATACCATTAATGCATGGAATCGTATCGCCATCTCCACGGGGATGTTCCCTGAAAAGGAGTAAAGATAAGCTTTTATGTCTTCGTTTAATCGGCCGCACGTAAATAACAGATTTTTGCAGGCGAAATCCCCGTACATCGACTATGTGCGGGGGTTTGTGTTTATTTAAAGACCTGCAATATCCATGGTCCCTATTGATACATTGTTAGATTTCGGCGCTAATGAATCTGATTCGTTAACAAATTGTTTCAGCAATACGGATATACTCTTTCGGATGAGTTGTTTCAAATATATAATACCGTCAACAAACAACTATGGGCTAATTATGAAAGTGGAAATATTGTATTAGATGTTGTGCTAAACTCAAGATTTTTTTGGCCAAAGACTTTCGTATTCATCGATCTTTATACTAATGGGGTTGACACGACACCAAATGGTGACCTATAATCAAAGTGTCACTAAATGGTGTCCAATTAGGAGCAGTCATTTGGAAAGTTTGGAACCCGAATAAGTTTCACTTGAAACAATTATGAGGAGGTGGAGAAAGGAGAGGGTGTTGTGAGCGAGAATAACCAGTTGCGGGATGTGTTTGACGCGATTGCAGATCCAACTAGGCGCCGATTGATTCGTCTGTTAGCAGAGGCAGAGGAGATACCGCTTCATGAATTAACGGCACAGTTTCAAATGGGCCGCACAGCGGTATCCAAGCATTTGACAATCCTTAAAGAGGCCGGCCTGGTACTTGATCGAAAAGTTGGCAGAGAAACGCGATTTAGGCTAAACGCCTCTCCACTCAGAGAAATTCAAGATTGGTTGGCTTTCTACAGCAAGTTCTGGAGTACGAATATGTTACGTTTGCATCAACTATTAGAGGAGGAAGAAGAATGAGTTTAACATTATCCTTGGATTATCAGTACACTACATCGATCGAGAAGGCTTGGTCCGCCTTAACCGATTCAAGCAAGCTTGCCAAGTGGATCATGGAAAATGATTTTAAGCCCGTCGTAGGACACCGTTTCCAGTTTCGCACGCAGCCGTCCGAATGGTGGGATGGAATTATTAACGGCGAAGTGCTTATCGTGGAGGCACCAAACCGGTTGTCCTATACTTTTGCCAGCGGTGGGGAGACGCACACGGTCACCTGGACGCTGCAAGAATTAGGGGACGGAAAGGTTAACCTTCATCTGGAACAATCCGGATTCTCAAATGCTCAAGGACTCGAAGGCGCTAGGTATGGCTGGGGTAATTGGTTCGGCGAGTTTGAAAAGGTATTGGAACAATAACCGCATTCGGTGCTTGACCCGAATCACCATAAACCGGCTGCAAATTACATGCAGCCGGTTTATGGTGATTCGGACAATCTGATAAGTTCTTGTCGTCTTTGTGGAAAGATATACTTTACATAGCCCGGAGTTCAGTTCCCATTATTAATGATTGAAGAATGGAGAACATGTGGGGGCAGCCATCTCTTTGCCCGACTTTCTATGCACGATGAATGGTACAATGTGAATATAAGTAGAAATTATCACTATCGGAAGGATGTTAAGCATGAGCGAATCTAATCAGGAGTATATCGTGATCTCGGGTGCGAGGGAAAACAATCTCAAGAATGTATCCTTGCGCATTCCCAAGCGGAAGATCACGATCTTCACCGGGGTATCCGGATCCGGCAAGTCATCGATCGTCTTCGATACGATCGCAGCAGAATCCACGCGATTGCTGAATGAGAACTTCAGCATGTTCGTGCGCAATTTCCTGCCTCGCGTTCCGCAGCCGGATACGGACGCGATCGAGAACCTGAGCATGGCTGTTATTGTGGATCAGAAGCGGTTGGGCGGCGGTTCCCATTCCACGATGGGCACGATTACCGATATCTCTCCTATTCTGCGTCTTCTCTTCTCCCGAGTGGGGCAGCCCTATGTTGGACAAGCGCACATGTTCTCGTTTAACGATCCGCAAGGCATGTGTCCCGAATGCAACGGGATCGGTCGCAGACTGGGCGTCGACATGAGTAAGGCGGTGGATATGTCCAAGTCCTTGAATGAAGGGGCCATCATGCTGCCGGACTATACGGTGAACGGCTGGGAATGGAACATGGTCGTGCAATCGGGGTCCTTCGATCTCGATAAGAATCTGAACGATTATTCGGATGAGGAACTGGAGCAACTGCTGTACGCCAAGGCGAGGAAAGTGGAGATGGATTTCGCCGGGAAGGCAATGAATATTACAGTGGAAGGCATCATCGAGAAGTTCACCAACAAGTACATCAAGCAGGATGTGAAGACAAAGTCCGAGCGCACACAACGAGCAGTTATGCCATTCATCTCCGAGGGTCCCTGCTCCAGCTGCCGCGGCGCGAGACTCAGTCGGGCCGCGCTTAACTGCAGGATCAACGGATTCAACATTGCGGAGATGTCCTCTATGGAGGTCGGACAGCTCATCCGCGTCATTCGGGAGATTGACGATCCTGTCGCCGCGCCGGTCATCAAGTCGCTGACGGAGCGGTTACAGCATCTAGTGGATATTGGACTTGACTATTTGATGCTGGACCGTGAGACAGATACATTGTCCGGCGGCGAGTCGCAGCGCGTCAAGATGGTGAAGCACCTGAGCGGCAGTCTGGTGGATGTCACTTACATCTTCGATGAGCCCAGCATCGGCTTGCACCCCCGTGATGTACACCGATTGAATGAATTGCTTCAGAAGCTGCGCGAGAAGGGCAATACCGTGATTGTCGTCGAGCATGATCCCGATGTGATCAAGCTGGCGGATCATATCGTCGATGTCGGGCCTCACGCTGGAAGCCGCGGCGGTACTATCGTATATGAAGGCAGCTTTCAAGGCCTGCTGGAGGCAGGTACATTGACAGGCAACTATATGAAGCGGCCGCTCCAGCTGAAGCATGATTTCAGGCAACCATCCGGCAAGTTATCCATCAAGAATGCCACCCTGCACAATCTGCGGAACGTGAGTGTAGATATTCCAACCGGAGTCCTGACCGTAGTTACGGGTGTAGCCGGCTCAGGCAAGAGTACACTGATTAACGACGTATTCCTCAGCCAACATCCGGATGCGATCGTCATCGACCAATCGGCGGTAGGAGTGTCAACACGCTCGAATCCCGCGACCTACACGGGCATTATGGATGATGTGCGCAAGGCGTTTGCTTCCGCGAACAAGGTCAACCAAGGCTTGTTCAGCTTCAACTCCAAGGGGGCTTGCGAGAACTGCCAAGGGCTGGGTGTTGTGTATACAGACCTTGCATTCCTCGACAGCGTGAAGCTGCCATGCGAAGTATGCGGAGGTAGACGGTTCAAGGAAGAGGTGCTCGAGTACAAGCTGAACGGAAAGTCAATCGCAGATGTGCTGCAGATGACTGTGGAGCAGGCATTGGATTTTTTTCAGCTAAAAGAGGTTGTGCGCAAGCTCCAGGCTATGAGTGATGTGGGGCTGAATTATATTACACTCGGCCAGCCGCTCAGCACGCTCTCGGGCGGGGAATGCCAGCGCATCAAGCTGGCAAGCGAGCTGCATAAGAAGGGCAGCATCTACATGATGGACGAGCCTACGACCGGCCTACATATGTCAGATATCGGTCACCTTCTGGGGATCATGAACCGCCTCGTGGATGCCGGCAATACGGTGATCGTCATCGAGCACAACCTCGATGTGATCAGTCAAGCGGATTGGATCATTGATATGGGACCGGACGGAGGCAGCAAGGGTGGTCAGGTGGTGTTCGAGGGCAAACCGGCGCAGATCATGCATGCGGAGCAGTCGATCACGGGAAAATACTTGATGTAATGCATCAACTCCACTTTAGTAATTATGGGATTCGTAATTTCTTAGCATGACAAGGAGAACATATTAAAAGGTAAACTTACGTATGATCAACCAGGGCTGCCAGCAGAATCGGCAGCCTTTCGCTTAAGTAACGGGCAGATGGAGGCTTATACTGTGTTTTGCAGTAGAGGGGAGGCAACTTATTTTTATAAGTGCAAAAATTCATCATATTACCAGAGAACTCCTTTCAGCGAAGAAAATAATTAGAACCTACTCAATATTTTGCCTGTTTCCTTTTCCCCCAAGGCTTGTAGTAAGAAACAATAACCAAGGTAATCAAAAGAGCAAAAGAAATCCCGAGACCCACAAAAATCATCAATCGGTTCGATAAGTAAAAGGGGTTTTGGAGCGGATGAACTGCATCAGCGAATGAGGTGGAAAAATTGTCATGGAGCCAAACCCTCATGAAATTAGCCCCAAAAACAACAGCGGTAATATTGCCAACCCACTTCACAATGACCCAATAATGCTTGGCAACCCCCCATTGCGTGCGAATCGCCAACCAAATACCCGATAATAATGATCCTATCCCGCCTGGAATGATTAGGAACCAATCAAAATACTGAATGTATAGATGAGCGGCATAGATCATTTCTCTGCTATCTGTAAATTTCGTAGCCGCCACCATAACCAATGAACCCAACAAGCCTCCGAAGTAAATAATGACAAAAAGAATATGTGCAACTAACCAACCGTTCTTTTGCTTCTGATTAAATTTGGATCGGTTCTTTCCTAAACGGTTCAAAACATAAATAATGATCAAAAACCCAATCGGCATGACTAACAAATTTAAAACTAACAACATGGAAAACTCCTCCTCTTTTTTTGCTTAAACTTAATCTAACACTGTTAGATACCTAACGTTGTTAGATTACTGCATGTATGTTATATTGTCAAGTAGGGGGGGAATATACATTGTCATCACAAAGTAAAGATAAGGACTTTTCTTCAAGCGAGACCATCGATAAGAATAGAATCGTTAAAGCGGCTCTTCATCAATTGAATCATCAGGGTATTGACGGATTATCCATGAGAAGATTAGCGGATCTTTTGGGGATTCGGGCCGCATCCCTGTATTGGCATGTGAAGAATAAAGCGGAGCTGCTCCAGCTAATTGCGGATTCGTTCATGAAAGAAATTACTTACCCGGAATCCAGCCTTTCCTGGCAAGAACAATTGATCACGATAGCTCATCAGTATCGGCGTATCTTATTGACCTATCGTGATTCCGCACAAATCATGGCAGATACACCTCCTTTTACTCCTCATCGTTTGAGGGTGATTGAATATATATACCGTTTATACGAGAAGTCCGGTCTATCAGAAGAAGATATCCCTCTTGCTGCTGCTCTTTATAACAATTTTGTAGTTTCTTTCGTTATGGATGAAGTCAGGATATTGAAACAAATTAATGCTGTTCGTACGAACGAAAGCACCTTCTCAACTGAAATTCCACAAGACATGCTCCAAGGAATTCCTGTGAAGGAATTCCCGCTTTTCAGTAAACTTACCTTCGCTTCCAAGAGTCTGGATATGGATCAGCAGTTTAATTTCGGTCTCCAGGTACTGATCGAAGGCTTGAAAGCAAAAATAAAGAAGAACCCTTCTAATTCCTAGAAAGGTTCTGCAATAGGGTTAATAAAGAAAATCACGTTAACAAGGCCATTGCTTTTTCCAACGCAGGCACTGCCCTTCTGGAGGCCAAAGTCGAGTATTATAGGAGTTGATAATGTCCTATATCGTTGATTTTATAAATGTGTCTACGGTTGGTTTAGAGTCTTCACCTGTAATAGAAGCGCTTGCTGGTTTACGTGCTAATGTGTTCGCCGCCGGATTGTTTGTCGGGGAAATCGCCGGAATTCGCCATTTGGGATGGCGGCCGCCATCCCAAATTTCACTGCCAATAGCCTAATTCCTTCTGTACAATGACGGAGGATTAGGCTAATTTAGTTTAAAAAAAGGCTATGTTAAATCCAATGTTGATATTGATACTTTCGAATATATGGCATGTTCTTTTGTAGCTGGCAGACAGTTATACAAAAGTCCATGCAGGTATATTTATCCATAAGGCGAATGATGAAGGAGTACAATTAATTTTATAGGAGGCTATTTAAAATGGTTGAAACAATTATAAACAGTGTCTCATTTCTACAAGTTCCAGTTAAAAATCTTGAGGAATCTATGGAATGGTACATAAGTAAACTAGGATTCGAGCTGCACTTTAAACGACCGGACAATAAAATGGCAATAGTCGCTCTCCCTTCGGGTCCATCGATCTTTCTGTGCGAAAGGGAATTGCACCAGGGAACGATGTCGGTAGTTATCGGTTTTGAAGCAGCGGATATCGCAAAGTTGCTGTCCGACCTAAAGAGTAAAGAGGTACAAATTGGCGAGGTAAGAAAAGAAAGAGGGGCTATTAAAACTGAATCCGGAGAAACAGAGATCCTTGGAATGGATTTCGATTTTTATGACCCTAGCGGAAATATGTTAGTGGCTCATGGTAAATCAAATTTCGTAGAGTAGATCTCTGCCGTAGTTCCATGCACAAGCACGAATGTAAGCCGCTGCTGCTCAGGCAGACGGCAGCTTACGTCCGATTCAATAGCGCCACGCCACCAGAGCCATTCGCCTTCGGTATAAAGGGGAATAATAATACCCGCGGGGAGTAAACCTGTAATCGGAATATTGGAATTGATGAATCCGGGCGATAAGGAAACATGTTAAACATCCTCTCAAAATGACAAATATCAGCTTATGCCCAATGCGTTCTAGAGCCCCCGCACACGATCCTCCGGCAAAAAATGCTTCCCCTCAGGAACAATCGATTAGCCATACGACAATTGTTAGTTCAATCCGCAACTTCCACCCCAGCAAATAAGACGGGCAAATAACGGGTTTATCGATGTCATCCAAGGTGCTATAGATAGTTGAACTAACGGATATCGAGAGTTCCATAAATACGATCGCGGCTGCGGTTTGATCCTTTTTTGTTGAACGGGAGATTTGTTTAATAAATACCTGGATTCTGCAAACGAAATAGGAGCAGATTGCCTAAGTGCATCTGCTCCTTAATATAACATCTAATATTAACGAATTATTTCTGGTTCTTTTGCGTAAACAGAACGTGTCGGTGGTCTTTCGAAATAGCGATTGTTAGATATCAAGTTTACGGGTACCGATCCATTTCACCATTTCAGGATCGTTATGTGAAAAGAATAGGCTCTGTTTCGTATCTAACGTAGTAATCGATTCCATATCCTCTTGGTTTAAATCAAAATCAAAGATATTGAAGTTTTCGATAATTCTTTCTTTACGAACAGACTTTGGAATCACAACTACTTCTCTTTGTGTCAACCAACGTAAAACCACCTGAGCAACGGATTTATTATACTTTTCAGCTATGGATATCAATAACTCATTCTGGAACAAATTATTTTTCCCTTCAGCAAAAGGCGCCCAGGATTGGATCTGAACATTGTTCTCTTTCATAAATTTCGCACTTTCGATTTGCTGGTTGAAAGGGTGCGTTTCAACCTGGTTTACGGCAGGAACTACTTCATTATGAATGATCAAATCGATCAGACGATCCTTCTGGAAGTTACTAACGCCAATTGCACGGACCTTTCCTTCACGATACAATTCCTCCATAGCGCTCCAAGAACCATACACATCGCCAAATGGCTGATGAATTAAATACAAATCCAAATAATCCAATTGCAATCTTTCCAGTGATTTTTCAAATGCTTTTTTTGTGCGCTCATAACCGGCATCCTGAACCCAAAGTTTCGTAGTGATAAATAAATCCTCTCTTGCCACACTACTGCGTTTGATTGCTCTGCCAACTGCTTCTTCATTTAAATAAGAGGCAGCGGTATCAATCAGACGATATCCTGCCATAATAGCATCATAAACGCTTTGTTCACATTCATTTGCATCTGGAATCTGAAAAACACCAAAACCGAGTATAGGCATCTCAACACCATTGTTCAAAATTACTTTTTGCATATATAACTCTCCAGTTTTTTAAAATTATTTGTAAATCGATTTGATCTTATTCATTACATCCATAACAGGCTTACTCCGCCGCCGATAACGATACGCCGACGGAAGTAGCGACCTCATCTAAAATACCTGAGATCACGAATTGTGACGTACCGACCAAAAAGCTGATAAGGGTCAGCATGTAAATTTTCCAGGTGTTGCTCATTGCAATGTATCCCCCTTTTCACATCCTTATTATGCACCAGATGACAAAGCGACCGTTATCCCATTAGTGCCAAATGTTTGCCTAATCCTCTCACCACCACTTATTTAACAGACGAATATGGACTATAATCGAACTATAAAGAATAGGAACAAGGAGAATCAAATGTCTGAAAGAATCACTAAACAGCAGAATGAGCTCGCCCAAATCATTGAGCGCTATTCAGAGAAGGACGGTGTTCACCCAACTGCTATTCCGTCCTTATTTTTCATGCGTGTCTCGAATGCGGCCGGACAAAGCCTCCACGGAGTTTACAAGCCTTCCTTCTGCATGGTAGTTCAAGGGGCGAAGGAGGTATGGCTAGCGCAGGAGCGCTTTAGGTACAGTCCTGCCGATTACCTTGTTGCATCCGTTCACTTGCCAGTTACCGCCCAAGTCACTGAAGCCACTCCCGATGTTCCATATTTGGGTTTTAAACTTGAAATTACACCGAGTCAAATCTTAGAGGTTTTACATGATTCTGAAATTCGAGTTGATCCGAAAGAAAATCCTAAGCGAGCTATGTTTGTCAGCCAGATAGATTCATCGTTGTTAGATGCGGTCATCAGGTTAGCTCGTTTGCTTGATAATCCTAAAGATATTCCTGTGCTTGCTCCACTATTTACGAAGGAAATTCTTTATCGGGTGCTGCAAGATCAGAATGGGATTATTTTGGAGCAAATTGTAATGGAAGGAAGCTCAGCCCATCAAATCAAAGATGTTATTGAACAAATAATGAATAACTATGATAATTCTTTTCGGATTGAAGAACTTGCCGAAATAGCGAATATGAGTATTTCTTCGTTACATAGACACTTTAAAGAAATCACTGCTATGAGCCCTCTTCAATTCCAAAAACAGCTTCGGTTGCAAGAAGCCCGGCGCCTATTATTAACGGAGTCAGCGGATGCTTCTGAGGTTGCCTACCGGGTAGGCTACGAAAGTGCATCTCAGTTTAGCCGTGAATATTCTCGCATGTTTGGTTTTCCTCCCAAAGCTGACATAAAGCGTCTGAAGGAAACATATGACCAGGCACAGGTAATTACTGAGCCAGTATTTGCTGAATCCAAAGTGTGAGAACCCGTTCAGTAACACTGCGGATACGGCACGGAAATTCCTCCGATTATCCTTAAGCAGTTAGTTCGAGCTAATCTAGAAAAGGCCAAATAGAAACTCTCTCATCAATATCAGATGGGGAAATCTATTTGGTTTTTTTTATTAGTTAAATATAGGTGGAGCACTTGAGAGAAATAGGCAATCATTTAAGATAATCAGGATATCGATTTCTTTATGATTAGTTGCATAATTAAACTACGCAGGGTCTGACTTTTTGGACGAACCGATATGCTGGTCAATAATGCTGGATATGTAACTTGGCATATTGCAATGGCTAATTTTGGAGGAGGAAAAAAATTGAAAAAACTATTATTAATTGCCTTCGGTTTAGTTACTGCCTTCTCATTCTCTGCATGTGGAAGTAACTACAATGACATGACAAACAGTACTCGGCAAGCGGAGCAGTCTGCAACTGATAGTGCTATGACAAACAGTACTGGGCAGGCGGAACCTCCTGGAACTGACAGTGAACAAGTTAAACTCCCTGCGAACTACGATAAGGGCGTGCTCTATACGACTGTGACTCGTGGAAATGCCAAAGAGTTGCTCTATTCGAGTCGGGAAACTATCGAAGCGGTGAAAACCGGCAAGCCGTTCCCCAGCGGAACCGTATTGACTCTCGAGATCTACAGGGATGGAAAACTATCCGACATTTTTGTCTCGGAAAAGCGCACTGGGTGGGGCGATCAGAACTCTCCTAAGAAGAGCAATGGAGATTGGCGATACCAGGCTTTCACTGCTGATAAGTCAGTTAATACCAAGAGAAACATCGAGAGTTGCATTTCTTGTCACGCAAGTCAGGTACGGGATGACTTCGTGTACACGTACGATGAGATGAAGAGCCTCAAACCTGAGGATTTTATGGCATCGAAGGATAGTGGTACGGAATCGAGGCTTGCAGGTATCTCTTTGAGAGATTGGGAGGTAAATGCATTAAAAGATTACATGGCTAATCTATAATCCGAAAAAACGTCATAAGATAATAAGTTATGGAGGTAAGCTTTTGAATCCAAATATGTTAATTAAGCTGGTCATTGACCTTGTTATGACAGTATCCATGTTAGTAGTGATGGCTTATCATATTACTGGAAATATGATCCACGAACTGGTTGGTGTTTTCTTGTTAGTATTGTTTATGTTTCACAATATCTTAAATCGACGGTGGTATAAAACGATTTTTAGGGGAAAGTACAATGTACAACAAATTCTTAGCATAGCGGTTAATTTGCTATTTCTATTCACGATCGCTGTGGCACTGATTAGTGCCGTGCCAATTTCACGTGACATATTTCCTTTTATTCCGATAAATAATGAAATGATCGTTAGGCAGATACATGTTCTGAGTGCTTATTGGAATCTCGTGGGGAAGGATTATTAATGCAGCGAGAAAAATGACGGGAATCATCACTACAAACCGTGTACGCACAATTGCGTTTCGTTTCTTGGCGGTGTTAATTGTTGTTTATGGTGTGCAGATTTCCTTTGAAAGAGATATGGGTTCTAGTTTGCTCATTTATAATCCATTTGGGTATTGGGGCTTCGATGAATCCATCGTTAATTTTTTAATAGATTTCTTATCTGTTATGGGCATCTACATCTCCGGGACTCATTATACTTTGAAATTTATTCAGAATCATGAAAAGATAAGGCTCAAAAAGTAGAGCAATGATAAAGCGGAGATAAGTTATGAGTTTTAATGTACTCGTCCGAGTAACGTAACAGAAACTATAGCGCAATAAGAAAAGAGGACGAGGCTACCGACATGGATCGGTAGCCTTGTTGACGTAACGGGAGTTTTTATTGAATCAATTATTTAGGAAATCTGGCATTTTCGATGTAATGATTGGGCTTTTCAAGAGAGCAATCTGAAAGAAATCAATGCATTATTTATTTGGTATGATTGAAAAAACGAGTTGATCAATGTTGACTGCAAAACTTACCCCTTATTTAAATATGCAAAGGAACGCAAGGGAAGCTACTTAGTAATAAAGGTTTCAACAAGTTAAAGTCAAATTCATTATGGAGGGTTGGACATGAACCAATACAACGCAACAAACAAAATCGCAACGCATCGTCTTGAGGAGCATCTGGCAAGTATGTCTTGACGCTAACGGGCACATTAGTCCAATTTAAATCAGCGGCAGTCCACAGTCCAGGAATGCCGCTGGTTTAATATTCTAAAAGTAGCTTGAAGCTAGAATTCAGCTGCTCAATCGTCGTCATTGATCAATCGCTGAATGTCATCATGACAACTTAATATTATTTCATCACAGTTGATCGACCTTGTTCCCAACAGTAGTAGCAGTATTGACGGGTTATCCAATTTCATCCTCTGTGGTGCAGAGCTGATCTTGCGTTGCATGGACGGTTAACGGAGTTTAGTTTAATAAATTAAAGTAGTCTATAGAGATTAAATGTAGTAAAATTACCGCTAATGTCATTATTGTGGGAGTGAGGACGATGGAACACTTTCTATTTAAGCAGGTGGTATTTGTAAGAGGCCAAACCATAAAAATGATGGAGGGAGTCACGGAGGAAATCGCAGACCGGATCCCCGAAGGTTTCCGAAATACGATCCGCTGGAATTTGGGGCACATTTATGTTGTCTTAGAACGGTTCGCCTTTCAATACATTGGTCTTCCACAACATTTGCCCGATGGGTTCAAAGAACAGTTTGAATATGGTACTTCGCCGTCAAACAAACCAGTCTCCATTCCCGTCCCGACCCTGCAAGAGCTAGAAATTCTGCTAAAAGAACAGCAAGAGCGGATACGCGAAGCTCTGGCGCATCGCTTACAGGACAAGATTGTTCCGCCTTATACTACGTCTACCGGGATTACTCTGGAAACGCCGGAACAATTCCTCAGCTTCAATTTATACCATGAGGGTATGCATTTGAGCGTCATTAAACTCTATAAATCGTTGTTATCCAGATAATGCGCTGAAATATGAGGGGATCATTCAACTCCTCGGGAGACGATAGTTCAATAAACGCTGCGTGAACCACTCCTTACCAATGTATGGAATGACCAGTTTCCAAATCCTGCCAGGAAAACATATGAGCAGCACTTGGAAACTGGTTTTTAATATCTGTACCGATTTCCGCTAAGATTTGTTCGGCCATGCGTGTCGATATGCCGGGAATTGAATCCAGTCTCTCGATGTCTTCTTGATATGTACTTACACGCCATGCAACTTCTTGATCAAGCATAAGGTGAATATGCAAATCATTTATAGCAAAATGTAGGAGAGCCCTCTAATCAGGGCTCTTTTTCATTTCCAAAAAGGAGGCGTCAACATGGCGAGTACAATGTGCAGCAGGATCCTGGTCAAATTATGGGCGATTGGCATACACGTACTTGGAGATTTTTTCGATATGTTTATCTCTCGACATTGAAGATCGCTGATGGACTTTCACCGATTCAAGATAATTAAGTAAGAAAGAAGTATCCATATTTCTCATATTTTTCTCAATGTAATCGGGCATGTTCTTTCTTTTGCCGAGTTTAGTGAATCCTAACAAAAGAGTCATTATAACGCCAGTACATAAACCACCAAATGAATTTGGAATAAAGCTGCCTACCATCCAGCCAGAAAGAACAAGTAAACCAACAAGAATGAAAAAAGAAACAACGTTACTTAAAACGATAGAACCTGCGTTACTAAGAATCCCCTCTCTTTTCATTTTCAACGTAGTCGGTAAGCCGAAAAATATAATAATTAAGGGCTGGATTAGAAAATATGCCCCTACAAATAAGCCAATAATCCACCCAATCGCTAAGAATAAAAATGTCATCGAAATCCTCCCTCATATATATAGCTTGGCTTATTGTCCTTTTAGTTGCATTGTACCATGTGTTGGAATTAAGGCAGTAGCCTGACCTCCCGATGATGCTGGTGAAGGTGCAGGGACTTGTTCAAATGTATCGTGAAAAACCTCAGATGAAGATTAACCGAATTCGGAAGGCTACTGAAGAGGATGGTTATACGCTGACTGACTTTATCAAATCAGCACCGATTCAATCTGCAAAGTAGAAGAGAGGCTTATGCATTATCCGGCTGCTAAAGGGATGCATCATGCTTACTATGCGGGGCTAGCTTATCATAGTTGTCGGATGCTTGAGCTCTCGAACCATGGTTTTTGATGTGACTAATGAAAGCGGGAAATCAAAAAAGAACCTGGGTAGCTTTATCAGGTTCTTTTGTATTGCATATAAACAGACACGATGATATAATCTGATTACAACTGCAACAAGGTAAATTGACATAATTATTCTATCTTACACTTTAAGTGTACCATGCCGGTTAACTCTTGTCAAATGTTTTTTTCTCAATTTAATGGTTAGGAGAGATGTTGAATGAGTTCTTTGGTTCTCTGTTTTCAGGAAATGGAAAAAACGCAGCTTTTGCTCGTTGGCGGAAAAGGGTTAAATTTAGGGGAATTATCAAAAATTGAAGGAATACAAGTACCAGAAGGATTTTGTGTTACAACAGTGGGATATCAAAAAGCCATCGAACAAAACGGAACGTATCATGCTTTGTTGGATCGACTAACAATGCTAAAAGTAGAAGATCGAGATCAAATTGGTGAAATCAGCAGGAAGATTCGACAAATCATTATGGAAGTAGAAATTCCTTCCGATGTTGTGAAAGCAGTTACTCACTATCTCTCCCAGTTTGGTGATGAACATGCTTATGCAGTACGTTCTAGTGCGACTGCTGAAGATTTACCACATGCCTCTTTTGCTGGTCAGCAAGACACCTATTTAAATATCATCGGCGTCGATGCCATCTTGCATCATATCAGCAAATGTTGGGCTTCCCTATTTACGGATCGTGCGGTAATCTACCGAATGCAAAATGGATTTGACCACAGCCAAGTTTATTTATCCGTTATCGTTCAAAGGATGGTTTTCCCACAGGCTTCAGGGATTTTATTTACTGCTGACCCGATTACTTCTAACCGAAAGCTGCTATCAATCGATGCCAGTTTTGGACTTGGAGAAGCGCTGGTCTCCGGCTTGGTATCTGCCGATTGTTATAAAGTACAGGAAGGGGAAATTGTCGATAAGAGGATAGCAACCAAAAAATTAGCTATCTATGGACTAAAAGAAGGCGGAACAGAGACAAAGCTGATCGATCCTGATCAGCAAAAGACTCAAACACTTACTGAACAACAAATTTTACAACTGGCACGCATCGGAAGACAGATCGAAGCTTATTTTGGTTACCCACAAGATATCGAATGGTGTTTGGTTGATGATACATTTTATATTGTCCAGAGTCGACCAATCACTACTTTATTCCCGATCCCTGAAGCGAATGATCAAGAAAATCACGTCTATGTATCTGTCGGTCATCAACAAATGATGACCGACCCCATGAAACCATTGGGATTGTCTTTTTACCTGCTAACGACTCCAGCACCCATGCGTAAAGCCGGTGGAAGGTTGTTCGTTGATGTTACACATATGCTGGCTTCACCTGTCAGCAGAGAAACTTTCTTAAATACCATGGGAAAATCCGATCCGCTCATAAAAGACGCATTTATGACCCTAATAGAGCGAGATTTTATAAAATCGTTACCAGATGATAGAAAAGAACTGAGTCCCGGTAATAGCAGTAAAGGTAGGTCGTCTGAAGGTTTTCAAGCACAAATAGAAAACGACCCGGCAATCGTTTCTGATTTGATTAAGAACAGTCAAACATCGATAGAAGAATTAAAACAAAACATCCAAACGAAATCAGGAGCAGATTTATTTGATTTTATTCTGGAAGATCTCCAGGAATTAAAGAAGATCTTATTTGACCCACAAAGTTCAAAGGTTTTTATGACTGCTATGAATGCTTCGTCATGGATCAATGAAAAAATGTACGAGTGGTTAGGTGAAAAAAACGCAGCAGATACGCTTTCTCAATCTGTACCAAACAACATTACTTCGGAAATGGGTCTGGCGCTATTGGATGTCGCAGATGTGATTCGTCCTTATCCGGAAGTAATTGATTATTTACAACATGTAAAAGATGATAATTTTTTGGATGAACTGGTTAAGTTTGATGGTGGACAGGAAACTCAAGACGCTATCTATGCTTATCTCAACAAATACGGAATGCGATGTGCCGGTGAAATCGATATTTCGAGAACTCGTTGGAGTGAAAAACCAATTACACTTATCCCCATGATTCTCAGTAATATCAAAAACTTTGAGCCTAATGCTGGCAATCGGAAATTTGAGCAAGGGCGACAGGAAGCTTTAGAAAAAGAACAAGAGTTATTAGAACGATTGAAGCAATTACCGGATGGTGAACAAAAAGCTGAAGAGACAAAACGAGTGATCAGCTTAATCCGGAATTTCATCGGTTATCGTGAATATCCAAAATACGGCATGATTAATCGCTACTTCGTTTATAAGCAGGCTTTATTGAAAGAAGCCGAACAACTCGTACAAGCTAGCGTTATTCATGAAAAAGAAGATATATACTACCTCACTTTTGAAGAACTTCACGAAGTCGTACGCACAAATAAACTGGATTATCAGATCATCAGTAAACGAAAAGACGAATACAAATTTTTTGAAAAACTAACTCCCCCACGTGTAATCACGTCTGATGGTGAAATCATTGCGGGTGAGTACAAACGAGAAAATCTGCCAGACAAAGCGATTGTAGGTCTACCTGTTTCTACCGGAGTTATAGAGGGACGAGCACGTGTCATCTTAAACATGGAAGATGCTGATCTGGAAGATGGAGATATATTAGTCACCGCCTTTACTGACCCTGGCTGGACATCATTGTTTGTATCCATTAAAGGCCTGGTCACCGAAGTTGGCGGACTGATGACCCATGGAGCCGTTATCGCTCGTGAATATGGCTTGCCAGCAGTTGTCGGAGTGGAAAATGCTACCAAGCTGATAAAAGACGGGCAACGAATTCGCGTGAATGGAGCAGAAGGGTATATCGAAATATTGTAATGGCTAATAATAGGGCGGTTACCCTGTTCGTCCTTTTATCTACACATCTTAGTTAGGTGACCCCCCAAATCAAATGATTTTGATTTGGGGGGTTGTACTATGCCGTTTAAAGCTGCCGATGCAGGCTCGGTGGCCACGATAAGCTAACGGCCAGGAAAACGTCATAGTTAAAGAGAAGATTACTGAGTAATTCCCACATCGCCTTGTGGTAAAATATAGTAATAACACGAACTTTCGAAAAGGTGTCGCCAGATGGAAGTAATATTAGAGAATATTATAGAAGATAAATTGGAAATTTTAAAAAATCTTTTTGAACTCGGTGCTTATGATTTGTCTGAATTAAATCAAGCAAACATTAATGAGAACGGGCAATTTCTATCAAGTCTAAATCATATAGATTGGCATGAAGATCCAAATTAGTCCTGCACAAGAGTTTTCAAACCATTATGTACGAACCTACGATAATTCATTTAACTACCATGAACATTAGCTTCGCAGTAACATTGAAAAACGCCATACTAAAAAAGCAGCAGGTCATCTGTTTTTTTTAAAGGTGCAGCGCCTTGGTAAATTAATATAACTTCAATAAGTCATGGATCAGGAAGCTTCTGAAATGGTAACTGTAAAACCCAAGCTCTCAAGTCATCGAACCGAATTTCGAACAAAAGCTGATTGATTTTGCTTTTCAAAATAGTCATCTGCAGTTAAGGCGACGATGGAGTGGACGGTCGTGTTCTCTATTGTCGCGGATTATTTCGCCGGCTGCATGGCTATAGCACTGGTCATTTATCTGATGATTGTTAGGAATCTGGCCCCTTAATGTTGGGGAAACATAGCGGGGCTATTTTTGCACATATTAAGACAAGAGACATTTGTCTAATCAGGAATACAAAGGAGTCGTATACATGCCTGCTGTAAAGAGCTTTGATCCTAAAGTGATTTCGCTTTTACAAGAGAAAATTAAACTGATCAAAACGGACAAAGGAGCCATATATCTTGTTGGCCCCATTAAACTGCCAGTTAACTTACAAGGGGAAACCGTTGAGTTTAAGTGGTACTGTTGGCTGAATTGCAGTGAGGTGACGGAGGATTTTGAGCGTATCGTGGCCAAATTATCTGCTGCTAATTTAGCTGAACTTCAACAGTCGAGTGTACTTGTCCATGGGGATATTACAAATGCTGATCATGCCTTGATTCGGTTTCACTCCATCTGTCATACCGGCGATATTTTTGGTAGTAAGCGATGTGACTGCGGATATCAGCTCAAACAGTCGATGAAACATATTGCCGATCATGGAAGTGGCGCGTTATTTTATCTTGCAAATCATGAAGGAAGAGGCATCGGGCTCTTTAGCAAAGCTCTTGCTTATATTCTTCAAGAAAACGGTTTTGATACGGTGGATGCCAATCTTCAGCTTGGTTTCGTTGATGATGCCCGTGATTACAGTGATGCAATAAAGGTTTTGAAGGCGCTTCGGACAAAGCCTGTTACATTGATTACAAACAATCCAAGAAAATTAGATGCGCTTAGAAAGTCAGGTCTGGATGTAGAGGATCGCGTTCAGCTTTGGGGAGATGTCTCTGAATATAACGAGAAGTATTTGAAAACGAAAATCGAGCGGTCCGGACACTTGAACGAAGGCGAAGGCTGTTGCAATAATGATTAACCACGAGTTTTACATGAAGCTGGCTTTACAAAATGCGATGGCTATGAAAGGGCAGACAGATCCAAATCCGCTTGTCGGTTCTGTTATTGTGAATGATAACCGCATCGTGGGTATTGGAGTTCATATGAAAGCAGGTGAGCCTCATGCTGAAATTCATGCGATCCGTATGGCTGGGGAACACACGAACGGGGCGACGATCTATGTTACACTGGAGCCGTGTTCACACTATGGCCGGACAGGTCCTTGCGCTGTTGCAATTGTGGAAGCCGGTATTAAACGGGTGGTTATCGCCACGCTTGATCCTAACCCGTTGGTGGCGGGAAGAGGGGTTAAGATACTTCAAGAAGCCGGTATTGAAGTGATTATTGGTGTAATCGAAGAAGAATCCCGCAAAATGAATGAAGTTTTTAATAAATTCATCTTTCAGCAAACACCTTTTGTAACATTAAAAACCGCTATCACGATGGATGGAAAGATCGCAAGCTTTTCATCAGATAGCAAATGGATTACTTCTGATTTGGCACACGAGGACGTCCACATGCTTCGGAATCAGAATGCCGCGATCCTTGTTGGCGTCAATACCGTAATTAAAGACGATCCTCAGCTTACTACAAGGTTGCCTAACGGCAGGAATCCTGTTCGCGTGATCATGGATTCCGCTCTACGTTTGCCCATGAAAGCGAAGGTGGTAACCGATGGGCAAGCCCCAACTTGGGTGTTTACGACTGAGACTCATGAGCCTGAAAAGAGAACAGCATTGGAATCAGCCGGTATCAAAATTTTTGTAACTGAACAACCGGGCAAGGTCAATCCATCTGAAGTGCTTCAGGTACTAGGTAAGCAGTTGATCTCTTCTCTTTTGATTGAAGGCGGCAGTGAAATCAATGCCTCTTTTTTTGAAAATAAGCTCGTTGATAAAATGATTATTTACATGGCTCCTAAATTAATTGGTGGCAGGGACGCGCCGACGTTTCTATCAGGAGCCGGATTCGAGAAAATGAGCGATGCTGTAGAGTTATCCGATGTAAGTGTTCAAACACTGGGCAAAGACTTTAAATTTATTGGATATCCGGTTTATAAAGAGGGATAACATGAAGCTGTCTAAGGCTTGCTAATTCAGTCGAATTACCAATGGTTAATGTTACCCCTGCATATACATGTTTGCAATTTGGGATGCGTATAAAGATGCAGGGGGTGGAACTTCACCGTAAGCTGTTGTTCCTGTCGTATTTGGGGCTTATTTCGGTACGATAGGGATCATATTCTCGCTTGACTTACTTGGAGCTGTTTGGTTAGGGCTTATTGGAATGGTTGTGGGATTAGCCGTGGGAGTGATGATAAAAAGGATACTAATTAAAAGGGCGATCACTTCAGGGCAACCATGAACAGGTTGTCCTTTTTATGTTCCGATAGTTTGGCTTGTGTTTTCAGCTGTTTATGAGAAGGTAGGAGGGGCCATTATGGAAAAAGTTTCGGGGATTACGCAGTCGTTAGGACGAATAGTGATTCCGATCGAATTGCGATATTGCGAGTATACAGCAAAAATAATAGCAACCTAGCTGGTCTCCTTCGGGGTCGCAGAAGAAATGAGTTAGTTGTTTTTATAATATTGTTTTATTTTATTAATGAACCACCTGTAATACCAATAAGAGATCAAAAGAACAATCGTCATACTTATGAAACTCCAGTACCAGGTCCAGTTAATGTACTCAATCAAATTCGTATATTTTTCCAGCAATACTTCGAATACAGTAATAACCGCAGGAAGGCTGATTGTATATATGATTTTTATGAACATTGAGCGTTCCCTGGGGAAATGAGTATTGAATAGGGCAGAAACTGCAGGGAAAACAAAAAATTCGAAGGTGAAACTTGCTCTATAAGTAGATTTAAGAAATCCTTCAGGATATTCAATTAATCTATTTTCAACAACCAAAGCACCAAGTAACCATGAAGGTACTTGCATAAATAAGAAACTTACTTGAGCATCCAGAAAAGTTTTCTTATTAATAAAAATGATGAGAAGAATTGCCGGAACGATCCACGTGAGAGCAAGAATGATGAATTCCATCGACAAAGTATTTCACCTCTCAAAAATTTGATTTCACAATAGGGTCAGTAGGAGTTTGGAATTATTCATTATTGAAGGCAAGGAAGAGGAAGTTTATTCCTCCGCCGTTCTGTCGAGGTAAAGGCGTGTAACCGAAGTTGATTCGCCATCCTCGATTTCCTTCTCAGTTGGTTTTTCTTCAATTAGATCATGCATATTCATCCCTGGTGCAATGGTAGGTTTTTGTTTTCTTTCTTTTTCATTCAATGTGCAGCGTCCTACTTTCTTTTCATCCGAAAGTAGGATAGCCATTATTAAGTAAATTTATCCAGAGGAAATGGAGGTATAATATATGGCCACTGTAGAGCACCAATGGTAAGCTTATTCATAAAAAATCCAGCCCCACGGTTGAGTAGGGCTGGGTTCACCACAAATGTTACTGCTGCTGGAATTAACGTCCCAGCTCGTATTGGTCCAAGATTTCGGTACCGCTTAGTGCTCGGGTGAACACACGAGTGTCATCGATCCAACCCTTCCAAAGGTTCCCGAAAGTCTTACTTGCCCCAATAATCATACCGCTAGCTTCGGGGGCAACGGTTCTAGCAGCCGAATTTTCCAGAGCACCATTCATGTAGACCTTTGCTGTGGTACCATCGTATGTTACGGCGATGAAGACCCATTGATCTGCAGGAATGTTCGTAGTTCCCAATAACGCTGTCCCGCCGAGGAATGTGCCTACAACACCAGTGCTATCACGGTACAGCCAAATCTTGCCGTTTGTTCCGTCTTGCTGCAGCACATATTTTGCCGTACTACTAGCACCACTATGCTTCACCCAAGCGGTTGCAGTAAAGCTGCTAGTACCAGGATTCGCAACGTTTGCGGAGGTAGCATAGTCGTTTACGCCATCCAAATAAAGGGCGTTACCCACTCTGCCTGTCGCGAAGGTCGCACCGTTCACCAATGAAGCCGATTGGCTATAGCTTGCGGAATCGCCAGCTACGGTTCCAGAGGTCTCGTCAAACTTCCACCAAGTGCTATTGTACTGGTCCTTGATCTCCGTCGAAGTGAGCTGACGATTGTAGATAGATACTTCGTCAATTCCACCGTTGAAGAGGTTGCCGAGCGTTTTACTTGCCCCAATAATCATTCCGCCAGTAGGCTCAGAATTCATAACGATCGTACGGGAACCATCCAGAACACCATTCAGGAACAGGCGGACCGTGGCACCATCGTAGGTCACGGCAACGTGTGTCCACGAATTGAGTGGAATCGTGCCTGTCGAGAACGTTCCAGTACCGCCGAGGAACGTTTCCAGGCGACCGTCTTGGTAACGTACCAACCAGACCTTACCATTTGTTCCATCCTGCTGGAGGATGTATTGGGAAGCACCCGTGTCAGTGTCCGGTCTCACCCAAGCCGATGCGCTAAAGGCGCCGTAGTTCGATGGGGAAACGGGGTTCAAGATGTGCGGGGTAGTAACATAAGTGGAAGTCCCGTTGAAATCCATGGCGTTACCAAGTTTGCCGCCGATCCAACCGCCACCGTTTACAACAGTGCCATTACGAGCGTACTCCGTGCTGTCAGCCGCAACGGCACCACTTGTTTCGTTGAACTTCCAATAAGCTTGACGCTCCAAGTCAGTGACATTTAGCGTCGTAAATGCCGCAAAACTTTGCGAATTCAGCCGTACTTGGATATTTCCGAGGAAGTTGGCTGAAACCGTGCCCTTGTCGGTTACACCACCATCACCATTTTCATTCCACATGAATAAGCGGAACGCTTTATTCGCGCCAACTCCGTTAAAGGAGATGGTTGTCGTTGCACCCGTATCATTCAATGCGTAGACAGCCATATCGCTAGAACTTGGATCTTTGAGAGCAGTCACAATCTTGCCCGTAACCGATCCTGTTACACTAACAAGATTCCAATGGCTATTAGCCGTGTGGGTGAACAACCGCGTTACGTTGTATATTGGCTTCAACGGATAGCCATCTGTACCGCTGCCGATTTCGCTATGGTACTGTGTGCCATTATCGTACTTTGCTTTGTAGGCATCCCATTTAGT
Organism: Paenibacillus sp. J2R1T-4; assembly: GCF_059692235.1. Lineage (NCBI taxonomy): Bacteria > Bacillati > Bacillota > Bacilli > Caryophanales > Paenibacillaceae > Paenibacillus > Paenibacillus sp. J2R1T-4. The sequence continues at coordinate 689,842 of NZ_JCAUBA010000002.1, read as the reverse complement.
CAAGGCAACGAATTTCCTCTTCATTGAATTCATCGTAAATTCGGCATGCTCATAGGCGCTAATAATGGTATCCCCGATAGGGATAGATGTGCCGTTTAAGCAACCGGGGTCGTAAGTACAAGTGGTCTTCTCACCACGTACCCCGTACTCCATGATGTACACTGGCTTCTGCCCAGCCACCGATAAACCATTAATAATGGTGCGGATGCCATCTAAACGATCAATCCCATACTGCACATTGTCATAATCCCAGTAGATGTGGACGGAGTAGCCGTCAAGAATGTCGGTCATGTGGTCATCCATGTAATCGAACCAAGATTGTTGACCGTCGAGTAAGAGGTCACCGCCGATGAACTTGATGCCGCTCTTGATCCCAAGCGTTGTAAGCTGCGTGTTTAAGGTGCGATAGAATGACTCATAAGCGGTTTGTGTTATCGATGTCGAGTTGACTTCGTTCTGGATCGTAACGTACTTGACATTGGTGTAGCCGAGCGTTACTTTCAAGCGATATAACTCATCAGCAAATGTCTGCATCTGCGCCGAGACATTGGTATAAGGACCATGCCAATAAGTGATGTTGATCTCAGCACCGGAACTTTGTGCCAATGCTACAGTTTGCTCGAAGGAAGCCATGTAATCCGGGTAATTAACGGTATCCTCGCCCCTGGAATCGTAGAAGATCCGGACGATTTGCGAATCAAGCGCCCTTACTTTATTCTCCAACAGACCAACATTACCAGTGGTGATCCCATCTACTGCGCTGATCGTCGAGTATAAATTCTGGTTATACTCTGTACCGCTGCCGACGAAATCGGATTGCAGCACGGTACCTGTATTTACTGTGAATTCAGATGCAGCAAGTGCTTTTTGAGGAGAGAGAGCTAGAATAGTGGAAGCAACAGTAAGGAGAGCAACTGCGGATACTACGGACTTCTTGAACATCTTGAAAGACATCATACTCATCACCGTCTCACACTCCATTTTCGGATTTGTGATCGGGAACATCCAGATGCAATCTTCTCCTGATGGCGGTCAGTGTTACATGATGCGAGGACTACATACTTGAAATGCGTCCGACCATTGGGCAATTTCACGGCATTTGAAACTTTGCTCCTTTTCGAAATAAGCTGTAGAAACAGGAATTCTGTGTCCTTACTTTAGGCCTCCATTCTATGAAATAGTTACCCTGCACCTCCAGATATAGAGGAAATGGACCCTCCCTGTATATGTGTTTTTTTATAAATTCATGGCGAAACTAATTGTGGAAGCGCTTTATTAAATAAAATGAGAAATATATTGAATTTTTTAACAATTTTTCAACGATGGGAATTCATCCTTAGAGATCTTAAAGGTTTTGGGCACTTTCAAGGAGAGAAGAAGAGTTACAGAGATTTCAATGATGAAGACTGTGTTCTCGAGTTTGTCAAAGCAGAAAAGTAAGAGACGGGTCGGAAGGCGTGGTTCTTAGAGCTTCTAAGGATGAGATTGTTGGGAAACTGGGCAAGATTCGCACTCGACATCATCACATCTTCTGGTGCCAGAATGAACGAACTGCTGCAGATTAGTTACGATAAGGATTGCTGCGTGGTGACGGTTGATAAAAGCGTTAGTCCGCCGAGAAAAAATTAAGCTACTCTAAGTGTCGGGTGACAAGTACATTATTTCATTAATTGCCGCGTAAATCGCGGTTTTTTTGTTTTATGGGATAAAGTTCTTGTCAAAACCAAATGACAAGAACTTTATCCCATTGATGTGCATGGTGAACTGGGGTGAATTTTGAGCATATGGAAAAGAAAGCCACAGAGCAACATTGCATTAAATGAAACATAAGGTGTTATGAGGATACTTGAAAGTAACGGATGCGAAGCCGCTCATCGCTTATATACGAACAACGCCGGGGGGCGTGAAAGTTTGACCGATTGCCGCCTATCCGAATTAGAAGCTATGCTGAATGAAATCATAAGGGCGGAAGGTACTGTTCACATAACAAAGGAAGTCGGCTTGTTCATCGCATTTCGCAGGATAATCCTACTATCGAAAACAAATTCGGATGTGACTACTTACTCCTATAGGATATTTTTGGTTAAATAACCGTTTTCCTTTTGTGAGCATTCTTGTATTCATTTGGGGTCATTCCCGTTACCTTCTTGAAAGTGGTGCAGAAGTACGAATAGTTTTGAAAGCCGGTTTTCTCAGCGAGCTCGTAGTTGCGGTAGCGGCCGTCCTTCAACCATGTTTTGGCAAGCTCAATTCGCTGTTCAACAATGTATTCGATCAGGGAGACGCCCATTTCTTTCTTGAAAAGGTGGCCGAAGTAAGACGGGCTGAGCTGCACGTTGCTTGCGATCGAATCCAGCGTTAGTTCCGTTTGAAGGTTCTGCCGAATAAATTGTACGGCGTTTGAGATTTCCGGACGAAGCTCCCGGATTGTCGTTTGCAACCGGACTCGCTCCACCATATAGTCATGCAGAGCGGACAAAATCTCGTTTAAGCTGACAAACGAGTGGAGATCAGGCCAACTTGCCCCGTCTCCATCTACGTTCGGCAACCGTTCGTCCAGATGGGGCCTGATATCACCCAATAGAACGCGTACCTCGCTCGGGTCAGGCTGGAAACGCGAGAGCAGCATGCGAGCCTCTCGTATCCACACGTCGATCCCGGCCTGAAGCTCTTGCTCCTGAGCCTTTAGAATCCCGGCCAGCCGGCCGACACATTCCGCCCAGCGCTCCACAGGGACGGGTTGAAACAAGAGGGGTCCACCCGCATCGATCGGGGCAGGGTGGTCTTGATAAAATCGCAGCACCATGGATTTCTCCGTCTGCGTAAACGTACGCCTCAGCTGAGATAACGATCGAACTGGGCGGCTATATGCGGCGGTCAGGTTCATTTGCAAATATTTGCCCAGCGGAGCGGCAATGCCGCGGCATACCCGATTCACCCTCGAGGCATAAGGTTCACTCTCGGTCCCGTCACAGCCGAGCAGCAGAGCGAATCGGCCGAATTCGAGCGGAAATAGCTCGAACGGATAGCGCTCCGAATCGGTCAGCGTTTCGCGCACGATCTCGAGCATACTGTACTCGATGAGCGAGTGATCGCGTTCGGGGTAACGCTGTGCATATTCCTCTAGCTTATCGGCCGCGCACAGAAGCAGGCCGTGCTCGATGCTGACCAGGTGGATGTCGAGCCGAGCTCCCTCGAGAATCATTTCCCTCTCCTCGGTCAGAAGGCCGTTCAAGATATCACTGAAAAATTTACGCCTAAGCGGATATTGGTAGTTTCGCAGCAGCCGCTCGTGCGATTTCTCGTGCCGTTTGTAGTGGTGGTCACGGTCCAAGTCGATGCAGGCGCGGTCGAGCGCCTTCTTCATCTCGACCATGCTGATGGGAGCTTTCAGGACGTAACCATAGGCGCCGCTTAACATCGCTTGCTGCGCATAAGCAAAATCCCGGTGAGCGGTAAGCATGATGCTGCGGATATGTGGGAATTCGGCTTCAAGCCGATGCAGCAGCTCCAGCCCGTCCATAACCGGCATCGTGATATCAATCAAGGCGATATCCGGCTGCAGGAGCGCGCACTGCGCCAGCGCTTCTTCGCCGTTGCCGGCCTCTCCGACTATCTCGCAGCCGTATGTCCCCCACGGGAAGCTATTCCGGATATGTTCGCGGGCGGCTGGCTCGTCATCGACGAGCAATATTTTCTTCATCGGTCTCATCCTCCTGTAAAGGGAAATGGTCGGTATCATGCACGGCGGGGAACGTCAGGATGATGCGTGTGCCGGAACCGGGACTGCTGTCGATAAGACATTGATAACGATCACCGAACATGAGACGCAGCCGGCGATGAACGTTAACGATGCCGATGCGGCCTCCACGCTGATTGCCTTCCATCCGGTCAATCAACTCCTGCAGCTTCTCTGAAGACATGCCGACGCCGTCATCCTCAACCATCAGCTCCCAACGATCCTCCAGATCCGTCGCCCCGATAAAAAGCGTCCCTTGGCGGCCAAGAGGTACAAGCCCGTGGAAAATCGCATTCTCCAACAGGGGCTGCAGCGTAAATTTGGGAAGCATCCTCTCTAGTACGGTGGGATCGATATCCGATTCGAACCGGAAGGAATCGGTGTACCGGGCCGCCATCAGCTCTACGTAGCTCTCCATGGAGCGAAGCTCCTCACGCAGCGGAGCAGGCGATGGGGACACATCCAGGCTGTATTGGAGCTGGTCGGTCAAAGCGGAAATGAGCCTGTCGGCTTTATCGAGCTCGCCTTGCCGGCTGACCATACTGATCGTATTTAATGTGTTAAATATAAAATGCGGCTTAATTTGCGCTTGAAGCGCAATAAAGTCGGCCTTCTTCCGTTGCTCTTCCGTATGCTTCAAATCCGAGATCAGACCTCTTATTCGCCCGACCATCTTATTGAAATGCCCCGCAAGCAATCCGAGCTCATCGGTTCTCGTCATATGAATGGATACGTCCAGCTTTCCACGGCTGACTTCGTTCATCGTGGATGCGATTCGGCGGATCGGCCGGCTGATCAGCACGGAGATGAGGCTCGCAATTCCGATTGACAGGACGAGCGAGAGCACGGCCAGGATCCAGGTATAGTCCAGCAGCTTGTTTAAAGGGGAGAGCAGCAGATTTCGATCCAGAATCCAGACAACCTGCCAGCCTACGAAATTCGTCCGGCTTCTGGTGAGGAACAGCTCCCGATGGTCCGTATCGTAGAGCTCGTTCTGCCGCCAGTTGGTTTTAAACAGATCGGCAGGCAAGCTAGTCAAGCTGAAGCTTTTGGTAAAGACTGAATAGTCGGCATACGGAGCTTTTCCGTAAACCGGACGGTTCGATTCATCGAGCAGCAGCAACGAGCCCTGCATTTGGGATGCGCTGTCCGGAATAAGGGCGTTATAGAGACCTTGTAGATCCAAATCGACAATCAGCAGCCTACTGGAGCCGCGTACCGTATTAGCACTCATGACCACGGAAACGGTATAGCCGGACACCGGAGAGAAGTAGGGTCCAATCCAGTACAGCTCTCCCCGATTGATCACAGTGGTCAGCTTCTGCATTAAATAGTCGCTCTCCGTCAGCTTCCAGCCGCTCACGTTCGTCCCGATGACCGTACGATCGTCGATCATGACATGAATATTGCTCGCGCTCGGCATGAAATAGATCAGGTTGTTATTGAACCATTTGCGGATTTCCGACTCCGAGCCCGTCTGCAGCCGGTTATCGTTTGCGACTGAGATAAAGAAGCTGCGAATATTGGCAAGGTTGAGCTGTAAATACTGATCGGATTTTTGCACCATTTGCTTGGCGTATTCCTTTTGCGCGTTCTCGAGCGTATTGGCCGAGTAACGGTAATAGGAATAACCGAACAGCAGAATAATCGCTTCCACCAATCCGAACACAACCAAAAACATTTTGGTGGATAGATTGAAGCGGAGCGGTCTGGCGTTGTGCTGGTTGTGGAAAAGATTCATGCCGATGGTCGTCCTTCCGGATTCAAGTGGTCATTTTCTATTATAAAGGCAAACTATCCGCAGCGGACAAACGAAGCTTGAAAAAGCGAAATAACGAAGAAAATCTAGAAAAATTAAAGGAGATACCGATGGTTCGCTTCCCTTTCTGCGTTTATAATGATGAAGAGTGATGTTCGGCCGATTCTATGAAGGAGACGTGCCCCTATGTACCAAGCATTCACAATCAAACGTCGGTTGGTAGGAGTTTCCGTCTGTGTGGCGGCAACTCTGCTCCTGGCAGCCTGCACGCTGCGAGCTTCCAAGGAACCGGATCGAAGCGCGGACCCGGTCAGGCAAACGCCGCTCATCGAGGTATTCATAGCCGGAAGCGAGCTGCCGGACCCGTTGAACGACGACATCAAGAAGGCGCTGGATGCCAAGCTCAATATTGATCTGCGCATCGTAGCCTGCTTGGGGGACGAATGTAAAACGCAGCTCAACATGCGGATGGCAGTAGGCAACCCGCCCGACATTTTTTATGTCGACCGGCGTACACTAAACCGGATGGCGAAGCAGGATCAATTGCTCGACTTGTCGCCGTATATCGATCTGTTTAAGCCTGCATTCGATTTTGTCGGAGGGGCTAAGGAGCATTTGACCTCGGTCGAAGGCAAGCAGTATGGCATTGCCCTTAATAATACCGCATCTCAGTACACGTACTGGGTGCGCAACGATTGGCTGGATAAGCTGGGCCTGAAGCCGCCGACAAACCTGGACGAGCTGGCCGCGGTCTCCGAAGCGATAACCTTTCGGGATCCCGACGGGAACGGAAAGAACGATACCTACGGGTTCAGCGGCGCGCCTAATCAGGCGCTGGGTCCGATCTTTGGCGCATTCGGCACGACTTATCCGGGACATTTTTACCGCAAAGACGGACGATTGATGAACTCCCTTTACGACCCTGGCATGAAGTCGGCGCTTGAGTATATAAAAGCTTTGGTGGATGCGGGGGTCGTGGACCCGGACTTTCTGTCCAACACGAAGGTGCAACATGAAGTGAAAGCCTTCCAAGGGCAACTTGGGCTGTTTTACTACAATTGGCCCAACATGATCAACGATAATAAGGTACGGGAGTGGCAGCAGCTCAATCCGAACGCGCGCTGGTCACAGCTTCCGGCGCCGCAGGGGCCGGGCGGGGCATACACGAGCTTTTACGACCCGGGAGACTCGAATATCCTCGTCATGCCGAAGACGCTGGGGAAAAGTCCCTACAAGCTGTATAAGCTGATTCAGCTGATCAATTATGTCTCTTCGCCCGAAGGCAGCCGGCTTGTGATGTATGGGATCGAAGGCAAGCATTACACGATGAGCAACGGCCGGATCGTTCCAACCGCCAAGATGGCGCAGACCAAATATTCGTACATGTACCAGCTGATCGGACGGGATGAGCTGGTTTACCTGCAAACGAAGTTCGCCAAGCAGGAGCCTTATTTCACGTTCGCCATAAAGCAACCGCGCCTCGAAATTCTCGATTCCTTCATTGAGCCGCCTCCGGAATACGTCCCGGCCGATACGGAACGCTACATCACCGGAGAACTGTACAAATTCCTCTACGGCAAGCGGCCGCTTAGCAGCTACGACGACTTCCTCAAGACGCTGGATCTCGAATATCATTACGACGTCTACCTCCAGGCGGCTGAGCAGCAGCTCAAGAGCCAAGGACTGCTATAGACGATGAAGAGCGCCCTGTTCTCCAAGGAGAGAATGGGGCGCTTTTGGTGTTTGCGAAAATGACGGAATAGCCAAACATTTCGAGAGATATTGCATTTTGAACTAAGGCTTAGTTAGCTACAATGATTATAGAGTTGCATCGAGAGAGGAAAGGATGGGTCGACATGGAGTTGTCGGTACACGAGTCGCCAAAGCGGGCGGCCGTCACAAGCGCAGATCGGAAAAGGGCTTTGCGCAAACATATGGCTCATCACAAATGGCTGTATGTGTTTCTTATTCCGGGCTTTCTTTATTTGTTCATATTCAAGTATATCCCGATGTTCGGGATTGTGATCGCCTTTCAGGATTTCAGTCTCGTTCGCGGCATAACGGGCAGCAAGTGGGTCGGACTTGATAACTTCATCTACCTGATGCACGCGCCTGACTTTTACCACATTCTTCGGAACTCGCTATTGCTCAGCTTCTATCAAATCATCTTCGGGTTTCCGGCTCCGATCCTGCTCGCCATTATGCTGAATGAAGTGAGGCATATGGTGTTCAAACGGGTCACGCAGACGATTCTGTACCTGCCGCACTTTATTTCTTGGGTCGTCCTTGTGGGGCTGATCATCAATTTCTTATCTCCTTCGAACGGGATTGTCAATGAGATCATCAAGTCGATGGGACACGAGCCGATTCCGTTCCTGCTGAAGCCCGAATATTTTCGGACGATCCTGGTCTCCGCGGAGGTGTGGAAGGGGGTCGGCTGGGGGACGATCATCTATCTTGCCGCTATGACGAGTATCGATCCTACTCTGTATGAATCGGCGAGGATCGACGGAGCCGGACGGTTTCAACAAATCCGACATATTACGCTGCCAGGTATTTCGTCAACCGTCATCGTTCTGATGATCCTGCAGGTCGGCCATATCCTCGATAACGGCTTTGAGCAGGTGTTTCTGCTCTATAATCCGATGACCTACGAGGTTGGCGACGTATTCGAAACGTATACTTACCGCATCGGTTTGATCGATGGACGTTTATCGTTTGCGTCGGCGGTCGGTCTTTTCAAAGCGGTAGTCGGCTTTGTGTTAATCCTGGCGGCGAACCGTCTGGCCAGGATGTTCGGCAAACAAATCTGGTAAGGCAGGTAGCTCCTATGAAACGACGATTCCGATTGGACGCCTTTGACGTCACCAACTATACGTTGATCACATTGATCTGTATCATTATGCTCTATCCGTTTATCAACGTGCTCGCGGTCTCCTTCAGCTCGTATACGGCTTATGTGGCCAATCCACTTATGATCTGGCCGCATGATTTCGACCTCGGCGCTTACAAAGAGATTATGCGGCACCGTATTCTATGGGTCAGCTATCGCAACACAATTATTGTCACGATAATCGGGGTGGCAGCAGGCCTCGTGATGTACGTGCTTACCGCTTACCCGTTATCCAAAAAAGTGTTGAAGGGCCGGAAGACGCTCATGACGATCGTCGTATTCACGATGCTGTTCAGCGGCGGCCTCATTCCCAACTACTATTTAATGAGGTCGCTTGGACTTCTCGATTCGCTCGCAGCGCTCATCCTGCCGTCCCTGTTCTCGGGCTTCAGCCTGATCCTGATGAAAAACTATTTCGAAGGGCTGCCGGAGGAATTGGAGGAAGCCGCCAGGATCGACGGGGCATCCGATCCGTACATTCTGCTGCGCATCATCGTTCCGCTCTCGATGCCGATTATCGCAACGCTCGGTTTGTTTTCGGCGGTCGGGTATTGGAACAACTTTTTCAACGGGATCATCTATATCCGGTCCGTCGACAAGTGGCCGCTTATGCTGTTCCTGCGGGAGATTATCGAGGGGGCCAACACCAAAATGATCTCATCCGGCGGCAATGCAGCGGAGCTCGGAGCTGAACAAATTACTTCGGAGACGCTAAAATACGCCACTTTGACGATCGTCATGCTTCCGATTCTTTTCGTGTATCCGTTTATCCAGAAATATTTTGTGAAGGGTATTACACTCGGTTCTGTTAAGGGTTAGCATACCAATTGCAGATTGACGCATGGCGATTGATGCTCGATAGTTAAAGGGATGTCCCTTTCACTATATACTAAATTGAAGATCCTGGAGGAGATTCACATGGTTATGAATAAGAGGGGGCTTTTGGCGGCAATAGCGGCAACGCTGGTGCTGACCACCGCGGCATGCGGGAAAGGAAGCTCCGGTAACACGACAACGGACGCGGGTAGATCTTCACCGACAGCGACCTCGGCTAAATCGAGCCAGCCGGTACCGATTAAAATGATGGGGAACTACGACGCGGGAGATTTATCGGAGACGGACAAAAAGATGGTCGCTCTGCTGGAGCAGAAAACGGGGACGAAGATTACCTTTGAAATCCCGCCGATGACCGGCTATAAGGAAAGGCTGCAGCTGATGCTGGCGTCCGGCGACTACCCGGATCTCGTCTTTTTCCCCGCCACGAACGATCCGAGCTTCTTGAATGCAATGAAAGACGGCGTTATTTTGCCGGTCAACGATTATATCAAGAACACGAAAAATTTGGAAAAGCACAGCTACGACACCAGTTGGGATGCGCTCAAAGTCAATCAGGACAACAAGATATACGGCATTCCGCGTACATCCGTTACTCGTAACGATGCGTATTGGGTGCGCAAGGACTGGCTCAAAAATGTCGGCATCACCATCCCCGACAACGCGGAGGTAACACTTGACCAGTTCACCGACATTCTGCGTAAATTTACGAAGAATGACCCGGACAAGAACGGTAAGAATGATACGTACGGGTTCGCCGTCAATGCCAATACGAAGAAGGTGCTCGATCCGGTATTGTTTGGCACATTCGGACTGACCGGCTGGACGAAAACGAGCGGCGGCAAATACGAGTATATGGATCCGATTTACGATACGACCTCCGACGCTTACAAGAAGGCGCTCACTAACACGAACATGCTGTATAAGGAAGGGCTGCTTGATCCAGATGCGGCGACGAGCGATGCCACCAAGGCGAAAGAGCGGTTCTATAGAGGCGTTACGGGCGTATTTCCGGGTTTCGCCGGACACTACAATTTGCATACCGATGAAATGCGCAAGCTGAATCCGAATGTCGAACTGACTTACGTCTTCGTGAAGGACGAGAAGGGTCAGGTGAAAGGCGGCGGCTACGCAACTGGTCTGTGGGGCTTCTGGGCGGTTATGAAGGGCTCGAAAAATCCTCAGAAGGCGGTAGACTTCCTGGACGCATATCTGGGCGACGACATGTGGCCGACCGTGAGCGAAGGCTTCGAAGGCTTCGACTATAAGGTGGAAAACGGGCAAAAGGTCGCCATTCCGAACGCGCCGACCAGCTTTGTGCGCAAAAACACGATGCGTCGCGCGAACGATATCGACTTCTTTATAACGGTCGGTATGGAAAAGAACGTGAAGGAACTCATTATGCCTTGGCTTAAAAAGTCGGTAGACACCGTCGTGCGCGGCAAAGACCTGGGCTTCGTTCCGGATGCGGCCAAAAAGCCGGAGATGATGGATTACCAAAAGGTCTGGGATCAGACCGTGATGAAGATCATTCTCGGCGAACAGCCGGTAAGCAAATTCGACGAGTTGCTGAGCGGATGGTATAAAGCGGGCGGCGAGGATTACGTCAAGCAAATGAATGACTTTATTAAGAAGATGGATGCGGCGAAGGCAGCCAAGTAAGTTGTCCATATCGGAAAGAGGCGTCAGCTCCCATCGCTTTGTTGACTGCGGTGGGGCGGACGCTGTTTTAGTAGAAAAGAAAGAGGAGAATGAATTATGGGAAATCCAACTGCCGATGTGCAGCTGAAAACACTATCCTTTGTCGGTTTGGAGCGGAAGAGCGGAATGATGGCGGAGCAGAGCGGCTCGTATCTCCCGAACGACCGCGGCGTGATTTTGCGGTACGCGGTGGAGCTGCCGTCCTTCGATGCAGCCTCCTATTTCGCCCCGTTCCAGAAGTATGACCCGATCCCTGGACATACCCAGGCGTGGCCGGACGGCTGTAATCGCATCCAGCCTTTGGCTGTCCGGGATTTTCACGGCCTCGCGATCGGCGGGCACTTCCTCCTGCTCCAGCTGCAAAGCGGCAACTATGCGGCGCTGCTCGCCGTTGCCGGCCCGAAGACGCTGGCTTGGTTTGCCGAGGAAGACGGCAGGCTGATGCTGGAGATCGGCACGTTCGGCACCGGACGGATAGAGGCGGACAGCATCCCGCTCTGCGCTTGGGCCGAGGCCTCCGATCCGTATGCAGCCTGCCGGAGCGTCTGGGAGACGGCGATCTCCGACAAACGGCTGGGCGGATCAGTCCGAATGCGGGAAGAAAAGCAATATCCTGAGATATTCCGCTATTTGGGCTGGTGCAGCTGGGAGGAGTACAAGTTCGACATCAACGAACAGATGCTGCTTCAAGCGGTAGATCGGATCGAGGAATCCGGGCTGCCGGTCCGGTATGTTCTGGTGGACGACGGCCACCTGCACGCCGATGCGATGCGCCGCCTCATCAGCTTCCGCACGGACGTGAATAAATTTCCGAACGGCTGGTCGGCGCTGCTGAATCGCCGGACGGAAGAACGAATCAAGTGGATGGGACTGTGGCTGAACTTTAACGGCTATTGGGGCGGGATTAGCCCGGACCACGAATTCGGCGAACTTGGATCCCACTTGGAGCAGGTGCCGGGAGACCGGCTTCAGCCGAAGAATTCGTTTCTCGATTCGCTTGCCTTCTATGAAGAAATGATCGGCGTGGTGCGGGGAGCAGGCTTCGATTTCGTCAAAGTCGACAATCAGGCGCAGAACGTGAAGCTCAATACTGGTACCGACAACGGCTCGGAGCGGGCGACGCATAATGCGCAGGCTTTGGAGACCGCTTGCGCCCGCCAATTGGACGGCTTGATCAATTGTATGGCCCATAATGCGGTCTGCATGTTCAACACGAGAATGAGCGCGGTTACCCGCTGCAGCGAGGATTACGCCGTCGGCGACCTGGGTCGGGCGCGCCGGCACCTGCACAATTCCTACGGAAATATGCCGTCGTTGGGCCAAACGGTATGGGGCGACCACGACATGTTCCATTCCGGCGACGCCGTGAGCGGCCAGGTGATGGCGATTTCCAAGGCGATGTCCGGCGGACCGGTCTACTTGTCCGACAACCCGGCGGCATTCAATGCGGGCAACGTTCTCCCGTTGTGCTACTCGGACGGAGAGCTGCTCCGTCCTCAAGCGCCGGCGGTTCCGTTGCGCGAATGTTTGTTTGACAATCCGTTGGAAGGGGAGAAGCCTTATGTCGTAATCGCTCCACTGCAGGGAGGGGCGGCCGCCGTCGTCGCCTACAATTTGTCGGAACCGGAGGTGCCGCTAGAGGGATCGATTCGTCCTGAGCATTATACCGAAGCCGGCTGCATGCTGCAGACAGAGCAGACGGTGTGGACGGTCCCGGCCGAAGGGTTGGTCATTTATGATTGGCTGGCACAGAGCGCATCCCTCTTGGAAGGTCCGCACAATTATAAGCTTCCGGGATACGGGAACCGGTTTTACATGCTGACGCCGATTCGCGACGGCTGGTCGGCCATCGGCCGCACCGACAAGTACTTGTCTGCGGCGGCGGTCGAAACGATTTCGGCCTCCGCGCAAGAATTGATCGTCCGTTTGAGAGAGAGCGGTCCCTTCGCGGTTTGGAGCGCCTATGGGCAACTGGAGGCCGACGGCTGCACGCCGGCAACGGTGGACGGCCGGTTGTGGCGTTTCGAGCCGCCGGCGGGACAAAAGTATGCTGTCATGCGAATACGTCGCAAATAATGCGAGGAGGCTGAATTCGTAAACTGTGAAAAGATGCGCAAGCCGCTTATATGGCTTATTGCAATGATTTTGACACTGGCTTCCTTCGCCTCCCGCGGGGACTTTGCAGGGTTTGTATAAAGTTTCGTTCTTCAAGGTCAAAAGGCAGACGGCCACGGACGATCCCCATATCAAGCTCGATATCGTCCCCGGCGGCTCGGCGGATACGCAGTATGTCGACGCTACGCAAGGAACATCCGATTGGGCGGTGCTCGGAACGTTCTCGTTCGACAGCTGGGGGCCGAGTACGTCAAGCTGACGAAGGTGACGACGCAGAGCAATACGTTCGTTCATGCCGACGCCGTCAAATTCGAACGCGTGGCAGCCGGCTCGGACGCTTCGCTTCACGATCGGCTCTATCGTTGAAATCCTAAGAGTACCTTAAGTCAGTGGATCAGGCAGTATGGGTCAGGAGCGATCCCGGAACAGTCTCAAGTGTTTGTGGATTATGAGCGCCTGAGAAAGCTGGAACAACAAAAACGCGAACTTCGAGGTAAGCGCTTACATGGATCGAAAAGTCGATTCAACCCGAAACTTAGGGAGGGAATGGAATGAAAAAGTTGGCAAAAGCAGCGGCATGGCTTGCGATCGTTTGCCTGTCATTCGGCGTCTTGGAAGCAGGCTTGTTCGCGCCTGTCGCGAAAGCGGCGGTCACCGTGATTCATGTGGCGAACTACGGCGCCGTTCCGAATGACGGCACGGATGACGGGGAAGCGATACGGACGGCGATCGACGAAGCTGTGCGAACGCCGGGGGGAGCGGAGGTCGTCTTCGCGACGGGCCGGTATTTGGTCGGTTCGCCGACGCGCGAGTGGCGGTTCGATACGGACGGCAGCCTAGACGGATGGACGCTGGCGAATCAATTGTCCGGCACCGTGTCGGGTGGAGTATTGACGCTCGCTCCGAGCGGAACGGACCCGTACATGATCTCGCCCGGCGCGCTCGCCATCGACGGAGACCGCTTCTTTAACGTCCGGATCCAAATGAAAAACAACACCGCCGCCACGTCGGCGTCGATTTGGTGGACAACCCAGGACGACGCGGCGTGGTCGGTCGCCAAAAGTGAGACGTTCCCGATCAAGCCGAACGACGCCGGGTTTACCGAATATACCGTCGATTTGAGCTACCACCCGAAATGGGCGGGCAACATGATCAAGAAGCTGAGGCTGGACCCGGAAAACGGAGCCGGCTCGGGGACGATCGAAATCGATTCGATCCGGGCAGACGTTGCGACCGCGGCGGAATGGAAGTTCGATACAGACGGAGTCTCCGATGGTTGGACGGCTCTTGGCGGATCCGGTCTCGTTGCGGGCGGCCGCTACCAACTGACGGTTGCCGCAGGCGACTCCGCCGTGTTGTCTCCGGAATATTTGAGCCTTCACGCCGGACGGTACGGTACGCTCAAGCTGCGGATGAAAAACAACACTTCCGCCCTCCAGGGCAGAATCCGTTATATTACCGATACGGACTTGGTGTGGGACGACAAAAAGTCGATGACGTTCGCGATTTCGGCCGGCGACGCGGACGTGAAGGAATACGTCATACCGCTCAACAGCCTGTATTACAACGGCATCGTCCGGCAAATCCGCATCGAACCAGCCGCCGGGGCCGCTTCTGGTACGGTGGAAATCGACAGTGTACGCTTCGAACCGCAAAACCCGCTAATCTCAAACTTTTATTTTCATTACAAAGGGGCTACGGGCGGACTGACGCTGCGCGGCAACAATACGGAGCTGATGTTCGCTGACCCTTTCTACGGGGCGTTCAAATTTCAGGATTCGTCCGGCATTGCGATCAAAGGCTTCACGGTCGATTACGAGAAGCCGCCTTTTACGCAAGGGGTTATCACCGCTTGCAACGGCCCGGCGGCTACGGTAGACTTCGCGCCCGACGCCGGGTACGGGTATATTTTGGACGATCCGCGTACGGCGCTCATGCCTTCCAGATGGGGAGTTGTGCGCGATCCGACCAATTTCGATTTGCAAAAGGAGGCGGCGCCGAACCTCGTCACGGTGCAGTCGTGGGAGAAGCTGGGCGCGAACACCTACAGGCTGCAGCTCCCGTCTTACCTGACTTCCAAAGTGTGCGCGGCGGGCTACATCGAGCAAAACGACAAATTCGCGTTCAGCTACCGCGGGACCGGCTTCAACGTGTTCGACTTGCGCAACGACAGCAACATTGCCATCGAAGGCGTGACCGTTTATAAAGGGGCGGGGACGACGATTACGGGGCAAAATTTGGAAGGCTACGTGACGGTCGACAACCTGAACGTTCTGCGCCGTACCCCGGATCAGGTAATGACGACCCCGGCGGACGGCATCCACATCCAGTTTTCCGCAAACGGGCCGGTCGTGCGGAATTCGACGTTCGAAGGGATGCTGGACGATGCGATCAACTTTTACCAGCATCCGAGTCAGTTGATCGAAGCGAAATCCCCGACGCAAATCTACGCGAAAATTACCGGCATTTACGCGATCGGCGATACGATTCAAGTGTTCGATCCAGGAACCGGGCGAATCCGAGGAACGGCGGTTATCGTCGGAATGGCGCCTGTAAACGGCTTCGAGTTGAAGAGCAGGGCGATTCTGACGCTGGACCGGGTGATTCCGGGTATGACGGGCGGCGACGACATGTCGACGGCGGACTCGATTTTCAACCTGACGAAAAATTTCCAAAACTACGAGGTAAGCGGCTCGACGTTCCGGGAATCGCGGCGGTACGGAGTTCTCGTGCGGCCCGGCAGCGGCGGCGTGATCCGGAACAACACGTTCACCGACCTCGGCGGGGCGGGAATCGCCGTGCAAAACGAGCCGGGACCGTTCGCGTATGAAGGGCCGATGGCGGAGCAGTTGACAATCGAAGGCAATACGTTTAACGGCAACAATTACTTGAATGATATCAACAGCGCGGCCAAGGGCGGCAAGTTGACGGCGAGCGGCATTCAAATATTCGGCGAGAAGGCCGACAAGCAAGTGTCGGATTCGCGGGGAATCCGCGGCATTACGATCCTTAACAATACGATACGCGATCCGATCCGGAACGCCATCCTGATCGCCGGCGCCGATACGGTCACGTTCGCGGGCGCCAATACGATCACGACGGCGGCGGGCGTTCGGACGCTGGACGGCGACATTGCGGCGATCAAGCTGGAAAACGCCGCAAACGTGACGCTCGACGGGGTGTCGATCACCGATCCGCGCCCCGAGCTGAATGCCGCAATCCAAGTCGGGACGGCGGTGGAGCGCCTGACGGTCGGCGGCGTCAGTTATTCTCTCGCTTCCGGCGTCCCGGGGACATTGAAGCTGGCCTCCGAGGCGCCTGCGGGCTTGACCGCGACCGGGCGCGGCAGCGGGGTGATCGAGCTCGATTGGACAGACACGGCGGGAGCGAACACGTACAACGTGTACCGCGGTACGACGCCGGACTTTGCGCCGTCGTGGGAGTCGAAAATCGCCTGCTGCGCGGAAACCCGTTATTGGGACACGGGGCTCGCACCGTCGACATCTTACTATTACAAGGCGACGGCCGTGAACACCGCCGGCTACGAGTCGGCTGCTTCGGTTGCAGCTATGGCCACGACGCTGCAAGCGCCTTTCGCCGACGACTTCGAGGACGGCAACTTCCTTGGGTGGACCGCCTCCGGAACCGGGTGGTCGGTCGTGCAGGATGGGACGAAAGTGCTGCGCCAGTCCGACTCGATCGGCGAATATATCGCGATTGCGGACGGGACTTCCGCGTACGACAGCGTGATCGAAGCCCGGATCAAGATGACGGCCGAAGGGCCTAGCTCGACGGGCTCCGGTATCGTATTCCGGCATGCGGACGGCGACAACTACTACTGGCTCAATCTGCGGCGGCCGGATAACAAGCTGCGGCTGATGAAAAAGTCGGGCACCGTGTGGAGTCAAGTGTATGCGGCCGCGCTGCCTCAAAGTTTGAACAGCTGGTACTCGGTGAAGATCGAGGCCTTCGGCGGCTCGATCAAAGCATACGTGGACGGAGCGAAGCTCGTCGACGTCACGGATTCCGGTCCGGCTTCAGGCAAGGCCGGGGTACGCGTATACAATACGGCGACGAACGTCGACGATTTTAAAGTGCAATTCGGGGCGCCTCTTCCCAATCTGATCCCGGCGCCGTTCGCCGACGGCTTCGAGGACGGGAACGCATCCGATTGGCAGAAGTCGGGCAGCGGCGTATGGTCGGTCGTCGCCGAAGGCGGTACGTACGCCTACGATCAGTCGTCCGTCGCCGGCGAGGCGATCAGCTGGCACGACGGCACTTCCGCGGCGAATAATTATGTTGCCGAGGCGAAAATCAAGCTGACCGGCGTCGGCGGAACGGACACCAGCGGGACCGGTCTCGCCTTCCACCGCACGGACAACAACAATTACTATTGGTTGAACTTGAAAGTTCCTTCGAATGAGTTGAGGCTCATGAAGAAGGTCGGGGGTACGTGGAGTCAAATCGGATCGACCGTTCCATTTCCGCTTCCGCTGAATGAGTCGCACCGGGTAAAAGTCATCATCGAATGCGATTCGATCAAAGCGTATGTGAACGGCGTCAAAGTATTCGACGTGATGGACGGCAGTTTGCCCGCCGGCGGAATCGGCTTCCGCTCCTTCAAGACGTCGGCCCGCTTCGACGACGTTACCGTCGCGTACGAAATTCCGCCCGAGGCGGTGACGCCTACGCCGCCCGGTCCGACACCGCCCGTATATTTGCTGTACGACGATTTCGAGGATGGTGATACGGCGGGCTGGACAACAGCAGGCGCGAACTGGAAGCTGGCGCCGGACGCCACGCTTGTGTACGTGCAGTCCGGAGCGAGCGGAGAAGCGGTATCTTCGGCCGGAAATGCGGCGTGGACCGATTACACCGTTCAAGCTAGGGTAAAAATGACGGCAGAAAACGGGTTTGCCACCGGCGCAGGTCTCGTGTTCCGCATGACGGACGACAATCATTACTATTGGTTGAATTTGCGCCGACCCGACGGCCAGCTGCGGTTGATGAAGAAGGACGGGCAAACATGGAGCCAGATCGCCAGTGTGCCGCTGCCGCAGCAGTTGAACACTTGGTACACGTTGAGGGTCGTCCTCAATGGAAATTCGATCAAATGCTACGTGAACGGCGTCGAGAAAATCAATGTGACCGACTCCAGCATGAGCGCGGGCAAGATCGGGTTCCGGACATACGGTACCGATGCCGAGTTCGACTATGTGACGGTGGAGTGACAGCTTCCGCCATACAGATAATAGCAGCTGCAGATCAGACTATTCCCAATGAATCTGATACATCAGTCAACGTATTGCTTCCAGATTATGATGACCTAACGAAATAATTGTGTTATGTCGATTGACACAAAACACCCCCCAATCAACTTCCTGAATTTGCAGGACTTTTAGCTTGATTGGGGGTATATTTGTGTCAATTGATTTTGACACAAATATACCCCCGTGAAATTGGAATGATCGCGAGGGCATTAAATTCTATAAGCAATATAGAATTTTTAATATATAACCTTATAAAAAGGGCAGTATTTGTACCTTGTCGGAATATGTGAAAACCCAGGAATTATTCAAGAAAAGTTAGCTGAAATGATTAAAGTAGACCGAACAACCGCAGCTCTTGCAATACAAAAGCTCGAAATGAATGGCTTTATTGAAAAAGAAAGATGATGAACTTAACAAAAAAATAAAAAGAGAAAATGATCATTCGAATAATGTCGCTTTAGCGGGATTTACCGAACTTTATCCCTGTCTGTAAGACAAGTTAAGTTCATTCTTTACCGTTCTGGGCAGACTCCGAAAGACGAGTTGGTAAGACTCGTCTACCATCTCGTATAGCTCACGATCAGGCACTGTCCCATCCAAGATGATGGTGTTCCAGTGCTTTTTGTTCATATGGTAGCCGGGCAGAATCGCGTTCGGATATTGCTGGCGTTGAATGAAAGCATCTTCCGGGTCCGCCTTTAGATTCACTGAGGGACGCTCGGACGAGCCACCGAGCAAGGCGAACATTTTATCCCCAACGAAGAGGACATTCATGTTCGGATCGAATGGAGTCCGAACAGTGACCCCGGCCTTGCGCATAGTATGCTTGATAATGGATTCATGAGAGAGCATTGTATTAGTTTCACCTCCTGATATGGTACATAAAATTATACTGCGCTTTGCAATATAGCTCAAACAATTACAGATATCAGCCGAGAAAGCCCATTCCTTCAGGCATGGGATGAATCAGCTTAGGACAAGGGCTGTCCACCGGGCAGTTTAATTGTCCTACATCTCTATATTTTCTTGTTATTTTTAATGACTTTATATACGAACATTTGTTTGGTATAATGAATATATTCAAACAAATGTTCGAAAGGAGGTGGAAACGTGCAAACCGTAACGGTTCAAGTTCGTATTTTTCCAACCCATCCAGACTTATTGCGGGAACTTGGAAAACAATATGTGGAAACGGTCAATCAGTTAACAGAGCAAGCAAAACTACTGGGGGCTTTTCCAAAGCTAACATCAAAAGATATACAAGCCAGTCTTCCATCAGCGGTAAAGAATCAAGTCATTCGAGATGCGCGAAGCATTCATAACAAATCGAAAACGAAAGAAAAACATCCGATATTAAAACGGAGAGTCTACTATGTAAATAATCAAAATTATTCGATTGGTGACAACACCGTTGCGTTTCCGGTTATGATGAATGGGAAAACGCAGCGGCTCTCCATCTCATCTCGTATAACAGAACGAGAGAAAAATAGGCTGTCTAGCGGAAAACGGGGACTTCTCAAATTGGTTGAAAAGTCGCGCAGATGGTATGTTCAAATTGCAATTGAAGTAACCACCGAACAAACGGTTGGCGATGTGACGATGGGTGTTGATCTTGGCTTGAAAGTACCAGCCGTTGTTGTCACATCAACAGGCAAAACAAAGTTTGTTGGCAACGGGAGACAGAACAAATACGTCCGTCGTAAGTTCAACCAGCGTCGAAGAAAGATGGGCAAACTTAAGAAGCTATCCGCCATCCGAAAGCAAGCAAACAAGGAACAGCGCTATATGAAAGACCAAAACCACAAAATCAGCCGACAGATCGTGAACTTGGCGATTGAAGAACAAGTAGCGGTCATCAAGATCGAGAAATTAACGAACATTCGCCAAACGACAAGAACAAGTCGTAAAAACGCTAAAAACCTGCATAACTGGTCGTTCTATCAATTGCAAATATTTATTGCGTACAAAGCTGCATTGGCGGGTATCCAAGTTGTTGAAGTGAATCCTGCCTACACTTCACAAACATGCCCGACGTGCGGTAAACGCAACAAAGCAAAGGACCGAACGTATCAATGTCCAGCATGCGGCTTCCACGCACACCGCGACAGGGTTGGAGCAATCAATATCATGCATCAACCTGCGATAGACGGTAACAGTCTGTCAGCCTAAGATGCTAGATGCACTGTCTTAGGACGGGCTGATGGCACAGCCCTGTGTCAAAACGAAGTTTTGACATTGAACTTGGGCGTTGTCCAAAACAGAAATGGACTGCGGACGCTAACGACCAAGAATCCCACGGCTTTAGCCGTGTGGAGTGTCAAAAAGAAGACATTCCCCACTAAATAGGAGTGTTCTTTCATTGTTATGGGCCGCTTAGAACTTCCATTTGAAAGAATTGGTAACAATGATAATATGGTAGAAGTCAACTTGTTTGTTAATGAGAACGAGTGAAAAACATCTAAAATAAGAAGCTGTCGCAGGAATTTATCGGAAGCCTTATTGAATGGGCAGGATAGTATGATAAGCTGTCCATTAATACTTCTTTGGGAGGTGTAAAATGATATATTTTGAGACATCGAGATTGCAATTACGCGACTGGGAAGAAACGGACTTAGAGCCATTTAGTCGACTAAATGCGGACGAAAAGGTTATGACGTATTTTCCTAAAACCTTATCATCCGAAGAAACAAATGTGTTCTATAAATCAATTGTATCCGAGTTTAAAGAATGTGGATTTGGGTTATATGCCGTAGAGGTAAAAGAAAGTAAAGACTTTATAGGGTTTATTGGATTTCATAGGACCACATTCGAGGCTGATTTTACACCGTGTATAGAAATTGGATGGCGACTGAAAAAAGATGCTTGGGGAAAAGGATATGCAACTGAGGGAGCGGAAGCTTGTTTACAATATGGATTTAACAAATTGGGTTTTATTGATGTTTATAGTTTTACAGCCGATGTTAATAACCCTTCGAAAAACGTAATGATAAAAATCGGTATGAGCTTTATTAAAACTTTCAATCATCCGAAAGTTGAGAAAAGTAGTCCTTTAAACAAACATGTTTTATTTCATACAAATCAAAATTCTGCTAATGGTATACTTTAGTGTAGAAGCTGCTTTTCGTGGCTCCTTTTTTGTTTTCTGAAGAAACGGGAGTTTAGTTTAATAATAAGTGTTTTTACCTCCATAATCTGGGGTTTAATGGTAAATTAATGTTATTATATTATAGTGGTTGATGAGGAGAGAATCGCTTGGAATTCCAAATATATGACGAGACGAATAATACCGACAAGTCTTATGTAGTAAACAAAATGATTGAGTTTAATCATAAGCATTTCCCTGATGATTTGAAGGGCAGATACCAAGTGGTTAACCTGTATTTGAAAGATGTTGATGGAAATATTTACGGAGGTTTGGTTGGTGAAATATGCTGGAATTGGTTAGAGGTACAGTACCTTTTTGTAGATGAAGCCTACCGAAAATTTGGATACGGAAAGAAACTATTGTCAAAAGCCGAAGAAATTGCTAGAGAGAAAAAGTGTGATTTCATTAAATTAGATACCATGAGCTTTCAAGCGATAGATTTCTATAAAAAACAAGGATATGAAGTGTTTGGAACGATACATAACGCTGGCAGACACACTCATTATTATTTGAAAAAAGACATCAATTAGAATAGTTGTTTCATTACGCTGTCTGCGAACGAGAGTTTAATTATTCGACGATGAAAATGAGTGGATCGGGTTGTCGATAGAGAATGGCTACAAAATTCAGGATCTAATTAATCCAGGCAATGGCTTAATAACTCGGACTAATAAGACAATCACTTCGCGAATTTAAAAACTAAAGAGCTTAAAAACTAAAGAGCTTAAAATACATATTACGATTCTAAGGAGTAATACGATGAGTACACCGAAACATATCATTTCTGCAGCGGCTATTGTAGTGAATGAAAAGAATGAATTATTACTTATTAAGGGACCAAGAAGAGGCTGGGAGATGCCTGGTGGTCAAGTAGAAGAAGGGGAATCCTTAAGTCAAGCTGCAATAAGAGAAACAAAAGAAGAATCCGGAATAGACATTGAAATTATCAAATTCTGCGGAATATTTCAAAACGTAGGAAATTCAATTTGTAACACCCTATTTTTAGCCAAGCCAATAGGTGGAGAATTAATACAATCATCAGAAAGTTTGGAGACGGGATACTTCCCGATAGATGAAGCACTAAAAAAGGTTGAATGGAAAGATTTCAGAAAAAGAATAGAGCACTGTTTAAGACCTGAAATCCAACCTTTTTGTATTGAGTTTAATGATGAGAAGAATATATGATGGTAGCTCAAGAAGCCGCAGGCACCATCTATCAACGTATTTACGTTTCGGGGAACAATTAACGGATCACGATAGCTCATGGTTTTCCAAGGAAGGGGTCGATGATGTTCAAAAAGGGCTGCCGTAGTGGCAGCCCTTTGCTACGCTCCCTCGAAATAATTTGATATTCTCACGCAAAAGCTCGTGTATTCGCAGAATTTTATCCAGCTTAAATTAGGATGATTTAAGAGAGAAAGTTACGATTGATAGTTTCACTCGTTAGAAGGAGTGCCGAACCCAGGTGGGAGTAGCTTCACCTAAATCGATCCAAATGCTGCACGTATTCTCCACATGGCCCTTAGCGATTTTCGCTCCCATGTCTCAACGGGTCATAGCCCTTTCATTCCTTCGTTACATCTATCTAAGGGGGCTCCTTTTTTCATTCATTGAACCTTATTCAGCGGGCTTCTGCCATTTGGCAATCAGTAGCCGCACATCCTGATCCAGACGAGCCTTCGCTTCTTCACTGACGGTATCGGCGTGTTGTTCATTATTCAAATGTTGAACAAAAAGGGCAAGGCTGTGCAGCCCCTGTTCGTCCTGTCCCTTTTTGCGATGATGAACCGCTTGCGTGAGATGATTGGTCAGTTGGCTGGCAAGCGGCTGCTTCAGGTTGCCTGTTGCTATATAAGCTTCCAACTCTCTTTCGATGATGTCGGCAGTCATGAGCTGAACGATCATCTGAGATACTTCTTCGCGCCATTTCCGGTATATGGAAGCATCCTTCGTGTATACTCTCTCCGTGGATACGACGGCATCGGCGTTCAATAGCACTTTAGCCTCTGTAAGGAGATTATCGGATATTCCAGCCTCATCTGCGCGTTCGATCGAGGCTTCCAACACGTTCAACAGGTTATAATCCTCCAAACCGTCCCGGAAGTTATGCATCCGCTGTGAAGCTAGTGGACCGTCCGCACCCGGATAGAACAGCGATCCGTCTCCGTTGGCAGTGGGATACGTCCGCGGGTCCCAGTTGCTCAATATTCCGTCATCCATCGGGCCACGATTGACCCATCTGGCGATGTTATAGTACAAAAATCCATCTACATCCATCTTGTGCGACATCGGCCCCAAGAGAACGCGGGTGTCACTCGGCGCATACCCATTAAACCAATTCGGAAGCGGATCCCTCACGGCCTGATGAGTATACCAATACACCTTGGCGCCTCGATTCTGCGCTCTGATTCTCGCATCGTGGTTGATAAGCTCTACACCGGGCACCCAGATGTCAACCAGCCCGGCCAAACCGGTATCTACACCTAGTGATCTGTCCAAATAAGTTGTCATAATAGGCAGATCCGGAAAGCGTTCTTTAATCTGTCTGAAGATCTCCTTAGCCAAGCCCAACTGACTGCTTTCGTCAAATCCATAGATGTATGCTTTATCCGCCAATCCTGCTTGTTCGTATTCCACCATAGCGGTTTCGATTGTCAGTAAAATTTTGTCGATCTGCGGTTGCCATGTTCCCGGCTTGTTCATATCAAAATTCATCGAGTATGGGGGAAGGTAGATGATGTTAAATTGACGCAATCCCCATTCGTGCTTAATCTTCAACAATTCCTCCACAGTGGGCGGTTTTGTATTATAAATGAGATCCGGTTCAATTTTAAAGGTTTCGAGCAAATCAATATATTTATCTTCCAGTTTTGCAAATTCCTCTGCGTCGGTGATATTGTAAATCTCCTCCAGAATATACCAACGTTCCGAAAACTTTGCTTGAGCGAATGGATTCACTGACTTTGTCGTGATGGATGTGGCCAGATCGGGGCGATCTGGAATGGCGAACGGCCAGACCACCGCATCGATCTCCAGAACTTCGGCGACCTTCCCGTCAGCAGAGAATTGAACAGTGACACGATATGTTCCTGGGTTTGCTTTGTTGCCTGTGTACAGCTCGATCCAGAACGGCTGCATATCCCAAGCGGCAACATCCACGCTGGAAATATCCGTCCGAACCGGGTCAGGGATCCAGCCCTCATAATCTTTCGGTCGGTCCCCCAAGGCCGGCAGCGTAACAGGAGTCTTTTTTACATAGACTGAGCCGAGCGGGTTGACGGATGCACGGAACAGCGATGCCGGGACTTCATCGCCTTCTGGGCCTTTGATGCTTGTGATCTCTGCGCTCAAATTACGCAAGGTCTCTCCATAAGGCATTACTACGGCTTGAAGACTCTCATATTCTCCTTGAGCCAGCGTTAGTTCGGCCGGACCAGTCGAACACGAGCGGCACGGCAAATCGCGCGGATACACCAGGCTCATCGTATCCGCGGTAGTTAAACCGAATGCCGAGGACGGACGAGCCTTTCTCGCCTCGACGAAGTTGTTCAGTCTTTTAATCTCCAAGGAAATTCGTTCGGCTTCGACTTTCAGGGCGCGTAAGGCGGAAGGGTTTTCCTTCGATTGCACTCCCTGTTCCTCCAACCCTTGGAGTTGGCCATTCAACTTTACCGATTGAGTCCTGAGTGCCTGATTCTCAACAGCGTCGCTTATAGGAATCTTGCTGCTTACGGTTTGAAGCTCATTCCGGGCAGTGTAGATGATGTGCATTGCTTGCTGGTATCTGGCTTCACGATCTTCCTCATTTAATAACATCAACTGCATGAAGGACACAAAATAGCTGCTAGACGTCGCAGCCTTACCTACACATTCAAAAGTGATGTGGTGAGTTCCTTCTGTTAAAAACATTGTTGTTAAGGCTTCAAACTCGCCAGGTCCGTTGGTAGGAGCATGAAAATTGTATTGACCGACGGATTCGCCGTCAATTTTGATTTCGTAAATACCGTAGGTGAGTGCCCTGTACGCTTGCAAATCAATCTCATACTCATCCGCTTGAGCTACCTCAAACGCAACCGTCACATGATGTCCCGGTCCTACCGAATTTCTGAACAGCAATGCTCCCAAAGAAAGTCCGAGTTCTGATGGGGGCATGTAACGCGTACCCAGCGTAGCCTCCGTGACCTTGAGGTCTTTAAAATTGTATATTGTACCAGTTGGTTGTGCAGTCTGTGAATCTTCTGCCAAAACTGTCGTGGATACACTTCCCCACAAGAAACAAAAAATCAACACATAACTTATCCATTTTCTCACTTGTTAATCCTCCTTTTTGTTGGATTGCCCGGGCATATTCCCCAAAAAAGCGCTTACAACAATCTAACAAGAAGCCCGCAAAATAAGGTCCTGTACAAGGCACGACTGAGTCTGCTAATGCCACATACCTCAAATATGATGCTAATGTTCATATTTAGACTAACCAAATGACTTTGATAGGGTGCTATGCGAAACGGATTTCGAAGTGCCGCTGCCATTAGGTTCTTGGTTTCGCAGGCTTTTCGCTTGAGATAGTTCCTATAAATCGCAAAATGTGAAGGGTTCATCCAAGCATCTGTCGTCTATAATTAACTCACCTTTTTAAATAGACGTCCAGCCAGGGGTAACCATAACGGCGTAAAATCGTTGGAATGAATAGAGGTGTTTCGATGTGTGGGAGATTTTCGATTGCAGTTGAAAATGACGATGTGATCCAGGAGTCTCAAGTCGATCATACTTCTATGAATTACAATATGCGATATATATTGCACTCATCAACGAATAGCTGGAGTTGTTAATAGATAAGGCATTAGTGAAAAGAGGCGTTTTAGATTAATTCCGTCCTGGGCCTGTTCCGAAGATACGGCGATTCCTCCCGAGCAGTGGTTTTTTGTCCATGAAGTCAGACCGGAACCGAAGCTGTAATTAGGGAAAAGGAAAAAGATTTCATTTCGCTCCTTTCTTAATAAAATCAAGTGCTTTCATTGAAGGTACAATAAAATTATACTCCGCGTTAAGTTTGCACATCAGACAATTCGTAAAAAAATGCAGACAGTTCAGCACTTATCGAGCGTGGAAGTATTTGAAGGATTTGCTTCAGTCAACTGCATGATACTATTTTCTTGGATAGTGGGTGAAAATCTCAAGATAGAGAACGGTAAGAAATTACCGATTGATGGTGAAGCTTATTGCTTATTGTTCCAATATAGACTTTTGGCGAATTTATGAGTGAACCGGGAGTTGCTACCTACGACAACTGTTCAATTTTTCTTAGTTCATCATCCAAAACCTGAGCCAATCGTCTTCTTTGGATTCCGTAAGTTTCTTGGACATTCCTAATCCAAGGTTTTCGAAAAGTTCTTCGCTTACTTCATTTTTATCCATTGTAATGAACTTGATAAACTCCAGGGCCAAATCTGGATTCTTAGATTTTTGTAAAATAGCTATGCCTCCCGAAGTGCCGAAAACTGCACGCGACTTGTTTGGAAATGAAGGAGTTACTGCTACACCAATATTATCTTTATGTTCAGTTGATAACAGAGAAAGATAACTGTAAGAAGCGACGAACATCCCAATGTCACCTTTGATTTTTCTGTATATATCCTTCTTCAACATTCCTGAGCCCTATAATGTAAAGAAAGGTGGAATTAACATTGTTCGAATATAAATACGTAGAAACATCTCTGGGCGGTTTTTTTTCAGCACCCCCCCACCGCCAAACCAGAAATGAATATGCTGCACAAGGTTGGAGATTAGTACAGGTCTTAGCGACAAACTATAATGGTCATGGGAAGCCTGGATTATACGAAATCATTTTGGAAAGACCAATACAAAAAAACACTACCTTACCAAAAGGTGTTGCTAAACTAGCGGATAACGATAGCTATAAAAGACACCAACGGCAGCCGACAAGACAATCGACTGCCGTTTAATCAAGGAAGGAAAAAATAGGAATTTAACGAATTATAGAGGAGATGCTGCGAAAAAGGCAGGTGCAGGAGAGGAGTTCTTAATCCCTACCTGGGTGTTTGACGACTGAGAGATGGATAATAAATTTCTGCTGAAATAATAGAGCATGACAATATATGTCAGGGTGTTCCCCTTAAACTGTATTAAAAAGGATCCATAAGAAAGGGAAAATAAAATGATGGTCAAACGATTGGAAGGTATAACGTATAAGCAAAAAAATTGGATTACGCAGTTGGATTGCATATTTGAATGCGCCTCTTATCTGGGCGTACCAATGAGTCGGGCTTGGTTGTACGGGGGAACCGGCTTTGCATTCCTGATGAACATGGAGAATAAAGGACAGCCTGGAGGATTCCAAGCGTTTGATACGGAAATGATTCGGAACCTGGCTAACAATCTCGGCATCACCATAGAAGGAGTTATCTCGTTGCAAAAAGACAGCGACTTTCAATTCAAGCAGCTCGCGGCGTGGGAATCGGTCAAAGGGGCAATCGATCGCGGAACTCCTTGCTATGGCTATTCGATAGGGATCCCGGAATATTACGTCGTGGACGGGTATGATGAAGAAGGCTACCTTTTCCAGGGGATCGGAACCGATGATTGGGAATGGCAAGTCAGTCCTGAGGCGGCTAAAGCGCTCGATAAAGGCATAGCGAATGACGAGGTCAGGGAGCTAGCTCGTTCGCTTGGCGTAACGCTGTCCGATAATATCGTAGTTGGACGCAACGGAGGACCTTATGAAATTATGGACGATCAAGGCCATTCCCTCACAGTCGCGGGAAAAGCCCATTTAGCCTGGGATCGGCTGGCGACGAAGCACGTCGGTCTTTTGGAAATGTTCTGGGTCGAGAAGGGGATTGCATCGAATGACAGGGACATTGTGCGAGAGGCTCTTCAATTTGCCTTGGAATTTTCCCGAAGTCCTCGAAAATGGCTGTTCGACGGGTACAAGGCAGGACTCGAAGCGTACGACAATTTCATGCAAACCTTCCTTAGGGCGGATACAGATGGTTTTGGATTATCCATCAACGCTGAAGCTTGGGCGGAGTGCCGTTCTATGGCGGCCCCATTCCTACTAGAGGCGGCGGACAGAATCGGCGGGGAGGCAGCCGGATTCATGCGTCAAGGTGCGCGTGAATACGATTTTATTCACGAACATTTGCGCAGCGTTAGGGACTTGTATCCGTTCCATGGGAGGAAGCCGGAAGATATGAAAGACCGAACTCGCATCTCCCAGGCAGTCCAGCACCTCGAGCGGGCAAAAGAAATGGAGCGCAAAGGCCTTCAAACATTGGAGCGAATTGCGGACGCCTTATACTAGGTTTCGGAAGGGTGACTCGACAATGAGCAATATGCATCGCATCTCCTGGATTGACTCACAAATCCGTGGCGACCGTTTTCCCAATTCGGTAACGATCGCAGAGAAGTTCTCCATTTCTTCCAGGCAAGCTTCGCGTGACTTGGAATATTTGAGGGATTCGATGTGCGCACCTCTTGCCTACAGTCATGAACGCAGAGGTTATTACTATAATGGACATTCATACGCCGTAACTAACTTGTTCATGACCGAAGAAAATAGGAGAACGTTAGCCTATTTAGCGGAGCAATACAAACGCATTGAGAACGAGCATGCCACTCATTTAGCACGGCTCTTTAGCCGACTTGTCGGGGAGGGGACGAAGGAGGATTCATCCGCGTCTATTCCGATTTTCCCGGTCGAACCGGCGATGCTCTCGCGGTTTGACGTGCTTAGTCAGGCCATCAAGGAACACCGCAAGGTCCGAATCCTATACGGCAAAAGTCGAGAAGACAACGAAGAGGGATTGTTGTCTCCATATAAGATCTACGTCTATTGCAAAGAAAACTATGTGGCCGGGTATTGCGAGCCGGAGGGAGAGATTCGGTTGTTTCGCCTTGACGATCTTCGCGATGCAGTCCCTACCGAACAGTCGTATGACCTGACACCATTGTTAATAAGGGCGGAAATCTTCCCGTATTTAACGGAAGAGATGAATTCTGCAATCATTCGCTTCGACATCCCGTCATATGCACAAATGCTTGACATACGGGCGGTGGAGTTGGTTCCCGGCACTTTTCGCGTAGAATACATGGACAAGGATCTGCTCATTGCCAAGTTGCTAGCATGTCCAACCGGGTTTGAGATCTTAACCCCACGTTGGCTGCATAACCTTACGTACAACAGATTGCGGAGAAAGCTTAGATTAGTTTGATATAACAGGACGAGGCTGCCGGCAGGGTAGCCTCGTTGACGGGCAGGATAGTTCAATAAAGTGATGAGTTGGGATTACGATGTGAAGTTGTATACAGTTGGGTTATTGTACCAGAATGGAAAAAGCTCTTTCGATCGCCATTTTTATCATAGGTATAATGGGTATAGACAACCATCCTATTAAGATCAATAATTTGGCTAACTGTGTAGGCTTCTTCCAACCAATACATAAAGTAAATACAAGGGGCTATCTCAACGTAATTAAATTGATAGTAACCTTTGTGTCCTGTATGTTGCCCAGCAATCCCTTCATCATATCGATGAGTGGGATCGAAGAAATGAATGATAAAGACATTGCCATCTACATAATCATATCTATAGGTTTTTCCAGCGTAAACAGGGATTTGATGACTATGTTGTACATAATGAAAATTGGGATAATGCATACAATACTCCTCCTTTATGAGCAGTATATGCAAAATCTAGGCGTATGCTCTAATGTCAGCTTTTTTGTCGCTTTAAACTAAATGAGCTCGTAACGAGTTGGGGTCGGCCTCTTCAGGAGACGGCACCTTGCAGATCATAATATCGAATAATAACCCGCTCAAATAATATTTAAGCGGGTTATTATTTTTTTAGAGTAGGGACTTAGAATAGGGGAGCATATCAATCGGACGTCAGCCTCGTTGTGGCCGGGCAGTTATGTTCAAGTTTGTAATGTTTTCGATTTTTTGAAAATTGTGTTTACCTCACAATGGTTATTTGATAATATAATCACCATATTCAAATGCGATGAAGAGAAGAGTAAATAGAGGGATTCTTTCACAGAGAGCTCCGTTAGCTGAAAAGGAGTAAGGAATTCTGTATTGAAAAAAGCCTCAGAGCAGCACATCGGACCCCAATTAAAAGGAAGATGGTGTGTCAGGAGCTCCTGTTACAGAGCTAGAGTATAAGCATTACACTGTAATGTCGTACTTGAAGAGGTTAATATGGTGACATATTAGCGAATCTGGGGTGGTACCACGAGTATACCAAATCTCGTCCCTAAGACTGAATAATGTCTTGGGGGTGGGATTTTTTTGTTGTTTCAAAGATTATAGAGCTCACAACATATGGTACACAATCAGACTATTTGAATAATTATTAAGGGAGAACTTGGATGCCCTATACGTACTTCGGATGATAAACAATAAATGGGGATATTCTCCTTGTGTTAAATGTGTTATTCACCGAGGAACCCAATGTATGAATAGGCTCCCATTAATCATGTCATCTTGAAAGGATTTGAATATCTAATGACAGAAAAACTGAAGGTAGGAATTATCGGAGGAACGGGAATGGTTGGGCAACGGTTTGTTCAGTTGCTGGATCAGCATCCGTGGTTTAAGGTAACAGCGATTGCAGCTAGTGCAAGTTCGGCGGGTAAAACTTATGAAGAATCTGTACATGGCAGATGGAAGATGCTTGTCCCGATTCCTGAAGAAGTGAAAAAACTCGTTGTTCAGGACGCTTCGAAAGTGGAAGAGGTTGCAGATCAAGTCGATTTCATTTTTTGTGCCGTAGATATGAAAAAGAAAGAAATTCAAGCATTGGAAGAAGCATACGCAAAAACGGGTACGCCCGTGATATCCAATAATTCGGCTCACCGCTGGACGCCTGACATCCCGATGGTCATTCCGGAAATTAACCCGGAACATATTGCAGTGATTGCCGCTCAGAGAAAGAGGCTTGGAACTTCGACCGGATTTATTGCCGTAAAGCCTAATTGTTCGATTCAGAGCTATGTGCCTGCACTTCATGCATTGCTGGATTTCAAACCAACCAAAGTGGTTGCATCGACGTATCAGGCGATTTCCGGAGCTGGCAAAAACTTTACCGATTGGCCCGATATGTTGGATAATGTAATCCCTTATATTGGCGGCGAGGAAGAAAAAAGCGAGCAGGAACCACTGCGCATTTGGGGTAGCCTTGTAAATGGTGAAATTATAAAAACCAGCACACCTATTATTACAACGCAGTGTATTCGTGTTCCAGTAACAGACGGACATTTGGCTACGGTATTTGTATCGTTCGAGAACAAACCTTCAAAAGAAGAAATTCTCGATCGCTGGCTCCAATTCAAAGGACGGCCTCAGGAGCTTGGCTTGCCAAGCGCACCAAAGCAATTCATAACTTATTTTGAAGAAGAAAACAGACCACAGACAAAACTTGATCGTGATATTGAGCGAGGTATGGGGGTTTCGGCGGGTAGATTGCGCGAGGATTCCATATACGATTATAAATTTGTAGGACTATCGCATAATACATTACGTGGAGCAGCGGGCGGCGCTGTTCTGATCGCTGAACTGCTCAAAGCGGAAGGATACATTCAGGCAAAGTAAAAGCACTCACATCGGTTTGAATAGATAGACAAAACAGCAAGCACTCTGGCACGTTCAGGGGCTTGCTGTTCTTTCCGATCAGACTTCAAGTCTCGGCTTAGCTTTATATCGGTTATCTTGCGGCCCCCAGAGGTGAACGGCAGCCACCGGTCCCCATTCCCAATTGGTTGTAATATTCTTTTATATTCATAATGGTCTGACCGTTTGTGACTTGGGTAATGATCTTGCCGATTTCTTCAACATTTAAGGTTCTGTTCTCCAAAAGTGCATCAAAGGTTTGCTTGATTTCTTTAGGAAACACATTTCCGACCATACTGGACAAGCCATTACATCCACCTAATACAATATTGCAAACTAGGTTTTCATCACCAGCTGTGAACCGAACAAACGATTCAGGAAATAATGAGTCTTTATGACGACGAACGTCTCCTGCTTCTTTAAAACCCAAGATGTTTTTATGTCTTCTTATTAAATCGTGCAAAGCTCCCAGACTCAAATCAAAACCTGTCCGGGAAGGATTGTTGTAAAGAATTACATCTTTGGTTGTGTGTGAGAGCAACTCATCCACATACAAAATGGCTTGTTGCTGGGTCGGTTTAATGTAAGGAGGGAATCCGATCATGACTATATCAAAGACCGATTCTTCAAGTGCCTGGATCAATCTCACCCCGTCTCGGGTTCTGATGGATGCAACGCCAAAAATCAATTCTACGTCCAGAAAATGCTTCTGATTAAAATAGTTAATAATATGCAGTCGTTCCTCGATGCTCAATGAATGCTGTTCCCCTGTTGAACCTGAAACAAACAAAGAGTCGATTCCGTTTCCTTTTATTCACGTCCGAAGAGTGGTTATTTTGTCGTAGCCAAAGAAGCGCTTCTTCCGTTGCTGCAAACAAAACGAATCGATTTTGCATCAGCGGCTCCCGATCCCGCGTCGATACCCCAAATCGACTTTCGTCAATGCTTGAACAAAGCGATGGAATTATTTGAGACGTCCATTTTCACTTATCCCGATCCACAGGGTTTGCTTTCTCTTCGCAAGGAGATCGTAAAGCTTTTTCAGAAGCAACAGGTTTTCCCTTCGGCAGAGCAAGTTTTTGTATTTTCAGGCGCTCAACAAGCTCTTCATCTTCTAGCCGGGATGCCTTTCCCAAACGGAAAAACTAACATTTTGGTTGAACAGCCTACCTACTGGGGAATGCTGGCTGCGCTTAAGACACAAAGACAAACCGTAATCGGCATCGAAAGAACTCCTAAAGGAATTGATTGGGCAATTTTGGAGCGCCATTTTCAAAGTAATATGATCAAGTTTTTTTATACAATACCGCGATTCCATAATCCGTTAGGTACTTCTTACACAGCGGAAGACAAACAGCGACTGGCAGAACTCGCCAAAGCCAATGACGTTTACATCGTTGAGGATGATTATCTTGCTGATTTGGAAAAAAACAGTAAAGCAGATCCTATTCACGCTTATAATGGAGCCAGTCATGTCATTTATCTCAGAAGTTTTTCCAAAGTGATGCTGCCCGGATTAAGGCTTGCCGCGGCCGTAGTACCAGATTCGCTTATTCCTTTACTCCAATGGCATAAACATACGGCGGATCTGAGCACCTCAGTGCTTTCTCAGGGTGTGCTTGAGATTTATATGAAGTCCGGAATGTATGCTCATCATGCGAAGCAAATGAAATCCGTATACAATCATCGCATTAAACATCTAAGAGAAATTTCACAGCGATTATTGCCAAAAGAGTGTTTATATACCATCCAATCTTGCGGAGGGCTCTTCGCTTCAATACACCTTCCGGAATCCATTCATACAGAAGATTTGGTCAAGCGATTGGAGAATCGTGGCGTTGATGTACTGGAAACTGATAAGCAATTCCTTTCTTCTTTCCCTAAGCTTAACTTGCTGCGCCTTAGCATCATTCGGACCGATGAGCAAGATATTGAAGAGGGCATCCGCATCATTTCCGAAGAACTGGAGCGTTCCAAATACACAAGCAGTTCCCCTAAGCCATTCTTTCGGTTGTGATTACAGACAGATTCTTATTTTTTCTGTAATTGGTTAAAGACTGCTCCTTTTAATATCAACCCGGGTTCAAACGATTTCCACCGATTTACCGGAAATGACCAAAATTATTAATGAAGAAACAGAGAAAAAACGGTTGTGTTAGAAAAGGGACCTGGCGGACTTCAATTTGAAGTCTAACGGAGAACGTTACTTGCAAAGGGATCAGCTAATTGCAGTGCAGTTAGCTGATCCCTTTTGTTCGCTGAAGTAACGGGCAGTTATCTGGAACTATTTTGACTTTGTGTTTTAGGTTGTTCACATACGGCATTTCGATTTGAGCGCATTACATTTGGAGTGCATGGTATTGATGTCGTGGTTGGAAAAATGAATGTGCGAAAAACCCTCAGCACCAATTTTCAGGTCGAAATTGTCCGCCATATAAGATCACCTTCTCAAAAATGGCATGAAAAAGGAGCAACCTTTCGATTACTCCTAAAGAAGTTCTTGAATTTTATTACATCTCTTTATAGTACTTCAAACGGTAATAAGAGCAATATCCAAGGATAAACAGATAGGCAAAAACCAATAGCAATACCACTATTAAATCTATTGCCATCAAGGCAATTGCTGTAATTAAGGCTCCAAGCACAAAAACCATCATGTCATATGCTTTCGCTTTTGCCCGATTAGCGATTGCCAAATTACGCTCATCTTTCTTGTCAATCTCTAGCTGCTTTGCTGCGGCGGGATCCTTCTTCATAGCTCTTTGGACGATTATTTCTCCCATACCGTGACCGAAAATACCACAGCCAAGCCCAACACAGATATAAGGCAACGCTCGCAGCATACCTTGTGGATCTTCAATTGTTTTGATGAAGTACAGACCACCTGCTAGTAGTCCTACACCTACAACGGTAAGAAAATAAGACGAAATAGTTTTTTTCATACATTTTCATCCTCCTCATAAATAAAGATTTCTTCGATATTCATACCGAAAAAACGAGCAATCTTGAACGCTAAAAGGATCGATGGGTTATAACGTCCGTTTTCCAGCGAACCGATAGTTTGCCTTGACACTTCAAGAGCCGTTGCTAATTCTTCTTGGTTAATTCCGCGTTGCTTGCGGATTTCTTCTAAACGGTTGTTCAATGCGTTCACCTTCCTTATGGAAAGTTAGCTTTCCATAAGGAAAGTATATCGTGCAAGGCAAGCAATGTAAAGCGTACTTTCCATTTTGATAAAGCTTTTAAATTCCAGAGGGGATGATATTGTCATTCGTCCGGGTTTTATTCGGCTTTTCAATACCGATAAACCGCTTGAACACTACAAAAAGCTACGTGAGGTAAAGTGCCTCGTCAAAGGGATAAACGAGGATAGTTTTTGCGACACCATCGAAATAAGTTTCCCCAACAGTTTTGGGGATGGTGTCTGCATGGACAAAAATTCTGTTTCTAGAACAAATAGGCGGTGGCGAGTTTGGCGCCATCTCGGTCGACATGGATAAGAGTGTTATTCATGAAACAAACAGTTTATTTTGGGATACAAAAGGAATGATGTTTTAGGAGCAACCGCACTTCCTTTTTACGGAGCATTTGTCTCAGAAGAAAATTGCCAGCTTTTTGGCGATGTCTCAGGAAAAAAGATGCTGGAAATAGGGTGTGGAAGCGGTCATTCTTTGCAATATTTGGGGGAACGCAAAGCGTTATTTCGATGAATCTTGGTATTTGGTATCTCTAGATGAAGGAGTACTAGCATTATCGGATCGTAAACTATCAACTTATGTGAATGCGTTGGCCAAAGCGGGATTTGTAATTGAGCAAATGATTGAGCAATCTGATGACGAAATTATACAATCACGGAATAGCGATTTTGCAAAAAAAGCAAAGATGCTTCCTGTAACTTTTGTATTCAAAGCAAGAAGACTATAAGAGTACAGTATAAGCATTCGACCGCTATCTATTAAAAAACAAACATCAATCTGAGTATAGGAATTAACCACCAAAGAATGTGGCGGCGAACATCAATGTGAGACGATTGTTGAAGTAACGGGAGACGATAGCTGAACAAAACAATTGGAACTAGGCTGCCGGCATAGTGGATCGGCAACCTCGATATTTTTACACCGTTCTTGAAGGAGTTATAGTATAGTAAATATTGACATTTATTGAAAGGTGGATGCAAGTGTGTCAATTTTTATTACAGGCGGCACTGGGTATATCGGAAGCAAAACGGTTGATGTCGCTCTCCAGCAAGGCTATCAAGTTACGGTGTTGACAAGAGATGCGGCGAAAGCGAAGGAATTACAGCGTAAAGGCGCCAAAGCTTTGATGGGCGACCTGATGGAAGATGGTGACTGGCAAAGGGAATTGGCAAACGCTGAATATGTAATTCACTTGGCTGCACCGCCTACTTGGGGGAAAAAGGTCACTACGAAGGTTGCCCAAAACTATCAAAAAGGGCATTACGACATGACCGTTCGACTGCTGGACAATGTCAACGAGGAACGGCTGAAAAAGCTGATTTATATTGCGGGCACCAGTTATTTTGGTGACGCTGGTGACGGGGAGAGGGTAACCGAAACGTTCCGCTCTCAGCCTAAAGGCTGGGGGCCCTATATCTCGCCTTCTGTTGAAATCCTACCGCAGTATGTCAACAAAGGAATTCCGATTGTTTCGGCTTTTCCCGGACAAGTGTATGGAGCTGATTCCTGGTTCCCTCAGTTGTTTCTGGAGCCGCTTGCGAAAAGTAAGCCGGTTATTGGTCTGATGGGTCATAATCCATTATTTTCTCCCATCCATGTCCAAGATTGCGCTAGAGCATTTCTATTCTTGTTGGAAGCAGGGCAATCCGGGGAGAGCTATATTCTCGTAGACGAAGAGACGATCAGGAGCGGAGATATTACGACACTCGCTGCGAAAGCGCTTAGAGTGCCGGAGAAAAAGCGATATGTTCCTTCCTGGTTGTGTCGGTTGCTTCTTGGGCCAGTATTAACCGAATATGCTACATCCCATACTAATTTCTCAAATGAGAAATTAAAGAAAGCCGGGTTTACCTATCTATATCCGACGATTCAATCTGGAATTACCGATGTAGTAGATGAATGGAAGAATCGTGCAAAAGCGTGACAAGAAACTTAAGGATAAAGCTTATGTTGAGTCTGTCAGATAAAAGGAAGACTCCATACGCAGGCAGTTGTTTAACAGAGCTATGAAATCCTACAACGACTTAGACTTAGTCAGCACGTGTGGGGCACCTTCTGTTTAGAGTACGATGAATAATCAATCAGAACGAGGCTGCCGGCATGGATCGGTAGCCTCGCTGCGCTAACGGGCATTATAACGTAGGTATTTCAGGACTAATAAATAAGTTGTACATAACTACAGAATAAATATAAAAGGTAAAATTTTAATAAGGATATTGGTTGGTCCCAAAGGAGGCGGTTGGTATGCGTTCAAGAAAGCGAACAAGACGGGGGTTATGGCTCAGATGGTCTGGAGCAGTACTGATATGTCTTGTCTTAATTGTTGCTTCTGTCTATGCATATGAAGTCCCGAGGGGGATCGCAGATAGGCTGTTTTCGCGCGCGACCGGATACTCAGGAACATTAAGCATTCCTACTGGGCGAACGCCGGAAGAAGCGGTTCAGAAGTTCCGTAACACTTCGATGCAGGTGATTCACCGGGAATCCGTCGACGGAGGAGTCCTACTTTTCCTCAAACGAGACGAACAGAAGGAAGGTAGTACAAATCTACAGATTGAATTTGTTCGTAAAACGTGGCTGGGTTGGAAATGGGTTATGGGAGGAGGATACGGTTTATCGAGCGGATCGGATTCGGATGAGGCACTAAATTATATGAGTATGCCGAAGTTTAAAGGTGTACACGGGCCATTCCCAATTGTTTTCGGACAAATAACCAACTCGACCATTACAAGCATCACAGCTAGTGATGATGCAGGAAAGTATAATGCCAAGTTGATCGAAAATAGGGTAGGGCAGAGGCTCTGGTATGTTGTACTACCATCATCAGCAGATGCTCCTTACGAGATTGAGGCACTTAATGGCGAAGGGACGAAAGTTGCCATAAAATCGTTTGACGATTCGCGCGATGTCGCCAGTGTTCTCATGTCTAAGTAGCAGGGCGGCATTACGCTAATTCTCTGTATGTTGGATTATTGGGAGTTTAGTGGAATAGCTATCGCGATATATTCTTTTACCTATTTCAGGGTTGAGTTATTTATAATTAATCTTTCCCTATATTGTGGATGATCTTAATGTTATGATTCTGTTGCTGTAAAAATAAATCGTAACGAGGTGAGGACAATGAAAACAAAAAAATATACGTCTTATCCTCATATTGCTTTTTAGTTTTTTTTTTACGAATACATTAGGCTCTGAGGGTAGGATTCACTCTCAGAGCTTTTATATTTAGGCAGAAGGAACGTTTAAGCTTTCTTGCCGATCTATGACAGCCACTTACGGAGTGGCTGTTATTTTTTTAGGACAAAAGGTTGGTCAAGGCAACAATAGTGGTTTTATTTTGAAATGGTTAGGAATTAATCGTTTGTCTTACAAATTGATCTGAACTCTATTAGGGGGAATATGAATTGAACTTGAATTGCTTAGGATGGAATTCATTTTTCGCGGAAAATTTCAAACAGTGCCGGTTTATGTTTGAGCAGGCTCATTCCTGGAGATTAGGGTTCGATACTTTTCGTCGTTACCTTGTTCCA
The DNA here is from genome assembly GCF_059692235.1 of Paenibacillus sp. J2R1T-4. NCBI lineage: Bacteria > Bacillati > Bacillota > Bacilli > Caryophanales > Paenibacillaceae > Paenibacillus > Paenibacillus sp. J2R1T-4. Next base: position 651,030 of record NZ_JCAUBA010000002.1, on the reverse strand, counting down.
ATGGATAAGGGGCCCCCTTTTTGAGATATCGTTTCAACTTCGGCATGGTTTCCCTTTATTCACCGCTTTCCAAATATGAAAGGATGATGCTTTATTAAAAGACTAGAACAAAATTTTCGCTCATTGCAATCCGGACAGTCATCTTACAGTTTTATTTATGAAGATACAGCCTATTGGAATAATGATGTTGCCTATTACATTGAACGGACACATAAACTCACATTGGATAAACCATGTATCACCATAAAAATACCTTTTGACCGTCTCGGCTTAGATGAAAATATGGATCAAGTTGTTCTCTCCGATTTTGCATTAAGAGAATGGGTTGATCATATTGAAGCATTAAATGAATTGATTTATAATCGGTCACGTCCTGATAAAGAAAATGGTGCTTATTATTGTTTTCGTCCAACGAATGTGGTGTTGCAACGTAATGCATCCTTTGTCGAAGTCATCTGGGAAAAATGGTATCTATGCTTAATGATTACAGTTCAACTTCCATTCAAGAATAATGATAAAGCTATGCGCATGCTCTGCAAAATGCTTCCAAAAAAAGTGGAGAAGTTTATTGCCAAGTTTGATCTCATCAAATTAAATGCTGCCTATGAATGGGCAAAGAAACAAAATATGATTCGCGAATGGCTGAAATCCAGTGATTATTGTGCGTTTATTGCGAATGGCAGCATTTTGCCAAGAAATAAAGACAACAGCGGGCCCCTGGAGGGTGCTTTGCCTTTTACATCCCCGGAAGATGTTGAAGTTGAAATTTGTGGTTTGCGAGGAATGGGAATAAAACATGGTGTGACGGTCATCACCGGCGGTGGTTATTCGGGTAAAAGCACATTGCTGGATGCACTAAATTCGGGGATTTACAATCACAGCATAGGCGACGGACGAGAATTTGTGATAACCGATCAAAGTGCAATGGAAATATGTGCAGAGGAAGGCCGTTCCATAAAAAATATCAATATTACGCCTTTCATAAAATGGATACCGAATAGTTCGGCTCAACAGTTTTCGACTGACTACGCCTCAGGTTCCACATCTCAAGCCGCAAATATTATGGAGGCAATCAACGTCGGGTGTAAGCTTCTTCTTATTGATGAAGACAGAAGTGCGACGAATTTTATGATTCAAGACATCAAAATGCGTTCATTAATCAAGCATGAACCCATTACACCTTTTACGGAACGTGTCAGGGAGCTTTATGAGGCTGTTGGCGTATCTTCCGTTCTTGTAATTGGAGGTAGCAGTGAATTTTTATCCGTTGCCGATCAAATCATCCTGATGGACAATTTTGTGCCAAAAAACGTAACCCAGGAAGCAAAAAAATTATGTGAACACGACAAACCACGCGAACGTATCCCCCTTACAAAATGGGAGATAGAAAGAAAAATAACCACCGATCACTTTTCGAGCTATCCACAGGGCAGTGGTACAGAAAAGTTGATGGTTTCAACCATGGGATACATGATGATAGGTGATGAACAAATTGATATCAGAGGGCTTTACAATATCACATCACACGCCCAGCTTGCAGCTATTGCCTTTTTAATTCGAAAAATCGCTATAAGTAATCAGGATCGCCTCATCTTTCTTCATGAAAAGATCAAAAAAGCTCTCGAAGATATGGAGAGAGAAGGAGTGGATATTGTATTTTCTTCCTTTTTTCCTGGTTTCGAAAGATGGCTTGAATTACCAAGAATTAATGAAGTATTTTCTGTCATAAACCGAATGAAACATTTGAATTTTATTCAGCATGAGCCCGCTGATAATTACGACATAAATATAGGTTTATCCAATTAGGGACGGGTTGAAGTGCGCTAACCTAAACAAAGGCCCCGCTCAATATTGAGCGGGGCCGTGTCCGTGATAAAGAAGGAAATCAAGGGACGGGAAGTCGGTACTAAGCACATACGAATGGCATTGTAAATTTGCTCATAAAACTTTCAAGAGCATCTTTCACAATCTTCTCTGCGTTTGGAATCGAAACAATTGAATAAAACACAAACTTCTTGACGCTACCCCTGTTAAGCTAAATGGCAGGATAGCCAACTGAGGGAGAGTCACAATTTATGACACAAAAATGGGATAATCTGGTATAATAAAATATTGTTATAAAGGGAGGTGTTAATTTAATGTTGTTAGTCTTAGTATACATTTTACTGACTGTTTTATTTCTCGCCTTTTTGTTCTTAGGACTTGTGCAATGTAGAAAACATTCATTCACAGCGGGATTTTACTTCTTTCTTATCCTAATTGTGCATAAGATTTCATCTTACTTTTACTCACCGTTACTTAATAAATACATTGATTCACTTAATAAAAGCAACAACCGTCCTCCGATGGGGATGACTATTGGAGAATTTGTTAGTTGGTTTTCATTATTTCCTACTATTATAGACCTGATTGCCTATGGAATTTTAGTTGTAGGGCTATACAAAATGTGGAGAAATAAGATCAATCCACAATATTGACATCTTAACAGAGGTCTTTTTTATGCACTTTCACCCAACGGAACCATTAAAGGGGTTACGCTAACGCAGAACGAAAGCTCAGTGATGAATTCGATCCATCGCTTGTTTTGCGTCTAACGAGGAACGAGTGGAAAGCGATAGATACAGTCCATCGCTTTTTCTGATTAGCTTCCTAATTCGCTTAACAAATGGGCAGTTATTATATGAAATAGGATATGGTAAAATAAAAGGAGATTCAGAAGAGGAATGACTAAATAGAAGAACTGCGGCATCATCCATATAGGTCACGGTATTTCATCGTTTTACATACATATGTACAAAATACAATGCAATAACAATTTACAAGTTTCGTTGACGATACTTTCCTAATTGCTACAATAATTGAATATTCTATTTTGTGTTAAATTAAATTCATATGGAAAATGGAGGGGCTTTTATGACAATAGGATCACAAAACGATATTGATGCTCTGAAGGAAATTGGCAAAATCGTTGCATTGACGATTAGTGAAATGAAACGTCACGCACGTGTAGGAATTACGACGAAGGAACTGGATGATATTGGTGGGCAGTTTTTGAAAAGGCATGGGGCTGTGCCGGCACCTAAGACAACTTACAATTTCCCTGGCAACACATGTATTAGTATTAACCACGAAGTTGCCCACGGAATACCTGGAAATCGAATAATTCAACCGGGCGATTTAATAAACATCGATGTTTCTGCAGAATTGGGGGGCTATTATGCGGATGCGGGACATTCTTTTCCGATACCTCAATACGAGCCCTCATTAATGCGTCTGTGTCAATACACACACAATACAATGATGAAAGTAATCTCTTCACTTAAGCATGGAGTAAAATTGAACGAAATCGGAAGGATTATTGAAATCGAGGCTAAAAAAGGCGGCTATAATGTAATTAAGAATCTGTGTAGCCACGGTATTGGAAAATCTCTGCACGAGACCCCAAAAGAGATTCTACCCGTCTATAACAAGCACGATAAACGGGTATTGAAAGAAGGCTTGGTAATTACAATCGAGCCCTTTTTATCTACAGGTGCAGGGTATGTCGTTGAGCAAACGGATGGATGGACTTTATGTGTACCCGACAATAGCTTTGTGGCACAACATGAGCATACCATAATAGTTACAAAGAATCAGCCAATAATCGTGACTGCAGTATAGACCATCATAATTGTCGGGTGACAAGAACATTGTCCCATTAATTGCCGCGTAAACCGCGGCTTTTTTGTTCTATGGGATAAAGTTCTTGTCAAATTCAAATGACAAGAACTTTATCCCATTCCCGAATTTGACAAGAACTTTATCTCATTCCCGACAGAGATTAAGCGTTTAGCTAAAGGGCAGAATACTTCCAATATGTGTTAATATAAAAGTGGATGTTTCTTTGTTCAAATTCAGAGGGGCAGGCCTTGGTCTCGTTGGAAACTAATAATTTGGAGGGCGTTATTGAAATGGCTAAACTAATCTACGCTACTAACGTATCTTTGGACGGTTACATTGAGGACGAGCAAGGCAATATTGATTGGACGATCTCCGATAACGAGATGTATGCGTTCTGGACTGACTTCGAGCGGGCGATTGGCACCTACCTATATGGGCGTCGAATATATGAGTCGATGGTGTACTGGGAGACGGCGAGCGACAGCGGCGATCAACCGGAGGTAATACGGGATTTCGCGCAGATCTGGCGAGCGGCTGAGAAAATCGTGTATTCCCGGACGCTTGAGGCGGTTTCAAGCGCCAGGACTAGGATCGAGCGCGAATTCGATCCTGATGCGATCCGGAGGCTGAAGGAGTCTTCAGTTGCCGACATTACGATTAACGGCCCCGAGCTTGCTGGGCAGGCGATGAGCGCGTGACTGATCGACGAGTGTCATCTGCTTCTTAATCCGATTGTCTTGGGTGGAGGGAAGCGAGCATTGCCGGACAACCTCCGTATGCGGCTAGAGCTGCTCGGTGAGCGCCGCTTCCAATGCGGCGTTGTTCATCTTCACTACCGCGTGATCGTCTGACCGCGACACTAGAGAGTGAAATCCAGGAGATACGCCTTCGGGCTTACTATAATCAAGTGAAACTACGGAAGCCGGAAGTTATGAGCGGCTTCCATTTTTAAACTAACGGGAGACATAGGTTCAAGTAATCGATGAGACGAAGAGGGGGAAACCGAAATGAAGACGATCAAGCGCATGATGGACCACCTGTACTGGGCGGACGGACGCATCTTGGACGCGCTCGAGGAGAGTGAGACGAAGAACAAGGACCTTCTGAAGCTGGTTCGGCACATCGCGGTCGCGGAACGAGTCTGGTTGTCCCGATTGCAGGGCAAGGGCAGCGCGCAATATTCGTTGTGGGAGGAAGCGGAAGACCTGACGGCGATCCGGACGATGTTCGAAGAGAACGCCGAGCAATATCGCGTCTATATCGAAAAGCTCGAGGAATCCGAGTTGGACGAGATGGTCGACTATGCGAACCAGAGCGGGGTTCCGTTCCGAACGTCCGTCCGGGACATCCTGTCGCAGATCCTCTTACATGGGCAATATCACCGGGGACAGATCAACCGGGGACTTCGGATCGAATCGGCAGAGCCCGTCCAAGTCGATTACATCACGTTCGCGAGGCTCTAACGGGGCCTAATAATCACCATCACTCGGAATGGGATTGGTATTGACCTAACGGAGAACTATAGTTAAGTCACGACTTACGGCAGCCGGCACAGGAAGATCGCCCAAAATTGGACAGATTCTTGTCAATCATCGGGTACAGATTCTTGTCATCCGACATCTGTCGGGTGACAAGAACATTGTCCCATTAATTGCCGCGTAAACCGCGGCTTTTTTGTTTTATGGGATAAAGTTCTTGTCAAATTCAAATGACAAGAACTTCATCCCATTCCCGAATTTGACAAGAACTTAATCTCATTCCCGACTGAGATTAAGCGTTAAGCTAACGAGCAGGTTAAAGTGGAATTGATAAGGCTGACCTGGACGTCTTGTACCTAGTATAGGAATAAAATTTTAGTGTTCATATTGACTCTGGAGTTACCCTAGGGATTAAGATGAGTTTAGTTACCGATTACTTGGAACAGGAGGGGAGAAGATGTACTCAATTGGGGAACTATCTAAAATTGTAAAAATATCCATAGATGCGCTTCGTTATTACGATGAAATCGGATTAGTGAAACCTTACCATATTGATACATTTAGCCGTTACCGATACTACTCTGCAGAACAAGTCAACGATATCATAACAATTATGGATCTGAAGCAATTCGGTTTTAGTTTGGACGCAATTAAAGAATTGCTTTATTGCACAAGCACAGAACGACTTCAAAGTGCTTTCAATTCAAGACTTCAGCAACTAACCACCGACCGTTCCCATATAGAACAAACAATTGAAAAGCTTAGCAAACGTATCAAGAATCTGAAGGGAGAGGTAACAATGAATAAGAAGAAAGTACTAATTATTGATGATGCTGCATTTATGCGTCATGTATTGAAGGATATTCTTGAAAAACAGGGTCTATCAGTCGTTGGAGAGGCGTCCAGTGGAGAAGAAGGAATAGCTAGATATGACGAACTTAAACCAAACGTTGTCATTTTGGACATCGGCTTACCTGGGATAGATGGCATACAAGTGGCTAAAATGATCAAGGGAATGGATGGAAATTCCAAAATTGTGATGTGCTCCGCTAAAGGTCAACTCCTCACAACACTTGAGAGCTTACAGGCGGGGGCAAGCCACTTTGTAGTAAAACCATTTAGAGCGGAAAATCTTCTTGAAATAATTCACTTCACGCTTGAGAGTGCTCTCCAGGACGAATTTTCGTCTGTTGCGTCTATTTTGGAGGATAACCACCTGAAAAGTATAGGAGGAACTCTAACGCAAGAATTGATTAATGATTTAATTGAACTTTGTAATAAAGGGGTTAGTTTGGATAGTCCTGAATGGACTGATTTCTGTGGTGAATTAAGGAACTTGGAACAAATATCTCCTGCCTAGAACCGCAATTATTCTTTTTTATTGCCGAAAGCGAGCTTACAGCTAATGCGATGAAATATTCATAAATATGAACAAGTATGATTACATTGATTCACCTAACGGGACACGATAGTTCAATGGAGGGAGCAGTCTGATAAAAGCAGCTGCTCTTTTTTATGCCGACTTGCTTCCAGGGGGCGCGCGCTAGCCAGCAGTTACCGCGCCGACGCCGCCCGCCGGGTAAGGGAGCGTCCGGGTCCATCAGCGCCGGTCCTTTTTGTTGAAGCTGGTAGCTGCAGCACCAACGGCTTTTGGTGTACCGATCCGCTGTCGGTAGCCTCATTGCGGTTATGTCACTGTTATCGAATGGGATAAAGTTCTTGTCATTTATGACATCAATTTCTTGTCAACAACAACCGACAAAAGACTACACAAGGGATTATTCCGATTTATAGACGATCCTATGAATCTACCGATAAGGGCACGATAATTATTTCTGGTGAAGCTATTTTTGATGCTAGGGGTTTAAGTAAAGAAGAGATTTCACAGTTTGACCTTCTAAAAGGTATTCATTTCATTGGTGATAATAATAAAGAATATTTCCTTTACTTCATTAACGAGTACAATAGGTCAATAAGGACTAGGACGAGGTAGCCGGCATGTATCGGCAGTTTCGTTGCAAAAAATTCAGATTTCCACTTGAACCTTACGTAACGTAATGATTTATAATGAACGTAACAGCAGGATGAAACGCGGGCCAACGGCCAATAAAATCGAACAAAATAAATTCGAAATCGGAGGAGAAACGGACATGAGAAAACTCGTATTGTTCATGCATGTGTCGCTGGACGGGTATGCGTCGGATTCGAATGGAGGACTCGATTGGATTCCGTACAATGAGGAATTAGAGAAATACGCCGAGGAGATCGTAGCCGAAGTCGGAGCTCCCGTTTACGGACGCACGACGTATCGCATGATGCAGAGCTACTGGCCCACGGTGCTGGACAATCCGAATGCGTCGAGGCACGGTATGGAGCATGCCAAATGGCTGCAGGATGTTAAGAAGATCGTCATTTCCGGCACGATGGACAAGGTGGAATGGAACAATACGATGCTGATCAAGGACAATATCGCAGAGGAGATCAAGGTACTCAAGGAGCAGCCCGGCAAAAATCTCGTTATCTTCGGCAGCCCGGGAGCGGCGAAGACGCTGCTTAAGCTCGGCCTGATCGACGAATTCCTGCTTACAATTTGTCCGGTCGTCCTGGGCGGCGGAAAATCGGTATTCGACGGCGGCGGCGAGAAAATCAGGCTCAAGCTGCTGTCCAGCAGAACGCTCAAGTCGGGCATTATCGCGGCCCGCTATGAGCTGGAGAAATAGCCGTACAAGGTGTTCCGCTAAAGGGACACGATAGTTGAATCCAGGACGAGGCTGCCGGCATGCTGGATTGGTGGCAATGGATATATGTTCTTGTCATCCGTCAACAGGCGGCAGCCTTGGACTTGAGGAAAATAAGTCCAAGGCTGCCGCCGTTTTCTATATTCAAATCTAAAGGGACCAAACATTATTATTGGGGTACTTTTGAAACTTTCACGGAATGGACATGGTTGCGGCGATTATTCTTTTGGAAAAAAGTAACGGGCGGCTAACTCCTCATACGCTTCGCTGTGAAACTTTTTCTTTACTTGAACAAGGTCCTGAGCCATGAGCCGGTACATTCGGGCGAATTGATCATTGCCGCAGCAATCTGCCTCTTGTTTCAAGGCGTAAGCCATCATTGTGAGCTCCTGACCGTCCAGTCCAACATAACCTTCCGCATACACCGTTTTTTTGGCAAGCTTTCTATACATCTGAGATTCGTATCGGTTATTGATTTTCCTTGACCACAACACCAAGCAGTTCACAATCAACATTTTATCGTTAGTTGTTAAGGGAATCCAAGATTTAGTGCTATGCATGCTATTGACACTCCTTTGTTCTCGATTGGTCTTACATGTTGGTTATCGAGACCAAGGAGGCCATTGGCGGGCGTCCGGGTGGAGCATTCGACCATTTTTTAATCCGTTTGCTCTCCCTGACCCACATTAGGATCTGGGCTTGTAGAGTGGTATCCCATTCCTCATTCAGGACTCCGGCAGCTTGAAGACCGGCTGCACTTCCTGACAATTTCCCAGGACCGGCGCAGGACGGCGTGCTTTGAATGACCGCCTCCGGCATGTCCGAATATGGCGGAGCCGGATTGGTATTCGAGGACTCCTCTAGAGGCAGCAGGTGAATCCGATTCGGAGGCGTTTGCTCTGGGATCGGGTCTGTTTCAGGACCAGCGTTGGACAGCACGTCTGCCGGCTTCTTTTGTTGTGGTGTCTGTGTTGGCGACGGCGGTTCATTTTCATTATGTACAGCAGATGAATCAGTCTCAGGAACAGGTTCGATTAATGGTTTGGCAGCCGCCACGACTTGCTGGGGCTGAGAATTTGTATGGGAATGGGCCTCTTTTGGAGGCGCACTAGGTTCTGGTGTTGCTGGTGTTGCTGGAGCTGCAGGAATTGCAGCGACTGGGACCAAGGGCTGCACGACGGACGGCAACGCGGATTGTAGGTAGTCAGTTTCGGGAGCCAGCGTTTCCGTCAGGATGTTTACCACGGGATCCACCGCTGGCTTCAGCATTGCTCCAACCGTTTCCGTCACTGTGTTTAGCACAGGTTCCACTACGGGCTTCAATGTCGATCCAACCGTTTCCGTCACTGTATTTACCACGGGTTCTACTACGGGCTTCAGCGTTGCTCCAACCGTTTCCGTCACTGTGTTTAGCACGGGTTCCACTACGGGCTTCAATGTCGATCCAACCGTTTCCGTCACTGTATTTACCACGGGTTCTACTACGGGCTTCAGCGTTGCTCCAACCGTTTCCGTGATCGGCTTTACCGTATCCGTCACTGTGCTTAACACGGGCTCCACTACGGGCATCAACGTTGCTCCAACCGTTTCCGTGATCGGCTTTACCGTTTCCGTCACTGTGTTTAACACCGGCTCCACTGCGGGCTTCAGCGTTTTTTCCACCGTATCGGTAATCGGGGGCAAGGTATCCGTCACGTTATGCAATATGCCTGCAAGCCCACCAAGCAAAGAGGAGGAAGCAGACGGTTCCTTAGCGGCAGCTGAGCATTCCCCGGCGAATACGATGGAGATTATGCATATAGAAAGCGAAAGCGCAAGGACATAGCTTTTCAAGCCATTCACCTCCTCATCAGAAGCGTACGTCTTGCAGATCGCCAACATAGGCGAATGTCGGTCGGCAGTTCCGACTCCACTTTATTTATTCGCCAAAGAATGGAAATTCCCTGTTTTTTTCTTGGGGTAAATGTACGGGAAGTCGCTTTTCGAAAAAAGGACTTAATTCACGTTCTGGATAAGTATTGTATTATTGGTAAGTTCTACAGTTCGAAAAATGAGGTTTTGGGAAGCCCTGGAACGGAAGGCAGAAGGAGTATCCTGCCTTTTATCTTAGTGCGCTGCCTCATCTAACACATAGTTCTTTTCTTCTGTCCTCTGACAATCGTCTTTAAGTGCGGCGGGCTTTGAATGTGTTTTCTATCATAAGGATTAAAAATAAGAAGCCGCCTAGTGGCGGCAATTACTAGAATTCTGATCGAAAAGTGGTTCTAAGGACATATAAGGACACCTCGATTTTTCCTAATAATACCCCATTGCCGAAAAAATACTGTTGGGTGACAAGTATATTATCTCATTAATTGCCGCGTAAACCGCGGCTTTTTAGTTTAATGGGTTAAAGTTCCTGTCAATTTTCCGTGACAAGAACTTTATCCCATTCCCGAAATTGACAAGAACATTATCTCATTCCCGACAGAAACGTCATTGAAATAATAGCAAGGGGTAAATCTGTGACGTTGAAGAGGGAATGCAGTAACTTCACTTCGTCATAGAGCTGCTGGGCAGGATATTGGAGTATTGGATAGAATTTGTATTTATTGGCAACCGAACTGAGGGGTATTTATATTCTTGAATATAAGATCTCTAGGTCACTCCGTTAACGAGGAACGTGTGCTCAAGAAAACAACACGGCGAAGATAGGGCGGAAAAAAAATCGGCAGCTTCGCTTACAATTGCAAATACTCCCTGCGGGGCTAAGCTAGTGCTACAATTTACAGTGTGCAAGAAACGGCAGAGTAATAGATGAAGCGGCTGCATTGCAAACTGCCAATAAGCTGGACCCTGACTTTGATGCCGAATGGAAAGCAACCTTCAAGAAGAGTCTGGTGCTTCATAACAATAAGAACAGACAAATCTATGACGGATGGATTGGCATATAACTTGTTAATGAATGTATCACATTAAAGGTTAACGGTATCAGTGGCCCGTCTACTTATGGGTGATCAACGGCGCGTGATGGCACGCATGGTTGCCGCAGCTGACAAAGGAGAACGAAACAATGAAAAAGTACATACTCTTCGATCATGATGGTGTTCTGGTTGATACTGAATTCTGGTATTACAAAGCGGGAGAACGCGCTCTGGCTGACATTGGATTTACCTTGGATAAAGATCAATACCTCCGCGACATGACCCAGTCATTGGGCACTTGGTCCCAAGCTAGGGCGGCAGGTATTGATGAACAGACCATCAGCAAGCAACGTGAGGTCCGCAACGTCTATTATCAGGAATATCTAAGAACAGAAGCCATAGAGATTGAAGGCGTAGTTGAAACTCTAGCCGAACTGTCAAAGTACGTCCGCATGGCCATCGTGACGACTGCAAAACGTGCGGATTTTCAACTTATTCATGAAAAGCGCCAGATTAGACAATTCATGGAATTCGTCCTTGTTCGCGAAGACTACGAGCGCACCAAGCCGCACCCGGAACCATACTTGACAGGCCTAAAGCGCTTCGGAGCTACCAAAGAAGAGACCCTGGTTGTAGAGGATTCAAACAGAGGGTTGAACTCAGCCGTGGCGGCTGGTATCGACTGTGCTATTGTCCATAACGACTTCACAAAAACACATGACTTCTCACAGGCCAGCTATCGAATCAAGACTCTGATTGAACTAAAGGACATTATCCTGAATGTAACCTGAGAGAGCATTCGCCAGCGTGTCCCATACTCACTTTAAAAGTGAAGAGCAGTGCGAGCGGCGCGGACTCACGTGATGCCCGTGGAACGTGGAGCTTGGCTGCTGGGTACCACGGCATGTTCGGGTTGGATTAAAGTGTGACCGTCCCGACTATGAAAGATATGGGATGAGGAAAATATTTACTATAGGGATCTTTCAGGACTTGGAAATTGACACAAATACACCTGTAATCACATAGAAGATACCGGTTGCCGCTGGGGGATTTTTAGTAAGAGTGATGCTGAGCTTATTGGAACTTGTGGCTTCCATTGCTGGATTCAGGGAGAACAACCTAGAGCTGAAATCGGATTTGATTTAGCTTTGTCGATCAATATCTTCATGTTAGTAGAGACTCGTATTCAATAGTAAACGCTAATGTTAGAAAAGATTGTGACCTCGTCGTTGACGGAAATGTTGACCTCCTAACTAACGAAATTATCACAGTGTTACATAATAGATCATTCTGCTAACCGATCACTATAGCTCAACGACATTAGGCTGCAGGCATTGGCAGCCTGTTAAGCTATCGGGCAGATTAACGTGGTGGTATTCCACTGATGCTCAGCCTCACAGAATAATAAAGTCTCAAAAATAGTCATGTAACCTTAATTTTTGAGACTTACGTAGATTGTGTAGTCTATGCAAATGGCTTAAAAACTGAAGAAGAATACCGGATTCACTTAATAGCAGTTTGACGAAGCTACCGCAGGGAAAGATCGGCAGCTTCGCTACGTTAACGGGAGGTTAACAAAACCCAAGAAAGACAGTTCGTGGTAATATTTCTTAATGGAACGTACAACTCTCGCAGTGTAGTTGACTACGATGAAACGTATAAAAAAATAGGTCTTGTTTTCAAGGAGGTAAAACATGGATTACATTTCACCGAAAGAAGCGATGTTAAAGGTGAAACGGTGGCCTAAAGATACCATAGCGGCAGGTCGTCGTCATACCGCTGGGCTTAAATCTGACGGCACGGTGACAGCTGTGGGTGATAATAAATATGGCCAATGTGATGTAAGCGGCTGGCGCGATATTGTAGCGGTCGCTGCTGGTAATGTTCATATGGCGACGAACACGGGTAATGCTCATACAATCGGTCTTAAATCTGACAGTACTGTGGCGGCTATGGGTTGGAATAAGTATGACCAATGCGATGTAAACGACTGGCGCGATATTGTAGCGGTTGCGGCGGGGTGGCGTCGTACCATTGGGCTTAAATCGGATGGTACGGTGGTAGCAGTGGGACGAAATAATGAAGGTGAATGCAATGTAAGCGGCTGGCATGATATTGTGGAGGTCTCGGCGGGTGACTGGCATACCATCGGTCTTAAATTGGACGGCACGGTGACGGCAGTGGGTAATAATCAGTATCGTCAATGCAACGTAAGCGGCTGGTGCGAGATTGTGGCGGTCTCGGCGGGTTATCTTCATACAATCGGTCTTAAATCGGACGGTACGGTGACGGCTGTGGGTTTGAATAAACATGACCAATGCGATGTAAGCGGCTGGCGCGGTATTGTGGCGATAGCGGTGGGTAGTAATCATACCATCGGCCTTAAATCGGACGGTACTGTGGCGGCTGTGGGTTGGAATAGGCATGGCCAATGTAATGTAAGTGATTGGCGCGATATTGTGGCGATTGCGGCGGGTTGTGCCCATACCGTAGGGCTTAAATCGGACGGCACGGTGATTGCTGTGGGTGATAATGAATATGGCCAATGCAATGTAAGTGGCTGGCGCGGCATCCAACTGCCTGGAAATTAATTTTCAATATTAATAGTAAAATACACAGCTATTTAGGAGATGAGAGCATTTAAGGCACAATCAAGCGACTAACTAAGCATCATCAAACGATGATGCTTTTCTTAAGCTCTGAGAACGTGTAGGAATCATGGTATAGTTTCGGGATTGAGAGAAAGTCGTCAATAAAATAGGAAAGATATTTCTTTGAAGTTTCTCTTTTTTTTATTCATATTTTTCATGTAACATTAAGTTATTGCGAGAAAGCCGTAAGAGTTGTAAAACGAATATTAAAAGGAGGACTGAAAAAATTAAAAATCCTCTACAGGAATATTTGTCCAATAAATTAATGTATAATATCCTACGCCTGTACAAAAAACGATAGGGGATAATCATGCTGCAATCAACCTTAGGTATTTCCACACTTTCCTTTTTTATGGTCGCACTTTTATGTCCCATTCTTATTTGGGGACTACGGACGTTAAAACTTACCCAACCAATTAGAGCGGAATTACCTCCTGACCATCAAGCCAAACGTGGAACTCCGTTAATGGCGGGTCTTGTACTTTTAACAGGCATATTAGTAACCACTCTGACCAGACCAGACCCATTAACATTATTCCTTAATACCACCTTCATCTTATTCAGCATAATAGGATTTATTGATGATTTTAAAAAGGCTTATTTTCAAGACCCTTCTGGTGTTTCAGGAAAAACAAAGCTAGTCCTTCAGTTTACTTTTACTGGTGTACTCCTTTGGTATCTGATTAGTACATATTCCCTTAGTCCGAACATAACAATATTTGGTGATTATTCATTAAAACTTCCCTTTCTATTTTACTTAATAATAATGGTGCTCTTTATTGTCGGTTCAGCAAATGCGATTAATTTTACCGATGGATTAGATGGTTTACTTATTTCTGCAGCTATTCCAACATATTTTTTCTTCTTTATAATTTCTGACAAAATAGGCGTTCAAACATTCTCATTGGTAATGATTGGTTGTTTATTAGGATTGTTTTTCTATAATATATATCCTGCTAGAGCCTTTATGGGTGATACTGGTTCTTTGGCTATTGGTGGTTCTTTAGCTTTTATGGCTATAATTGAAAAAGTTGAGATATTAATTCCCATCTTATTTTTTATATATTTATCTGAACAACTATCCGTTATTTTACAGGTTTGGTACTATAAAAAAACCAAACTTCGTATTTTTCGTATGGCACCTATCCACTATCATTTTAGCCTGAAATATGGTTGGAGTGAAAACAAAATTGTTATGATATTTGGCTTCATTTCATGGGTATCTACTTTGATATGTTTGTTATTATGGAAATTTATGTTTTCAGAATAATAAATGTAAAGCATCTAAGTCCCGTTCGGATTGGGCAAATCCCTTACTGATGCGGATGATATCAAGTAATCCACGGATAAGACAGTCGATGAGTCAAAAAAATTGTCGAAGCGCTGATGTCAAAGTAAATGGACCGGCGGACTGACGATAACATCAGCTTGCTCATGCTGTAGCCGCTGGGTCGAACAAAGTCGTTCAGCCAGCGTTTGCAGCTGGTTTGGAAACTGCTCTGGCACAGGCTGGGGTAGGGAACGAAAGCTTTTGCCGCTAAATATAAGTTATAGCACGGATCTGAGGCACTGCTTCGGGTCTTTTTGACTTTCAGAGTTTAACGTGTTCAGCGAAAAGAGTATTGGAGTTAAGATTCAATTCCTTCGAGCAACGCAAGCTGCAGCCGGTTCGCCGATGTGATCGTCAGCTGCAATGAAGCAGAAATCATAGAAGCAAAACGCACACTTGCAATGCCGGCTACAGCTTGCAAAGTGTACGTTTTTGTGTTGTTTATTCCACCTTGATGAAATTGCCGGTTGCTTTCGATTCGAACGCGGCCAAAATGACCTGAAGAGACCGCAGCCCTTCCTCGCCCGAAATTTCCGGCGGCGTCTTTGTAAGGATGCTGTTGACGAAGGCATCAATGACGCCGCTGTACGTTTGTTTCTCGTTCGTTGCGATCGCGCCTACCTTGTACCGTTCGATCGTCCCGCCTCGCAGTTCCACGATCACTTGGTCTTCCGGGTGAGTTCCGATCTTCATCACTCCGTTCTCGCACCAAAGCACCGTGCTGTTGTCCTGACCTTTGTAATACGTCCAGCTGGCGGCAAGCGTGCCAATGGTTCCGCTCTTCATCCGCAACAGGCAGATGGAGTTGTCGTCAACATCCGTGCCTGCTTTATGCAGCGTTTCGACAAAAGCGGCTACTTCACTTACTTCGTCGTCCAGCAGCCAGCGGATCAGGTCGGACTTATGGACGCCCAGGTCACCCATAGCGCCCATTACGGCTTCGGCCTTGCGGAAAAACCAGCTGTTTCGGCCGTCCAAGCTCCAGCCTTCCGGGCCGGGATGGCCGAATGAGGTGCGGAATGTCAGCACTTTGCCGAGTCGTCCGGACACCAAAATTTCTTTCGCTTTCACATGAGGTGGCATCAGCCGCTGGTTGTGGCCGACCATCAGATAAACGCCGTTGCGGCGGGCAGCCTCGATCATGGCTAAACCTTCTGCGGCGGTTGTCGCCATCGGCTTTTATGAATTTAGCGTTGCTAAAGATTGAATGCAAAGATGTTGCCAGAAAAAAAGAATTAGATGAAGAAATGAAATACGTACAATCGTATATAAAATCTATAAGTTTTAGACTTGGTTAGCCTTATGAATATCACAAGGCCTTTCCCAATGACACAAACGTTTCTAAAAGACAGCGGTCCAAAGGATTGCTGTCTTTTAAGTGTCGGGTGACAAGAACATTGTCCCATTAATTGCCGCATAAACCGCGGCTTTTTTGTTCTATGGGATAAAGTTCTTGTCAAATTCAAATGACAAGAACTTTATCTCATTCCCGACAGAGATTAAGCGTTAAGCTAACAGGCGGTTTAACGCAAAAACCTTATATGAATAAACAAGAATAATTCAGTTACATATGGAAGACATATACAAATCAAAGGGGTGACATTTATGGCAATTGTGCGTTTGGCTACTTTAGATGATGTTGATGAACTTGTTCAAATGCGTCGGGAATTCTCAGAAGATGAGCACAGCAATGGTATAGTGAGCTTTGAAGAGTTTAAAAGTCAACGTATCGGTACCAAGATTCATATCGCTATGGAACAGTGGTCAAAAGAGAATAGCGTAGAGTTTCTTATTCTCTGGCCAAGTAGCGAAAGTGTGCAGTTTTATTCAAGAGATGGCTTTTTTCGATGTGAAGAAGCCATGGAAAAACATTGGTGATTTGAGTAGTGCCATTGAAGTAACGGAAACGATAGTTGAATAAGAAAACAGGACGGGGCTGCCAACATAAAGGATCGGTAGCCTTGTTAAGCTAGGCTATCAACCAAAAGAAGTGAGCCTCCATCAGTGTAGGACACTGCTGTTTCGATCGCTGGGCAATACGCGACATGCTTTCCTACACTTAACACAAATGCCACCACACTCAGACCATTTTCTATTTCAACGAATGAGTATAAAATGATCGTGAGAAAACAAGGAAATTAAGCAAAACATAAAACATGAGGTGATGGTTATGACAAAGAACACAGTCAAGGATTTACATTACAATGACAATGAATTCTATCAAACATCGAAAAATGTTCCTCAGGAAATAGCTGAGAAAATTGCCCAACGATATTACCGTTACGATCAACTGGCGACTGAGCGATTCGTCAAAAAGGAGGATCTTACAGAAGAGCAAAATCAATTTTATAAGGATCAAGGTTATTTGATAATCGATCATATGCTATCACAAGTTGAAGTTGATGGCGCTTTAAGTGAAATCAGCGATATCATACAAAGAAAATTAATTGGCCCGAAAATTCAGTATTTCAAACTTGAAAATGAGCAGTGGACTGCCGAGGAGCGTGAACTGGCCGTTAGAAAGATTTTTAATATTACTAAATTCGCTCCTATGCTTGGCGCTATTGCTAATCACCCGGCTATTCTCAATATGGTGGAACGCATTCTGGGGGATAAAGCAGTACTTGTTGGAGAACAAGGTTTACTTAAACCGCCTCATGGCGGAGGTGAAAAGCCGTGGCATCAGGATATGGCTTATGGCGGATTATTTTTCAAAAAGCAGATCGTGACTGTGTGGATTGCTCTTGATCAAGCAAATGTGGAAAACGGTTGTATGCATGTCATTCCCCGCTCACATCTTGCGGGTGGGGTTCCACACTTCATGATTCGGGACTGGCAAATGTGCGATTCACATGTCCATGTCGAGAAAGATGTGGCCATATGTTTAGAGCCAGGCGGTGCGCTGTTCTTTTCCGGGTTGCTTCAGCATGGTACACCAGCCAACTTCTCTGCCCTGAAAAGAAGAGCATTGCAATTTCGCTATGCGCCCGCATCCTCCGAATTAATGTCGAAGGAGCAATTCAAACTGATGTTTACAGGAGAAATGATGGATGCAGAGTGTTAAGGATCAGATGTTAATAAATATAGAGACATAATAGCTTTCGATTACCAGCACTCCCTATCGTGTGTTACACTGGAATGATATCAAGGATGATAAGGAGCACTGTTGTCATGATCCATTCCTTATATAAAAGTTACTTTATTAGCAGCCAGCGAAGCAATAAAGTGAGATGTGTGCCGGGTTGGATGTGGAAGCCATCCACACCATTATTCGATTATGATTTATGGTACGTTTCTGAAGGCTTCGGACAAATCGTGCTTTCAGAAACAACCTATGCATTGAAGCCGGGAACCTGCATGCTTGTCCGACCAGGGACTCAACCTGTGGCAACTCAAGATCTGGATCATTGCTTAATGGTTATTTATGTTCATTTCTCAATTAGCGCTGCATCTGTGGATCCCGTTGTAATACCGTCTGAGTGCTCATATATTAACGATATTTTCACGTTCGAAGGCATGTTGCATCGCCTGATTGAAGTGGATGGAGGAAACAGGCAGTGGAGGGCAGAAGAATTTGATTATCTCATGAAGCTGATATTTCTTTACCTTTATAACCTTGAAGTCGAACGGCAAAATAAACATCATACTCTAACGGCCAAACAAACCAGAAAGATACGTGATATTATCGATTTTATTCAGGGTGAGAGTCCTACCATCGATTACGATGATATTTACCGTTATGCCGGATTATCACCGCGTTATTTGAACTCTTTGTTTAAACAATTTACAGGCTCATCCCTAAAGGGGTATTTGATCCGTTCCAAGCTTCGCAAAGCGCAGCATCTTCTAACAGAGTCATCGCTTAGTATCACCGAAATATCTGAGTTTTTGGGATATTCGGATATTTATTCCTTCAGTAAACTATTTAAACAGTATATGGGAGTTTCGCCCACTAAATATCACAACACCATAATGAAGACCATTCCTAATGGTCAGAGACTGCAGTGAAAGAAATTATATATCACGAGGTTTTACTGCATCAGCGTCTTGCAAATTCTGAAGAAGTTGATGCAGCAACTCAATGCTCGTAAAGGGTAATAACTGTGCTCATCTCTAAGTGCCCCCGCATACAACGGTCACAATGGTCACAATACAAAAATAGGTATCGTTCCACAAAAAGACGGGTCTCGTCATCACACAAACCCGTCGAAAACCACCCATGTGCAAATGACCACAACCTGTTATTGATTATTTCACTCGGCTTATGGCTACATTCGCCCTTTCTTCCGCATCCCGCAACGCCGTATTGGCATCTTTCTCCCCGACAATGATACACTAAGATTAATACTGAGAAACTTAGAAACATAATTATTTCTAACCCGTTGGAAGTGACTTAAACGCTACTTTGACACAAAAGTGCCTACTCAGTAGAGATTGACACAAAAATTTATTATGTAGCTTAGTGTCGTTCATTTTTCAGAGCAAAGTAGGGAACTTTGTGTCAAAATAGTAGGGAGTTTTGTGTCAATCTACAATATTTGAAACTCTTGTCAATTGTCGGGTGATAAGAACATTGTCCCATTAATTGCCGCGTAAACCGCGGCTTTTTTGTTTTATGGGATAAAGTTCTTGTCAAATTCAAATGACAAGAACATTATCTCATTCCCGACGGAATGTAGGAAGTGGAGACATTATCGATTAAGCTAAAGGGAGGATAATTCAATGCCCACATGGAATTTATAGGTATATTTGGGTAGGAGGAATTAAGTTTATTAATGGGGGTGGGTATGGAAATTAAGATACGAGAAGTTGTAGCAAATGATTATATTGAAGTTGTTTTTTTATGGAATGATGTACTTGGAATTCGTAATGTTAATGCTGAAAACTTTCGAGCTACTATGGAACAAATGAATAAGGACGGGAATTACAAAACATTTGTTGCATTACTTGAAAATGATTTGGTTGGTTTTGTAACTATAGTTCAGGCATTATCCGTAGGGGTTCCGATTGGTTATCTACATATTCAAGCTCTTGCTGTTAAAAAGGAATTTCAGCATGGTGGGATAGGTACAAAACTATTAAGACACACTGAGAATTATGCTAAAGAAATCGGAATATCAAGTATTATTTTATGTAGCGGATTTAAGCGAACCGACGCCCATGCTTTTTATGAGCATAATGGCTATGATAAAGATTCATACTGCTTTGATAAATCTATTAACCTTGCCTAATAAGCTTTAATTAAGTGAATATGTAATAAGAGAAACCGTCTAGCACTAAGCTAACGAAAAAACGATAGTTCAAAATAAGGGAACAGAATGCCAGAATATCGAAATTCAATGTTAACCGATCCCGAGTGGAGTCTTTGATGATGATTGGTATATGAAAGGGTTGGGTCCGAGTTCAGTTTGAATATGGGAACTACTTCGTAGTCGAGGAAACGAGTTCGAATACATTCTCAAACATAGAGGAGGGAGGATTGGGTTTAAGGTTGTATTTTGATCAATGTGGTGGTTATTGTATTATGGATAATAGAACGAGTGCCTCAACGGGTGTTTTATAATATAAAACATAGGAGGATGAAATGGCCTGGAGCAAATTGAAACAACATTTGGAGAGTTTTCTCAGTCCTGCGCTATATGGAAGGGTCGAATACCTTTCAACCAGCTACCGCTATTTACCAGATAAAGCAGGACTTTGTTATATTGCGGTAGATAAAAAGAACGTACTTAATATGAGTGATACCTTAATCAGATGGTATCAGACGGAGTTGGAAATTAAGAATGATTCAGATATCCAGATTCCTATCAACAATGATGAAATTGAAGCGGTCAGAAAAGATACCAAAGGGAGTATTCCGGAGGATCGTTTAAAAGTAATAACAAGAAGTAGAAAAATATCGGAATATGCAAAGGAGCTTTTGTCAGCACAATCATCATTAAGTAAATCAAATTTTATCGTTATAGCTAACAAGTTTTTATCCATTTCTATAGAGGAAAGCATAGAGAGCAATGAGATCTTATTGAATATTCTAGCTTTGGTTGACAGACGAGTTGGAAAAAAACGAATTCTAAACATGACCGAGAAGATGAAGTTAAAGCATCCAATTGTACAGTATTTTTTTGAACTACGACTTAGTACATTATGAAAATAAATAACTCATTCACCTCCAAACGGGAGGTTTTTCATGCGAACATTCGTTTATTTGCGAAAGGCAATGTGTTTTTTTGATGAAATGTTGCGCCCGCGGGAATGAGATAAAGTTCTTGTCATCTGTCGGACGACATTGTCCCTTTAAACACAGATACCTTGCGGCTTTTTGTGATTATGGGATAAGGTTCGTGTCGCAGGCAGGCGACAAGAACATTGTCCGATTACCGATGTACGACAAGAACATTGTCTCATTTTCTACGAAGTATATATAGCTTTTGAAATATCTAGTATCTTACAAAAATTTGGTTCACTCCATCCCTAGGGGTATGGATGGCAAGCTCCTCTTTGGTTTATTAAAGTAATCCAGCTAATAACTTGTGCCTTTGTTCACCTAACGGGACACGATACTTGAGGAGCTTGCTTTGTAAAAGGGTAGCTCCTTATTGTTATTGAATAAACGATAGTTTTGCTCATATGAATCCAATATTAGGAACTTAAGGAGAGGAAATGCGTATATGTAGTGAAGGGAGTGATTTTATGAAACGTCCTAAATTTGTGTTTATCGCATGCCTGTTGATGTTTACACTTACCGCAGCTGGTTTTAATAGAGATAACAATCCAATTCGTTTTAAGGGGAATACTGACACCTGGGATGCTGAATATATAGTGAATCGTGTACAAGTGATCACAACGAAAGAGAAATCGTGCTAAGATACATAGGTAATGAGAAATTGGAATCAAGCATACATTATGAGCTTGATTCTGTTGCTGGACGTGTATCAGCCGATTCACAAGCCATAGGCGAAAAAAAAGTCTTTACAATGAAGTCGGGAGATAATGGAGATATTCCCACAAAAGATAGCATTGTAAAAGTAAAAGTAATTTGGAACGGAAAGACGGAACAGTTCAATTTATCGCATTGAACCAGAGACTGCCACGGATATGTCGGCAGCCTCGCTTATCTAACGGTCAATATTGGCTGGAAAGGCATACGAATAATATAATATATTATAACGGGACACGATTACAAAGGCTGCCGACTGATCAATCGGCGGCCTCGTTCCGTTAGCGGGCAGTTCTCGCAGCACCTATTACATAAAAAGGAATTTCAAAATTATATAATGAATATACATATATAGGAATTTTGCAATCATGATGTTGTGAAGTTACCGCAATACAAAGTGCTACAATGAGGAACTTGCAAAATTTAAACATGCTGGCCGGTTTGGCCAAGGAATGGTGAGCACATTTTGAGACAAAAAATCCTTAAAAATTTCCCTTTTTTGTACAAATTGCGTGTTGCCCAGCTCGTTTTAAAGCGGCATCTTCAAAATACATTGTCCTTCATAAGGTTTGCAAAATTAAGGACGGAAGAAACGCTACCATATACCTGCAAAAAGCATCAATCCCTACTGCGAAGAAAATTGGGATCCAGCGATCCCATACTTCAGGAGAATAAAATTACGAATTTACGGCTGAGCATTCGGCATATTGACGGGATCATCATCCGGCCGGGTGAGACCTTCTCTTTTTGGAAGTTGGTCGGAAGAACGACTGCGGATAAAGGGTACATCGAAGGCCTTCTCCTGTCGCACGGCGAAGTCAAAACCGGTGTCGGAGGCGGCATATGCCAGCTGGCCAATCTCTTGTTTTGGCTCGCTCTTCATACCCCGCTTACAATTCGGGAAAGACACCACCATAGCTTCGATCCTTTCCCGGACGATCAGCGCGCATTGCCGTTTGGCAGTGGGGCGAGCGTTTTTTACAATTATATCGATCTCCGGTTTCACAACCTGACCGATAAAGCGATCCAGTTCAAGGTTTGGCTGACGGACGAGCATCTCAAAGGATCCGTACATATCGAAGAGGAATGGCCCTATTCTTATCATGTATTTGAAAAGAATCATGACTTTCTGAGAGCGGAAGGGAAAAACTATCGGCAAAATGAGATTTGGAGAAGCGTCATCGACAAAAAGACCGGGAATGAAATCAAACAGGAGCTATTGATAACTAACTATTCCGAGGTCAGGTATGAGCTCCAGGACAACATACCTAGGGAACGAGCAGCCTATTAATCTGATTTGCTTACACTCGAGACCATTCCGTTTTTCTAGAATAAAATTTGAAGGCATGTTTCTAACAGGTACTCGAGCTCCAAAGATTAAAAGCACGAGGCTGTCATAAAAAATCGATCGGCGGCCTCGCTCAACTAACGAACAGGATAGTTGAATTCGCGTCTCGAATATCCACTTATTGAGTAAATGGGTAGGGAAGTTCATTAATGTAAAATGGAGGTTTTGGATGAAGTCCCTGAAAATAATGTTATTAGGAATAAGCATCATGTTATTTGCAGCAGTTTTGGCGCTCGACTCCAGTGCTAGTTTAGGTGGAGCAGAATCTTTTATATTGTTTATTGGTTTGATAACTTCACTAATTGGGTTCTTTTCTGGAGATGCGAAAAATTAGAGTTTCTTGAGAGCCTTCACAGACTTTTGTTTTGATTGTTATATTAACGATATTGCTGTAGATCCTGAATACCAGGGAACGGGGATTGGCAAAGGGCTTGTTGAACATCTAAAGACCTATTTAGAAAAGGATACATTGATGTTCCTAATATCTGCCCCTGCTTCAAAAACTTTTTATAGGAAAATCGGATTCAATAACTTTATTGATATTGAAGACACTGGCACCAAGTTATTAAATGACCCCCTGCACCATTATGCTAACGGGCAGGTTAATTTCAATATATGGTAATATATATACAGTTGTAAAAAGTTGAGATCCAGTTTAATAACAAAGATCGGCAAAGGAGCGCTGTGACGTGAGCCAATTTGTGAGATCCGACATCCTGGCGGTCCTGGATGCGGAGCGCCGGGCGATGGGCACGCCGTCTCCCAGCGGAGACGTAGTCGTGGAGCGTACCGAGGAGGGATCGGAGTGCAGGATCGTGTTCGCCAGTTGTCCAGCGGAGGAGATCGATGAACTGATCCGCCGGGAGCGGGACGCCGCTGTAGCCGGTGGCTATAGTCTGGAGTGGAAGTACTACGGCCACGACACGCCCGTAGACCTGCCCGAGCGGCTCGTCGCCGCCGGGTTCGAGGCCGACGATGAGGAGGAGGTGCTGGTTCTGCCGCTGGACGAGGCATCGCTGGCCACCTTCGGTGACGTCGATAGGTACGATATCAGGTTCGTCCGGGACGAGCGCGACCTGGCCGACTACGCCGAGGTGTCCCGCGAGATTGGCAGGCGAAACGTGGAGGAAGAGCGGCGCGCGCTGGCTCTGAAGTTGAAGGAGAGTCTGAACGAGATGAGCATCCACATCGCCTACGTGGACGGCGAGCCCGTCGCCTGTGGGCGAGTCTACTTCCGAACCGGCGGGTCATACGCCGAACTGACCGGGGGCCGCACCAAGACCACACACCGGCGACAAGGCCATTTTACCGCACTGGTCGCCTCGAGGCTGCAGGAAGCCCGTGACCGTGGTCGGACGCATGCTTTCGTCGACGCGCTGCCGACTTCCGCGCCGATCCTGCGCAAGCAAGGCTTCCAGTTCGTGACGCGGACGCGGCCGTTCGTGTTGGAACAACCGCCGAAGTGAGCGGAACTTTGTTGCGCTAACGGGTACATTAGTTCAATGATGCGGACCAAGACACAAACAACCCCCTAATCAAAATCACTCGATTTGGGGGTTGTACTTTTTAGAACTTATTTATTTGATGATCGAAAAGAAACTTCATCTCGAAATTTATTCCTCGTGGTCCTCTTCGCATTCTAAAGTGACCACGCCCCTCATTGGAAATATTTCTTGATTGGCCCCTTGAGGAGAATCAATCCTTTGTATTTCCACGAAATCTCTTCTAGAGCAATTATCTGTAAAGCATCCTGTGTGTGAAGAGTTGTCATTGGACCAGTGGGTTGAATTACTCTATTTACATGAACAACGACATATTGAACAAATCAAAGACCTAAAATCATAAGAGGGATCTTCCGTTTATATCCCGAGATATGAAACATACACAAGCCATCCTTTAGTGGAATGGCTTTTTTTGTCCGGAGATAGGGCAATCATCTAAGCGTAGTAACACATGGACACATACCATAATGAATGGGTACAAGGTGCGAAATCGCATAGGAATACCCGTTCCATTATGGCAAGCATGAAAGGAGTGAAGCATACAGATGATCTCGCGTGCTGTATTTGATGTGAATGTTGTTCCTAATTTTGCAAATCAAGCATTCTTAGTTGCGAACTGCGGAGGCTCGCCTTTGCCTACATTTACGGTACCAGATGGTAATGTTGTCCTCCGAAGAGGGAAGGCACAAGTAAGGGTTTCCCTAACAAACAGTGATTCTTCTGAATGCATTGATAATCGAATTGATGTGGGTGTAGACACTGCGCGAACGTTAGGCTTGATCAATAAGAGGCGCTACAATGTGCGGTTTGACTCGGTCGATCTAATCATTTCTTTTTTTAGAAAACCGGTGTCGCGTACTTCGATTGCCACTAGGATTGGAAGAACAGTGGTTGAAATAAATACGAATGGCGACAGGACCGTCACTCAAATAACGGACAACGAAATACACGTTTCGGCGATCGGCGTAATAGAGCTCGGCATACTCAAAAATCAGCTGCAATTGAATCGCGGACTTGTAATGAAAAGGGTTCGGCTTCAAGCAGGCATAGACATTTTTGTTGAACCCTTCATCCAAGTAACTCCAAACACGGCGAAAATGTTTGGCTTGTTAAAAGAGGACACCCCGGTAACGTTCAACCAAATCAACTCGGTCCTTCGCATTGATCCCGGTAAATAAAAGATGTGGTCCGCGCCCGATAACGGTTTTACAACCGGGAGGATAACGAAACGATTTTTTAGTTGGAAGGAGCAACAAGGTATGTCATGTTCATGTTTACAGGGTCAGTTACGTCGAAAACCATTCACTCGTCCAACGCATATGGGAATAGCGTGCGCATGTTCAAAGGGTAACGTACTCCGCTGTCAGAAACTTATCGCTGGAATAGAGCAGCAAATAACTAGACGATTAATGTTATTAAGAACGCTTGTAGGTGCAAAAATCGCGGGCGGGAGCTGTAACCCTCGGGGGTGTAGGGTTTCCTTTCAGGGACAAAGTCGCCCCGGACCAAAAGAGCAGGTGGCCAGACTAAAGCGGGAAGTCATTCGTTTACTCCAGCGATTATTAACAATAGTTGGCGCAAAGTTCGTTGATATCAGCTGTTCTCGCACAAAGTGTGGAGAATTCGTATTTAATGATCGGATTTGATGAAAACAAGAAGGACGTGACGACTTTGAAAAAGGCAGCAAAAACCAAGCGTCTCAAGGTTGCCCGTAATAAGAAAACAAAAACAGTCGAACGGGAAATACAGACTTTAGCGAAAATTATTGGTACCCAAAATGTTGGGATCGCATGCTTTAAGTTAAACGGGAAATTCCAATGCTTTTTTAGCTTCGGACCACAGCCAGGTTAAAAAGGAAGGGGTAGGGATACTTTTGAAAAAAATAAAGGGAAAAGCACTCACATGCCAGCAAGTGATAGCCCGTAAAAGACAAAGCATTGAAAGAAAAATTGAAGCCATATCGAAAATTTTAGGTGAAGATCTTGTATTTGTCAGATGTTCTCCTGTAAACGGCAAGTTAAGATGCACGTTTACTTTTCAGCATTCAAATGGAGGAGATGAAACTGGTTGACACATAAACTATGAGCCCACTATAAAAATCTTTGCAGAAAGGGGTCTCATTGAAGTAACGGGTACGATAGTGGAGGAGCTGCTGCCGAGCAGGTCCTTTTTTGTTCGCTTAAGTAAAGGGCACAGGTTATTTGTATAAAATCGCGAATATAAAAGGGATAACACGACTAGATAAGGGATGATGATGATGATGGTTATTAAAGACTTTTTAGCCAGCAATGAAAATACAAACATACATTACTTAGATAGTCTCAATGAAAAAAACAAAGAAACCACACCTCTTTTTTATGTCCCAGGTGCATTTGGATTCGCCGAGCAATTCAGTAATGAAATGGTTGTTTTGTCAGATAGACGATGTATTGCACTCAGTCTAAGAGGTCGTGGCAAAAGTGATGCCCCTCTAAGCGGTTATTCCTTCGAGGATCATGTATCAGATATTGATGTGGTAGTAAAACAAAGTGTTATTAAAAATTTCTGCTTAATGGCTTATTCAATGGGGGTTCCTTATGCGATAAAATATGCCATCGATAACCCCGAAACAATAAAAGGACTTATCCTTTGTGATTACCCAGCGAGATATCCCAAATTAACTAAAACATGGTCTGATAGCGTAATATCAAAACGTTTAATAAGAAAAGAAAGAGATTTCGTTGTAACAAAAATTCAAGAAGAGTCAAATGAGCTTAGCTTGTGGAATGAATTACAACAGATCCAATGTCCAGTTCTAGTGTTACGTGGAGGAACCGATCAAGCACTATTGAAGAGGGCTGACGCTGAGAATTACGAAAATCATCTGGTAAATGTAAAGGTTGTGATTTTTCCAGAGTCTGGCCATGAACTGTGGATTCCTAGTTACGACCAATTTATGGCTACAATTACTGATTTTTTGAGATTATTAGATAGCAAGAATTTCTAAGCTAACGGGCACTTTAGCTCAATCACCCATGAAGGCAGCCGGCCACGATCGGCTGCCTTTTTCATTGAGCTAAAGGGCAGTAATCTTCAATTGGTTATGTTAAAATATGGATGACCGAAGGTCGGAAATAATGACGGATTGGTGATTTTCGCTGAAACACAGTTATAGATTTAGCTAAACAATAATAAGGAGTGATATTTATTGAAAGAATTAAAGAAAATCTTGATGAGTGATCCATTAGTTTCTGGAATCAATGTATCGAACTCTCAAGAACCGTTCGTGGATCTTATTGATTTCGATTCAGATATTGTTGTGGATCCATCTCTTTCAAAAAGGAGTCCTTATTTTTCCTTTGTTCGCCACTCAGTAGCTAAAAAGCTTGTCTTAGCAAAAAAAATGCTTCCAAAGGATATCCGGTTTTTAATCAAAGAAGGATTCAGATCTATACATGTTCAACAAAGATTCTTTGAGCATTCATTACAAAGGGTCAGGGAAAATTCACTCAACCAGGAATTAAATTATTTAGTTGCGGAGGCATCAAAATACGTAGCACCTCCTGATGTCGCTCCTCATCCTACAGGTGGTGCAATTGATTTAACACTAATTGACTCGAACGATGTTGAATTGGATCTTGGAACACCATTTGATGCAATACCACAAGATTGTGATAATGCAACTTTTACTGATGCAACAAATATCAGCGACAAAGCAATTGAAAATCGTCAAATCCTTGTACAATCACTTCAGTCTGTGGGTTTTGTAAATTATTTTACGGAATGGTGGCATTGGTCATACGGCGATAAATACTGGGCTGTAGTGACTAGGTCGAATCAAGCCATATATAACCCAGTTTCAGAACAAGAATTGTCAGATCTGCTCAAAGAATAACCTAGAACACCGTCTTCGATAATGAAGCCGCCGTAGGGATGATTGGCGGCTTCGTTACGCTAAAGAGAACGATACTTGAGGAGCTAGCTGCATCATGGCTGTTTTTGGCTCTGTTAGCTTTTATTGTTGATCTAACAAGAGGAGTAGAATAATAGTTGTAGAATT
The DNA here is from genome assembly GCF_059692235.1 of Paenibacillus sp. J2R1T-4. Classification (NCBI taxonomy): domain Bacteria; kingdom Bacillati; phylum Bacillota; class Bacilli; order Caryophanales; family Paenibacillaceae; genus Paenibacillus; species Paenibacillus sp. J2R1T-4. The sequence continues at coordinate 622,444 of NZ_JCAUBA010000002.1, read as the reverse complement.
GTTATTTTATTAGACTATTGGGGGCAAATAAAATGGCTGAAGTGAAAATAATGAGGACAGATTCTGAAATTATTGAGACTTTTTCATTACTAAAACAATTACGTCCACACCTTTTGGAAGAAGAATATGTAGAAAAGATTAAAAATCTCCAAAAAAAATATGACTACACTTTAGTCGCTGTTATTGAAAGCGGGCAAGTGAAATCCGCATCAGGCTTTAGAATAACTGAATCCTTAGCCTGGGATAAGTATTTTTATGTGGATGACCTTATTACTGATCAAAACAGCCGGTCCAATGGATATGCCAAACTTCTGTTTGATTGGTTGGATAAAGAGGCTGAAAAGGCTGGATGCCAGCAATTCCATTTGGATTCTGGTGTTCATCGATATGACGCCCACAGATTTTATCTTAATCGGAAGATGGATATAACCTGCCATCACTTCCAGAGAAATCTGTAACATCGTATTTACAAACCATTAGTAAGAGAATGTTGTCCGACGGAGATTTGTATTTGTCTCTTTAACTGTAAACAGGCAAGAAGTAACCAACAAATTTTTCTTATTTGATGTTGTGTTCCCGTACTCCTTACTGTAAGTAACGAAACCAAGCCGGATAATGATTTAGGTACTTGATTGCAACGCCATTGAATCAGCCAATCTAGCGTTTTATAATGGCAAGAAACTTCTTTCGGATGCTGAAAAAATAGCTAAGGAAAAAAATGTGAATTCATGAATCTGGATACATTCAGCTTTCAAGCATTAGACTTCTACATAAAACAAGGTTTTAAAGTGTTCGGAACTTTACAAAATGCTAGTAGGCATATACATTATTATTTGAAAAAAAACATTAAGACTCAAAATGCAATCCAACTAACGGAGAACGTTACTTGAAAAGGATCACTTACTGTTGTTGCAGTTAGTTGATCCCTTTTTATGGTAAAGTAAGTGGTGAGGTGAAGATATGCAGGTTACATATATTCATAATTTTGAAAAGTCTATATTTGAAGCTATGGAAAAATATAATGCACCAGGTGTAGTAACAAGTTTAGTAATTAACAAAGAGATAGCTTACAGTAAAGCATCTGGTATATCCGAAATCTGCTATTCCCCTGTACCGATAACAAGTGATACTGTATTTTCAATTATGAGCATAACCAAAAGTTTTACTGCAACTGCCATAATGCAGTTAGTTGAAAATAAGACCATTCCATTAGACGATCCAGTCTCAAATTACTTGCCTTACTTTCATATTCATGATGAAAAATACTTGAAAAATCCAATTACCATTAAGCAGTTATTTCTCATAGGGCACCCGTCGTACTACATTGCGCTAACGGGACACTATAGCATAATTAACAGAAGGCCACCGGCATCGATCGGTGGCCTTCTGTATGAACGGGCAGATTAGAAGATGTGCATAAGGAAACTAGTATACAGAAAACTATGTGCATGATACAATTATGGAATAATTTTACACGAGAGGTGATCGATGAATGGATCAACAATTAATCCATGCAGATCAAAAGCAAAACCTTGAAGAAGTAGTTGGTGTTGTCTCGATTTATATTCGAGTATCAAACATTAAAAGATCGGTGGAATGGTATTCACAATATCTTGGCTGTGTGGTTAAGCAACAGAATGAGGGATATGCCAGTGTTCACCTACCTTGGGGAGCAACGCTGGATTTTTGGCAAGATGACAATTTGGTTGTCAACAAACACCCGATCTTCTGCATCTATACTAAAGAGATTGTTCCGTATCATAAAGGACTGCAAATGAACGGAGTTTCAATAACTGAAATCAATGACCAGGGCGACTGCGGCTATGTTTTTAAAGTTTTTGATCCCGATGGCCACATCCTTGAGGTTTGGAATGGCTATAAAGGTAAGGGAGCTGGAGTGACAGAGGAGTTTCTTAACCGAAACAAATAAGCAATTAATGAAAACAGTCTGCCGGTAACGGCAGACTGTTCAGCTACTATGAAAGAACTGAGTTACTTTCATGATCTGTGGTGTAACACCTCCGATGCATGGATGGCTAACGGGCAGGATAATGTGATCGTAGAAACAAAGTACTAATAAATTTATTTCTTTAGTTAGTCAGGTTTGCGACATTATGTGGAATCAAAATAACTGTAAGTCACAAAAATTAGGTGACTACTTCTTTTGAACTAAATTGAAATGAGAAGGGAGAAATGGAAAATGCAGATTCATGAAGAAACAAAATCAAAGGAAAACATGGAGGACATTATAGGCATGACTTGCATATATGTCCCTGTCAGTGATGTCTACAAGGCCGTTCAGTGGTATGAAGCAAATTTAGGTTGCAAACTCAGAGAAGGCGATAAGATGGAACCTAGTATGACTGGTGCGATCATGAGATCCTGATCGTAATGGCAAGCCTCACGGTCCAACAGGGCCGGTTCCTGCCATGTTCCTTCTCGAATCACGGCCGGAAGGTGGCCGGTTAGGATTTACAGGCAATAATGGTAAACGCAAAGCAGTTGGGTGTTTCATAACTCCACGCATCCAAGATCTTTTCAACCGTTTTAAGGAAAACGGAGTGAACATCGAAGGCGACATTCGGATGACATGTGGACCAAACCTTCAGTTTTATGATCCTGACGGGAATATGTGGGAAGTATGGCAGCCGTAAAACCTGAATAAGCACAATAGGGGATTCAGAAGTCTACTGGTGACCGGCAGACTATTGAAGTAACGGGAGTTTAGTGTAAAAAATTCCCTCGTTCGTGTTTTCCTTTTGAGGTAAAAAGAGGAAAACAACAAATATATATGTAAGCGCTATACGACGGGTACGATACTTTAGAAATGTAACAGAATTGAAATCTCATTTTCATCCAGATTTAATGAACCAAGTCTATAATAAATTACGACCCCCTTTTTAATATATAACTTAGATCCACAGCCCGTTGCTGTGGATCTCTTTTTTAACTAAGCTAAAGGGCAGATTTTATCAACAATCGGACATTTTCTTAAGTTATTAAATTCGTGATAATTATTATAACGATAGTGGAGAGTAGATTATATTAGCCTTCTCTTTTTGTAACTAAAATAGTAAAAAGAACCACAGTGAGTAATGAGTAATACGGTGTACATTTACCTTTAGTACCTGGCTTTTGGTTTTCTCCAGTACCAAAGGGTGCTAAAGATGAGATACAGTCCCATGACTGCCGCAAGCACTATAAGAGTGAAGTCCGACATGTTCTCCATGGAATCGAGCCAACCGAATCTTTTCATGCCGAACAGACTGATGTTAAACACAATCCCAATCAGCATAACGGACCATATGGATGAAAGGCGTACATAGATAGATCCATAAATGAAACCTAACGCTACTCCCAGAAGCTGCATCGCAATTCCTCCCGGCTGCAACGCCGCAATAATCAGGGCGATTACCAGAATTGGCCAGAATACGGGAACATGTTTCCGGGCTTCGTTAAACATGATACCAATGAACAGGATCAGCTCAAGTGCAGTGGTGAGCACGGAGGAGACTATAATGTAAGCGAAAGGAACAGAGGCATAATATTCCTCCATAAAATCATTGAACGTTGTAATGTTGTAATAAAGAAGTAGTTTCATGGAGGCAGCGTTTAATAAAGTGAACGCCAGCCCGATAGATATCATATGAACCGAAAAGCTCGGACTGATCGGCGAGAAGCTACAAAGTCTCCAGAAGCCTCCCGGTGTCTGTTTCAAAAGCCGATATTTAATGGCGTAAACAATTGCGGAAAGAGCGATTGTAATTACAAGTACCATGAATACCTGGATTGGAATGTTCTTTCCTTTTCCGAACTGTCCCCATCCTAAGGCAGGATCAATGACGATATTATAGAGGAAGATCACTAAAATGATGACCGTCAAATAGAGTAAGTAATTTCCCAGCATCGATAAATATCTCTTCATGAGAATCGCCGCCTTCCATTTTCGAAATATAAACTAACTCATCCCTTTTCAAAAATATTCCTTACCCATGAATAATATAATAACCCGTATTTTATTTAGCGAAATATAGCGCATTCCTACAGGTGAAGAGCGTAAGAATGAGTGAGTATAAGCGGGCTGAGCGATCCGTTTACCTGTAAATGTGGATTTATTTAGTAAGAAGTTTAGTGACGAAATCTATATCGAAAATAAAAGTTGCTTTAGAACGATAGATCGATTTATTAAGAAAAAATTTCTAAAAAAGCATCGTATCTGTACACTTACTCTTCAGGAGTTAAGAAAGCAGGAAATAGGGGTGTTCCCATCAATTTGCCCATTTGCTTATGCATATGTTTTTTGGAAACATTCACTACTTCAAACGGCACATTTCCATAAAGTTATTAGAGGGGATGAAACAAATTCCAGAAAATATCTAGGGTTAGAACTAGCAACTCAACTAATAGAAAAAATTATCATTGATTTTAAAAAACAAATTAATTAACCATATGAATCTCTTTGAAGTAAACAATATAGAAATACTTCATTGGATCATAAATAGAATTACATCTGAGTTGTGTCTAAATTATTTCTATCAATGGCTTGAAATTGTAGCAAAGGGAACAGAGCAAATACGAGTTCCTAATTGGAATCAAGTTAGGATAATGCTAGAAAAGAGTCCACCTAAAATAATTTTTAAACTTTCATATGATGATCAATATGTAAGCAGGTTGACTATATAAATTCTAAAGCAGCTGCACATCGTCCAATAAAAAAAAGGCGGTGTTTTTTTTGATTTCAAAAAATGTTGAGCTCTAGAATTACATCTGAGTTGTGTCTAAATTATTTCTATTAATGGCTTGAAATTGCAGCAAAGGGAACAGAGCAAATACGAGTTCCTAATTGGAATCAAGTTTGGATAATGCTAGAAAAGAGTATACCTAAAATAATTTTTAAACTTTCATATGTTGATCAATATGTAAGCAGGTTGACTATATAAATTCTAAAGCAGCTGCACATCGTCCAATAAAAAAAAGGCGGTGTTTTTTTGATTTCAAAAAATGTTGAGCTCGCGGGAATGCGGGAATGAGATAAAGTTCTTGTCATTTATGGGTAATGTTCTTGTCATCCGACAACAAAAAGGTTGTGATGTCGAGTGACAAGAACATATACCGTTTAAACCCGCTAATAATGTGGGTTTTTATTTTAATCGGTACAAGTTCTTGTCATTTTCCCGTGACAAGAACTTGTACCGATTGTCGATTTGGGACAAGAACTTGTACCGATTGTCGCAGGAAAGAGGCTATCAGCCCAGCCTCGCTCAACTAACGGGCAGTTTAACGCAATGGAATCGTAATATTACCTTACAGAGCACAGAGTCAATTTAGTTATAATATAAAATTCAGAGACGGTCCAACCGCCGTTTTTGAGGTAGAATAAATTTATGGGAAGATGAATTAATAAAGAGCTTCAGGAGGTCTTATATTGATAAGCCCACGTCAAATAAACATCGAAGATGATAAAAATCTTGTACTTGAGTTTCATTGCCAAACTAATTACGCCAGCGATACTCCATGGGCAAGAAGAACATCTTATGATAATTATCGCGAGAAATGGTTTTCAACCTCACAACCTGATGATTTCTATTCATATCTTGTAGAAACGACATTAGATCAAAGAACAATTGCAGAGATATGGGTGGACGATGAAACTAATAAAGTAGTTGGATACTTATGGGTAGTTTTTAACGACATAAAGGACTATGAACTATCCGTAGCAGAAATTTACGATCTTTTCGTTACTCCAGAATTTCAAGGTCGGGGGATGGGCCTTCAGATGTTAAAATACATTGAGGAAAAAGCAATCGAAAAGGGCGCTAATCTAATACGGTCTGAAACGGGTATAGAAAATACTCCATCCCAGAAACTTCATGAAAAGTCTGGTTTCCATACATATAGAGTTCTTTTTGAGAAAAAGTTAGATTAAATAAATTAATTGTTACCTCGAACAAGCCAGAATTGTTATACAGAAAATCAGGTTTTAGGGAAAAAGGGCTATCTCCTTAGGGAGAAAAGCTCGCAAAGTATACTTTCGAATAACCCCAAAAGATATTCCAAGTGAGGTGATTGTCATTCAAACAGTCTATATATTGTCAGGGCCAGCGGGGGTTGGAAAGTCAACGACATCTAGAGCGTTAGCAAGGACAATAAAAAACAGTGCATATATATCGGGTGATGTTGTTAGCCATATGCACATCAATGGTCGTCAGAAACCCTGGGAAAACAAATCAGAGTTGTCCCTTATTTGGAACAACATCTTTAGTCTTTCTCAAAATTTCGTTCTCAATGGAATTGATGTTGTAATTGATTACGTCACTTTTCCAGATGAAGCAAATTGGTTAAAGGAAAAGCTAAAAGATTTAACCGAAAATGTTGTCTATGTGGTGTTATGGACGGATTCTGAGACCCTGATGATAAGAGATCAGCTGAGATTACCCGAACACCAGATGGGACAACGCCGCCTAATTCTAATCAATGAATTTAAAGAGAAACGAATAAACAATAAACATCTACTAGATACGAGTCAAAACAATGTTGATGCAATACATCAAGTTGTTGAAGAGATCATTTACAATAAGCAATATAGGCTAGTTTAAATTGCTCCGCTAACGAATAACGAGTGCTAAATACAAGAACAGGGAGATTAGGGTGGAGAATATGTCGGGCTCAAAACTAAAAAAACAACAAGAGCGAGAACTTCTCGATGAGTATCATAAATTGGCTTCGGAACAAGCCCTGGAGCCTTTGTACCCATCGTTTTGGAATGGAAGCAGGGGACATTGCCATATTTCGAGCTTACTGAACGAATTCACCTTTTCCATAAAAAGAATCAGGAAATATACAAGGACTTTGAGTACACAGGTCGCAGAGAACTCGTCCTGCTAGCCAAGATGAAATTGGGCAAACTCACCGATAAGGATATATCAGAAAATGGCTGGCTTTTGGAACGATGGGGATACCTAGGGAAACACAGTTAGAAGACTTACATTATTAAACCTGTATATTGTATCCTGTTCCAGGGCTAAATCCATTAGAAGGACTTAAGTTTGCACAGAAATTAGTTGAAATCTGGTCTTGTAAATTAAGACAAGATTTTCCGAACTATAAATTTATAGTAATCCTTTCATTTGACGGTCTAGACACTGTTGTTAGATTTCATAGACTAAGAAACGATGAAGTAGCATGGCTAGATATTAATAATTTAGAAGATTACAAAGAAGAGGCAATAATGATAAGAATTGTTGGTTAATTCAAGAAGAGGATACACCGAATAACACCATATGTACGCTTTGGGCTATGCGTCCATCGTTCCGCCGAAAGACATTTCAGAAAGTGGATTCAGCGGATACACCCGCACCGCTATTTCCATCGACTGCCCGAGTTGAACATTAAGCCAACGGTTACTATAGTTGAATAAATACACGAAGCAGCCGACCAAAATGATCGGCTGCATTTGCTCACATAACGGGCAGGATCACGTAACAGTTAAAGAGAAAATTAATGAGTAATTTTCACAGAGGCTTGTTGTAAAATATAGTAATAACACGAACTTTCGATAAGGAGTCGCCAGATGGAAGTAATATTAGAGAATATTACAGAAGATAAATTGGGAATTTTAAAAAATCTTTTTGAACTCGGTGCTTATGATTTGTCTGAATTAAATCAAGCAAACATTAATGAGAACGGGCAATTTCTATCAAGTCTAAATCATATAGATTGGCATGAAGATCCAAATTATGATCTGTTATTTATTCGAGTTGATGGAGTACTAGCAGGGTTCGTTGTTATTAAATTTATAGTTGAAGAAGATATTTACTATTTGAATCATTTTTTTATACTTAGGAAATTTAGAAGAAAGAATATTGGTAAAGAAGCAGCATTAATGGCATTCAATTTATATGCAGGGAATTGGAGAGTAAGTGAATTCGATTGGAATATACCTGCACAGATATTCTGGAAAAAAGTCATAAAGGAGTATACAAATAATCACTACAATGAAACAAGAAGGAGAGATGATAAAGGTCCTGCACAAGAGTTTTCAAACCATATAACTTATTGCATCACGTTAGAGTAATATTATAATTAGCTTAAATAAGCGGTATTGGAGGTATATGAATGCTTGATATTCAACAGATTAAAGATATTATTCCTCATCGTTATCCATTCCTTTTAGTTGATAGAATTATTGAAATTAATGATGGGGTAAAAGCTGTGGGAATTAAAAATGTCACAATAAATGAACCGTTTTTTAACGGACATTTTCCTGATCACCCTGTTATGCCTGGTGTTCTTATTGTCGAGGCGTTAGCGCAGGTAGCTGGAATTGCTATGTTCAATAAAGAAGAAATTAGTGAAAAAATAGGTTTATTAGCTGGCATTGACAACTGTCGATTCAAAAAACAAGTAAAACCTGGAGACCAACTTCATCTCGAATTTGAAGTCACTCGAAAGAAAGGACAGATTGTTAAAGGTAAAGGAATTGCAAGAGTAAACGAAGAACTTGTTTGCGAGGCTGAAATTATTATTGCTCTAAGCTCAAACTGAATGATACTACTAACGGGTAACCATAGTGGAGGTGCCTGTAATCCTTTTCGTTTACTAAAGTAGCGGGCGGCAGATTAGCCAATAATAAAGAAGGGGGTCTTGGTATTCATACCAAAACCCCCTTGGTTTTATTATAGCCGGACCTGGCGTCAACAGGAGACTAGCTGACAGAATCCTCAATAGCAGCTATACCAGCATTATTGAATAAATTCATCGTAGGGCACCAGACTCCATAACCGTCATTTTTTCGGTTATTGATAGAGAAATAGACATGAATCGTTTCATAGTGAGGATCAATAGTGATGTTAACTCCACCTGCTCCTCCACAAACAAGAGCTTTAGCTGAGAACAAATCTCCACTGTCTTTTTTATTGCCATTGACTGGCCAACAATAACCATAAGAAGCATTAATAAATACCTGTGCACCGTAGGTGGAGGAAACATGCGGAATTTGATCGCGTGTCATTTCCGTAACGGCGGCAGCACTTAATATTCTGTGCTTACCATATGTGCCTTTATTGAGAAACATTTGACCGAATTTCGCAATATCGAGTGCAGTGGAGTAAGCGCCTCCTGCAGCTGATGGCAAGCTTAATGCTGCAGGGGTATGAAACCAATCACCTCCTGGAACATCTTGTGATCTGCGAATGACCTTATCATATAAAGACTCGGGGACAACAAAGTATGTATCTGTCATTTCCAACGGTTCAAAAATATGTTCCTTGCAAAAATCTTCGAGCGCTTGTCCGCTAACTCTCCGGATAATTTCGCCTAACAATTCAATTCCATACCCACAGTAAGACATCTCCATTCCTGAAGGTTTCCACAGTGGAGCATCATATCCAAGAAATAATCGACGATGCAGTTCTGGATGCTGTGTTTTGTCTGGCGGAGGAATTTCCACTATTCCTTCTTTTTTCTTGATATGCTCTCCCACATCTACATTTCGTAGACCAGAAGTATGAGTCATAAGCTGGTGAACAAGCACTTTATCTTTTCCTTCACCAACGAATTCAGGAATATAATAGGAAACGGGGAAGCTCAAGCTTAATAAACCTCGATCAACCAAAATCATTGCAGCTGTAGCTGTAATTGGTTTCGTAATCGAAGCAAGAGGAAATAGGGTATCTCTTAATACCGGAGGCGCTTCTGTATTAGGAGCAGCTTTACCACATGCTTGATGACTAACGATAATGCCTTTCCGTGCAACAATAGTGACATAAGCTTGCGATAACTTATCTTTTGCCCAACCCTCTACTGTCTTCTCCATCCGTTGAATTCTTTGTGGGGACATCCCTGCCTCATCCAATGTGCCAACTCTAAGCTTCATATATATACTCCTCACCTTTTAAACGTCTTTGAAAAGGTATCTATTAGTAAATATCCGCATACTAAGCTAATAATACCATTCTGTAGGAGATAGGGAATAGAATAACTTGGTTATAATGATTTGTTACGCACATGAAATGGCTGCCGTGGGCAGACGTCATTAAGCTAAAGGGCAGATATCTTCAACGGACAGCATAGTTAAGTATTTTATAGACTAATAAAGGATAGATTTGTTTACAAGTCGAATATTTCATTAAAATGCTGAAAACAGGGAGATATAATGCAAACATTTAACTTAACGCATAGTGATTATGAACTTATATCAATGGCATTGGAAGTGCTGAAAAAAAACTTTGACGCTGGAGTTTACAACCACACAGTTGGTGGAGCTATTCGTTGTATAAATGGGAAGGTATATCTCGGCGTCAATTGTGATGGTATCCATGGCTCCTGTGCAGAATACATAGCTATTGGTGCAGCTATCACTGCTGGCGAACGAGATTTTGAAACAATAGTTGCTGCTCATGATAAAGCACACAACTGTTTAATACCGCCATGCGGGAACTGCCGCCAAATGCTCCTTAAATACTGCCCAGATATTATGGTGATTTTGAACGATGAGCGAGGTAATCCTGTAAAAGTTGAAGTTAAAGACTTGTTGCCCTTATCTTATAAACGAATAATTGTGGATGAATAAGTCTCACTTTATGATGAGAATTCCTGAACTAACGGAGAACGATAGCACAGCGGTGGAACCGATCCATCGCTTGTTTTGCATTGCAGGAAATCCGCTCAGCTAACGGGCAGGATTGCGGAATTTTCGCATTAGACACGACTCCGCACTAGTCCTTTTAACACTTTTTCAACATTAACACGTATAGGAGTGTATGTTGGAAATACGTGTTACAAGCTACATGTGCATTCCAACCATCCCTCATCTATTGAAACTTGTACTATAATCAATCGTATGAACGGTAAGAAGTAAGGAAGGATGAGGGAAATGAGTAGAATAGTTAAAATTGAGAAAGATTACAAAACTGAATTCTCTACTCTAGAGAAAATGAGAAAATACCTACCGTTTCGCAGGCAACTGATTATTATTGTCATCATCCTTTTTGCCGCGGGATCACTCATTTGGGGTGTTACAACTAACAGCCCATCTTACTTGCTTATATACATTCCGTTAATCTTGGCAATTGGCTTAATGGTAAGGGTAAACCATAATGAAACACGTTATATAACGTGGGATGATGAAAGGTTCAAAAGGTTCCTAATAAAGAGTAAGATCTGCGTCCCTGGAGATTCAAATAAAAGTATCAGAAACACCCAAATCTTGAGAGATATGCTAACACGTAAGTTAATCATGCGAAGAAAACCAAGTTCTAATATAATTGCTTTTTGCTCATTTTTAATAACAATTATTGCGAAACCGGTAGTAAGTCAGTTCGCAGCGGACAAGTCAATCGATCAGCAAACGCTAACTTTAGTAATCACTTTGGTTTTTATGACGCTTGGATTAATCATGATGTTTAAACCATTAGCAACGATCATTTTTGATGGAGGATATCATAAAAATATTGAGCTCTTGGATCGACTAGACGAATTATTACTAACCTGGGATTTTGTTGTTGATAATTCAATTCTTAAAAGACAGGATACGTTGTAGTCTGAGTGGCAAAAAAGAAGTTTCAATTTATATTGATGATAAGCCGAGCAATGGTTAATCACTACGGCTAACAACTTACGGAAAAGATACTTCAAGAGTTTGCAAACAATACTGCTGCTCTATTTTTTTATTGAACAAACGGAAAACGATAGTTGAGAAAATAAAGTTAGCAGGTACATATTATGCATGTATAATATGTACCTGCCCTTTATATTGCTGGCTTTTATTTAGGCGTTACTGATTAGACTAATATTGAAGTAAAGAACAGGATAGCCCCCAAAAAAAGGTAATCCCCATCGAAATGACGAATTGTAGTGAGAACTGTTATATTTTGCGAGACCGAATCTCTGATAAAGGGAGATTGAATATGAGAAAGAGGAAAAAACTTGATTTTCGCATTGATGAAAGTGGATGTTTTATAGTAACTTCCCACCGTCATAACGGTGAGGGTTATGCATATCTTTACCACGAAGGCGGAGAACAAAGAGCGCATAGAGTTGTTTATCGAGAATGCTTTGGAGAGATACCCGAAGGATTTGTTGTTAGGCATAAATGTGATAACCGTGCCTGTATAAATCCTGAACATCTTGTGTTAGGAACGCAAAAAGAAAATATGCGTGATCGACTTGTCCGTGGTAGGGCAGCTATTGGCGAAAGAAATGGTTCAAGCAAAATTACCGAAGAGATGGCAAGAGAAATCAAAATCATGCTACGTGACGGTATCAAACCGCTTGAGATTATGAGTCGCCTAAATGTAAGTCAAAAGACTGTAAGAGCAATCCGAGAAAATCTTACATGGAAGCATGTTGATATTTCCAAAAACAGTAGACGAGTATTTGACGATAAGATTTTAAGAGATTTAACACGAAAGATTAATGAACTTGAGTCCCAATTAAGGCAGAAAGATAAGGAGATAAAAAGGCTTAAAAAATCGATTCGGTCGAATGAAGTAAAAAATAAATATGAAATCCGTGGTGAAGTGACTGCAATATTCATTAACAGTACAAAGTATGGGCTAATGGAGACACTTATCAGTACGTCTATGTTAGAAAGAGCTCAGGAATTTAAAAACACATGGTACGCATCATACAGCAAAAAGACAAATTCATTCTATGCAAAGGGGAACATGACTCTCGGACTGAATAAACGAAGGATATTTGGTCTACATCAATGGATAATGGGATTACCTGAAGCAACTGAGGTTGACCATATTAATCATGACACTTTAAATAATACTAACGATAATTTAAGAGTTTTAACACCAGCTGAAAATAAACAGAACAAAAGAGGCGCTAGAAGTGATAGCGTTTCAGGAGTTAGAGGCGTTGGCTGGGATAAAAGGATGAACAAATGGCATGCGCGAATCAAAATCCAGGGAAAAACAATTCATGTTGGTTATTACGATGAATTAAGTCAAGCGGATACAGCTGTAAAAGAAGCCCGTAAAAAATATATGCCCTATTCAAATGATTAGATATCATTAAGCTAATGGATACAAAACCTCCTATATGCAGCAAACTAGAATTAGTTGCTGAATAGGAGGTTTAAATATGATTTTAAGCGAACTTTGGTGTCATTATGAAGCTGATAAGCAAATACAAGGGTTTAGTCCGAAGACTTTAAAAGCATATGCTTTACAGCTGAAGATGCTGGTTAAGGAAATCGGGGATATAGATATTTCCGAGATAACCCTGAACCACCTGAAGGAATACCTGGCAAAGCAATCTAATCGATTAAAGGCAAGTAGTCTAGGTCACCGCATCCGTTTTGTGCGTTCTCTATTTCGTTTTGCTTACGAAGAAACCTACATAACCGTCAACCCTTCACTCAAATTACGTGAGCCCAAAATGGAAAAGCGAATTCCTAAGTTTTTGATGGAGGAAGATGTTATCCACTTGAAGATTTCATGTCTGACATTGAGAGAAAGGGCTCTGCTTGAATTCCTCTATAGTACAGGCTGTCGTATCGGAGAGGTAGAGAAAATACACATCGAGGATCTGAACTGGGAGAACTGTTCTGCAGTAGTAAATGGGAAAGGTTCAAAGCAGAGAGAGATTTATTTTACAACTGAGTGTAAAGTATGGCTGAAAAAGTATTTATCCATTCGTGAAGACTCGTGTAAAGCCTTATTTGTAACTGAAACAAATCCTGTAACGAGAATGGCCATTCCAACGCTCAGGTGGGCTTTAAAACGGCTTGCAGGGCGCGGAGAGATTAATGCCAATGTTTACCCTCATCGGTTTCGGCATACCTATGCTTGTCAGTTGCTTGATAATGGAGCACCATTGGATTTTATTCAAGGGATGCTAGGGCATGAAAAAGCATCAACAACACAAATTTATGCTCAACTGCGTGGTGAGCGTCGGAGAGAACTTTATCGTCGTTTCTTTTAGTATGTTGGCGGCGGATTCGTCATTAAAGATCCGCCGCTGTTCAACGATTGGGCAGGATAGTGAGTGACAGTACTTTTGAGATGCCGAGGGACGGGCAAAAAAGTTGAGCTACAGTATCCATCGGTAACTTCAACTCGTTAGAGTAGTAACAAATTGAAAGAATGTTTAAAAATAAGTGTTGCATGCATCTGAGTGGAAGGATATAATTGGAAAAATTATATTCAGAAAGATGTTCGGTTGTACTTTGAAAAAGGGAAAGGAGTGGAACTAAAATGCCAGAGTCAGTAAAAATAAGTATTTCTGAGATGACTCATTGGTGTAAGAGTATTCTACGTCAATGGGTGGATGATGACTATGTTGTAAACACGTGGACAGAAATACAAATCAATCGTGATATTATTGGTGATTTTCCAAGAGGTACTGCACGGCTCGAATCAATTATTGATAGAATTAATAGTGGAATTGTGACTAAGCAATTGAAAGTCACAACGGAGCATATTACACCAATTTCAGCTCGTGTTTTTTCTACTTATAGAAATTGGCCTGATGAAGTCGCCAGGAAAGGTGCGTCACTTGCATCATCCCTAGCTGATACGTATGGAATTGGGATCGTCGCGGTGCCTAAACCGAACATCATTGGGGAAGGATTAAAACCGATTTTATCAGCAAACCAAATAGGGTTAATAATAACGCAAAACAACCCATTACTGAATAAAGGCATTACCGATCTAAATGTTATTGGTAATAATCCGCTTGCAATATGTGCACCAGGTACCCCGCCCTTTTTATTTGACGGTTCTTTAAGTACTCATGATATTCGTCACTCAGCGGTCGGGCTAAAAGAATATGCTGACCAATATGGAATACTTCCTCCTGGAATCGTACAAGATGCAAATGGTGAGGCATCTCAAGACTTAAATATATTGTATAAGATTCTCGAAGGAGATCGAAGTTGCGGATCTTTTCCGCCCTTGGGTGGAACTAAAGGTCTTTGGTTAGCAATGGGTATGGAGTTTATTGCAGGTGCATTAACTGGGGGATTTTTTGGAAATGCACCAGGTAAACCCTGGGGAGAAGGGGCTATAATATTTGCATTTGACTCAAAATTATTTAACTCAGCTCATATGATCAAACAAATTCAAGATTATTTGAAGCAGTTTAATACCTATCCAGGATATCATTCTTTTGAAATAAGTAATCAAGTAATGAGCAGGGGATGGATTGAATATCCCAAGAGTCAACTAGATTCAATTATTCGTGTCAGCAACAGATCAGGTATCAATATGAATTTCGAATCATTACGCTAAAGTGGAACGATTGCACAATGACAACAGGCTGCCGATCATTAGCGCAACTACATGGCATTTTGATGCGTCCATCTTTGCAATTCAACTGATGGCCGAAGTAAGAATAATAGGGAGATTAAATATGTACCAAGAAGATCAAAGATTTTTCAAAAAACCCGAAAATGAAAATATTAAGATATGGCGATACATGGATTTTACTAAATTTGTAAGTGTTTTGGTTACAGGGTCACTATTTTTCACTAGAACAGACAAGTTTGAAGATCCATTTGAAGGGACACATTCTCTTGAGACTAAAAGATTAAGACCACTAATTAATCAAGCTATAGGGGCACCTCAAAGTTTGGAGACTGCGTTGAGTTTTATTCATGACAAGATAAGAGCGCGTACACTTATTAGTTGCTGGCACATGAACGAACATGAATCAGCAGCGATGTGGAAATTATACTTGAATAGTAATGAGGGAATTGCTGTACAATCAACATTTAAAAAGCTGAGCAAAAGTTTCCATCAGACTAAAGAAATAGTTAACATAGGCAAAGTAAAATATGTTGATTATACTCAAGAATGGATACCCGATGATAATCTCTTCTCGGCATTTCTTTTAAAAAGGATGAGTTTTGAACATGAACGTGAGCTCAGGGCAATAATTCAAGAAATACCCGTTACTCATAATGAGACTATTGGGGAGCACATAGACTATACTACGCTTGCTTCACCTCAATATGAATTCGGAGCAAACATCCCCGTTGATATTAATGAATTAATTGAGCGAATATACGTATCACCAACTGCCCCGCAATGGTTCAATGAGCTAGTACGCTCTATAATACACAAGTATGAACTAGAAGTAGAAGTAATTCAGTCTACTTTGTACAACCCTCCATATTAACAAGGAATGTCTAGGGACAAGAATATAGATTCATGAAGAAGGTCAATGGGAATTGGAAAGATTTTTGTTGAACTAAAACCAGCTAATAGTTTGTCAACATTTTTCTCTTAAATTATTTAAATCCATGCCTTATACTAAAAAGTGGGCATGCTTAAGAACCTTCCTTTTGAGAGATGGAAGGCTTTTCATTTAATTAATAAGATTGGGTTTTAATCTAAATCAAGGAAGGGCTGTTTTCTTATTAAGATTGCATAGATCCAGTGAAGAAGCTTGTTGATACAGGCTACAATGGCTACTCGGTATGGTTTTCCTTCTTCACGTTTTTTATCGTAGAATTCCCGTAGCTTTTTATTTCTTGAATTCTTCAGCCCACATATGACGGCGAGATATAAGGTATGACGCAGCTGTTTAGAGCCTCGCTTGGTTATGCGGTTCGTAGTCGCTGTAAACTTTCCTGACGAATAAACACTGGGGTCGACTCCAGCGAAGGCTACTAATTTCTTAGCATGATTGAACCGATGGATTTCCCCGATCTCAGACAAAATCGTGGCCGCGATCTTGCTTCCGATCCCAGGAATCGATTGGATAATCATAAATTCTTCTACTTCTATAGCAAGAGCATCAATCTTTTTTTCAAGGTGGGATAGGTGCTCTTGGTATTGAAGAAGCAACTCGATGTATAGGTTAATGCTACTCAAATGGCTGCTATAACTGGTTTCTTGAAAGGGATTATTTACGGCAGCTTTCATAATGAGTTTAGCTTTATCGATGGCCCAGTTATCTGATCGACTGGGGCAGAGACAAGCGATCCGATCCGCTAGCTTTGCTTCTCCCGATTTCAAAATGATCTTGGATGTCGGGAATTCTTTAAGCAACGATAAGGAAATTTTGGAGTACAAATCCCCGAAGATTCCTCTGTAATCGGGGAAGACTTGGTCTAATACAGCTTGAAAGTGTAGTTTAGCTTGGACATACATATGAGTGAGCGATTCATGTTGACGCGTCAGGTGACGGAGATTGAGCAATTGAATACCTCTTTGTTTATGAGTTTCAAATTCCTCTTTGTAGTAGAGCTCGCAAAGCTGAAACGCATCCACAGCGTCTGTTTTCACTTTTCGAAGGCTGGACTTCTTGGCTTGGTGAGAAATAAGGGGATTGACCACCAAAAACAAAATATCCTGTGCCTCAAGAAATTGTATAACAGCCTGATGATAATGCCCCGTTGATTCTAAAATGACAGTAGGGGAGGAACCAGCTTTGCTCCGAACATCGTGAATGATGTTTATTAGATCCTGAAGCCCGTCCTGAGTATGAAGGAACCGAAACGTTCTTCCATATGGCTGCCCTTTGTTTAAGAATGCTTGACCTTCACTTTGACCCTTAGAAATATCCAGACCTATTACTGGATTCATGATATTCTCCCTTCGATAGTTGATTGCCGGTAACCCCTACGCTGCTTGCAGTTCCACAGCATCGCTTGTTATGCGAGATCCAAATGTCCCAACCAGCTTAAACATGGTTTCTACAAGTAGGGGGCGAACAGTTTTAGCGACGGGCTGTGTGCCCACGGGTACGATCGTTCTGCCCCGGCTACCGATAAATACACCACTTAAAATGAAAAGTGGTCAACCAGCAAAAACTGGTTGACCTCATAATACGACGGGTACGTTACTTGAAATGGGATCACTCTTTTCAGGTGATCTCTTTGTTCGCTGAAGTAACGGGACCGAATACTCACAATCGGCAGCCTATGCTCCTTAACTGGCAATAAAGTGGCAATAAAGTCGAAAAGTTGTCATTCAAAGTGAAGTTGATTTATGTAATAATTGGAAATGGAGCCTTATTCAAATTAAGTAACTTTATAGAGGTGCAAATGAATATTATTAGGGAAGAAAAAAACGTTAAAAGTCTACCGTTTCCTAATGAAACACGGTTAGTATTGTCTAAAGTCCTTCCTGATCAAGAATTAATAACGTGTTCGTTTGTACTTGCATTCCAAGGAAATGCATTATTATTAACTAATTTGCATGAAAGAGGATGGGATATTCCTGGAGGGCATATAGAACCTGGGGAAAAGCCAATTGATGCAATGGAAAGAGAGCTGTATGAAGAAACTGGTGCTTTGGTTGAATCCCCTCAGGTTCTTGGTTATGAATTAATCAGGTTATATAACAAACCCGAGAACTATAAGTACCCGTATCCAGATAGCTATATGGTGTTTTATTGTGCAAAAATAATAAAGCTAGATGATTTTCAAGCTACAAATGAAACAAAAGGAAGAGTCTTCTTCCGACCAGAAGATGCTTATACAATTCCTTGGGTTCAAGAAAATAGAGCTTTTTATGAAGAAGCACTAAGAAGAGTAACTAACAATTAATGATTAAATTAACGGGCACGATAGTTGAGGAGCTTGCTACGCAGAGCTCCTTATTCTTTTATTAACCAAATCCGCAGGTTATGCAACCAAAATCTGTAAATTTCAGTATAAATAGTAGAAGAATAACCAGAAGAGATAGAGGTGTAAGTTACGCAATGAATGAAATGATAACAATAATCACATCTCAATGTGAAAAGCTTTCTGAAAATGAGATAAAATTAGTAACCGATGCCCTGTCAAAACATTTTGAGAGGCGAATTCAAAGTTTAATTCTAGAACTCACAACATTTAATCAAGTTGAACTAGTTGTCATTAGAAATACAATAAACGGATTAATTCTTACTAAAGAGAATGTACCTGACATCAAAGAAGCTTACGAACGATTAAAGAGCACTGAGTTGCCTCGCAAAATCTCCTTTGGTCGGCTAACAGAAGATTGAGCTAACGGGAACTAGAGCTCGACAAGGAGGGTCTTAATAAAATACATGAAAGCTAAAAAAATAACTTACATCACCGTACTTCTTTCAGTTGTAATGATTGTTGTACTCTGGTCATCGGGTTTATTCCGCTTATGGTCAGATGGAATGGCTTCTCTTGCAAACAATACCAAGGAATTTACTAACAAAAATGGTCATTTAATCGAAGGAAAGTATTCACTAAGAATTGACTTGTCAGACTTAGAAAGTAACATCGGTAAAGAGATTTATAATGATGGAGAACATAAGATATACGTTACATGGCTTCAGAGAACACCTAATGGAGGATATGACATCGGGTTTAGATCAAGCGGAAAATATTCCTTAACGGGAGCTTCGCTCATCTCGGGTGTCTATCATGAGACCCTCAACGATTACTCGTTCACTTCATCAACAACTGCAAAATTGACAGCTGAGTATGATGATAAAATATACAACGCTAGTGCAACAGGTCGATGTGGTTTGAATTATAAGGATGGAGATTGTTTTTCTTTCGCTTTCTTTCTGAGAAACGAACCAAATGAAGTAGCGAGTGAAGTTGTTGGTATTGTTGGACTAACGATTACTGACCTTTATAAAAACATTTGGAGTAAAAAATAGGGCTAAACTAACGTCGATCACTACGTGTCCAGGCTTACAATTTAAGAATTATTATTATACATTTTTAGAAACTCATCGTTAAAATAGACGATGGGTTTTTGTCTGTCGG
This sequence comes from Paenibacillus sp. J2R1T-4, assembly GCF_059692235.1. NCBI lineage: Bacteria > Bacillati > Bacillota > Bacilli > Caryophanales > Paenibacillaceae > Paenibacillus > Paenibacillus sp. J2R1T-4. The sequence continues at coordinate 602,754 of NZ_JCAUBA010000002.1, read as the reverse complement.
GAATGGGATAAAGTTCTTGTCAATTGGCCGTGACAAGAACTTTATCCCATTCCCGATTTTGACAAGAACTGTATCTCATTCCCGACGTAGGTGAATGTGTCAGGAGAATTATTCGTGGGACGGGCATTAATCGGCAACCCTGTTGAGCTAACGGGCAGTATTACGTGGTGGAAGATAGCGATCTTTTCGTAGGGATTATTAGTTAAAACGGATCTTCATCTTGAATCCCATCCAATACAAACGTAGTATCAAATGGATGGGATGCTTTGATCGGTAATAAACATATTTCATTTAAATGACTCTAAGAGGGGAAATATAACTATGGTAGATAGTATCATCAAAACACTTCAGGAAAAAGATTTGATTGGTAACAACATTAAAGCAATACATAATAAAAGTGGTTCTACTGACGGGAACGTATATATTCTTATGGAGGACAACAAAGCAAAGTATGTTTTGAAAGTAGATCGCCCGCAAAAAAATACCGAGGCTGAAGATTTTCTACTTCACTATGAGCACATTAGTTTGTTTCCGAAAATTCAATATTCGACTCCTGCGAAAGAGTATATCTTGTATTCGTACATTGATGGCACAACCCATTATAATCGTGGCGTGAAAATAGAATGGCTATCAATTTTAGTAAGAGATATCTTCAATAATTATGAAAAATATTTGCCAAATGATAAATGGGGGAGAATTGGAAGACCAATTCAATCATGGCAGGAATGGAATTATCGGAGCTTAGAGGATACGAAACTTAACTGGGGTAGTCTGTTAAGCATTGAGGATTATGATAAAGTGAAATTTATTGTGGAAAACATGGCGAAAAATGAAGAAAATGAAACAAGATATATATTACATGGTGATACTGGAGTCCATAATTTTGTATTTCTTGAACAAAAGCTGTGTGGCGTCATTGACCCTTCACCAATGATTGGGCCCCTTTTGTATGATTTTACTTACGCTTTTTGTTCCTCTCCTGACGATTTGGATATTGAAACTCTAACCGCAGCATTTTCATTACTCGATCATGAACCTGTAGAAGGATCAAGACTAATTGATGAAGTTAGACTAATTGATGAAGTTATCTTTCAACTTTATTGCCGTATTGGGATCTGTATACAACACCACCCTCATGATTTGGAAGATTACTTAACGGCGTGGGAATACTGGAAGAACATATCCAACTAGATCAAACATTTCGAACTTGCCACCTATTTTAATCGGTGGCTTGCTGCGTTAACGGGCAGCAGTGGAATTAAGATGGTCTGCTCGTGGACATATATTACTAAGTGAGTTATATTGAAATTACTAAATATGGAAGTGAGTGATTGCGATGAATACAAATACTAAAGTTGAAAATACATTAAATTTCGAGGTGCGGAAGGGGTAATATAGAATTCTTATTATTAACCTTCCGTGTGTGTGTGAAAACATTTAAAACATGGAGGGAACAACAAATATGTTGTTTAATAATGTTGAATCATATGAAGGTATTCTAGCGGAAACTTACGATATGCGAACGGGTAGCGCGTCCGATGACAGTGAGTTCTTCAAAAAAATGATTATAGAAGTTCCAGGAGCTGCATTGGAACTTGGATGTGGTACTGGAAGATTATTGTTGCCCTATTTGGACGCTGGTCTTGATGTTGACGGGGTTGATTGTTCTAAAGACATGTTAGATATATGCAAAGCTAAGGCTGAGAAAAGTGGGCAGTTTCCAGTTTTGTATGATCAATACATGCAACATCTTGATATACCTAAAAAGTATATGACTATTTATATACCAGCGGCTTCATTTATACTCTTATCAGAAAGAGAAGACGCAATGAATGCATTAAAGAGTATATATGCGCATCTTGAACAAGGTGGACAGACATTAATCCCTCTATTTATACCAAAAGATCTGTTCATAAATAAAGGTGCTGAATGGGCACCTGGTTTTAAGGGTACAAGAAGCAACGGTTCGGATATAGTCGTAAGTTCAAAATCAACTTTTAATTTCCTTGAACAGATTCAAATAAAGATAGAGCGATATGAAATTTTTAAAGATGGTCTCTTAATTAATACTCAGTATAGTACAACTAAAATGCGATGGTTTTTTAAGTATGAGTTTATCATGATGCTTGAGAAGCTCGGATTCAAAGATGTTTCTGTCTATGGTGGCTATTCTTTACAAGAAGTTAATGAAGATCAAAATTTTATGATTATTAGGGCAAGAAAGTAAGTGTAATGCAAAATCACAAAGGCTGCCATTAGGCAGCCTTTGTTGTGGAATACCATTTACTGAACACCATTGTTGAACTAACGAGAAACTATAGCTTAATTACACAAGACGGCATAGTTGTTTGAAGCCAATTTCAATTAAGAAGATCGGGGGGACAATACAGATATGGGTTATCGTAAACGCAACCATCTCCAAACGGCTGTCTTAATAACGGCATGCTGCGCGATTCTGCTTTTAATTGCGGTGGTGGTGAAAAATATTGTGGTCCATCGTGAACAAGCCCCAATGCAAACGCTGACACAAGAACCCACTGAGTATGTGGAAGAAGGTTGGGTCCTTTCTCCTCAACAATTGGAACGATATGAGACTTTTGCTAGACAAACTGCAGATGATTTATTAAAAGGACTTGAACCGATCGATATATTCAAATGGTATATGAGGGCAGTACTGTTAGGGGATTTTGATGTGGTATACGCGTTGTTTCTTCAAGGAAACGATTATAGGGTACCAAACCGGGATGAATTCCTGAACGGCTTAGGCAACGATCTCGAAGGGATACAGCGAGTGAAAGAACAAAGCAAAGCTTTGGAACGGAATTATAGGCTGGAACAAAAAGTAGAGGGAGATACTGCCCGTATTGTTATGACGCTCAAAACCGATCAAGGACTGGATAATAATGACGCTGCTCTTGGGAATGATCTGGAGAATCTGAAGGGGGGCTTCGGGCTAACCAGGAACAAGGCTGGAGTCTGGAAGGTAAACTGGAACGGTTTGAAAGTTGATGAGTAATTTTGGGGTTACATTTGGTGAAAAACTAAACAACAAAGAATACCAAAGGAGAAAAGGATGTTACGCAGTAATTTTTGACATGCCCCTATATTTGCTTTCGCGGCTTACCATGTTTCAAAAACCGGGAAGTAATTCTGAACAAGGACTGTTAAGCTATCAGGTACGAGAGCTTAATGAATAGGAGAGGGCAGCCGGTGATCGGCTGCCTTTTGAAGTAAAGGCCAGGTTAGTGCGGAAAATAAGGTGTTTCTGAAAGTATTCAGAACACCATAAATTTAGACTTGTTATTACGGAGGTGATTTGAGCTGGAGGAACGGATACCATTACTTGAATTGGACTTAAGTAATATTCGGACCAGTCATGAACTGCATACAATCTTAAAAGAACTTGGGTTCCCGTCGTTTTACGGGATGAATTGGGATGCATTTTGGGATTCAATTACAGGTTTAATTGAAATGCCTATAGTTATAAATATATTTGGTTGGTCAAATCTACAGAAGAAATTGCCAAGGATTCAGAAATCATGAAAGAGTGACTTGAGGGTTTGAATACAAAATTACCGAGTTGGTCATGTCAGGTTCATTATATGGATTGAATTTGGAGGAATACAGCAGCCTATTCAAACTATCGCTTCAGTTATTTGAGACTTTGTAACATTTTCCTACTTCCTTGCGTTTTGGGGATAGCGAGTAAATCGTCTATTGAAGGGGCCGAAATGACATGAGGGAAAAAGTGGCAACGCTTGCAGGGATACTTCTGGTCGTCTGCATGGCTGGGGCATTCTGGAACGCGGACCGTTGTTTGGCCTGCTCGTGCGCGCCGCAATCCTTGCAGCAGGCGTTCGAAAATGCAGGAGCCGTGTTCGTGGGCACTGTCATCGAGAGTAAGCAACTGCTCGGCACTGTGGAATCTAGTGGGACTCCCGGACGCAGCAACAATGCATTGTTGGAGGTTGAACGTACGTTCAAGGGGCCGTCCCAAAGTCAAATTATCGTAGATGCAGGGTTGGGAGAGGAGTCGTGTGGCTATAACCTCAAATTGGGCGAAACGTACCTCGTTTACGCCAGACAAGCTGCCAACGGTGAGTGGATGACCACTTTATGCAATCGGACCAAGCCGAAATTACTGGCAAATGATGACCTCTTCCTGTTGGGAAACGGGCAACCGCCTGCCCAAAAAGTCGATCTTTCCAACGTGATGAAGCAATCTTGGCGGGAGGAAGCCGGAATTTACTCACAGTTCATCATTGGTAAGTTAAGTACGCGGAGAGGAATTGCGTTGATGTTTGCCGTTGGGATTCTTTTAATCACGGCGATAGCTTTTGGCATTGCGACTAGAAGGAAACGCAAGCTTCTGCTGGCAGGGTCATGGATAGGCTTTACTGCTGCCATCGGAAGTCTTGCGCTCTGGGCTGTATTCGCGTTAGCGAATCCATTCCAGGCAATAGAGCTTGATACACTACTGCTCACAGCACTACTCATACCGTTACCGGCTATCGTGGCGCTGATTTCGGCTATCCGAGGGACGCCCAAGACCATGGGGAGCGTATTCCTCTGGAATCTGCCGATCGGATTGTATTTAGGCTCTACGCCCGCTATTTTCCGATGGTTTACGGTGTGTGTCCTGATGTATGCAGTTTCCGCGGTGCTGATGTGGATGAGCAAGAAAGGCGGTAACGTTAAGTAATTCATGTTTGCAGAAAAAGGATAAGAACATAGATCGTTAGCCGCGGTCGATGTGCCAACCTAGTCGCTAAGCTAAAGGGCAGTATAGTGTATTAAGAAACCAGGACGAGGCTGCCGGAATGGATCGGCAGCCTCGATTGCAGAAACACTACAGCCTTCAAATAAAGCTTGAGAAATCAGGTTATGGTAGTCACATTTACGTTATAAAGAAATGCACAAATGTGACTACCATTGAAGCGAAGTGACACAGATTAACCTACATACAGCAGAATTTTGAAAACCATCACTGTGTCTACCTTACTTTATCAACGACGGATCACGGACGGAATCAAATTACGAAACTGCCTTATCGCGGAAAAGACAATCCGATTGCTATCGTGAAAGCTGTTTGCGCCGTCATACGCGGTCCGTACGACGTATATGATATCATCGCCGTCGATCTGGAAATCAACGTATTGAAACCCAGTCCGTTTCTTTGATTCCTGCAGAGAATAACCGAGGTCGTCCTGCATCAGCTTGGCGGCGAAATGCCATTGCCGCAAATCGGTGGAAACGAACAAGGAGAGCGTCTCCCGCAGAACGTGCTTCATCGGATCTTCACCTTTGTTGGAAATCGTCCAATACAGTCCGGTAGCGGCATCGCGACGGATCGTGAACTTGTGCGTCCCCCCGGGTAACCATACGAAATCGGCCTCCGGATCAAATTCCACACGTCTACCCTCATCATACACGCGTACCATCGCGCAGTTATCCGTTACCGGTTCGGAGCAAATGCGCAGCATGTTGTAGATTTGTCCGTTCGGTCCTTCCACGATGTTGCCTTCGATCCATCCGACGCCGCCGTTGTTGTTCGTTCCCCATTCCACAGGATCGGTCTCTTGATCGTAGACGAGCTTGTTGCTCATCGTCCAGTTAGACGCTTTCAGCAAGTCGGCGTCGGAATTGCAAGAAATAACGAAGGAGCGGAAGCCTGACGGCCGGACAGCCGGATCGAAATCCTCGAAAGCGCGGTAAAGGCGATCTCCGATTTGTACTACCGGGACCGGCGCGCAATGGTAATTCGGAGGCTCCATGCCGGGTCCCCCACGGAACAGCAACCCGCTTTCTTCATCAAGGGCATTCGTCCATGTGCAGCCGCCGTCCCCACTTCGGCGTATGACGATGTGGCCGAAATCACCAGTTGTGCCGAGCAAATATAAATCACCACGATGCACAAACAAGCTGCTCCAGAACGCTCGGGTTATATGTGTGACACACGCCCAAGACTGTCCGTTATCGTCGGAACGATAGACGCTTGTCAACGTTTCTCTGCCCTCGAAGTCTTTCGGGCTGCCTTTGCCAAAATAATCGTGCGTGGCCACCAGTGATCCGTCGGGAAGCCTAACAATGCTTGGGCTCCCGAGATACGTTTGCGTAGTGCGTTCCTGATAGCGAACTTCACTGATCCACTGCTTCATAGAAATATCATCCTTTGATATCGTTATTTTTTGTTCGACTTCTCCGTTTCGACCATCTTGTTGATTTCTTCATCCGCTTGGCGTAGCGCGGTGTTCAAGTCCAGATTATCGGTGTAAAACAGTTCGAGCTTCTTTTCAATAATGTTGCGGTTCGCCTTCGTGTCGTACGGTGTTGTTGCATAAGGCTTCGCCTTGCGCAGGGAAAGGACGGGTGCCAAATCAAGCCCTTTCACAAGCAGGTTGTCTTCGTACATGTGCTTCTTGACCTCAGGATTGGTGAGCGCGGTCGGATTTCCCAACTTGGCCGCCATGGTTTGCACCTCGTCAGACAGCAAGTAAGCTATCAATTCGAAGGCCAAATCGGGATGCTTGCTACCGTTCGGGATAACGAAACCATCTGAGAAGATGCCCGGTCCGACGCCCGGCTTGTCTTTCCATACCGGGAATGTGCTAATGCCCCAGTTCAAGCCCTCCTTCGCAGCTTGAGCGAAGTCCGCATCCCCGATCATGACGAGATGGGGGTACATCGCCAATTTTTGATCCTTAAGAAACGCAGTTCTGCCGTCGGTGAACTTTGCGCCGGCCGGATAGTTGCCAGGTATGCTGTATATGCTTTTGAACATTCGGAAGATGTCCTGCCATTGATTGTCAGCCAGCACCACCGATCTGCCCGTTTTAACGTCGATGAAAGGAGCGGATAGTTGTGTCTGCATCCGATTGACGTTAATACCCGCGCTCAAGCCGCGATATTGGATGCCGTTGTCGCTGCGTGTCACCCTCTTGGCCAAATCGACCGACTCTTCCCAAGTCATGCCGTTTTTCGGGTAAGCGACGCCGAATTTATCGAAGATGGTTTTGTTATAGTGCAGCGCGAATTCGAAGCTACGGAACGGCATGAACAACAGCTGGCCTTTCTCGGAATAGGATCGGATGCTTGCAACCATTTCCGGTTCCAGTCTGTTCAGATCGAATTTATATTTCTTCACCAGCGGGTCCAGGTCGGAAGGCCAATCGACATCCTTAATCACATCGATGTTGGTCAGTCCGTCCCAAATGAAGTCCGGAATGCTGCCGGCGGCAATTAAATCACTCGGTTGCTTGCCAGTACCGCCGTCAATCTTATTAATCGTAATATTCGGGTATTTTTGCTTGAGCGGATTCTCAATAAATCTAGTAAAATCTTCATTGGTCAGCAGCCCCTTGGCATACAGCGTTAACGTGACTGGTTCGTTGCTTGCCACTTTGGCTGGATTGCCACCATCTGGACTGACACTTTGCGAACAACCTGTCAGAGCGAATGCGATAACCATGCCGAATATCCATTTTGTAATTTTACGATACATCCCCACACACCCCTTACTTTATTTTTATGGCTGTTTGTCAACCGTTCGACAGCCGAGGCGAACGGAGACGATCAATTGCTACGACTGTTTCTTTATGTAGGAGAAAACGTTTTCACCGGTACTTTTATTATATAAAAAGTTTACGTATAATGCCTATATAGATCTGATTATTACATTTACTATTTGGCTAAAAAAACTGGAGGTGTATCGATGGACGATGTAATGCTGTTGCTTTGCGGATATTCCTACCATACAAAAGAAGCCTCCTATTTGAAGGACCGGGAAGGTCTGTCTTACTATTTGTTTCGCTTGCAGACCGAAGGGTATTGCCAGGCGCTAGTCAACGGAACGCTGACGACACTCGTTCCGGGCGATCTGCTGTTGTACAAGCCAGGTGACCGGTACGAGCTTGTTTTCACGCCGACACCCAACGATCTTGGCGAGTCACTCGTTTTTAGTGGAGACTATTTCCTGTCCTGTGCCGGCCGCTGGATCGACGACTGGTGGAAGGGGAGGACCAAGCAGCAGAGAACACGAATCAATCTCGACGAGAAGCTGATCGCGCTTTGGCGGCACTTGGTACTAGAGAAACGGAAGTTTCGGATGGGGGAAAATAACGAGGAGTTGATCGGGCATTTGCTCCAAGCGCTCTGTCTCTGCATCGAACAGGCAGTGTTGGAGACCGCCGTGCCTCACGGACGATCGTTCGCTGCCGCACGAATGAAGACGTTCGTTCAGGAGAAGGCGATGTTCGCCTTCAAAATCGAAGATGTTGCCCAGTATGCCGGACTCAGCATATCACGGTCTGTGCATCTATTTAAGGAATGCTACGGGATTTCCATTATGGAATATGCTAAAGAGGTTCGGATGGCAGCTGCCGTGGAACGGATCAAATACAGCCAAATGCCGTTGGAGCAAATTGCCGAGGCATCCGGCTTTGCCAGTTACAGCTTTTTTTATCGGGTATTTCGGGAAAAGTACGGGATGTCGCCTCTCGAATACCGTAAACAGGTACATTGAGCAAGATCGCAGAGAGGATGCTGTTACGATGACGTCCACATCATTTTATAGCCAAATAGTGAATGTCGCTATCAGATCTGTATAGGCATTCATAAGAAATTCATCATATAATCAAAACCAAACAAAGAAATCGCTTTCATGGGAGAGATGAATGATGGGTAAACAACCTGATGGCAATCATGACCTTTTAGAACAGCATCAAACTGAGGGGACAACTTCACAGCTAGAGAAGGAAGGAGATAAAAAGCTTAGTCGGCGCATGCTGCTCGCTACTCTCGGGATCACAGGAGCTTCCCTGGCAACAGGAGGTATCATTAACGCCATGAACGGGAGCGGTTCCGTCACCGGTTCCGTTTACGGTAATCCTCACATAGTCGGAGCGGATGATGTCTCCTATCAGTACGCAGGGAATACGACTGCACGTACTGTGGGCGAAAAGTTGCGTGAGTCTATGTCAGTGCTGGACTTTGGTGCAATCGGGGATGGAGTTGCGAATGATGCTCCGGCGATTCAACAAGCGATTGATCATGCCGCCGGGACTGGCGGAGGCGTTATCTTTTTTCCAACGGGGTCATATCGCTTGGCCTCGCAAGTACAGCTCCCTTCCAACATTACCCTTCAAGCCGAACCCGGTACAGTAAAAATCATCATAAACGGAACTAACGTGAAAGTTCCATTCATCACGGTGTCTCATTGTAGAACGGATCATTCCTTGTTTGCAACGAATATCCATTTATATGGACTTGATTTTATCAATCAAGCTAATCTTGGCCCTGGAATTCAATATGTTACCTACTGTGCATGGTACAGCATCAATGTCAGAAATGTATCGATGTGGAGATGTACGTCACACAACATGGGGCTCCAATACATGACCCATGCAGCAAGACAATGGGGTACTTATAATCAGGCACTTTCCAATAACAACGACCCGAACATCGATCCGGCCGTATCCGCAGGCATGTCTCCCAACGGAGGAGATTTGAACGAGAATTTTCTGTTTTCCGAGAATCAGACCTATGTACAGGAAGGGTCGCTTGTGCAAATGTTCCGCTACGAGTTTTGCGAGAAGGGACTCATTCAAGGTAATGATTCCGTTCGGGGATCAATCAGCGGCTGGGGCGGCGCGGCTGGCATAAATCAAGGCGGGAATCTCCAACACTATCGCCGTTGCCGCCATGTGAATCGGATCCATAATCGGCTGTTCGAGCCGAATGCGCTATATATCATTAATGGTTATATGTGCAACGATACCGGTAACTACGTCGAACGGGGGATTGATCTCGGAATTGACTATGAAGGGTGCTTTTATTGTACTGCCGAGCATAACATTGTGAAGAATTCCGGTAACGGCTCGCTCGCGATCTTCTATGCTTCGGTAGGAAATAAATTCATTGGAAATACTTGTATCGAAGACGGATCCGCCAAAAATATCAATGATCTTTTTCAATTAGGAACTAAATGGGATCCGAGCAGCGGCAATTATTTAGTCACCAACAAAGGTACGGGATTTACGAATATCGCGAGTACGGACGAGTGCGTGTACATCGGCAACGAATTTGTCTGGTTAGGAGAAGAAGGGGCGGGAATTATTGATATTGGTGACTTTTCCCATTACACGTTCCGCGACAATAAATTAACTAATGTCGTCATCGACATGAACTTCAATAACTCGGGGAACAGTCTGCTATCCCATAATGAATTTCATGTTACCCGGGATCTGAAGAAGAACATTGTCGACATTGGGGATTTATCAGGCGCGGTGTCCCAATGGACAACGATCGAATATAATGATTTCTACATTAAAGCGCAACAATCGAGTGGAACGAGTGCGATCAACATATTTAACGATGCGGGTCAGCCTGTGAAGACGTACGTGATTGGTAATCGGATCTATGACTCCAAAAATTATATCGAGTTTGATCTATCGGTTGAAGGGGCGTCCGCGTCAGCGATAGGCATACACATCTTCGTGATTAGAGACAATCTACTGAAAAATGTGCGTAATAAAAGCGCCAAGCTAGCCAGAGTCCTTTTGCAGCTATCGAATAATTACAGCTTTCAAGGAAAACCATTTCCAATCGGAGACGGCACTCCTATACTGGAACAGTTGGGCGATGGCGTTCAGATTGTGGCAGGAACCAAATTTCCTTACACGAATCTAGAAGGGAAGACGAGGGAAGGACTCCTAGCGATGAACGATGGATTTTTAATAGCTGATGTCCGAGGACGGCAGGCATCTACCTCCTACCAGCAGGGAGTTGTGGCGTGGGCTTCCGTGCAATCGATCGATAAAGTATATTTTTGCATCACGGCCGGTACGTCAGGCTCTGGCAATTTTACCGGTAATGAAGAAACCAGCATACACGATGGAACCGTCGTATGGAGATATCTTGGACGCAGGCAAGTTTTATCCGAATACGGGAGTATCGGAAGTTCTTAGTGAGGAAATCAACGTCGCTCTCATAGGACTGCTGGATGCCGAATGCTTCCGGGTGCACGAATATTTCGGTCGCGACGCCGACTCCGTTATGAAGGTGCTTAAGCAGTTCAAGAAATAGCTGGATTTACTATAAGTTGGGGAGGGTACTTGTGATCGTTAGCGATATTGCAAATTGGGAGCGGGAGAAACTGGCTTTTTCACAAGCCATCCGTACGGGAATGGAATATATACTTCGTACCAAGTTCTCTGGAATGAAGAACAGAAAATACGATATCGCGGGTGAACAATTGTTCGCATTGCTTCATGAAATCGTAACCGAACCAAAAGCTTCGCGTAAGCCGGAATCGCATGAGAGCTATATCGATATTCAATATCTGCTGGATGGAGAAGAACGGATCGGGGTTGCACGAGCCAACGGTAAGGAGATTATAGCGGAAAATCTGCTTGCGGACAAAGATGTGCTCTTCTACTCCAACGTGGACAATGAAACAGACCTGCTGCTCAAGCCGGGTATGTTTGCCGTATTTTTCCCATCGGACATTCACCGGCCCTGCTGTAGTGTAAAGAACAACGCAAAGATCCGCAAAGTTGTAGTCAAGATTCACAAGGATTTACTAATTTAAAAGAAAGGGATGTACAGGCAATGAGCATAACGATTTCGAACGGCGTTTGGCCTACGATGATTACGCCCTTCACCACTTCCGATGAAGTAGATTACTCAGGCTTGGAGCAATTGATTGAATGGTACATCGATCGGGGCGTTCATGGATTGTTCGCTGTTTGCCAGTCTAGCGAAATGTTTTATTTAACATTGGAGGAAAGGGTGGAAATCGCCCGTTTCGTCAAGGAGAAAGCAGCTGGCCGGGTTCAGGTAATCGCCTCCGGACATATTTCGGATCAGCTCGAAGACCAGATTGAGGAGTTACAACGCATTGCGGAAACCGGCGTGGATGCGGTTGTCCTTGTGAGCAATCGTCTTGCGACAGCAGAAGAGGATGATAAGGTATGGATCAACCATACGACGAAGATTCTGAATGCGATTCCGGAAGTACACTTCGGCATTTATGAGTGTCCCTATCCTTATAAGAGGCTGCTTTCGGCGGAAACGTTAAAATGGTGCGCGGACACGGGTCGATTCCAGTTTCTGAAGGACACATGCTGTGATCTGCAGCAAATTCAGGCAAAGATGGCGGCCGTGACGGGCAGCGGACTTAAACTGTTTAACGCGAATTCAACGACGCTGCTTGAATCTCTAAAGCTTGGCGCAGCCGGTTTCAGCGGCGTGATGGCCAATTTCCATCCGGATCTGTATGTCGAGCTAACGGAGCAATGGAGCCATGATTTGGAAAAGGCTGAGAAGCTGCAGACATTCTTGTCGGTGGCGTCGTTAATTGAGTTTCAGATGTATCCCATCAACGCCAAGTACCATATGCAAAAACGGGGGCTGACGATAGATAGGACAAGCCGGATCAAAGACGATTCCGCTTTAAAAGGAAATCACCGCCTCGAAGTGGAACAGCTTGAACGGCTTGCGGGGACTGTAAGACACCAGCTTTTGTTGAAAGAAGTTGAACAGGAAAGAGTGTGAGACTTCACTGGTGATTGCTATAGATCGCGGAAAGCAAATCGGGCCGAATGCTCCAACAAAATTTTTAAGGTTAAAGTAAAAAAAAGTCACGACAAACAAACGTGACTTTTTTTATGGGGGAAACAGAGCAAGCAATAATCGGCACAAGTTCTTGACACTCGACAAACAAAAAGGTTGTGAGACATGGGATTTATCAGGTTCATAGACATATGTACAAAATACGGGTTTTGTGAATATGTAATTGTATAATAGGTTTGTCCGTGTCCGTCGGTCGTTGTCGGATGACAAGAACTTGTACCGATTAATAAAAAAGCTGTGATTACACAGCTTTTCATGTTCGCAGCGTTTTGAACTTGTTAATAAAAAAACACTGACTTACGACTTACTCAGTCAGTGTTTTTATTCAATGTAATTCGTAACAATTTTTATTTCTTTCATCACATTTGAATTTGATTTCGCTTCGTATTTGTTACCTACATACTGAAGCAAGCATGAAAATGTAAGTTATTATACTCTTTCCCGAAGCTAACATAATACATTGGAATTTCATCAATTAAATCAACGTTCGGCCTTGTCTTCTTTGAAGCAAATATTCTAGCCGCATCAAGCCAACGGAAGAATAAATTAAGCAATACATGTGATCCAACTTTACTTTTCGGCCTTACCTTACTATCTGGTATTTTGTCCTTTTTTCCGCCCCCAATTTCATTGAAGATGTCGATCTGAATCTATTATTTTTCACTTTTCAACACATACTGAATCTTCAAAGTGCCATTATCCCATCGTCCAAAAGCGAATCGCCATGCCAGTTTAAAATCCTCAGTACGTTCCCCATACTCATCTGAATACTTGAGTTTCAGCTTAAGTTCGAATAACTCCTTTTCGTTCTCGTTGGGTTCGGGGTTTTCTCTCTTCTTTATTATCAAATAACTGATCAGCCTAGCTACACTATGATTTAACGAATATACAACATTTGCTTGATGATTTAGCCTCAGTGGTACACATGAGCCAATAAAAACCGAATCATACTCTTGATCAAGGTTTGCTAAGTGCCTATCTCTACCCGACTGTCCAGTTACAATCACTGCAGTACTCTTCCTACTTACATCCTGCTCCGGTTCATCCCCCAATTCAGTAACATCTACATCGAACAATCTCATAAATATGGGAGGTGCAATTTCCTTAATTGCATTAATAGTTTCTTCAAAATCGTTAAGTATCAATGTTACTTCAATATTCTTGGCTATCGAGCCACCAACGTTATTAATTTCAATAAGAATCGGATTGTCATAATCAGAATCATTACCTGTATCAGAAAAATCTATTTTTTGATGCAAAATTTCAAGCTTTGCTCTACTATCTTCAATCTTCGTTTTCTCTTGATTTTTGATAGTTAACATTAAAGCCACATAAGTAAAAAATCCACCTATCAATCCCCCAACAATATTCCCATAAAAAGTAAACCAATCTCCAGTTGCGCCTCTGGCCTGACCACTGTCCCAAATAAACAAATAATTAAACAAAACTGGCACTGCAATTAATGCAATGAACAATATTACAATACCGAAAAAAAATTTACTTTTAAAAAATCCCGTTTTTACTTTATTGTTTCCCAAAAATATTATCCCCCTATTTCTCCTTTAACTGTTCTCTGTAAACCTTGCTTTTCTTAAGAATTTATTTAGTTATCCCAAACTGCGCAATAAATAAAAATGTTTTCTTTATTTCCGCCATCCAAATCTCGATTTTATTAATTTAACTTCCTCAGTATATATATCCTTCAAATCATATATCTTATCTCTGAAAACCGCTGTTGTTCGTTTATCCGGGCTCAAACGATTAATAATACGTAATGCTAATACTGCCCTTTCATCCTTGAGTCCGAGTGCAGTCTCCAATGTAGATCTTTGGGGAAGTAGCATATCTTTTCTTACTTCTAGTGCCCTGTTCACTGCAATCATTTTCCATTTCTTGATTCCACTTTGGTTAGTTTGCTCAAGCGTATCGTTTATCCAATCATTTAACAGTTCCGAATTAACATTGTCAATAATACTGTTGACTAATGATTGATTAACCTTTTCACTAAATGACCATTGTTGTAGGTGGTCAATGTAATTTAATAACGGTTGTGCAATAAAGGTTTTGACTAACATCATACCAATAATGTCTTTTACAGCACTATTTGAATTCAGCTTTTCTTGAAGAATGTTCTCTATGTCAATATAATTCCAACGACGTGCTATAGCATTCTGGTGTAATGGATTGTTAATATTACAATGCATCACCAGCAATTCATTATAAATACCATGGTCCATACTACAGTAGTTATGTAGTTGATCCAACAACTTTTCATTAGTGGGGGCATCGAGAACTAAAAGAATTGTAGTCCCCTGATCATTCCCATTAGTCAATTTATCTAGTGCTTTGTTCCAGTCAAGATAAAAGTTATCTAAGAGAGAATCCATAATAATATTTGTATACTTTTTTGCATTTCTTTTAACTGTGACTGAGTTACTATACGCTGCACCAAGATCAATCCTGACCATCTCAAAAATACAATTAACTATATTGGACTTTGCATCCACATCGTCAGAGTACAAAATCTCAATTAACTGAATGCGATCTCGAAACACATTCTCGTTCCAGTTAAGCCAATCACTTTGATTAATCGGAAACCAGTTAGCAGCCTGTTCTCGAACCTTTCTTAACCAAATTTTATTTTTTGTCAACTCGATCACATTCTTTATTGCTTCTGATGGTCTTCCGTTCGATTCAGCAGTTTTAATTTCAGTGACAATAGTGTTTATTAAGTCGGTATCATGCTCCAGATATTCTGCTCTTTCATTAGCAATTTCCATAAACAATTTTTGTACTTCCCCATCTAGGTCGAAATCGAAATGCTTCGTACAAAAGACTTCAACTCCAGGCACGTCTCTCCAAGCCTTTATCAAAGTAATATAGTCCTCATCATGCTTATTCGCCCACCAGTTCTCGAATACTTTTTGAGTCAAAGGTTGAATCAATTCATCACTAATTTGCGGTAAATATTTTTTCAACCGAATATGATCTTCAATATCAAACCCCTCAAAATTATTGTTATTTCCCATTAGAGTTATTAAATGCTGCAGTTCTGAAATGTCAGGGTTCTCTTCATAAGCTGAGCACCACAACGACCCAATACCTGTAACAAACTCTATATTCTTAAAATTATGTTGTTCTAACAAATCTGTAATAATTCTACAAATAACGTTTGTATTCGAAATTTCCGACCACTTAATCAATAATTGCCTCATATTCAATTGCGGCAGTTTATTAGTTGTAACGACTTTATTCATTAATTCAATCCAGTTAATTTGATGTGCAATACTATTTCCAAATTTTAATTTCTCTAATGTATCGAGTAAAACATCACCTTTATTCTCAGTTAAATAGCACGTTGATAATTTGTCTCCAAAACCCGAAATATTGAGCTTGTCCACAAATTCTGATTTTTCAACCCATAGTTCAAGCAGTTCTTCATAAACATTAGATAATTCCAGACTCTCTCCGTAGATTGTCCAGGTAGTAGAGTTTGTATTTAGATTTTCAAACGAGGTACATACATCAATAATTGAGCATTTACCTAATGAATCTGTGTTTGCCTGAAGGAATTTTTCCCAGCGAGGCTTATCCATCTCACTTGTGTACATAAAAGTTTCACTGTATCCCACAAGTACTTTTACACAATTTTCTAATACAATACTGTCATTGACATCCAAATCTTCTAACAGTGATGATAAAACAACATACTTTTCCCCAACTTGAAGCCCAATGAAATTTGTTTTGAAATACTCCTGTTCACCATCAAATAAGTTTTCTCTTATTTTTTCCAGATGAGGTTTACCACTAAGAGGGTTTAACATTTCGTTATTAAAATAAACATACGGTCGTGGGTCAACTGGTATATAATCTTGGATTCGTGAAAGAAATGACCTCAGCTGTTCCAACCAATCATCATTATTCCCCTCAGGTTGGCTATCCTCACCCACTATACTCGCTGGATCTATAAGATACTTTTGCTCATTAAAGGGTTTATGTATCATAAAAGGTTGCTCACTGATTTTCAAAAAATATCTTGGATAATCAGTCTTTAAAACTGTAAAAATTGCAACAGCAGTTGGATCTTTGGTAAGAAAATCATATCCTGATTCAGCATCTCTTCGAGAAACCATATACCAATCAAATGAAAACGCATTTATTATTTTTTTAACTTGCCGCGGTGTCTTTACTCCTGAATGAATAAGTACACCTAATACACGATCTACACTTAATTTCTTATCTTGAGTCCATTGTAATTTTTGTTCTTGTAATAGTTTTCTTGCAAAACGACCCATATTAGTTTTTTCTAGTATAGGTAGATGTAATTGTAAGTCGAAAGTTTTATTTAAGAATTCAGACACAGCATTTTTGTCAATGTTTTTGTCAGCTAATGCATTCATGATACCATCACGAAGAATTTTTTCATCACATGGGATAATAAATGCACACAAACTTGATCTTAAAAATGTCTTAATGGTATTTAACGCGGCAACTAATTGCTTCGGGGGTAAACGATCCATATCATCAAAAACAAGAATTAGTCTCTTACCATGATTAGCAACCAAATATTGTGTAACAGCTTTTTCAAATCGGTCTTCAAATTGATCCCCATGTTGCAGTGCAATTTCTTGTGAGCTCTTTTGAGAGGTGGTTTGAAGACTACTTTTCGAAATTATTGCATATAACACGCTTACTATTATCAGAATAGTTTGATTAACAAAGGAAAGAGCCCACGGATCTTTTATATTAAAGAAAATGTCAAACAATATTGAAATTATGATTAAAGAACAAATATAAACGGCAATCGCAATACCAAAACGTTTTAATCCTGCTTTATTAACTAATGTAAGAATTCCAGTTGTTTGCAAGGCCTCTTGTCTAGTTGTCACCACATTAAGACCTTCTGGGTTCTCCACCTTTAGTTGTGCCTCAACCTCACGTACAATTTTGCGATGTAGGGAAGGAGCATCATCTGCAAATTTCCATACATGAATGAATTTTAGAAAGTACTTTTGTTGATCCTTTTCAGAACTAATTCGGTCATTTAGTAAATTCAGTACAGATGTTTTTCCGGAGCCCCAGCTACCCAGTAATCCAATATGCAATGGTAACTGTCCATGTTCGAGTACTTCCAATATCAAATCAGCCATTTGACCGTATTGAAATTTGTCCTCGTTTCGATTGGATACTGGTAAGTCTTGTAGATAAAGGTGGTTTGATTGTTTTTTCCTTGATGCACTTATAGCCCCTCCCGGAAGGAGCTTTCCAAATTGCTTTAATATTTTTTTTATCATTTTGCAACTCCTGTTCGGGTTAGCTTATTTAAATGAAATTCGACATATTTTCCCATATTCCTTCTCGAACAAAGGACTCAATATAAGTCAAATGAACTACACCTCAATAGAAATGACCCAACTCGAAAATTATTATCATCACTTTAATCGGCAAAAGGTACAAGTTCTTGTCACAAAACGGCAATAGGTACAAGTTCTTGTCAAAAGCAATTGACAAGAACTTGTACCTATAAAACAAAAAAACCGCCATTTGGCGGTTAGTAATCGGCACTAAATATTTGTGTAAGCAAAACTGAATCTTACTTCATTATAGGTTTGTCTCCGATAATCAGTATTTAATAATACAAGGTCTCCAATATGATGTAAATAAGTTAACATATCTTAGGTTATGTTAACTAGCGTCAACACCTCCTGGCTAATTTCAAGCGACAATTGACATTCAATGTCGATGACTACACACCCATTCTCGCCGATCGGCACATACGCTGTAGCTAAGTGCTCCCTCCTACTTCATTCGGGCCAATCCATTGTTATTGTGCATAAGATAGAGTTGAAAAGTGGAAAAAGGCTGGTGATACCTTGGAAACAAAACCGATCGAGACGAAATCTATTCGGTACTACAACTTGAAGTACCATTTTACAATCACCTTTCCGGAATGGTGGTATAGACATACTGTTGCTTCAAGTCCCGTTATCCATAAAGGAGAGATCTTCATTTCGTTTGTATTCCGATACGGAGGCAAGACGACCAACTACCCATTACTAACAATTATCTTGTCTCCGTTCGGAGCGAAGGAGTGGAAAAATCGGTATGCAGATTCCCCGTTAGTGTTTTTAACAGAATTCAAAGGACATTCGTTCAGCTACGTTTTGCCTGAAGAACTCCCGGACATATTCCTCAAACTGGATAAATCCGATTATGATTACAAACGATTCGGGAAGCAAATTGGCCTGCTCAAAAAGATGGTAACCTCGGTGCCTGGTATTGTTAAATCATTTAGACCGACCTCCCTTTACCGATAAAATCAACATATTCTCTACTCCCTGAATACTCGCTTCACATGCGAATCCTATAGAATTCTAAATGTACCACTATACGGAGGACGAGCCTGTGAAAAAGAAATGGTTAACAACTGCCCTATGCGTCATGATCGGCCTTTCTCTGATGCTTAACATTGCATTTGCTACAGGAGTGGCCAAAGTAGAACTGGATGTGGTTCCCTTCCGGTGGGTGGTTGGCGGGAAAGCCTTCAGCTCCATTGCGCCTTACTTTGACGGTGAAGTAGAACTTCCTTCGAGCCTGAATTATAAAGGAACCACTTATGTCCCCCTCCGCCTCGCCGCACAATCTCTAGGCTATCGAGTACAATGGAATGATTCCTCCAAAACTGCTGTCATCTCCTTGGAAAACGAGGATGATCCCGTTGCTGATCAAATAGATTCTAGCGGGAATTATCCCAACTATAAATTTGTTCCCACGCAAGTTGAAGTACCTGTGTGGGAACAAAGGGCAAATTCCAGCATTATTCTCGGGTTAAAGTATATGGGTACTCCATACGATTTCGGAGCTGCCCTGGGACAAACCGATACGTTCGACTGCTCCTCTTTCACTAATTTTGTGTTTAAAGAGATTGGGATCAAATTGCCGCGAAATTCCCGTCAACAGAGCGAACTTGGATTAGAGGTCAGTGTGGACCAAATCAGGAAAGGCGACCTGCTGTTTTTCACCACGCCAAAGCGTAAAGACAAAACCGGAATAGAACGAATTGGACACGTGTCCATCTATATTGGCGACAATAAAATGCTTCATACATACCGGGTTGGAATTGGTGTGGTCGTATCAGAGCTTGATGAGCGATGGAGAAATCGGTTCATTACGGCAAAGCGGATAATTAATGAGTAAATTCGTCTTCTTCAATTAACTATGGTCCTACCTTTCCCTCGGTACGGGCATATTGCCATAAAACATCGACCAGAGAGCCTCCCGATTGGCCAATACCCATGATCCTATGGAGGCAGAATCCAGATCTCTCCAGAAAAGCATGCCTGTGGTGGGGACGGCTGAACCTGCTCCCCTCTCGAGCATCTCGCTATAATCTAGCAAATAATCTGCTACATCCTCTGGGACAGGACTTGGCACTACACCATCCCTCATCACTTGCAGCATAAAGTGATACATAAGCCAACCACCAGGCTCACTGCTCATCTCCAGAGAGAATCCTGTATGTGCGGCAACTACGTTAAGCTCATGAAGATGTCGGGACAAAATAGCGTTCACATTCGCCAGGATGGCTTGAGTCAGCGGCACCAAATAAAGATTGGCATACAATCCCATATGAGCGGACAGACCGAGCAACGTTCCTCCCGAGCTGAACACCCCCGCCACGGTATTAATTCCGTTTGTCGCTGTACTCAGCTCGGTCGGACCTTGAATATTCACAAGACTGTACATCAGGTTAGCCGCAGCCAAAATTTGGTTCACGACACTTAGCATCTCCGTATAGCGTGATACCTGCGGGATTGTTCCTCCACGAGCTGTAACAATTGCGGATGCCATCTCACGGCTAAGCTCATGTAGACCTAACCCGATATCTGTAACTGTACCGATATAGTTCACTACTTGGGCGAGAGCATCCTCGTCACCGCTTAAGAAAGCGCTGCGCATCTGATCACGGAGCTCTTCCTTCTCCTGTAGAAGACGAGCTCCGGCCCGGGCAAGCTCCTCCCTGGCTGACTCCAAATCTCTTTCAACTTGATCAGAGATATAAGTCTGGAGATTCGCCCTTATAAGCAGAAGCTCCTGGTACCAGAGCGAAGCTTGACTCCCCGCTGCTGAGTCTAACGGCTCATCTCCCCGTCGCAGCAAATATGGTTGCAGCTGTGCCATGCCGCTCAACCATTCCTCAGCTTGAATCCGGACGGGGGCGTCTTCTCCCACACCTTCCAGTTGATTCCGCAATTCGTGTGAAAGTGTTAAGCTAATAGAAAGCAGCTGACCATACGTTTGCGGCGCATAAGGTCCGAACCGAATGGCCTGAACTTGGGCCGATTGGGTAGTACTCGAATCCACACGATCCTGGATCAGCTGCTGCATAGCTTGATTGCCAATCCGTTGCTGTAATTGCATAATCGGAACACCCGTACGCTGCCAGAACCATCCATCCGTGTTCCGGACGATCTGCTCGAGATCCGTTGCTCACGATCTCGGGTCATTTGATCATATTCGCTCCCCATGCGTTCAGCCCCCCTTGCTTTTTAGTCATATAAGGGATAAGTGATAAAGCTTAACACATCTAATCCATTCCGAAGTACATTCCCATACCAAGGCTGAGAGGAATCGCCGTGCGGTGAATTCGTTGTTTCAATCGTCCAATTGATGATTTCCCCACCCAGATCGAACCTTTGGCTTAACACTCTGTTATATGCCGAGTTAAAGGCAGCGTTGGCCCGCTCATTACTCATAGGATCAAGCGCCAGTTGATTGATCCCTGCTTCTATTCCTGCTGCGAATGCTTCCGGCATATACATTACTTCACCGATAGCTTCACCGAGTGCCGGAACGTTCACATGAGTTAGAAGTGCCCAGGGCAAACGACTTATCGTTTGTACTCCATTGGCGAACTGAAAGGCGGCAACATGGATTTGATACGAGAATTCCGTGCTGCCCTCCGCCCTTTCAGTAAGCTCTTCATTCCCATGCTCGATTCCATACTGAAGCAGATTACTTTGAAGCGCCCATCGTGTCCGATTATTAATCGGGTCCCTTGCTGTATGACCAGCGGCAGCGGTGTAATTGGCTTCAGTGGTGGAAGGCGGAAGTACTTGGGAGTAAATGTTCCCCGTGTAATCCTCCGGAGTCTGCTGCGCCAATTGTTCATACTGATCGATCATGAAGTTGCGTGTGCTGGATACATCCGGATCTCGCTCATACTGGGTGCTGCGCTGCAGCTCCGCAAATCTGGCAGCCTCTGTATCATCAGGACTCAATCTTTGTTGAATCAACTGCAGCATAGCCTGATTTCCGACTCTCTGTTGCATTTGAACGAGCGAGGAGCGAGACCCGGAAGTAGGCATGGTAGACATCTCTGCTGAGGACTGCCTTTGCTCCTGCTGGTTTGATCTGGAGGATGAATCGTACCGTTTTCCCATGGGCCGCTTGCCTCCTTTTAATAAGTCAGATGAAAAAAGTCGCCTTCTCTCTTTAAATATCCCTCTTCCACCAGCTCCTTCAGAACCTCCTCCAGCTTTTCGGCCTTCCATAAGAGCGGATAGGATTGAAGCTGTTGGAGGCTGGCGCCGCCAGTCAAGTAAACACGGCTCAACACATATTCCTTATACCATGGAACATCGGATGATTCAGCCATAACATCACCGTTTTGGGTTGACGAAGGGATAATCCAATATCGAACCGTTAAATCAACAGACGGATCGGAACCGTTCTCATAACGAGCATCCTGCAGCACAATTCTGAACTGTTTTTTATTCAAGTCATAGATGACCGATATATTCGCATCAACTCCTACTATGGATCCCATCATCCCGGTAAAATCGTACTCCAACGCTGTTTGGATAGCAGCAGGACCATCGAAAGGAATCTCTATGTAAGGAGAAACGAGCATATCGCCGTTATTGACTTTACTATAGATGACCCGTCCCGTTATTACCTCACTTTTGGCAGGTGCCGAACCTCCTCCAGTGATATCAACGTGAAGCAAATCACCCTGCATGGTTGCGCTAGCGCCATCTCCAGAAAATCGTATACCTTTGGCAGAATAGGTGTTTCCAGCGAATCCAACGCTCATTTTCTGAGGATCGGCCAATATGCCCTTCAGGTTACTTACATTTATTGGATCTGAGCCGCCGGCTTGATGAGAATCGGCATGGGCAACACCGGAGATGTTAACTCGTACATGATCTTTAACCGTGGGGTCGGTAACTATCTGTACTCCCTTACCCTCGAATGAGAATCGTCTTGTCTGAATAAATTTATCCTTTTCTGTATAAACCGCTACCCATTGCGGGTCCGCCAACAGTCCTTTTAAGTCCGTAACGTCAATCGGATCTGAACCGCCAGCTTCATGAGTCTCGGAGTGGGGAACGCCGGAGATGCGGACTCGCACATGATCTTCAGCTTGAGAGGCGGTATCCACCTGAACACCTTCGCCCTCGAATGTGAATCGTCTTGTCCGAACAAAGTTCTCCCCATCTGTATATACCGCTACCCATTGCGGGTCCGCCAACAACCCTGACAAATTAGACACATCAAGCGGATCTTCACCATCAGCGCCATGTGACAAGCCGTGGAAAGGGAGCTTGCCCATTCGATCTTCTTCGAATTTGACAAGTCTGCCGAGTAAGGGGTTATTGTACACGAACCTCCTGCCCAGCTCACTCATCCGGGTTATGAATCCCTCTTCATTAATCGTCAATGTCGCTAGCAGCACACCAGGCTTCTTCACACCCGCCAAATCTTCATTTTTTTGTTCCGCAAAATGAAGCTCCACTGCCTTTTCACTCACTGCTTTTTCAGTAAAAATGGTCACTGTATTGGTCGAAGTCCGCTTCTCTTCAGCGCTCCCGCCATTTACTGACACAACGACTCTGCCGCTAATAGAATGTGGACCCGAGCTCGCACCTGCTCTTACAACGTAGCGCTTCTCTATTACAGTTCCCGCTTTTGCATTGGACACAATAAATCGCATCGGTTCGGTATGCAGTAAAACCAAGGATTCTGGCAGCTCATCCGTTACAACAGCTTCCCAAACATCATCAGGACCGATTGTCTGAAGTACAGTAAGCTTAATGACGACCTCAAACACATCTTCCCCCTTCACCCATTTGGCAGCCGTGCGTTCCAGCTTGAGCTTGCCTTTCTGGTACAGGCTGGAGGTTTCATTCCAAAGTGAAGACCAGCCAGTCTCTGTCCGAACGGGGGTTTCCGTTAAAGTGAGTCTAAAGTTTTCAAGAATCCGGTTTGATTCGGATATATCCTCGCAGGAGGAAGTATTCATTAACGCGGGCACCGGTTCTTTGGAGGCTTCATCGTATTCCAGCAGGAGATAAAGTGTCTTTGCCCCTTCTCTTTCGAGCGGATAACCAGTAACTTCACGAATATCCGTCTTCAGAAATTCCCGCCCAACGACAATTTCCCTGCCCCAGCCATCGATGGCCACGCCCGGATCGAGGCGAACTCCACGGTTATCCACGATTTCAGTATGCAGACCGCACACGATTCCTGCACCATGAACAAGACGGTTCAGCAGGTGGCGCTTCTCGTTGAAATAATCCTGCTCCGTTTCAAAATCGCGTACTGTCAACAGCTTTCCGTAAAAATAGTTATTTCTTTCGAAGGCTTTCAATTGCCCGTCAGACATGAGTTTGACCTCCTAGTCGATGTACATAAATGCTGATTCATAATTCAATTATGGTACTTCTAGAGATGAGTGCATGATTAAGTCATTACTACACGTCTGCTGTTAACTGTACCTCTATCGATCGTTTTGGGTAACGCCCACCAACGGACCCTAACGTTAACTGTGCTGCCTGTTGTGCTTGCATTCTTAAGACTGAAGTTTAGAATCTTCTCTGCTTTGTTAAAGGAAAAGGTGACCTTAACGTCGCTATGTGTCTCCAAATAAATGTGTCCATAATCAAGCACGTAAGTAATAGCCGGATCTGTTAACTCTGATAAATAAATGGGATCGGAGACAAAAGCTTGCCCGGCAAGTACGTTCTGAAAGAGGACATCGCCAGACCATACCCGGTATTGTGGAGGCTCAGGCGGTTTAGGGATGTACATATAGGCGTAGTTATTGTCCTCGCTAACCGTCACACCGTCGCCGTGAATATATATGCCTCTTGCCTGCACTCTTTCCTGCCCGTAAAGGATTTCCAACGTTTGGGGCTCGGCCAGTACGCCAGGAAGATTGGTAACGTTAATTGGATCATACCCGCCATCTTGGTGACTCTTGGCATGGGCGCCACCGCCAGGTCCGCCAGTGAAATGCACACTGAGATGGTCGTCTCCATATAGGCCAGGCTTTACCTCAACACCGCTGCCTTCGAAGCTGAATTTGCTGGCTGTAGTATAATTATCGCCATCTGTATAGACGATGATCTTCTGCGCCTCGGCTAACACGCCCGGCAAATTTGTTACGTTCAGTGGATCATAACCTGTCGCAGCGTGAGTATAAGCGTGACTTTGCATACCAGGAATAATAACGCGGACTTGGCCTGGTGATTCGGGAACTTCCTCAAGTGTAACGCCTTCGCCATCAATGTTCAGAAGACTTGCGACATATTCCTCTTCATCTTTATATAGCTTAATCTTCTGAGGTTGTTCTAAGAGACCGGGCAGATTCGTCACATCGAACGCATCTTCCCCACCGTGCTCGTGACTGGAGCCGTGATTAGGGAATGTCCGGAATCTGTCTTCCTCCTCAGAAATGAGCTTGGCGAGCAACGGATTGCCATAGACTACATGGGGTAAAAATTGCTCGATGCCAGTTATTACGCCTTGATCATTAACATCCAGCGATGCAATCACGACACCGTCCTCATCTGGACGATCCGATTCCGATTCCGACTCGGACTCTGTTTCCGTTCCGTCCAACTGGTCCAAGTAACGCTCAATCAAGAGATTCCGGAAGGTTCTTACCGAAACAACTGAGACAGTGCTTCCGCTCACCTCTCTCGGGTTAATCTCCTTCCCGTCATCGATATCATAAAGAGTTGCACGGATCACAGTAGTTGCTGGCTGGTTCCCTGCACGAACAACTACCTTTTTCTTGATGATCGTGCCTTCAGCCGGGTTCTCGACATGAAACAGCAAACCATCTGTGTGCAATAATGTTAAGGAAGGAAGCTCTTCTCTCAACTTGATGGATAGGGTGCCTGATACATCATGCTTGACGGTCAACTTTAACGAAATCTCGAAGACTTCGCCGGTTCTAATCCAACGAGGCCATGTTCGCTCTAATTGGATCGTTTCATCCGAATAAATAATCGCAGTCTCTGGTAAAGGGTTTAGTGGGGCATCCGGTTCAGGAGCGGTAGTGGTCAACTGTACTTTGAAGCTTTCCAGAATACGGTTCGTTTCGCAAGCCTCCCCGCAGCTTGAACCATTAGTAGTCGCCCGGACTCTGTCTCTCGGTGATTCATCATAGTGAAGCAACACATAGATTTTCTTATCTCCGCTTGCCTCAAGCGGATATCCCGGAAGCTCGCGGATATCCATCTTCTTGTATTCCCGGCTCACGACAATTTCTCGACCGCAACAATCGAGAGCAGCTCCGGGTTGTACCACAATCCCTCGATTGGTCTGTTCTCTCTCCGGCTTTACTTCCAGCCCGAACACAATCCCGGTCCCATGGATCAGACGGTTTAATAAGTGCCGCTTTCCATTGAAATAATTTTGTTCCGTCTGAAAATCCCGAACCGTCATTAATTTGCCGTGATAATACCGGTTCCTTTCAAAAGCATTAAATGTACCGGTGCTCATAAAATCGGTTCCTCCTTAGACAAGTACCGTCTCATTAGTCATCTTGGACCTGTTCTCGATTTGCCCGATCGCTATCGGATCTCTCAATACCGTATCTCGCTGGATGATCCCCGTCCCGATGGTGGAAGATGGAGGTGTGAGATAGGAATTGACACCCAAATACGTGTGCATATCCAGGTATACCCAGGGCTGGAGAACGGTTAAGCCTGCACTTGTATGGGCTGGTTTCTCTGCATCGAGAATTCGTTTAACAGTTCTGTATGCATCGTCAGACAGGATTTGATCGGTTTTCAACAGCACGCAGAAGCTGTAAGGATCGGTTCCAAAAAGCTTAGCCAGTATAGCCTTGACATCCGTGTCAGTAGCGCTTTGCAGCTGAAATTGCTCTACGATAAATGGGCGAATGCCGGTAAACAGCTCAACCATCTCTTCGATGCCTTCGCGCGTGCCCCGTTTCCGATACAGCGCCGGAATGTTCTTAACCAGCTTACGCAGGGCTGTCTCTGTCCAGTTCTCATCATAGGCAACGGCTAGCCATGAAGCGAGCCAACGTAAATATTCGCCTGATACGGCATCCGCATCGAACCATCGGGCAATCCGATCAATCTCCCGTTCTGAATTCGATAAAAAAGTTTCAAAAAGTGATAAAAAACGCTCAAGAAAGTCTCTGCTGCCTTCGTCCTCCTGATAAACAGAAGGCAAATAACGAAGATATGAATTTCTTGGAAATACCGCATGCAAGCTTTTTACGAGAGGTGACTGCTTCTCGCTGCCTATCAGCTTTAATCGGAGCCATAGGTACCTGCCTGATCGTCCTCGAATCAAGAGCTCTTGCGGATTCAAGAGCGGTTCCGACCAGTCTACCGGATTTGAATCGCCCAGTTGGTTCAATGCGTCCAGCTTGATTTGAGGGGTGAGCTCAGGATTATGTATAAAAGTGTCCATGTCTTGTTCAGCGCCCAGTAGTCGGAAGGTTGTATGATCTGCTGTCATATAGGAGACCTCAACCTGAGAATTAACTGGGATGATGCCGTCCAACACCAACTTATGCCATCTCGCAGCAGAAGCGGTGCTGTCAAGTGCTTTGGAGAAATAGACGCCGACTGCCAGCGGATCAGAAAGCTCCTTATTCAGTGTGTTTTCCAAGTGCAGGACGGATATTCGACTGGCCATGCGATCCAGGATGTACAAATGGTCGCATTCATCGAATACGATCTTGTCTGCTGGACCGCGATAAGCCGATAAAATTTCTACGGGTTGGCCATTCCGATCGAATTTATGTATAAACCGGTCTTCCTCTTCACCTCGAATAGGGCGGTTTTCTCCGATATACAGGAAACCCTTAGAATCAACAGCAAGTCCTGAAGGAGCCTCAAGAGGGATTGTAAATGCAGATATTTGTACTCCATTCGTGAATACATGCACCTTTTTCTCGCGACGCTCCAGCACGTACAAGGTGTCTTCCTCCGTTGCGGAAATGGCAATAGCGGTAGGCTCATATCCGTTTAATACGGAATGGCCGAATACGGAAACCGCTTTTCCACTGGGAGCGAATTTCACTATACAGTCTTGTTCCGCATCCAATGCGAACACATTCCCACTCTTATCGGCCGCCAAACAGGTTGGCTGCAAAGGGGCATCGATATCCAGCTTGTTGCGGACACCGTCCTCTCCCTCACCCGCTCGCCAAGTCAGCTGCCAATTCACACTGGCAAAATGAAGCATTCGGTGCTCGGCTTCCAGGTCGGCTGCAATCACCCAACCAGGAGAATATGCAATAGCCGATGGCTTCACAAACAAGGACTGCAGGCTGTCAACAGCATCGAAGCGGGCTTCTGTAACATCGTAGACGTATATAGAACGTGCAGCAGCATCCAACATATACAGAACTTGACAGGGCCCTGCTGTGATATCGGTTATCTCACTTCCATAGGGCAGTTCCGATATCATGATCGTTCGAGCTGGTGCATATTGAACCGTCTTCCGGATCGAGATTCCTTCAGGATCCACTTGAAGGTTGTACTGCAGTCCCTGCTCCCAGGCGTCCTTATGATTAATAGTGAGAAATTGATATTCATCTAGAGCGTTTGCTGCCATGACAACCTCCCTCCGTTTCGCAGCCTGCTTCCGTAGTTGTGACTTCGATCTGATGTCCCTCGGAATAAACAAGACTGAACGGTGAAATCATTACGTTTCCCATCCCATCCCGCTTTACTCCTGTGCCTGAAGCCGTGATTCGAATGCCCTGAGCACAATCTGTACCGGGAACCCGTTCAATCGCTTCATAAATCTCAGAGACGTATACCGGCCGACCGAACGGCCAGCCTGTTCCATCCGGACCTCCTTCAAGAGGGTGAAGGAAGTTCAGAAGGGAAGCGTGAATTTTCTCAAGCGTTGCGGACGGATTGAACCCGGCTTTTACCTGGACAATTCCTTCTATCGTAATTTTCACATAGTCAGGCGGAACGACTCGAATCTGTGTTGTAATGAGCCGATGCCGTTTCAGATTCCGCCATACCGTAGCGAGAAAGCCTTCACTCGGCAGCGGATTAGGAAATTCACTGAATGGCACGACTACTACTGTAACAACTCCTTTTTCCAAGGCATTATCCTTGCCAAGTAAGGGCAAAGCCTTTGCACGAGATACACGCAAACCAGGAGTCGCTATTGCAATCGTTTCGAAATCCTCGGATGTTACAGCCCGGGTACAGGCTGTAATTTCATCTCTCGCTCTACTTTTAGCTTCGCCCAATGTTTCTCGAGATGCTCCACCGCTAGCAGGGAGCCGATTTTCTACTGCAAGCCTCTGTAATCTCTCATCTGCATCTACCACCTTATTGATCGTGAAGGCCCCAATATTGCCTCCTTCTCCTAATGTGGATTGATAGATGGTGGCACGAATGTTAGGTAGCACGGAATGGGTCAATACTGACGGAATCGCTCCATTCAGACCGTCTCCGAAATGAATCCGACCAGCATGTGCCTCAAGCACATAATGCGGATCAGTTGGGCCAGAAGCGTCAAAGCTGTCGACCTGCTGCCACTCCGTCCATTGAGTGACCCCATTGGTAAACTCCTCCACACGAAGTGTCAAGCTTCCAGAAACGACTGGAAAGTGAGTCAAAGAGAACGTTTGGCCCGGGAGACCATTGGAGCGACCGATCTGTTCACTCGAGGTGATTGTTTGTACGGCTGAGATGGTATGCAGCGTCACCCCTTCCAGTCTAGGAGGAAGCTCATAGCTCCCTTGTCGAACTGTGGCCCTTATCCAATACATGCTTTCATCGAACGGGTACACCCTATGTTTCTGTGCGTCGTTGGGAGCTAGAAAGGTTAGCCTTCCGCTGCGAGACAGCATCTGAGTTTCGTCTTGTTCAACGGTCAGCGGTAACCAGGACCCGGCGTCCTTGCCTGAGTAATACTCCCAAGCCAGTTCAGCTGAGGGGGTTACATCAAGCAACCCGGTCCCCAGAGGAACCGCATACGATTCATACACACGAAACGTGACCGGGATTTTTTCACCATCTGGGAATGTTGGTTCAAATCCAAGATAAAACCGGCTGCCTGCATCCGCTTTTGGACCGAATGGGAAGTAGGTGAGCCCTCCGCGCAGATTCGAATCCGTATGATCCGTCACGCCTGATGAGTGAAAGCTTACGATTTTTTGGAGCCGAGTAGAATGAACTACGATTTGTTCTTCGGTTTCGAATGTGACATCTCCAGCTGCAAGCTTCGTCCCTTTAGGAACAATCACGCTCTCCCCATCTGTACTTATTAATGAGAAAGTGACGTCCGTTCGGGCAGGGGTCGTTTCTTGCGGTTTTACACCAAGCAATTTGAGAAATTTGAGTTCATTCTCTTCTCGGATCTGATCCAGATAATAATGCTGAAGCTCGGTCAACCAGGCAAACATTTCAATGAAGGTAACACCGGGATCGTGCACATTATGATCGGTCCATTCAGGTGCATAACGGGGAATCCATTTTTTGGCGTCATCCACCAGCTGATCGAAGGTCTTATCATCTAATTTCGGTAAAGGCAACACTGTATTCACCTCCTTTGTTCCGTTTTACACCTCTCTAATACGAGATTGATGACGATGCTTTAACCGTTGTATTATGCTCCCCGCTGAAAATTAACAGGTAGGGATGCGGGGTAATTGCGATTGGAAGGTCCTGTGTTACCTCGTAGGTCCCGCTTAACGGATCTCGGATCGTCATGCTGAGCTTATCAACATGATCCACATTGCGGTCAGCCTCCAACAAGGAATAGAAATCACTCAAGCAAGGCAGCTTTCCGAATTCCCAGCCCCTTCCATCAGAGCCTCCTGTAAGTGGGTGGAGAAAAGCTTTAAGCTTCCGCATCGCTTCTTGTTGGGCGGTAGGAACCATGTCGAACGAGCGCGCCACCAATACTGTGGCGATGGTGATCTCTACATAAACGGGCCCGATCACCTTCAATTGCTTCGGAAAGACGGCCACATTCGCAGCCCTGGCCTCCAAATAGCTTTGCACCTGGCGTCGAAGCTGTGGTGTTGGGTTTGGCTGATGGTCGCTAGTCTGTGGAACAATCATCACGGTTACCCACCCCGTTTCACGCTGGCCTCTATCGTTCAAGCCTGGTAAGCATTTGACTCTAGCAATGCCTTTGGCGGCATGGAGTGCAAGCTGCTCATAATCCTCGGCGGTTACGGCTCGATTCCGGTGCTTAATCCAGTAAGGACCCCGTTCCAGTGCTTGCTCCAGCAGCTCAGTATCAAATCCGCCTTCGGCTCCCTCCGGATTTGCGACACGATCGACAAATGCAATTGACGTTCTCAGCATATTGATTTCCGACGGTCCAACGTTCCCTATTGCACCGCCTCCCGTTCGATACACAGCTTTGACATTATCGGTCCCTATTGGAGGAACCATACCGTGAATCCCGTCGCCGAATCGGATCGTCCCGAACGTCTGATCAATCTCATAATGCCGGTCTGAAGCCTGCGAGTCGTTGAGTTTGTCCACTGGTGACCACCTCACCCAGAAATCGGTTGTTTGGCCTGCCCCGTCTTTGCCTTCTATCACAACCCTGTCACCGCTCTGAATCAAAGCTTTACGTTCCCCTTCTGAAAGAGCATGGATTTCATTCACATAGATTTGTTCTGAAAGAACCGGATGTCTGGACAAGCTGAAAACCATGAATGCTGTACCCTGACTCGAGCCAAGCATTTCCTCTGGAATACTTTCAGAATGCGTCACCATAGCTGTGTTCGGGTAAATGCCTTTCAGCTTTGGAGCTGGGGGGAATTCATGATCACCTGCTGGTACATATTTGTCCTCTGAATCTACGGCCCGAATCCAGTACTGTCTTTTCCCGAATAAACCAAGCTCCATGAAATCAATCGGACCGATGAACTCCACACACCCGTTCTGGGTAAGATGCCTGGTATCATCCAGAACATCAAGCTTTGCCCAGCTTCCTTGTCCGTCCAGCAGCCGATAATACTCCCACTCCATTCGGGGACGGTTGTCTTCCGTGTATTCCTGTTCACGAACTGAGAAATACAGGCTGATTGGACCCTTCAACGGCGGCCTGTCAAAGCCAAGATACAGTGATTGATGATTGTCCATCAGTGTATAAAAGGGCCTGATCGTCCGACCAGCCCCTACTACTGAGGTTTGATCCATGAAATCTATATTGTTGCTTGTGACGATGTGCTGCAGGTTTGTAGGCGATCCAGATACAGGCTGCGTATAATGGACTTGCAAACCGCTGATCTTCGGCACAATGTATTTAGGGGTCAGCTTATACTCCTTTTCACTCAGAACCATGCTCTCCCCCCCGTAACCGCCGCCGACAATCCTCACCCGGATCCAATAATTCAACTGCCCTTGAATCATTATTTCTGAGCTGTCTACAGGGTTGGTAAAAGCAAGTGTACGATCCGTTTTAAGCGTACCGGCACTGGTTTTCATAATAGAAAGGTTGTCAGAAACTCCAGTCAGCTTCCTCCAGCCCTTTCCATTCCAATACTCCCAGGTAAGCTCGGCAGTGATTGTTTGATCTGGCAAATTGTTGGGATTATCATGTTCGAGTGTAAACCGGAGTTCAACGTTGGCCCCTTTTTTGGAAAACGCCTCTTGACTCGCCACGAACATCGTATCGAATAGTCGCGGGGCTTTGCCAAATGGATAAAAGGTGCTCTCAGCATCCTGCTGAATATCATTGTAAAAAACAAGATCGGGCGCAGGAGGCTGCTTATCATTCATCACGATTACCTTCAAGGAATGGAGATGAAAATCTTGAAGCAATCGAATGGATGATGTAGAAGCAATGCCTCGAATCCATCTGCTGCGAACGGCATTTATTTCAGTCTCATCAACCTTCAGGCGCTGCATTTTCTTCAAAGTAAGCGTACCTGAATCTTGTTGCATGTTTAACTTCTCAATTGTTAAATTCGTCCAATCGTTTTCTTCGGACCAATATTGCCATTCAACCGAAGCGGCTAACAGCTCCAAATGATTAACCGTTAATCCTGCACCAGCAAGCTGAAGAGCAATGCTCACCTCGGATTCTACATTGAACAGCTCGCGATGACCCAAATAAAGGATGTGCGCTTGCTTGTTGTTCCCTCCGAACAGCTCAAAGTCTGTGAGTTCCGCGGAAAGAGCCTTGGTTCGAGCTGGCTGCAGAAAAGATGGGGGAGCTTGGTAGATTCCATCAACCTTCGGATTGAAACAGAACGCCTCCACTAGCTTGGCTGGTGTAGCCAATATCGATTTCTCTGTTTCAAAAATGATGGGCTTGCTGCCGTCTGCTGCCGGGGCAGCCAGCTGTGTCGCTGCTGAAATCAATACTGGCTCGGAAGCACCTTCGCTTAAATAAAAGGTCACCGGTCCTCGTGACGGTCTGGCAGGCTGCAGCTGTACGCCGAGCATGTTCAGGAAGGCGATAAAGTTTTTATCCGGTACCTGGTTAAGACGATGAATAATCCCCATGTACATTTGGGCGAACAGCTTCATCACAGCCACACCTGGATCCTTGTCGTCCTTCGCTTTCCATTCGGGAACGTAGTAAGGCACCAATTCCTGCATTTGTCTCAACAGGTCGTTTATGTCCCTCTTATCAATCCATGGAGCTTTCATTATTTCACCACCAATATGGGTCAGTTACCCTTCCCTCAAATAAAACGGATATACAAGATTGTAAGACTGGTTCGTGGCTCGAATCTGATATTGAATCCGAATCATAAGCCTTCCCGGATAGTCGTTGTCCTGAACGGCAGATACGTCTATAACTTCGATTCTGGGCTCCCACCGGATTAACGCTTCCCGAATACTTGACTCTGCTAACCCAAGGGTAGTCGTGTTCATGGAGGAGAAGACGAAATCATGGATGCCGCATCCGAACTCTGGCCTCATAATCCTTTCCCCTTTTGCCGTAAACAGGATAATCCGGATCGATTCTTCGATATCCTGATCGTTCGAGGACAACTCTGTTCTTCCAGTCATGCCATCAATTCGGACGGGAAAGGACCATCCTGTACCTAAAAACTCATTGGCCATTGTTGCCTCCTTATCCGATAAGCACGGTAGGTTCTCCAAGCAAAATGGTGTTCGGGGGTCCTGTTTCCGTAATACTGTCCCCCAGACGGACCGCAGGAAGCGAATTAATCAGAACTGTTGTACTGCCCATGGCCACCACGCCTCCCACATGGGGATTCGGTGTAGCTGCCGGACAGGTATGCATATCTGACATCGCTCTCCAGGCCGGTTTGCCGCCGATCAGAACATTGGCACTGCCTGGACCCGGACTTAAAGGGGTTCCATGACTCGTTAAATCTCCCATTCTTGCAGCAGGGGGCATTACCCGTCACTCCTGTTCTAATTAATTTTGACCAGTGCGCCTTGAATGGTAAGAGTGGCCCCGGCTTTAATCGTCATCATGGAACCAGCCTCGATCTCAACGGTTTGTGATTTCAGCTTGAGCTTCATGGCACTTTCCATAGCGATTTCATTTTGACTGGAATCGAATACGATCTTGTTGGAGCCCGATTTATCCGTAATCTCAATTTTTTCTGAGCCTGAGGTGTCATCAAGTACAATTTTATGGCCCGCTTTGGTTTGAATGATGACCTTCTCCTTACCGCTTTCGTCATTGAAGATCAGCTCATGTCCGCTTCTGGACTTGATTTGGCGGATGTTGTTCTTGCCATCCTCATGCGATGCAGGAGGTTTATCTTCTCCGTTCCATAAGGAGCCTATTACATACGGGTGGTGCAGATCCCCCATTTCAAAAGCAATAAGCACTTCATCGCCCACCTCAGGCAGAAAAAAGCTGCCGCGCTCATTACCCGCCATCAGGGTCGCGATTCTAGCCCAATAGCTCTCGTCGTCGCTATCGCGCCATGGGAATTTCACCTTCACGCGTCCCATATTCTCCGGATCTTGAATATTCGTTACGATGCCGACCGAAACCCCCTGCACCTGATCCCCTCTCGAATCTCTGGATTGCAACAAATCGTACAAGCTCATATGGCGTTCTCCTTGATATGAAAAGTGGTTTGATAGCCCGATGCGCTTATGCTGTGAACGCTTCGTTCGATATAGTACGTTTTGCTGAATCGTTTGCCGAGCCCCTCAAGACGGATCCTCTTACCAGGCAAAATATCAGGAATCCCGATAGTTTCCCCTCTCCCCTTCACGAGACCTTCGGCGTGCTTGTTCAGAATTGATTTCGCGAGAAGATCTGCTTCCTGTTGAGAAAACACCGGAAATCGGACGTGCTCTCGGATCGTTTCACGGGTCAGTCCCTGAATGAGCTCACCGCCGCTTTGACCAGAGCTTCTTCCTAGCTCATCACCGATACTGGCGGTACCGACGATCTCTCTTTTTGCTTTCGGATTCCAGCCCCTAACCTCTACCTCGCCGACTTGACCAGCCAGATTGATCTCAGGTTGGAAGGAAATCAAACTATGATTCCATCTGAGTGTGACGACAGGCTCGCTATCTACAGCCGGGGAGCGGAAATAAAGTGTTTCTCCAAAAACGTAGCATTCGTAGAAATTACGCTGAGCCAAGCTTTGAAGAAATTGAAAATCGCTTTGTCCTGATGCTTTCATCACTTTCGGGTGCGTAACCTTGGTATCCTCCACATCGCTCTTAAGGCCATAGTCCTGAAGCGCCAGTCTGGATGTAACATCACTATGCTTGATGTCATCCCATGATCGAGGCTTCATTCCTCTCATCAGCAAATGAGAAAGATCGAATCCGCTGATCACCAACTGGGGAGTACTATTGGACGGAAAACGGGTCGTGAGGGAAGTGATGATGCCAATCAGCATAATCGGTTTCGTGTTTGCGTAACCCATACGTATCGTCACTTTCTTGCCTGCAGGAAGGAAGTAATCGATCCATTTCAAATCTTGAGCGGCTAAATCAAATGCACTATTAATTGTGAATGTGAAATGATCAGCCTCGTTAAGCATGTGGTCGATGCTCACACTTGTAATTTCCATTCCTTCCCGAACGAGGTTTTTGCCTGCAACCTCGATCTCGAATCCGGGAGCGTAAAAATTCCCATATTTCTTTTCCAACAGATTGAAGTCCATCTCATCACTCCAAAGGAGGAACCTTTATTTGCATGCCAGGCTGCAGCTTCCGGGGATTGGAAATCCCATTAGCGGTGGCGATCATACGCCACTTGCTTGCTTCCCCATATTGACTCTCCGCGATCGCCGACAATGTCATGCCGGACTTGATCGTGATTTGTTTTGTTTTGTCCGACAATCCTGAGCTTGAATCAGCTTGTTCCGTTATCGTCTTATATTCTTTGAAAACGACCTGGAGGGAGGCGCGAACCGGGATTCCTGTACTAAGAAACATCGTGAAGCGCTGCGACACCTTTTCCAGTACGGCTTTAAATTCGAGCTTTCCCCATATAAACTTGCATATCGGAGGAGCATGAAGGTCGCTGTCTACTTGAAGCAGAGCGGTAACCTTTCCTGTGTACTTTCTGACGTCTTCGCCTTCCTCGTAAGAATCAAAGAACAGCTCCATCGTCAGCAGGTCCGCATTCCCGCTTATGAATTGTGTAGCCGGTGTAGATTTCCCAGGGAGTGCAACAGTATGAAATTGATTGCTCTTCTCGATTGAGTATTCCGTAGGATTGAACAGTACCTTCACCGGGTCCCCGCTTGCGTTTCCCTTCTCGTTTAACCGTTGAATCCACGCTTTTTCCAACGCCATTTGATCACCTCCACTCCAAACCGATTCGAGAAGGCGTGAACTCCTCTGAAGAATTAAAACTCCTAAATACGAATGATCACAGGCCTTTTCTTTGTCTTTCAATGATTAATTTCCGTTCCAGAACTTGATACACTTCCTCCGACAAGGTCTGAATATCGATGATCGGAGCTTGAATGGTTTCACGCGGCGAAGGTTTAGGTACTGCCTCTTGAGTCAGGCTTCCTGCCTCTTCGGTTCCTTCTTTGACGATCGTTGGCGTTCCCGGTTCTGGATGTCTCAGACTTGGCAAAGGAATCCGGTTAACCAGATTAGTTGAGCTTAGATGCGACACTGGAACATCCCTTGATAATTGTGACAAATCAGTATGAACCGGATTGTCTGTTCGCGTTGACTCAAGCCGAGTCGTTATAGAATGTCGCATCTTTTCTGATAAGTAAGTACGGCCCGTCGGAACGGAGGAAGATAACCATACAGCGGGTACTATCCTCCAATCTGTCCGACCGATCGATGACAAGAAAGCCTTTGAGTGCAGCGTGCTTCTTGAATGAAGCGTTTGAGTCGATTGAATCGATTGAAGTGAATCGCGAGCTTGAACTTCTTTAATCAGCATTATGGTTTGATTCATAAGCTTGGATTGATTCGCTTGGTTTCTATGATTCACATGCGTCACTTGCTTTGCCAGATTCGTTTGAAACCGTTGAATCTCCTTAACAGCCAGAAAAGTGATATTCGATTGAATCGTTTGATTTCCCAAGCCTTCTGCTGTGGTAAGTGATGTTCGGATTTCCGAAAGCTGCGGCTGAGCAAAAACATCATTCGAGTGCGAATAAGAAAGCTCCCGAAAACGTGTCAACTTTGTTAGATTAGTGCTGTTGACCCGGGAATCATCCCTGCTGGATGTATATTGCATGCTCGTTAAAGCATTCTTCTTGTACGATCTGGAGGTTGGATCCGTCCATTTCCGAATCGGCTGATTCCATAGGTTTCGACTGGATAATGAATACAAGCTTCGATTCAAGATCGAAGATAGAAAGTACACTATTCTTGGTGCTGAATGAACTACATGCCTTTCCGTAACTCGCTCCCTAATCAAGGTCATCCAGCCGCCTTGCTTTTGTTCCAGGAAGACAAGGAAAGGGGGCGCCAGTCTATTCCTCCCTACGAGACCGTATTTCTTCCGAATAAGGTTGGCAAAATCCGTATGAGGGATGGACGGAGTTGGATTATCGTCAGTGATCAACTTCATCCTTCCTTACTAAACCCATTATGGGCTAATTCGATCGTCTCAAAGGCGACACCACCATTGTCTGCATGCAGCTCGGGACCCTTCCATTTAACCGGATACGCCTGATAGAAATTCCACCTCCAGCTTTCAGACCCGGAGTAATCTAACAGCAGCACGGACCCGCTTTTGCGCTTGACCTGCCCGCTAGCCGCATCCTGATACCATTTCCATAAGGTGTCCGAATACGTAAGACCCCGTTTAAGAATCAAATTGGGAAATTTCGAAGCTTTGGGCAGCTTGTGCGCATAACCGTTCATGCCGCCTTCTTGATACTCCTCAATGTCCATCTCTGCTTGTAGGCCGGTAATTTCGGTAAATCCGCCAACGACCAAACCATCGATTTCAACTAAAAATTTGTAGTTGGTGAGCGGATCAATCCTTAATAGCGCTGCCATGGGGTCTCCTCCCTAGAGCTTGAACACATTATCCGGCTCCTTGTTAACCTTGCGGTTGATGGACGAGATTTCCTCGCACCATCTAGCCCTTTCCCGATGCTCCAACGACATAATTTCTTGATGCGGCCAGTGAAAGTAATAAGCAATGAAGGCTACCTCCTCATAAAGCTTGTCAAGGGGGTAACCGCTTAGACTTCCCCCAATCCGCTCACCTCTACGGCAAATTTATGATCACATCGCGGACATTCCGCATCCACGCTTGGCAACCCGGTTTCATTGATTTGCCGGTAAAACAGCTGCAGAAAGGCCAAGTCTCCTGAGAATAGCCCCTCCACAACTCCAGGATTTATCGTCTGCAAATCCCCCAGCTTCGTAATGACTCGGGACAACAGGATGATCGTTAAGTAGGCAGGATTTTGCTGCACCCTAGGGTCTTTCAGCGGTAAAATCTCATCAGCTGCAGTTGCCAGACGCATTACACCTTCACGATGCAGACTCCCATGCTTGTCAACATAACCTTTTGGCAGTGTAAATTCGTATTCGGTTACAAAACTCATTCCTTCATCCTCCAGCAATCATTAGTTAGACACCCAAAAGGAAGTGTTGTCTTAGTTGTCAGCTTACGCGTGCCATGCCCTCATGGACGATTTCCAGCGATTCGACTGCAATATCGTTGCCCTTCGCACTGAGATCGGGAGCATCGTATTTGCTAGGCCATGCATTGACAAAATCCCAACGGGCTTTATCATTGCCGGCCTCATCCACGACCACAATCGATATATTTTTACGGAGTACATTGCCGCCAGCCACTTCTTTATGCCAATTATAAATTTCCATGGAGTCCGTGATACCCCATTTCAAGCTAATGTTGCCGTATTTGGTTAAACCGGGGAGCTTGCGTGCATGAGTGGGTTCATTGCCCTCCCTGTATTCAATTACATCGATCGTAGAATCAAAGCCTGAAACATCGCTGAACCCAGCCTGTTGGATTCCATCGATCTCCACTCTAAACCGAAAATTCCGAAAAGGGTCTTTCCGCTGTCCTGTTGCCATAGTATAGGCCTCCTTATGAATGATTAATTAAGCTCCGCTTCCATCCGAACCGCCCGCTACCTGCGCAATACGGAAGACGACGAATTCAGCTGGCTTCACTGGAGCGACGCCAATCAATACAATCAGCCGTCCATTATCAATGTCGTCCTGGGTCATAGTAGTACGATCTACCTTTACAAAGAATGCCTCTTCCGGCTTGGTCCCCATAAGAGCACCATCCCGCCATACCCGGGTCAAAAATTCATTGATCGTACGTTTCACTCTTGCCCACAGCTTCTCATCGTTCGGTTCAAAGACGACCCACTGCGTGCCTTCATCAATTGACTCTTCCAGGAAAATAAACAGTCGGCGGACATTGATATATTTCCAGGAAGCATCGCTCGATAAGGTGCGCGCACCCCATACGCGAATCCCACGTCCAGGAAACGCCCGGATAACATTAACT
This sequence comes from Paenibacillus sp. J2R1T-4, assembly GCF_059692235.1. Classification (NCBI taxonomy): domain Bacteria; kingdom Bacillati; phylum Bacillota; class Bacilli; order Caryophanales; family Paenibacillaceae; genus Paenibacillus; species Paenibacillus sp. J2R1T-4. Next base: position 562,923 of record NZ_JCAUBA010000002.1, on the reverse strand, counting down.
CCTCGCGGATTAAGCAGATCCTGTTCACGTTTCATAATCTGGAATTCCAGATCAACCGCACCGCGAACAACCTCGTTGGCAGGTGCTTTGTGAACCCCGCGCTCCACGTCTGTCCGTGCGTAGATGCCGGCCATATGGCCTCCCGGAGGGACCGTACGAAGCATACCGCTTTCCGGATCGACCACCTTGATCCATGGATAATAGAACGCAGCGTATTTGGTTTCATTGGAATCGCGAGGCTTAAGGGAATCAAGGCTTGCGGTATTTGGTGGTGAATCTATAATGGCGAACCGATCCTTTAAGTTCTCGCAATGTGTGATTAGCGCTCCTGTCAACCCATCAACAGCATTGGAGTTCGGGGCATATACGATTGAGATTTCATCAATTTCGGCAAATCCGGTTAAGCTCTTCCGACTTCCGGGAACATCCGAATCCGTCCTAGTGTAATCGTTAAGTACTAGCGTAGTAGCAGCGTCTCCGGAATCCTTCCCTCCCGTTAATGACGCTACAGCGCTAACCTTCGGCAGAGTTCCTGTATCCCCCGTTTTTTGAGAAATCGTAACAAGATGGGAAATTCCGTTCATTCTTTTTGCATAGAAATCCGGAGATCCTGCATCTAAAGAAAGATTATCGAAGGATTCTGTAACTGCAGGACGAGGTTGCGTTTTGGTGTTTGACTCAGGATCAAAAAGAGTAGTAACCGTCTGTTTCCAGTAGAAAAGACTAATTTTAAATCCGCTAAGCGATCCCAATGAAACCTTTGCAGCAATCCGGTTCCCCCAAGCACCCTCGCCTATCGCTTCCAAGGTGAGAGCATCATCATCATCATCATGCGCTAGCTTCAGTTCAGCTTTAGTTGCGCTTGCCTTTACAATGCTGCCAATATAGCACCGTTGTCCTCCATTATCGAAGAAGCCTTGCACAGCATAGGGCAAATGTTGACCTGTGCCAAAGTAACCGCCAAACACCCTTTGGTAATCGAGCCAGCTTGTTACAAGTCTTGGCGTCGAAGGCCCTCGTTCGGTTTGGCCCAAGAAGCCAACTGTGCTCGTTGATACACCCTCGACAGGTTTTCCACCGATCTCGATTTCCTCGACATAAACTCCGGGCGATAAGTATTCCGGCATTTTAGTTCCTCCCTTATGTATGTTGATATTCCATCCTTAATTGCCTCACTGTTATGATCCTGGCTTGATCGGGTCTAAAGTCAGTATTCGTTGTGTTACCCGATTGGCATCCGAAATACGCTCTGATTCGATTGATACCGGGGATACTACGTAACACACAGAAGGCTTGAGATTATGATCAGAGAACGAGCTCCAAATCTCGGACAACTCCGATAATGACAAGGAATTCAACTTAATCCGCAGCTTCTCATCACCTGCTGTCAATCCTCCTTGCAAATCCGGACCCTCGATGATGGAATGATCGTACATCACCTTCATCGCCCTGCCCAGAATCCGATGCTCTTCCAAGGTGCGCTCGGTCAAGTCCAGCACCGAAGAATGAGCAGTGAGCATAAAGTAAAGATCCAGGACGAGCGGTGGAGCTTGCAGCTGCCCAGTACCCCAAGAACGCGATTCCTGGTTGCTCATAAACGGATTCTCCATAATACTGTACAAAAATAATGTAAGTCTGGTATTCGGTCCGGTCAGTTCCGCCGGCGACTGAAGCCCGATGGAGCTTGGGTTGATCATGTCCACCATTTGCTCTTGCAACAGCTTGAGCAGTGTTGAGCCTGCGTCAGCAATAACCGTATCTCCTGCCAATTCCCAAACCTCCTTTCTATTGCGTTAGGACAATAATTCGAAATAAGGCCCAAATTGATCTTTCGAGCTAATTTTACCAATTTTGTCCATTTCTCTCGCGACTGCGCGAATCAAATGCTTCATGCCGATCGCTTCCGACTGTTCCGCGGCAAGAAAAGCAGCTGATACCACGGCATTTTTGATATGTCCTCCGGACAATTTGAAGCTTCGGGCCAAAAAATGCCAATCGATGTTGTCAGCAAGCGGAGCCTCCGCAGGGAACATGGAGCGCCAGATCTCATAGCGGTGCTCTTCATCCGGTAAAGCGAGCTCAATGCTGAACTGCATCCGCCGAATAAAAGCTTCATCCAGGTTGTTATACAGATTGGTCGCCAGGATTGTAACACCGTTATACTCTTCCATTTTATGGAGCAAGTAAGCTATCTCCGTATTGGCATGACGGTCATGAGCATCCTTCACCTCGGTGCGTTTCCCGAACAATGCGTCAGCTTCATCAAAGAACAATATAGCGTAGCTGTCCTGGGCCTCGCGAAAAACTTTATGCAGGTTTTTTTCCGTCTCCCCGATGTACTTGCTTACTACTTGCGATAGATCGATCCGATAAATCTCCAGCTCTAGTTCCTTTGCAATCACTTCAGCTGCAGTTGTTTTGCCGGTACCGGGCGGACCATGCAGCAAGATGTTTAACCCCTTGCCTCGGGGCAGCTTTCGCTCAAATCCCCAATCCCCAAAGACCGTGCGCCGTAATTTAACCTGATCGATCAATTCCTTCAACTGCTTTTTTTGGTCCTTGGGTAGAATAAGATCGTTCCATGTGCTATCGGGCTCCAGCTTGTTGGCCAGTAACCGCAATTTGTGGTTCGTTTGAGCATAACAGGCTCGTTGAATATCTTCTCTTCCAATTCTCCCCTCTTCCGGGTTACGCCAGAGAGCATACGATTGGGCCATATGAAGCGCATTCTGAATACGGCCGGGCGTGAAACGGAATTTCTCCGCCAACGACACCAAATCAATCGACTCCTCGAAGCAGTACGGTTCGGATAACCGTTCCCATGCATGATGACGGCTCAATGAATCAGTATGACTAAATGGCACTGGGATATAAAAGCTTTGCTTAGCAACGTCCAGAGGAATCTGCGATTCCTCGCCGAGCATAAAGGAAAGCGGCGGAAAGCTGCGACTCCGCTCTTGGAAGCAGTCGATTTCGATCCTGTATTTGTCTTCCTGGGCAAACAAGGAATCTATATGCTTCAAACATAACGCCGCAGAATGAAGTCGCGCCTCCCTGCACAACAGAATTAAAGCTTCCGGGAAAGTAAGGGGGTGGTGAAGGATCTTAGCGATATCCCCTATGATCAAAGGAATCCCGAGATCCCTGCATACCGATTCGGCCAAGCTTTGCTTACCGGCTCCTTCAGGACCGGTCAAACCAAATACAAGCTTTTGCTTCAACCTCCCGGTTGTGTTCATCTGGATTTTGATCAAGCTTCTTACACGGTTTGTCTGTTCTTCATCAGCACTCGATATGAAATCGGCCGGTGGGAAGATAATGTGTGCTGCGCGGTTCAGTCTCGGGTCCAATTGCTGATGTCCTAACAAGAAATGAATGATTTGCGAGTCCAAATGGAGAGGGCGCGTGAGTAAGTTCAAGGAGGATTCCGATTCGGTGAATCGCAATACTTGGTGTGTGATCAGTCCTGACTGAGGATGAAAAGCTTTACGCACAAGCATAGGATCGGAAATGGAGGACTTGAGCAGGTTCATAATTAAACCCACGCTCGGTTTGTGCCTCGTCACGTCGTCCTGCAAGTAGGCATAAATTTTTTCATACTTGGAGTTCATCTCAGGAGCCAGGCAAAGGAGTACGATTTGCTCTTCCAAGTCGGTTAGCTGAAATCGTTCTGATAGTTGGGGAAGCGCAAGAGAAGTACTATGAAGCAAACTGATTGCCCTTCTCTGTTGGATAATGGGTTGAAGTAGTTCCAATTGTTCGGTTAAATCTCTAATACGCCTTTCACGCGTGCTTACTTCGAACGGTCCCGAAGAGGAGTTATCAGGCTCTGCGAACAAGTTTAGGACAGCTTCCTCAGAAAGCACAATTCCTCTAAACGGATCCAACGGATGCTCCGGGAATTGTCCCGAACAGCGAAGAACTTGGATGTGGAGGATAAGGTCAAGACGTCTCAGTTCGTCCTGCAGATAGTCCGAATTGCTCGCATAAGGCGCATCCAGTAAATCCGCGTTGCTCCCACTCCGTTGTAAGTGAGCCATAAACTTGATTGTCTACCTCCTTATGAGAAGCACAAATTACTCTTTAGTAAGCATTCCGCTTCTGTACATGATCGTTAGTGTCCGATAGAAGTCGTGTGAGCCCCCGTCTGGGGTATCGATCAACCCTTTATTAAGGGCACATTGAACGCCTTCTGCCGCCCACTCGGGTATTTGAGCTAAACGAAGACCCATCTCCAATTGTTGAACACGGTTCTCCAATTCACAATTTTTGGTATGTAGCTCATCCATTCTTTGAGCGAGCTGTTGAAGCATCGGCAGCCCTCCTTCTCTTAATATCTCAGTCAAATCGGCGATATCCGATAAGTACGCAACCCATAATGGCTCGCCTTGTAAACCGTCGATGTGCAGATTTTCCCGGATCCATGCCGTCTGCGCCCCTGTAAAACCGATACCAGCACATAGCTGGTCATCAAAGACCTGATCTACAAACGGGAGCGGGCAAGGCTTACCTGTCACATCATAATGGCGCATTACGTTACATGTGGCATCCCATCCATACAAATAGCACCAATAGGCCATCACCCACACAGCCCGTTTGTACGATTCGCGGAAATTGCCATCCGCATTCACACACATCTCATGGCCGAGTGTACAGTTGTTCGGATATGTTCCAAAGTGCGATGTGCGGTAAGACTTAGCACCAACGTGATAAGCCATCTCAGCTTCATCAAGCTGGAACGGAAGCGCAGCAACAATCGTTTGGCAGTCGCCAATTGTGTGCGCCGAAGCGTATGTATCTTTCAATGATTCAAAATAATTGCGATTAGCCCATGCATTTGCCCCATTCCCGATATTGCCGGTCCAATGAATGACCCCGCCTAGGGGAATAATACGCTTTCCTGGTCTGACCCATTGATCAGTCGTAACGAATGCATTGACGATTTCATAACCGCCTTCATAAATGATTTCTTCCAGTATTGTAGTGATCTAGTTCACCTCCTTTCTTTCTGACACAGCTGATGAGAAAACAATATTCTCCTAATCTTATTCCACTCCTTCCCGAACATGGTATAAATAGGTCTTCCTTGCACAAATTGCATCCGGGTACCTAAAGCACGCCAAGTATTCTATCCAGCATTAGCGACTGAAGATGCAAATTTTTCCTGTTACTTTTGGAGGAGTTGATACACAACTTGACAGCAGATTTATACAAATTATTCAATAATGTTTACATATATTTAGTTATGTTAACTCATTGTTGCTAACATATCGAATATAAAAAAACACCGCCTAAAAGTTGGCGATGTTTACTTACAACGATTACGTAATAACCTACACGTTTATTTTCTCAACTCGTTAATTTAGCATATACAACAAAGAACACCATCACTTCTCCAATAATTATGTAATTTGGTATTAAGAAAAACAAATCCACTGTAAAAAAAACTCCAAGTAAGCCTAATAATAACGCTAAATGAGATATCCCCAATCTTAGATGTAGATGTCTATATTTATGGAAGACCAACGATGTTGAAAAAAAGTAAAGCAATACAGATCCAAAAATAAAGCTTAACATAAATAAGTAATTTAATTGTTCCAAAAATAACAATTGAATCGAAGCTGCGATCATACACATGGATAAATAAATGAATAAATGACCATAAATTATAGTTTGCCCTGCAGTCTCTATTGTTTTGTTCACTTTCTTTTCGACATTATCAAAATATTGCCACCACATAGCAATAATTAATAAAAAAGTTATTGACGCAAATATAATAGATTGCCACGTCCAGTAGCTGGACTGTAATACTGTTAGTATACTGATAACTGCTTCGCCAAGAAGAATAAGTGTAAACAGTGAGAAGCGTTCTAATAAATGGTGAGTATTTATTGGGGTTTTCACCAAGTATTTCCGACCAATTAATGGAAGCAATATGTCTACAGTAATTCCCGCATACAAAACTACATAACGAATCCACGAGTCAAAGAATAATGATGAAGAAGATATCACCAAACCAATCCAAAAGCGACTCCCCAAATAACGGGCAGTGATCTTTCTACTTGCTTCTTCTTCTATCTTATATACTGTAATATATTGAATGGCAGTCATAGCTCTTAAACCGACATAGCCTACTAAGAATGGAATATAGTATTGATCAAAATCAACGGATAGGCTTGCCGTCATTATTAATACAAAAAATAATTGTAGAATCAGAAATATTCGGTGAGAAATGATATCTTGTCCAAACCGATTAACAAAGAGCGATTGCCCTACCCAAGCCCACCAGATCGGAACAAATATCAGGACGAATTTCGTTAAGTATTCTACTGGAATTGAGCCATCTTCGACATGTAACAAGACATGACTCGCCTTTGAAACAGCCGCTACAAAAAGTAGATCATAAAATAGTTCTAACCAGGTAACTTTCTTCTCAGCAAATGCTGCAGTGTGTTGAAATCCCGATGCGTGTTTATTCATCATTATGCTCCTTTGCTTTTGATGTGTTGGATCCCCCATCACAATTTATTTGAGTACTAACCCATTTTAGCTTATGTGATCGATAACGAATAGGGTAAGGTTCTTGTCTCCCGACAATAATAGGCGCGCAAAATGAAAAAACCGCGCTAGGCGCGGATTAGAATGTAAAGCATATAAGTTCTAGTTCTCTTTACGAAACTCAGGAGGTATTCTCCGAGCTACATTCGTATCTATTGCAGCTTGAATAACAGCTTTACGAACAGATGGAACGACCTTATCGTTGAATATACTCGGAATTATATACTGATCTGTTAATTCATTGTCGCTGACTACTGATGCGATCGCCCAAGCTGCTTTCAGTTTCATTTCCTCATTAATTGTGGTGGCTCTGCAATCCAATGCCCCGCGAAATATACCTGGGAAGCAGAGCACATTATTGATCTGGTTCGGATAATCACTGCGTCCTGTGGCAAGTACCCTTACATGAGGTTCAGCCAGCTCTGGCTCAATCTCCGGCTCAGGGTTAGCCATAGCGAATACAATCGGGTCGTTGGCCATCCGCTTAATATCCTGGATCTTCAACACCCCTTTACGGGAAACACCGATGAATACGTCAGCACCTGAGATCACATCAGACAGTTGTCCTTGTTTTAATTCCGGGTTGGTTCTCTCCGCTATCCAGGACCACATCGAATTCGAATAATTGTTGGTACGGCATAAGGCACCTTCGCGGTCCACTGCGATCAGATCCTTTACACCTGCAGCAAGCAGCATTTTGACAATGGATACACCTGCGGCACCAATACCCGTAACAACAACGCGGATTTGCGAGGTTGATTTGCCAACGATCTTCAACGCGTTAAGTAGACCCGCCAGAAGTACGACGGCGGTACCATGCTGATCATCGTGGAATACAGGGATATCGAGCTCCCTCTTCAGTCTCTCCTCAATCTCGAAACATCGTGGTGAAGAAATATCCTCAAGATTGATGCCTCCGAAGGCCGGAGAAAGCAGTTTGACCGTTCGTATGATTTCCTCCGTATCCTTGGAGGCCAGGCATAGCGGGAATGCATCGACTCCGGCAAGCTGTTTGAAGAGCATCGCCTTTCCTTCCATAACCGGCATGGCCGCCTCGGGACCGATATCTCCAAGGCCCAGAACGGCCGTACCGTCGGAGACCACGGCTACTGTATTTCGCTTGATAGTTAGCGAGAATGCACTTGCTGGATTGTCATGGATCGCCATACAGACTCTCGCTACACCAGGTGTATATACTTTGGACAGATCTTCACGTGTTTTGATCGGCATTTTGGGCTGCATCTCAATTTTTCCGCCGAGATGGGCTAGGAATGTAGGGTCGGAAACGTTGACCAACGTTACACCGGGCAAATTCCGGATCGCAACGGTTATGTCCTCTGCCGGAACACCCATCAGATTCACTGTAATGTCCCTTGTCGTGGATTCTTTACCGGCGTGAATCATATCAACCGCAATAATATCGCCGCCGGCTTGGCCGATTACACCAGCAATTTCTGCAAAAGAACTTGGCGTTTTGGCCAGCTCGAGTCGAATAACAATACTTGTATTTGAGGCCAAATCGCTCATCCTTTCAATTGATACCAGAATAGTCTCTACAATTTGATGACGATCAGTTTTAACTCCGTCATTTCTTCTACAGCATATTTGATGCCTTCTCGGCCGAAGCCGCTCTCCTTTATACCTCCGTAAGGCATGTTATCGACTCTGAAGGTTGGAAAATCGTTGATTATCACTCCGCCGACCTCGAGTTGCTCCGCAGCACGCATCGCGGCTTTGATATTATTGGTGTAAATACCTGCCTGCAAGCCGTAGCGGGAATCATTAACGGCATTAATGGCCTCGTCCAAAGTATCAAAACTGGATAGGGTAACAAGCGGACCGAACACTTCCTGACAGGATACCGGTTCTTGTGATGGCACGTTCGTTAATATGGTCGGTGGAAACACACCTGGCGAAATGGTTGTCCCTCCTGTGAGTACAACAGCCCCCTGGGTAACGGCGCTGTTAACCCATTCCTGCATCCGCTCGGCTTCCTTGTTAGATATCATCGCAGACAGATCGGTTTGTTCCGATAGCGGATTACCGACCACGAGCTTCTCCGTGGCTCCCTTGAAGCGCTCGGAAAATTCTTTATATTTACTCGCGTGAACGAGAATACGTTGGATCGAAATACATACTTGACCGCTGAAAGAGAAAGCGCCCTGAACACAGCGGTCAATCAATTCTTGCGTAACTTCCACCGTTTCATCGATAATCAAGCCAGAGTTGGAGCCAAGTTCAAGGGTAACGCGTTTTAAACCGGCTTTGTTTTTCATAGCAATTCCGACTTCCGGGCTGCCTGTGAAAGTAACCGCAGCAACACGGGGGTCCCTGACGAGTTTCTCTCCTACAATAGAGCCTTTTCCGGGAATGATATTGAGTGCTCCTGCGGGTAGTCCCGCTTCCGCGAATAGATCCGCAAGAGCGATAGCGGAAAGCGGCGTTTGGCTGGCTGGCTTCAACACAATTGTATTTCCCGCCGCTATCGCCGGACCGACCTTGTGAGCCACCAAATTAAAAGGAAAGTTAAACGGAGTTATCGCTCCAACTACACCGACTGGCTTACGCAAAGTAAAAGCGATTCGCCCTTCCCCGCCGGGTGCCGCATCCAAGGGTACTGTTTCTCCATGAATTCGGCACGCTTCCATAGCTGCAAATTTATAGGTTTGGATCGTCCGGGCGATTTCACCCCTAGCGGTTTTAATCGGCTTGGCCGCTTCCAGTGCCAGAATATGCGCCATTTCCTCTGCACGATCTTCCATCAGAGAAGAGACTTTATCAAGAATAGCGGAACGTTGATGAGCCGGCATGGCCGCCATCACAGCTGCAGCTGCCTTTGCAGCCTGAATGGCTTCATCCGTATCGGATTCATCTGCTTGCGCGACCTCAGCAATCATTTCACCCGTAAACGGAGAAAACAACTTCATATAAGAAGCTGTCTCTTTCCATTGACCGTTGATGTACAAATGTTTTTTCACAGGTCTCCCCCGTTCTTTATTTAGCCGAAGCCATCGATTTGGTTACATTGCCGATAATGGCGAGCCCTTCTTGCAACTGTTCATCCGTAATGACAAGCGGAGTCAGGAAACGAAGAATATTGCCGTGAACCCCGGCAGATAACACAATGACGCCGGATTGGTAACAGGCTCTCGTTAATTGGGCAACAAATTCTTTAGCTGGCAGTTTAGTATCGGGATGAATAAATTCCACTGCGCACATGGCCCCGAGTCCGCGGACGTCTGCAATCAGTTGAACTTCTTGTTGTAAGGAATGAAAGAAAGTCTTGATCTTTTCTCCGATCACGCGAGAACGTTCCACCAAGTTATCCCGTTCCATCAGCTCGATGACTGCGAGCGCCGCCGCGCATCCAAGAGGGCTTCCGCCATATGTTCCGCCAATTTCACCTGGGCTCGGGGCATCCATAACGTCTGCTCTTCCGACGACTGCGCTGATCGGCAACCCGGCTGCAATTGATTTGGACATCGTGATCAAATCCGGTTCGATCCCGAAATGAGTGGATGCGAACATCTCGCCCGTTCGGCCGAACCCGGTCTGAATTTCATCGGCAATAAACAAGATGCCATGTTTTTTACATATGTTAAAAATACCATCAACAAAAAGTTTTGGAGGAACGATAAATCCCCCTTCGCCTTGAACTGGCTCCATAATGACTGCAGCAATTTCTTCCGGTGCCACCTCGGTGTATAGAAAGTCCTCGAACTGGCGCACGCAAAACAACGCATAGTCAGTTTCTGTCATCCCTTCCGGACGATGCAGAGGGTAAGGAAATTGTGCTTTATATGTGGCAGGAGCAAATGGGCCCATTTCAAATTTATAAGGTTTCACTTTACTGGTCAAGGACATCCCAAGGAGCGTACGTCCATGAAACCCGCGCGAGAAAGAAACGATTCCGGATCTGCCCGTAAATTTCCGGGCGATCTTGACTGCATTCTCCACCGCTTCTGCACCGCTGTTAAGGAACATCGCTTTTTTGGGGAATTGCCCCGGTGTTAGCTGTGCCAGTTTCTCTGCTAATTCCACATAAGGCTCATACATCGCTACATGAAAGCAAGTATGAATATACTGCTCGGCTTGTTTTTGAATCGCTCGTACCACTTCCGGAGGGCAATGACCAGCATTAATCGTACCGATCGCCCCGGCAAAATCCAAAAACACATTACCATCAACATCGTACAGCAGCGCGCCTTCCGCTTTTTCCACAAAAATCGGAGTGTTGTTGCCGACTCCTTTCGGAACGACCTTAGTCCTTCTTTCCAGCAATACGGCCGATTTCGGACCTGGAACGGAAGTTTGTATGGAAACGAATCTTGATTTAGTCTGGTTGTCCATTTCTCCTATTCCCCTTTACCTTTGTAGAATCCCAAGGGCTTAAGCTCCATATTGACGTTGATTTGCTTGACTTCCGTGTATTCGTCCAAGCCGAATGTACCTAGTTCCCGGCCGAGTCCGCTCTGTTTAAAGCCACCCCATGGCGCCTCATTATACGTAGGATGATACGTATTGACCCAAAGAATACCAGAACGCACTTTTCTAGCAACCCGCAACGAGCGGCTGGCATCATTGGTAAACACCGCCCCCGCCAATCCGAATACCGTGCCGTTGGCTAAACGAATCGCTTCTTCCTCATCTTTAAACCGCTGTACGACAAGCACAGGTCCGAAAATTTCCTCTTGCACGACACGCATGTCGGGTTTAGTATCGGTAAGGATCGTTGGTTCCACAAAGTTGCCTTTTGCATAATCCCCATCCATCATCCGTCTGCCTCCGGCTGCAATAGTTGCCCCTTCCTGACGGCCGATTTCGATATACGATAATACCTTTTCCATATGCGTCCGCGACACAAGCGGGCCCATTTCTGTACCGCTCTCCATCCCGTTGCCTACCCGAATCAGGTTCGTTCTTTCCACCAATTCTTTCATAAATGCTTCATAGATTTCGTCTTGGATTAATAAGCGGGAACCTGATGAACAAACTTGCCCCGAGCCTATATAGATACCATACATGACATATTCGGCTACAATGGAAGGGTCCGCATCAGCAAACACAATATTCGGCGATTTGCCGCCAAGCTCCAAAGATACCTTCTTGATGTTGCCTGCTGCAGCCCTCATCACACTGCGCCCGGTATCCGTACCGCCAGTAAAGGCAATCTTGTCCACCAAATGGCTGGCTGCAAGTTCCGCGCCGACCGTTTTCCCGTCGCCGAGCACAAGGTTGGCAACTCCTTTGGGAAAACCGACCCCCTCTATAAGCTGAAACAAACGAATAGCGGTTAACGGTGTCAGTTCGGAAGGTTTGAATACCGTTACGTTCCCGGCTCCGAGGCAAGGTGCCAATTTCCAGGCCGCCATCATAAGCGGGAAATTCCACGGTACAATTTGACCGCACACCCCGACCGGTTCTCTTACCACCATTGCTTGGATGGGGTAAGGAACCTCATAGGTTTGTCCGTGAGGTTTTGTAATCAATCCGGCGTAATAGCGAAAGCAGCTGACTGCACTGGATACGTCGGATTCCGCTTCGGCAAGGGGCTTTCCGTTATTCAGTGTCTCTATTCTAGCAAGTTCATCCGCATGCTCTTCAATTCGATCGGCTAAGGCAAATAACAGTCTTGCTCTTTCTCGGGACGATGTATCTCTCCAACCTGTTTCATCAAACGTATGACGAGCCACTTGAATCGCGCGTTGTACATCTTCCAACCCGCCTTCGGTAACGACGGCAATCCCTTCACCCGTAGCCGGGTTCACAATCTCCCGCGTTTTGCCCGATGCGGCTTCTACCCATTCTCCGCCAATGTACATCTTTCCGACATCCTGAATTGCTGCTGCCATTATGTTTCCCTCCAACGGATTATTCTGCTGCTGTAACGTCGCAGACGTAAATGTATTCGTCCATTCGAGCTTGCCAGTTCCACTTTTTGCTTAGACCGTATAAATCGAATTGCTGGAATAACGGAATCCAAGGCAGTTCGTCGCGGAAGATGAGACACGCCATACGGTACAATTCTTTCCGGCGTTGACTATCCAGAATATTACTTGCTTCGATAACCATGCTTGCCATATCGTCATGATGGAAGTCCGTCGGATTCCATGGGTTCGGAGCGATATATGCGTTACGGTATACTTCATCCGGATCAAAGGTCGAATTGCCCCACCCTACATAATACATTTGATCGTATTGATGATTGCGGAACCGACTGATGAATTGCGGCCAAGCTTGAATATCCACGTGCAATCGAATACCGATTTTAGCTAATTGCTGCCCAATAAGCAGACCGATTTCCTTGTCTTGCGTGAACCTGCCGTCTGGAACTTCCAACTTCACGTCTACCCCATCCGGATAGCCAGCTTCTATCATTAATTGCTTGGCTAGTTCCAAATCATATGGGATAGGCGAGATACTGGGATCTACCCCAAAAGCTTGCGGATATACAGGACCAGCAAGAGGAGCGCCACAGCCGCTGAGTTCTTTTTGAATCAACTCGCGAACATTGATGGCATGAGCCATAGCCTGTCTCAACAGCTTATTGCTAAGAATCGGGTGATGGGTATTGATCCCCATATAAATAACGCCTACACTTGGAGTTCCGACAACCGATAACCCCGGATCGGCCTCTACCTGGGCACGCTTTAGCGGAGGGAAGTTGGCGGCCAAATGAATCGTGCCGTCATGTAAGCCTTGTACTCGGTCGTTCCCTTCAGGTACGGCTCTAAAGGTCAACTTCTGCACGGAGGGACTTCCGTGCCAATAATCGTTGTTTGCGGTTAGTTCCACGATCCCATTGGGCTTGTCCCAGCTGACGAACTTGAAAGGACCTGTTCCATTCGGAACGCGGCTGAAATGCTCTTCCCCTCGCTCGGCTATATATTGCGGCGGGATCATCATCAACCCGGTAAGCTGCGCGAGCAAGTTAGGATCCGGACGGTTCGTCACCACACGTACCGTCAAATCGTCGATAATATCGACGTGATCGATGGAATTAAAGCGTCCATACGGAGGGAATTTGGGCTCCCTACGAGGATCGACCATACGTTCAAGTGAGAATTTTACCGTATCCGCATTAAATAGTTCTCCATTATGGAACGCAACGCCCGGACGCAAACGGAATTCAATAATCGTATCGGCTATGACTTCCCAGCTTTCCGCTAACCATGGCTCGATCTCCATTGAAGGACTGCGTCGGACAAGACCGTCATATACTTGCAGTAATATATTGGCTGTTGTTGTTTCCGAATGCGCATAAGGATCCATTGTAGAAGCATCCGTTCCTTGTGCGATAACCATTGCTTTATGATCAGTCATTTTCTGTTTCCTCCTAAAAGTTTTGTAGAACAAAACTTGCATTGTAAGTAGGGACTAAAAAACTAACGTGTTACTGATCTGCCACACAGCGTGAACACTGTCGCCTTCGCGTACGGAAATATTCGCTTCTCCGTGCATAGGCGTTTTTACAAGGAAAGGTTTTTCAAACCCTTCCACCTGCAATCCGATCAAATAGGAAGAACCCGTATAGTGGACATAAAGCACGGTGCCAGCTATTTGATTTTGGTTGTCCCGATCGATTTGGACATTTGCCGTATCATGGGATGCGAATAGCCGTACCGCCTCCGGACGAATCATCGCCGTCACGTTCTCAGTTGTACTTACAACATAGGCGGCTTTTATGCTCTGCCCTCCCGCTAACGTAATAGCAGCACGACCGTTCTCCGCCTTGAGTTCTTTCACCGGGAGCAAATTGGAGTCACCAACAAAGTCAGCCACAAAGGAATCATTCGGACGGCTGTACACCCTCTCAGGAGTATCCAGCTGTACGATATGTCCTTTATTCATGACAGCGATTCTATCGGATAATACCATTGCTTCCTCTTGATCATGGGTGACAAATATAGCAGTAAATCCGATCTGTTTTTGCAGTTGGCGAATTTCGATCCGGAGCATTTGACGCAATTTCGCATCCAGATTACTAAGCGGCTCGTCGAATAGTACAAGCGGTGGACGCAGTACAAGCGTACGGGCAAGTGCAACCCGCTGCTGCTGGCCACCCGAAAGTTGGGCAGGCATCCGCTGCTCCAAGCCTCCCAATTGTACCGATTGCAGAGCTTGCAGCACACGTTCCTTTATTTCATGCTTCGGAGTACCGTGACGGCGCAGTCCGAACGCAACATTGTCAAATAAGGTCATGTGCGGGAATAAAGCATAGTTCTGAAACACCAAGCCTACATTACGTTTGTAAGGCGCTACTCGCGTCAATTCTCTATCCGCCAAATGAATCGTACCGCTAGTCGGCTCCAGAAGTCCGGCAATCATCCGAAGAGTGGTCGTTTTTCCGCATCCGCTTGGACCTAAGAGGGACACCATCTCCCCGCTCTGTACAGTCAAATCCAAATTTTCTACAATGACATTGCTGCCATATTGCTTTCTAAGTTCGCGTAAACGCAATTCGCTCATAAAGGGACCTCCCCACTATAAAATCTTATTTCGTTTAAGCATGCTCATCCCTATCAGACCAATGATTACTGTACCGAGAATGATGATAGAAGATACGGCAGCAATAGCCGGAGTCATGTTAAACTGAATGTCCGAGTAAATGAGCATCGGCAAGGTAATCATTCCTGGCCCAGTTAGGAACAGAGCCATAACCAACTCATCGAACGACATGATGAAGGCGAAGAAAGCGCTTGCCATCAATGCAGGGCGTACGAGTGGAATCGTAACGAGCCGAAGCGTCTGCCATGGGGTTGCCCCCAGAATTAAGGAAGCTTCTTCCACCGATCGATCCAGACGGGCAAATCCCGCACTCATTGTCCTTACAACATAAGGAATCGTAAGAATAATATGTGCCATTACCAAGCGGAAGAAATAACTACTGATTCCCAAATTACTGTAAAAAATCAACAACCCGATCCCAAACAACAGTGTCGGTACAAGCAATGGAGACAAAAATAACGAACGCATCAATTCTTTGGAACGGAACTCGTATTTCTTAAAAGCCAAAGCGATGAACGTTCCGATTGGCAATGCAACAGCGGTTGTTGTAACGGCTATCCATATACTGTTCCAGAAAGGCTTGGCATACCGGCCACTGGTCAGAACTTCAATGTACCAGTGAAATGTAAATCCTTTTGGAGGAAACACCAGATAGGCGCTCTCGCCAAAAGAGGTAATCACCACGACAACGAGAGGAGCCACAATAAACAGATAGATCAACAAGTTGACTATGCTTAGAAAGGAAAAACGTTTCTTCATCATATACCAGCTCCCTGCGTAGAACTGCGGCTGAGCACCCGGTTATACAAGCTAGTTATCAGGAACACGGTAACAAGGAGGATAACGGCAAGTGCGGAAGCATACGGCCAATTCATCAAATGCATTGTTTGATTGTAGATCTCGGTCGCCATGACTTGCACCCTGGGTCCACCAATCAAAGCAGGTGTTATATAGAAGCTGATGGAAATCGAGAATACTAGAAGCGTACCTGCGACAATACCTGGTAAAGAAAGCGGCAATGTTATGAACCAGAATACCTTGAATGGAGACGCTCCTATGTTAGCCGCTGCAGATTCCAAATTCCGATCCATGCCTTCCAATACGCTGTACAGCACCAATACCATGAACGGCAGCAGCACGTGAACCATCGCAATAACGACACCAGTAGAGGTGTATAGCAACTCAATCGGTTTATCAATCAAACCAATGTTCATTAACAATTGGTTTATTAGTCCTTTTCGGCCTAAAATGACGATCCATCCAAAATTTCGTATGACAGCGCTTGTCAATAAGGGCAATGCGATAAGAAGCAGGAGCAAATATTTGTGTTTGGGATCGGAACGAGCTACTCCATAAGCAAGACAATAACCGAGAATCAAGCATATGACACTGACGAAGAAGCCCATAACTAATGTACGCCAAAGAATTAGCAAATAATGAGGATCCTTAAAAAAGGCAAAGTATTGTTCTAAAACGAAGGTCTTCTCCATCATCCCGTCGGCAGTGGTATGAAAAAAGCTGAATAGCAGCAGTTGTCCCACTGGCAGCAAAAAGAAAAAGATTAGTATCAGCAAGCCGGGCGCCATTAATATCCACTGTGGAGACAAACGTCGTAACATAAAGGATACGTCCTTTCCCTAGTTTTAGAAAAAGAGATAACGAGTATTGGCATAATTACCGTTACCTCTTTTGGTTCAACCGGATTATTTGCTGATCAATTTGTTCCATTGCGCTGTCCAAGCGTTACGGTTCGCGCCGACAACTTCCCAGTCAAGCGGCACTAAGCTGTTCACGGCAGCTTCGCCATAAGGCATAACAGCTGCTAATTCGTCGGAAAGCTTAACGTTTTTATTCGATGGGGCAAATCCGGTTTGCTCTGCAAACGCTTTTTGAACTTCCGGTCTTAAAGCGTAGTTTATGAATTGTTGAGCCAAGTCTGCGTTTTTGCTTCCTTTTACAACCTGTGCGTTAATAAAGGTAGCCATAGCTCCTTCTTTAGGGACTACGAATTTTATCGGCTGCCCTTTTTTACGGAAGTTAAAAGCGTACCCGGAATCATAGGCGGCAATCCAAGCTTCTTCCTGGGCAAATAGATTCCCTACATCTGGAGTTGAGGCTACAATTGCAGCTACGTTTGGCAGAAGCGTTTTGATTTTCTCAAATCCCGGATCCATGTTACTTTCGTTACTGCCGGCCAGTTTCGCGTTCATAACGGCGAATTGCAGGCCGAACGTATTTGTGAGATCGACAAGTCCGACATGTCCTTTGTATTCCGGTTTCCACAAGTCATTCCACGATGTTGGTGCTGTCGTAATTTTTTTCTCATTATAGATAATTCCTAAAGCGTCAAAGGCAATGCTCGGTCCATAGCCGCTTTTGTTTAATGCGGTTTTATAAAGATCCTTTGAATTCGTGAGGATTTTCTCATCAACTGGCAGGATCAACCCTTCTTTGGCAGCTTGTACTTCCTGACCGCCGGAGAATTGCACGACATCCAATGTAGGCGCATTTTTCTCTGCACGCATACGAACTAAAGCATCAGCAGAATATAAAGTGACGACTTCTACTTTAGCATTGAATTCTTTTTCGAATGGCTTAATTAAGTATTCCTTCTGAGCGGTCTCATAATCCCCGCCGAATGAGGTTACAATCAATTTTTTTGGCGCTTCAGCAGCTTTGTTATCAGCAGCCTTTGTATCGGGTGCTTTTGTCGTTGCTTCGCCGCAGCCGGAGATTACCAGCATACCGGAAAGAATTGTAGCAGCGGAGATTTTGATCCATGATTTTTTAGCCAACATGTAGACCCCTCCTTAAGTTTGAACAGCTAATCTTTTAATTTTCCCTTACTGCTGCTTCTTTCTGCTCTTTCTTTGTCGTAATGGCCAATTGATTGAGCCACTTAAACGGACGCAGTCCTGAATCGTCTTGCTTTGCAATCATTTCTGGATGCCACTGCAAAGCAAGTACATTGCTCCTGCCTTTCATGGCGATAACTTCAACAATATGATCGGTGGATTGACCTACTACTTCCAGTCCATCCCCTAATTGTTTAACAGATTGATGATGAATGCTGTTGACCTCAATATGAGTTCCTCCCAAGACAGCGCTTGCAAAATGGTCAGCTTTCATTTGTACTGGGTGAACCGATCTCCAAGGTTCTTTAGTCTCCCAATGATTCAACATATCGTCCGCTATTTCACCGATATCGGCATGTAACGTTCCCCCGCAAAATACATTCAGAAGCTGCATACCCCGACAAATGCAGAGAATTGGAATATTTCTTTCGAGTGCTATTTCCATCAATTCCATTTCGTATTTGTCGCGGACGGGATCAATTCGGTGCGAGCTTGGCTGCAACGCTTCCCCGTACAACCGTGGATCCACATCTTCGCCGCCAGAAAAAACAAGTCCGTCTATAGTATCCAACTGCTGACTTATTTTATCCTTATCTACTACAGGGAGCGGGATTGGAGTTGCTCCAGATTGAAAAACCGCTTGAATCATATCATAGCTAAACAATGAAAAGGCTTGTCTTGGAATGCCGCGAATATGCCCGCCAACCGCTTCCTCCTCCGAAATGTAGTACCCTACCACGCCTATTTGGGGTAGTCGCTCTGCTGTTTTCATGTTGTCACCTCCTACTTGCTTCATTTATTCCACGAACTGACTGAGTGCCGCCAAAGTTTTATTGACGTGCATTCTCATTGTATTGCTTGCTTTGTCTCCATCACGTACAGCAAGAGCTTCAAGCAGCTTTTGATGCAGTTCGCAGCTTGCCAGCTGAGTTTCTCGATTGTAAGGCATCAAATCGAGACCGGGATTGATTTTTGTGCGAACGAGTCTAACAGCGCTTTCAAAATAAGAATTACCAGACGCTTGGGCAATTTCCAGGTGGAACTTCACGTCTAGCGAGCGAAACATTTCCCTGGTGCAATTTTCCCCGCTGCTTTTTTCAACAAGTTCGCTGATATAAGCAAGATGCTCCGGTGTGATCCGTGCTGCAGCCAATCTAGCCGCTTCCGGTTCAACAATTGAACGATACTCCAGCATTTCTTTCGTTTGCGTCCAATTCTCAGCAATTTGCTGTTTTGTACGCTGATGGATTTTGGCCGTAAGCGGTAAAACAAAGGTTCCGCCTTTCGCTCCAAGACGTCTTTCAATTAGTCCCTTTTGTTCGAGTTCTGCAATCGCTTCCCTGACAGCAAGACGACTGGCTTTAAATAAGGTTGCCAATTCCCTTTCGGGCGGTAATTGCTCTTCCGGCAACACCTCTTTAAGGATGATCGCTTCTTCGAGTTGTTCCAAGATAAAATCACTCACACGTTTGGGTGTTACCTGCTTGAAGCGAGCGAAATAAGAAGATACCATCTGCCTTGCCTCCAAATTCATTTTCAACAATTTATTAATGGTATAATGTTCGAACCTTAAACCAATAGTAGCAGGTACATGTTATATTGGCAAGCTATAGATTATGGAAATTCCTTTTTCATAAAAAGCAAATAAAAAGAAGCCAAAAGAACTCCTGTATTTCAGAAAGTTCTGGCTTCGAAAAAACCTGCAGAAATAGGTCCGGGATTAACTGAAATGAAATTAAAAATTAATTTTCTTCGTTTGGGTATTTAACTAAACAAGCTTTGATCTATCGAATACAATGGCATAACGCCTAAACAGTGAGGATCCACATCTGAGGAAGAAAGGGGAGATTGTAGTGGCTGTCCGCTATAGTGTTATCATTCCAAGCCATAATCGGGCCCAACAACTTTTACTTACGCTGGTTTCATTTGAAACACAATCTTTTCCAAAGCATCTTTTTGAAGTCATCGTAGTAGATGATGGCTCTACAGATAGCACCCGTGAAGTGGTTGAAGGATATGGAGCATCTTACACGCTTACTTATTTATTCAATCCAGAGCAACGCGGTCGATCGTTCACTAGAAATCTGGGACTTCGTGAAGCTAAAGGACTGTACATTATTTTTTGCGATGCTGATTTTGTGGTGCTGCCCGAGTTTATTTATATATTAGATCGTTATCACCGTCGATACCCCAGAGCGGTTCTCTCAGGCATCCCCCATTCGTGGAGTAACGTGTATACGCATTATCACCCTGATTTCTCGCCAGAAGAAAAAGAACAGTTCCGTTCCGTGCTATCGCAGTCTAACTTATGGAAAGAGGAATATGAAACGGCCGATCAAGTCCTTCCAGTCATTACACCAGACGATTTACTCCATTCAACGGGTCAACTGTCAAAAGTTGTACTTCCCTCGAATATTCCTCCTAATGTACTTCAGCAATTTGGAAGAACAGATGTCGCTCCCTGGATCTTGCTTATTACGCGCTGCGTATCGATCCGACACAAGGATTTGACCCGTATTGGAGGGTTTAACGATCGTTTTATCAACCATGGTCTCGAAGACTGGGATCTTGGCTATCGGCTGCATCGATTGAAGATCCCTTTTCACAGCATCAAACAGGTTGTTGGCTATCATCAGGAACATCCTGCTTACACTAGAGGGGTTAGCTCTAATACTGAAAATTTGAAGGTCATGTACGAATTATACGGATTCCGTGATCCTGAATTGAATTTATTCGCCCTAATTCCAGCATGGGAAGATGTTGAAGCTTACAAACATATCATACGGGTATTGCGCAAAGGGCTTAGGTTCAAGTCATCCCGATCAACAGCCCTATTGCTAAAAAGAACACTGCGCATCTCTGCTAAATTCTTCTTTCAACCCACTAACCTTGAAAAACATCAAAATTCCTTGGGAATCATAAGAAGAAAATTGAAGTTTAAAAAGAGCAGCAGGCCTGCAACAATAGTATTGAGAAGGGTTCTTGATAAATCATCTGAATTCATATCAAACGTCCAAAGCGATTCGCATTAACTGATCATCTTTGTAGTCTCGATCGAACAGACATTCAGGGGGAGACATACTGTTCTCCCCTTGCTCGTAGTCCATATTTATCAATGATCTGCCTATGGGTATAACTTTGGCCGGGACCTTCAATATGTTCCCTATCCCTTCGGCTGCCAGACTTTAAGTTTATTGCCGTCGCAATCATAGAAATCAAATTCCCAGAACCAGCCCCGATCGTACAGTTCCTCGACATGGATCCGCTTCTCTACCGCATACTCATAATGCTGCGCGATATCAGAAGAACGGAAACAAATGACAGGCATCTCGAATCGCTCCTCCTCTTTGATCCAGACGTTTGTCTCGAAGCGAAGCGGTCGATGCTCTCGCGACTCGAGAAGGAAGATCTCCTGCTTTCCAGCAAGTAAGTGGTCGCCTTCTATCACGAGTCCGAAGTGTTCAACGTACCAGGCGGAAGCCTTTTCTTTATCGGTTACAGGTAAATAAACAGCGTCAATACCCGTTAGTGCTGCTTTCTTCTTATCTAAATGTTCCATCGACTAATCCTCCTATTTGTTGACTAGCTCCCGCGAATAATCTTCTAGTCTACTACACATATGCTACCATAATTCCGACCAGTCATTGCATATTGTTTACATATTTATAGTTATGTTCACTTAATTGCACACTGGGTCTTACTGTTCCAGTTTATATTGTTGCATGATGCAAGTATATGTCGCGTGATATAGTTGCATCATGCAAGTATAGACCAAAAAAAAGAAACTGCACTATTAGATGCAGTCACAGGTTTGGTTAGACTATGAGTCTATTTCTATTTGCAGACCATTTATAGGGTCTCTGTTTTGACAATCACTGCAAAAGCACTTGGTCCAAGCTCCATTACGCGGCCGTCTTGATCAGTCGATTCATAGAGTCTCAGTCTCACTGACTGCTCCGAATGGTTTGTAATAATTACACGATCGATTAACACAGCAACGTCCAGGGAGACATCATCGGTCGGATCTAATAACTCAACCTCACAGTCTGCTTCAAGGTATCCGCTGCGATAGGCTTCCAGTCTGCCGCTCCACTCATAGTGAGAGCGCGTAATCCGATTATTACCAGCGTAAACAGGAATCATCATGCTGCTGTAATCGATCGACTTTTCAGCGGTAACGGTCTGTCCTCTAACGCTAAGATGCCAATAGACTAAATATCCTTGAGTTTCAAGGATGGTCGCCTCATCTTTGTTGCACTTAAGCTTTGCGGTCTGCACCACTCCTGCTCTTGTTTCTTCCAAGTTTCGATTAGGCATAGTGATGACGATCAGGGGCGGCAGCGTTTCGCCTTCAGGCAATTCAAAATGCTCCATATGATTCAACACCAACTGGTTCTCGACACCTGTATATTTGGGAAATTCATGCCGGTTCAAGTAGTACATACCGTTGGATCCGATTACATGATACCCCATTTCATGATCGAGATTCAGGTAAGGAACCGGCGAGAAGCTCTTGAGCTCGTCTAATTCTTTTCCAAAAAATCCTTTAAAGCTGACAGATGATCCTTCGGGAAAATACAAGGTTCGGTGTCCTTTGGCTACATCAGACAACTCTTTGTAATATTCGTTGCGTACCCCGATCATACCGGTTCTAAGCTGTTTGATCCGACAATGCTTCAAGGCTCGAAACTGTTCCGCATATACCGACCTGCCGTCTGGAAGCGATACGAAAGCGACATCCTGTTGGATTTCCCGGTCCCCCCTTGTGATGGAGACACAAGCCCCAAAGCCGTTCTCCTCAGGGTGAACGTTGTAGCGATCTACATATCGGACACGGGTTTCGTTCGATAACCCTTTTACACCATTCTTATCAGCGAACTCCACGATACCCGTATAATTGGTGAACATCGGAGTCATACTCCAGATACCCTTTTCCGGCATTACAACCGCCATTACATTGCTTCGCCAATTGAAAGCATTGAAGATACCTTTCGTCCGGTGAATGATTACACTGCCAATCGGATAATAATGCACACCTTCCAATCTACGCTGAAGCTCCTCGTTATCACTTGGTTGAACACCATTACCGCCGAATACATGAAGTAGATAACACTCCAATAAGCTCCAAGCATTGAGTGGCTCCAAGTGTTTCAAGCTTTGATATATAGTAAGCCAGTATTGCTCTGCATTCTCTTCGACCAAACATCCAGTTGTGTGGCTACGCTGCAAGCGGTCCATCTGTAGAAGCAATTCCCTCTCTATTCGGGCCGCATCCGCATTCTCATGAACCACATTCATGATCGCATGAGTGAACAGTGATTCATGTTGCTTGACATAGTACCAGTCCTGTCCTTGCACGGGAATACCTTGGCCGTCCTTTTGAATGCATTTCAATACAAGATCCTTGTAAATCAACTCATTGTTATGAAGGGTGCTGGATAATGCATCTACACCCCCGACCCATGCAGCAAGCAGTTGTATAGCCCTGAGGTTGATGCCGGACTTCAAATAATCTGGATGGACAAAACCATGATTCTCCGTTGTCAAATCAGCATGAATCGTTACGTTGCGAATCGGCGGGATCTCGGTTGCGGTCGTACGAGGAGTATGGGCTGGAAGTATGGTTTCTTCCAAATAACAGTCCTTATAAGTAACGATGGAATTAATGGACCACTTGACAAATCCTTTTTTCCATTCTTCGTGGTGAGGATGTTCCGGAAACGTGTTCAGCGCCGCGCTAAGCCCATTGGCCGTCCATGCATTCTCCTCTTCCTGGGTGTCGTTATATGTACCTGTTCTGGGCTTTTCTTCACACCATCGATCGGCGTAAGAGGCAGTGATGTTCTGAACCATGATTTTGGTCTCATCATCCAGGTCATCCCACAGGAACCGGGAAGCCAGACAAAGTCCTGCTATGCTTCGTCCCGTTTGCGTCGCTCGGAAGAAGTCTTCGTCCGGATGCCCCCATTTTCGCCCGCTGTTGGCTGGATTCGCACTCAATGGCCGTACGCAGTCCTCGGGTCCGGTACCATGCGTAAACCCCAAATAACGAATCGCTTTGATCGCGCGCTCTTTCAATTTCTCGCGCGAGATTCCTGTAGCTCCGACGTCATACTCACCGATTTTGCATAAGATCGCATAGATCGCAGCAGGGAAAGAGGTATCGGTTCCATATCCATGACATCCCCCAAAAAAATGCCCGCAATCCGTTCTGCCATTCCATTCTTCGTACGTACTGTCGGCATGTTTCACCCATCGTTGAAGAATCTGAAGATATTGTCTGGACATTTCACCTTCTTGGACAGCTGACCATTGAATAGGCTGAATCTTCCATACTTTCGTCGCCATCGTAAACTGCATGTCATCACCTCACAAAGACTAGATTGAGTTACAGAACTACATAAATATTAATGCACCGAAGTGGGATTTTTATATGTCTTTATAGGGTTAAATATGTATAAAGACACTACCTTTTGAGATAGTGTCTTCATCGAATCTATTATCTGCGGATTTGTCCCCGGATCTCGCCGTTCGGATGCTCTATGGTATGCACATTAGCATAAGCGTTGCCTTTTTCGATCTCTCGAACCAGATCTAGGATCGTTTTCCCTCCTTGAGTCACCTTTTTAATGTCACGGACGACAAGGCGAAATCTAAG
The DNA here is from genome assembly GCF_059692235.1 of Paenibacillus sp. J2R1T-4. NCBI lineage: Bacteria > Bacillati > Bacillota > Bacilli > Caryophanales > Paenibacillaceae > Paenibacillus > Paenibacillus sp. J2R1T-4. The sequence continues at coordinate 538,344 of NZ_JCAUBA010000002.1, read as the reverse complement.
ACGTGTGATATTATCACTGACTTCAAATATCGCTAATTATACTCCAAAATAACGATTTGCCCCGCAGTGGCCTGCACTGGGTATGACTCTGCAACAGGGCCAACAAATACAACCTCCACCTGCTGTCCTAATTTCAACTCATCCATCGACACTTTAACTGTTTTACCCTCCTCGAGTCTAATCATCTTAGTGCTATTGGTTACCTTTATGCTTGCTTTATCGTAATCGGTATCATTTTCCTTGAGGCCTTCCACCAATATTCGTTTCCCTTCAATACCTTGCAGCGCATCCAAGGTCACAATCTTGCCGCGTATGGACACCCCTTGATCGCCCCCGCTTTCTCCGATCTTAGCATTCCCGCAACCAGATACCATGAGCAGACATCCAAGCAGAAGCAGAATGGCTGAGATTATTTTCATTGGACACCCCGATTCAAGGAATTAACAAACTATAGGGAAAATGTTCCTTTAACACTATTCCACAACGACCTTCAAACCAGCAGCTTGAGCCGGGTATGATTGGTTAACCATGCCTGTTGTCCATACCTTAACTTCACGTCCAACGAGCGATTTGTTAAATCCCGTAGTTACTCTCTTTCCTTCTAGGATCAGAATTCCATCAGATGTGAGCTCAATATATGTAGCTTCCGGGTCATTCGTATTCCCATTCTTCTTCTCTTCGTTCATGATCAAGATTTGCTTATATGGATCATCGCTGAATGATGTAATTTTACCTGTTACGTGCGCTGGGCCCGTACAGCATGCCCATACAGATAGCTGGACAGGAAATTCGGTCCCCGCAAGCGCATATATAGACTTTTTGATTTCTGCCAAATCTGCTTCTGTAATCAAATGTTCGACATCAATTTTACTTCTAACTTGCATCAAGATGTGATCTTTGCCGACACCAAGCATCTGAATGAGGATAGAATGTGTTTTCTCAATTGCTGTCCGGTTATCCGAGATCATGTTTTTATACGTATGTAAGGTACTCGAAGGTGTCGATTTAACAATATCAGAGGGTGCCACAGATGCAACCGGAGTCGGGCTAACAGAAGTCGCCGTAATTCCCATTTCCTTTTCAGCGCATGAAGTGAGTAACCAACACTGAATTAACATCCCTACTATTATCACAATTCTTCTCATATGCCCTCCATTGAAAGCGTTTATCTTCTTCCAATCAGACGGGATTGTTGCCAAAAGGTTGCATCTACCCGATTATTATTCCGCCCATTACCCCAGCAATCACCACAACCCAGGGCGGCAGCTTCCAGAACATTAACATGACGAATAAAATTGAAACAAGTACGAAATCTTCTGATTTGTCAACGGCCGTAGTCCATAACGGGTTGTATAGCGCAGCAAGCAGAATACCAACAACAGCAGCGTTTATTCCCATGAATGCACCTTGAATCCGATGACTCCTGCGCATTGAATTCCAGAACGGCAGCGCACCGACGACAAGCAGAAAAGCAGGTAAAAAGATGGCTGCTGTTGCAACTAACGCACCAGGGATTCCACCAATAACCGCCCCCAAATAGGCCGCAAACGTAAATAAGGGTCCCGGTATCGCTTGTGCGGCTCCATATCCGGCCATAAAGCTGTCTTGGCTGATCCAGCCTGTTGGAACAAGCTCCTTTTCCAACAATGGAAGCACCACGTGCCCTCCGCCGAAAACCAGAGAACCTGAACGGTAGAAGCTGTCAAATAAAGATATGAAACCTAAGCTGGAACCATTTAGTTCACGAATGAGGGGCAACAGGAATAGAAGTCCGAAAAACATTGTCAAACACAGGAACCCCATTGTTCTACTGATCGGAATATGTAAATTCGCAGTAGCTGGCAGCTCTATTCTACGATACATCCATAGGCCTAAGAGACCTGCAGCTGCCAAGAGAAGAATCTGAATAAGCGCGGATTGCCACAATAATGTTATGGAAGCAGCTGCAATGGCAATCGTGATTCGGTTGCGATCCGGAGTCAGCTTCTGGCTCATACCGAGAACGGCCTGAGCGACAATAGCTACTGCTACTAAATGAAGCCCACGTATCCAGCCTGCCTCTGCCACATTCATCCCCTGCAATAGATAGGCGAATAGCACTAATATCAGGACAGATGGCAAAGTAAAGCCGATCCACGAAATGATCCCGCCTAATATACCAGCACGAACGATACCGATACCTATGCCGACTTGACTGCTAGCGGGACCGGGAAGGAACTGACATAGGGCTACCAGATCGGCATAACTGCGCTCATCCATCCATTTACGCCTGCGAATATACTCGTTATGGAAGTACCCCAGGTGGGCGATCGGTCCCCCGAATGAAGTCAACCCTAGCTTGGTAGATACCAATAGCACCTCTAGAAGTGCCCTGCCTCCGCTTCGCGGTGTGTTCTTATCAATGTCAATGGGATTGTCGTCCACTAATCTACTCTCCTATCTTATAATATGTGCTAGTTCACTTATAGGAAGTGTAATCCTAACTGGCAGTTTTGAGCAAGTTAAGAGTTCATGTTACAATGGAACATAACTGTTTACTAAGGAGGCTCCCCTATTGAGCAACAATTTCGACCAAAGAATTGACCGTCGCAATACCCGTTCATACAAATGGGATCAAAGTGATAGATTATTCGGGGATAAAGACATATTACCCTTGTGGGTAGCCGATATGGATTTTGCAAGTCCTCCTGCTGTTCGTGAGGCTTTGGAGAAGCGTAATTCGATCGGAATGTACGGTTACGCTTTTCGAGGCGAGAGTTATCTGGATGCCATCCAGAGCTGGTTCGCTAGAAGACACGGCTGGTCGATTGAGAAGCAATGGATCTCTGACTTGCCTAGCGTTGTTACTTCCCTGAGTCTTGCTGTCGAACAGTTCAGTGAACCGGGTGCGCAAGTAGTCGTTCAATCTCCTGTGTACTATCCTTTCTACGATGTCATTCGCAATAATGACCGGGAGATTGCCATCAACCCATTAGTTATCCGTAATGGTCGATATGAGATGAATTACGAGCACTTGGAATCGTTATTTCAAGGCGGGGCCAAGCTTATTCTTCTCTGCAGCCCTCACAACCCAGGCGGCAGAGTATGGGAACGCGAAGAGCTGCTCCGACTCGGTGAGCTTTGTTTGAAATATGGAGTCAAGGTAGTATCTGATGAAATTCACTGTGACTTAGTGCTGCCAGGATATAAACATATCCCATTCGCTTCTCTATCACCTGAGCTTGCTGACATTACGATCTCGTGTCTCGCTGCCACGAAGACGTTTAACTTGCCTGGCTTGCTTACTTCTTTCACAGTGATCTCTAATCCATCCATGAGACGCATCATTGAACATCGGATCAAAGCACTTAGTTTACATATGGCCCCCCACTTTGCTCAAGACGCCGTGGAAGCCGCTTATAATCATGGTGAATCGTGGTTGGATGAAATGATTAAGTATATCGCCGGTAATATGGATTACGCGATTCGTTATTTGGACGAGCATCTGCCAGAAGTAAAGCCGCTTCGCCCTGAGGGCACCTATCTGCTTTGGATCGACTGTCGGGGCTTGGGATTAGACGTGAATGGCTTGAAGGAGTTGATGTTCCGTAAAGCTAAAGTCGCCTTTACCGAGGGCTCCGTATTCGGGACCGAAGGAGAAGGCTGGCTTCGTATCAATTTAGCTTGTCCCCGTTCGATTGTGGAAGAAGCTTTAGAAGCTTTTTGTAGGGCTGCAAAGGATCGGGTATAACAAAAAAAGAAGCTAATTGTTCATGTTTCAAGAACAATCAGCTTCTTTTTCTGCTTCCATTATGCTTTCCCCGAATAAGAGTAGTTTACATAATTTTATTTATGTTAACTTAACGAATACACCAGCATTTAATTAATGACATTAATCATTCCAACATGGCATTAATTCTGGCAACCACATGGCCTACGGTAAAACCATACTCACCTATGATCTCCTCAGATGGTGCAGAAACTCCATATCGATCAATGCCCATTACATCCCCACTGCGACCCACATACTTATGCCATCCCTGGGATGCCCCCATCTCCACTGCTAGAGTAACCTTGATTTTCGGATCAATTACTGAATCTCTGTATGATTGCGATTGCATATCGAATAATTCCCAGCACGGCATGCTGATTACTCTAACTCGCATACCTTGCTCCTCTAATATTCGCTGTGCACCTATTGCGAGTTGTACTTCTGATCCTGTGGCAATAATTTGGGCCTGCAGGCTTTGTGGGCTTCCACTTCTCGCATCGGATAATACATAGGCTCCAAATCTTACTCCGAGAGGCGCTAATCTGTCGGTTCCAGGCAGGATCGGCAAAGGTTGGCGTGACAGCAGGAGTGCGCAAGGACCCGTCTTATTCTCCATCACATATTTCCAGACCTGGCTCGTCTCATTGGCATCCGCAGGGCGAAAGACGTTAATACCTGGCATTGCTCGCAGTGAAGCTAATTGTTCTATCGGCTCGTGAGTAGGACCATCCTCCCCTACAGCTATGCTGTCGTGAGTAAATAAATAGATGACGGGCAATTCCATAATAGCGGCTAGCCGGATCGCTGGACGAAGATAGTCAGAGAATACAAGAAAAGTAGATGCATAAGCTCTCACTCCTCCGTGCAATACCATTCCATTCACAGCTGCTCCCATAGCAAATTCCCTTACCCCGAATGAAATATTACGCCCCTCATAACTGTCTTTAGTTAGTCGAGCAGCTGTTCTAATTCTCGTCTTCGTCGATGTTTCGAGATCTGCCGAACCGCCAATTATGAAGGGGACATTGTCTGCAATAGCATTTAGCGCTTTTTCTGAGGCACCACGTGTAGCTATTGAAACATCCGCTGCAGAATCGTATAAGGGCAAGTAATCACCCCAACCGCTTGGAAGAACTCCATTTACAGCATCATGATATTGCGCGAAGAGATTCGGATAGGCCATTCGATATTGTTGAACCAACTCATTCCAAGCCGCTTCCTGGATCTCTCCTTTCCGTCGTATCTCTTCAAAGTGCTTCTTCACCTCATCAGGAACAAAAAATGTTGGTTCACTAGGCCATCCGTAGAAATCCTTCGTAAGCAACGTTTCTGCTTTTCCAAGCGCTACTCCATGAGATCCGTGCTCTCCCGCTTTGCCGCTCTTGTTCGGGCTGCCATAGCCTATGGTCGTTTTAACCTCTATGATCGAGGGTCTAGGATCGGCTTGGGCTTGTGAGATAGCTGCATTAATTTTTTCCAGATCATTGCCGTCCTTTACGAATTGCACATGCCAGTTATAAGCCTGAAATCGATCTAACACATTTTCTGAGAAAGACAAACTCAAGTCCCCATCCAAAGAAATATCGTTAGAATCGTATAACACGATCAGCTTCCCAAGCTCGAGATGTCCGGCCAATGAAGCAGCTTCACTGGACAGACCTTCCATCATATCGCCATCCCCGCAGATCACGTAAGTGAAATGATTGATGATTTCGAAGCCTTCCCGATTATAGTTCGCCGCAAGATGAGCTTCAGCCAGAGCCATGCCCACTGCCATACCCAATCCCTGTCCAAGCGGACCTGTAGTTGCATCTACTCCTGGCGTATGACCGAATTCTGGATGACCAGGCGTCAGACTGCCAGATTGTCGGAATCGTTGCAGTTCTTCAAGAGATAAGTTGTACCCGCACAGATGCAAGAGGCTGTAAAGCAGCATCGATCCATGACCTGCCGATAGCACAAATCGATCACGATTCATCCAGGAAGGATTACTCGGATTGTGCGACATGAACCTTGTCCACAGTTCGTAAGCCATTGGAGCGGCACCCATAGGCATACCTGGATGACCGGAGTTGGCTTTATCGATTGCATCAATTGCCAATGTACGTATCGTGTTAATCGATAATTGATCTAGCTTCTTCTTAGCATTTTCATAAATAAAATAGCACCTCCATTAGGAACTCAAAGTGATTATAATAGAGATAATTATATTTATGAAATTGATAATACACATATCAGATATAGATGGAGGTAATAGATGATCGCAAACTTAGAGTTGTATAGAGTGTTTTATTGGACAGCCCGTGAACTGAATCTTTCAAGAGCAGCAGAACGTCTCTACATTACGCAGCCAAGTGTAAGCCACGCCATTAAAAAACTGGAGAACGAACTCGCGGTACCGTTATTTCATCGTGTTGCCAAAGGTGTGCGTCTATCGGAGGAAGGCCAGCTGCTCTATAACCAAGTAAAACAAGCCTTTAACTTTCTCGAGGCGGGAGAACGTCAGATTGCCGAAACGAATAATCTGACGCGCGGTGAGCTTCGGTTAGGAAGCAGCGATTCATTGTGTAAACATTACTTACTACCCTCTCTCGGGCGTTTCTGTAAAGATTACCCCAAGATTCGTCTGGACTTGGTTCACGGCACCACTCCCGAAATCATTCGTAACATCAAGGAAGGCCGGATTGACTTCGGCATCGTTCGATTGCCTTTAGAAGAGGATTCTTTAACTATTATCGAAACGATCACCGTTCAAGATTGTTTTGTGGTTGGTCCCAGATATTCGGAACTGAGTCTATTCCCAATCTCGCTGCAGCAATTAGTAGATAATCCGCTTATCTTATTCACCCGGACAAGCAGCTCCCGTCAGTTTATCCAAGAGCTAGGACGCGTACATGGTGTTCCTATTGAACCTGAGATAGAGCTCGCGAGTGTGGATCTGCTTATTGAATTTGCCAAGGCAGGTCTCGGTATTTCATTCGTGACTAGACAATTCGTACAAGCGGAGTTAGATAGCGGCAGGCTTGCCCAGATTAAGCTGACCGAGCATATCCCGCCTCGTAAAATTGGAATCGCATATTTGAGAGATAAGCGGCTCTCCTCTGCCACAAAAGTGTTTATTGAGCAGTATTTGAACGACAAAAACGGAGCAGGATAAAATTCCTGCTCCGCCTCAATTCAATTAAGTTTAAGCTACAACTGTATCGAGTGGATCTTCTTCATCACGATCAAATGCAGCGCGATCGAATTCACCCTCGGAGTTAGCGACAAGCAACGAAGTAACCGTTGTACCTGTTGCATTGACGGCTGTACGTCCCATATCAATGAAGGCTTCTACTGCAATTACAAGTCCCATTCCTTCGAGCGGCAATCCAAGTGCAGTTAATACAACCGTTGTTGAGATTGTGGCAGGTCCAGGAACTCCCGCAACCCCGATGGAGGAGATGACAGCTACAAGCACAAGAACGAAATAATCCGTAATGCTAAGATCAATATTGTATACCTTAGCAACGAACACGGCTACGATTGCCGGCCAGACCCCGCCGCATCCGTTGAAGTTCATCGTGGCACCGAGTGGAGCAACGAAGCTCGCTATTCTCGGAGATACTCGCAGACGCTTGGTGATTACTTCCAAGTTAATAGGCAATGTTGCATAGCTGCTTCGAGTCGTGAAGGCAACCGCTACTGTCGGGTAAGCTTTCTTGAAGAACTTGATTGGATTCACCTTGGCCACGAAAGTAACCAGACCGCCGAATACGAGTACAAAATGCAGGATAAGTGCGACATAAGAGGCAAGAATGATTTTGGCAAGAGGTGATAAGGTCTCTAGTCCGTATCGGGCTGCCATTGCGGCTACCAGTGCATATACACCATATGGAGTAAGACGAATGACATATTTAACGACTTGATGAAGCACATCGGCCAATGATTTCAGCAAAGTCTTCACAGGCTGCACCGCATCAGGCTTCTTCGAACCGACATGAATAATCGCTACGGCTACGAAGATTGCGAAGATCAGCACCGGTACTACCTTACCGCCAGCCATATCACTGATCGGATTGGATGGAACCAAGTCCAGAATGACTTGGGAGAAGGTTGGGACTTCTCTGGCTTTGAAATCTTTGGCTACCGATTGTGAGATACCTGCTCCTGGATTTACAGCAAGTGCTACAATCAATCCGATGATCGCAGCGACTGCCGTTGTAGCCAAGAACCAGGATATCGTCTTAACCCCAATCTTTCGAAGCTGACCAAGACTAGATAAAGATGCGATACTGTTGATCACCAATACTACAACAAGCGGCATAACTAACATTTTGATCAAGTTTACATAGATCGTTCCGATGGTACTGACACTTTTGTAATCCAGTTTGCTTGTGTTGAAAATAATACCGGCCAGCAGTCCAAGACCGAGTGCGATCAATACCCGCCAACCAAATCCTACTCGCTTCTTCGCTAAAAAGAATAATGCGCCAATGACTATAACAGAAACAAGCAAGCTGACCCAGTTTGTCTCAATAGCCGATAATAAATTGTTTTTCATACCCACATCTCCCTTTATCTCCGATTAATACAATCGGAATTCTAAGTATTAAGATACTCCGGGTCTGATAGTCTGTCAACAACAATTTAATTCCCTTTTTCTACCTCCCCGCTAAACTGTGAATTTATTCTACTTTCCTTACATTGTAATCGCTTTCTTTTATGTCGTCCAACACTCTTTTTTTCCCTCTGGCTGTTAGGATTTCATAATTAAATTGTATGTATCGCAACTGCAATCATGATTAACTTAACTCCCTTCCCATAAGAAATATACAATTCTGATTAGACGCCAAAAAGCGCCGTCCTTAAGTAGAACGGCACTTATCATATTTCCTCCATAAAGGAGCTATTCCTGCATTTCGACTACCTTCTCAGTCCATCTCATAGATCGATCCAGAGCGGCTGGCAAAAAACTCAGCATACACCTTTTCGGCATACGCATCAGTCATCCCGGAGATATAGTCGGCCACCATTCGCTCCCATGACCATTTGTCCTTATGATGTTCATAGCTCTCCAACCAATCTGGAGGAATAATGAGACTTCCGGTCTCCTCCACCTTGAAGCTGTCCCATAACCGTTGGATCATAACTTCACTGCGTTTGTGCAGCCGCTGCACACGGAAATCCTTGATCAAGGTTACCCAGGCAAGCTTCTTAAGGATTTCCATCGTTCGTAACAGCTCAAGGTCCTGCTGTCCGTCACGAATTAAGGTTACTTTTTTCCAACCAGATTGTGGATCGTCTATGATCCCTACCTGATTGGCAAATTTATGGACCCAACGGGCTTTCATCTCCCGTCTTGTTCGGGATGGCTCACGTCCGCACTCAACATAAATGCGTTCCCATTCCTGAAGATAATGCAGCAGCACTTGCTTGACCATTACTCGGCGATCAATTTGCTCCCATTTCATCGCAGAATTCCCTGGATCATTGATGATTTCTTGAATGACATGCTCGACCAACCGATCATCCTCGAACAAATTGCGGTTCATCTGAATTTTGCCGGCCCGAATCCCGTCTTCAATATCATGGGTAGAATAGGCAATATCGTCACACAAATCCATTAATTGTGCTTCAAGTGTGGCCAACCCTTCCGGCATTCCCCATGACTCTCTTAGCTGCTTGATACTGTCCCATTCCATACTATATACACCCTTATGTCGGCCAGGCTCATCGATACAGAAAGGGTATTTATTGATGGCAAGAAGTACAGCTGCCGTTAGGTCCAGACCGCTGTCGCTCCCTGCTCGTTTCTCTAGAAACATCAAGATTCGATAATTTTGCGCATTACCTTCATAAGAGAGTCCGAATTCCTCTGTCAACAGCCGATTAAGTACTTCTTCCCCTTTATGGCCAAATGGCGGATGGCCAAAATCATGCGCCAAGGAAGCGCACTCCACCACTTCTGGTTCCAGCATCAATCCAGGATGTTCATTGCCCGACAGGAACGAATACATTCTCCCTAATCGTTTGGCTACCTCTCGCGCAATCTGTGACACTTCCAGCGAGTGGGTCAGACGAGTTCGATAATAGTCGCCAGAACCTGCACCGAATACCTGCGACTTCCCTTGCATCCTTCGAAGAGCTGGTGATTGGATGAGCCGAGCATAATCTTTGTCGTACTCCTCCCTTTGCTCACTGGAGTGAATACTACCTTTGTCGTGTAACCGTAATTTGCGAAGGTTCATACCCGCATTCCCCCTGCATCCATAAGCTGTGGTCATTATAGTGTATGATAACAAGCCTGACATGGCCATACAAGCTGATATAGGGGGAGCAAATATGGGCTTTATGTGAATTCAAGTGCTTGAGCATGCAGCTTATCCCTCCAGTAACAGGGACTCTGGATCCTCCAACAGTTGTTTTAGTGTAACGAGGAATCGGACCGCTTCTGCTCCGTCTACAATACGGTGATCGTAGGATAGAGCAATATACATCATTTGACGGTTCACAGTCGTATGCTCATCAATTGCTACTGGCCTTAGTTGAATCTTGTGCATTCCCAGGATACCCACTTGTGGCGCATTCAAGATTGGAGTCGATAATAAGGAGCCGAACACACCGCCATTAGTAATAGTGAAGGTGCCTCCTTGCAGATCTGATAAGGCTAAGGTGTTCGATCTTGCCTTCTCAGCCAATTGACCGATTTGCTTCTCAATTCCAGCGAAGCTGAGTCGATCCGCATCTCGAACGACCGGGACGACTAGACCTTCCTTGGCAGAAACTGCTATCCCGATATCGTAATAGTTCTTGACTACGATCTCATCGCCTTGAATCTCGGCATTAAGCAGCGGGAAAGCTTTCAATGCGCCAATAACCGCTTTGGTGAAGAAGGACATGAAGCCAAGCCCTACTTCATGCTTCTCTTGGAAGGCTTGCTTCCTGCGTTTGCGAATATCCAGAATCGCTGTCATGTCCACTTCATTGAAAGTAGTCAGCATAGCTGCCGTTCTTTGCGCTTCAACCAAGCGATTAGCTATCGTAATGCGTCTTCGTGACATTTTGCGGCGTTCAACTGGCTTGTTGTCCGAACCTGATTGCGTAGCTCCAGTAGCATTAGCAATCGCGCCAACAGCAGGAGCTGACGGCCTTGCACTTGCACTATTTGCGGTTGATGCAGGTTTCACAGGCTCTTGTTGCGGTTTCTCGCTATGTGCTCGAACTTCCTGCTCACTTATTCTCCCGATAGGATCATTGGGAGTGATTTGAGTCAAATCAATGCCTCGGTCTCGAGCCAGCTTGCGAGCGGCCGGAGATGCTATAGGCGATGATGCTTGGTCATTTACAGCAGTTTGGCGCTGTTGTTGAGCCGTCTCCGCTTGTGGAGCAGATGGCGCTGTTGCTTCCGACGAGGCGATTGGTGCTGCAGGTGTAACAGGCTCTTGTTCAGAGCGGTTCACTTCCTTCGCTTCAACATTACCGTTCACGCTACCGCTGTCGCCAATCTGGGCAATCGCTTCCCCCACACTAACCGTATCACCTTCTTGATGAAGGATCGAGCTGATCACACCTGCCTGCTCGGCAGCTATCTCGATATTGACCTTATCGGTCTCTAACTCAGCAAGCAATTGACCGTCTGTTACGGTATCCCCTTGTTTGACATGCCATTTAATAATCGTTCCTTCTACAATGGATTCACCCATCTCCGGTACTTTTACATCACTCATTGCTGATATCCCCCTTAACATTCGTAGTTGCTGCAGTGCGTTTCAAGGTAACCGAGATAATCCGATTCTGCTCTATATTATGGATATGTTGGAAGCCGCTTGCCGGGCTAGAGCGCTTTGGACGCCCGATATAGCGTACGCTCATGTTGTCCGAAGCACGCGCACGTAATCTTGGCTCAATATAATTCCACGCCCCCATGTTCTGCGGCTCTTCCTGGACCCATACAATTTCTTTCAAATTAGGGAATCGTTCGATAATGCGTTCAACATCCCCTTTCGGGAATGGATACAGCTGTTCAAGCCGAGCAATATGGAGCCAGCTCCAATCCTTGGATTTCGACTCCGTCCCCTCCTTAGGATTGTCCTGTTCGAGAGCGGTTGCCAAGTCGATAGCCATCTTACCTGTACATAGAACCAGTCTTTCCACTTTATCCGGTTCCCCACCAAGGCCTGGTTGCTCCAGAACGGATCGGAATGAGCCTTCGCTGAAATCCAGCGGATCGGAAGCAACAAGAGAATTCCGAATTAAGCTTTTTGGTGACATTACGACTAGAGGACGTGCCTCATCGCTATTCGTGCTGGCTGCCTGTCTTCGCAGCAAATGGAAGTACTGCGCTGCAGAAGATAAGTTGACGATAGTCATGTTATCCTCTGCTGCAAGCAACAGGAAGCGTTCGAGACGCGCGCTCGAATGCTCCGGTCCTTGTCCTTCATAACCGTGCGGCAATAACATCACCAGGCTGGAGTTCTGCGACCATTTTCCACGGCCTGCTGCTATGAATTGGTCAATAATGACTTGGGCCGAGTTAGCGAAATCTCCGTATTGCGCCTCCCAGATAACAAGTGTTTCAGGAGCAAATACATTATAGCCATAGTCAAAGCCAAGTACAGAAGCCTCAGCAAGCGGACTGTTGTAAATGGCGAACGAAGCTTGAGCCTGCGGTAAACGATGCAACGGCGAGTAAGAATCGCCTGTATGGGGGTCGTGAAGCACCAGATTCCGGTGTGCAAATGTCGCACGCTCTGTGTCTTGACCGCTAAGTCGAATAGGCTTGCCATCGGCTAAGATAGTGGCGAATGCTAATGTTTCGGCCAATCCCCAGTCCACCTTACCGCCATCATTCAAAGAATCGGCACGCCGCATGAGTACACGCTCGAGCTTGTTATGAACCGTGAAGCCTTCCGGCCATTTCAACAATTCGGCGTTGATTGTACGCAGTTTATCCAACGGATAAGCAGTAATCACCTCGGTCTGGCGACGCTTGGAGCCTCTCTCTTCTATACCCTTCAGCTGATCATTGAACGGATTATCCTTCACTTGATCCAATGCAGCTTGAAGGCGGACAAGACCTTCTTGCTTCACCTTCTCCAGCTTCTCTTCGCTTATAAGGCCTTTATCTTTTAGAACCCTTGAGTAAAGCTCAGCTACTCTAGGATGTTTGCCTAATTTATCATATAGCAAGGGTTGCGTTGTACCTGGATCATCCGTCTCGTTGTGACCATATCTGCGGTATCCGATCAGATCAATCAGGAAGTCTTTGTGGAAACGATGTCTATAATCACAGGCCATGCGCACAGCAGCAATACATGCCTCCGGATCATCCGCGCTAACATGGACGATCGGAATTTCGTATCCTTTGGCCAGATCGCTTGCATAATGAGTGGAACGGGAATCATTGCTCTCTGTTGTAAATCCGATTCGGTTATTCACGATAATATGGATCGTACCGCCATTCTCATAGCCGGTTAGCTTCTTGAAGTTAAGAGTCTCTGCTACGATTCCTTCACCGGCAAAGGCAGCGTCACCGTGCATAAGCACACAACCGGCCTTACCGAAATCAGCCTTCGGATATCCGCGAGAGGAACGATCATCTTGAGCAGCACGTGTAAAGCCCTCAACTACTGGATTCACATATTCCAAATGGCTTGGGTTATTCGCTAATGTCAGACGAGTTTCAACCGTCTCTCCCGCTTTGACTGAACGGTGAGCTCCAAGATGATATTTCACATCCCCTGTCCATCCGATATTAATGCCGATTGAACCTTCAGAGGGGAACAAGTCCTTATTAGGAGCATGGTGAAACTCAGAGAATATAGCACTGTAAGGCTTGCCAAGCACATGCGCCAACACGTTAAGACGTCCGCGATGTGCCATTCCCATTACAATGTCTCTCGCTCCATCGTGGGCAAGCTCGCGTACGATCTCGTCCAGCATGGGTACCAGCATATCGGTTCCTTCAATGGAGAACCGCTTTTGGCCTACGAAGGCGCGTTGAAGGAAAGTCTCGAACTGTTCTACCTCATACAAGCGATTAAGCAATGCTACTCTCTCGTTTGTACCAAGCAGCTTCCCAGACATCCCTGTCTCCGCTTGGCGATTCAACCAGATCCGCTCATTCTCCGCATGGATGTGGCCGAATTCAAACCCGCAGGAACCCGTATACGTTTCCTTCAAGCGTTGAATGGCTTGCCAGCCAGTCTGCACAGATGCCGGAGCTTCTTCCCATATAAGTGAAGCAGGTATGGCAGTCAAATCCTCTTTTCTTAGATGGAACGTTTCTAGCTCCAGCAGACGTGTGTCTACTTCCACACCAAGCTCAAGCGGATCAATTGCAGCCGCTAAATGACCATAAGTCCGAATGTTGCGGACCAACTTACCTGCATCCACCACTTTTTTGAGAAATGTGGGATCCAGAACACCCAGAGCACGGCTGCCATCTTGAGCAGACACTTGAGCTCCAGCACTTATGCTTGATGCAGTGGGAGGACCCCAACGAGCAAATAGTTCTCTATAAGACGGCTCTACATCGTCCGGATTGCTTATATATCGATCATACATATCTTGGATGTACCCCAGATTGGGGCCGTGATACTGATTCCAGGGTGAACGGTCCATATCAGATCCTGCTGTCATGCTGCTTACCTCCGATTATTCGTAAGTGATTACCTTTGTTGATACCATAATAATCCACGGTAATCATATCGTATAATATTTAATTCGTATCAAACCGTTCTCAAGTTGAGATTGAATAGTTTGAAGATAATCCACCCCCACCTGTTAAGTGGGGGCATTATGTAGTTATGTGGATTTCTTTTGAGATTGTATCCAGTTCTTAACATTATTATCCTCGATAATCGCCAAGGCTACATCGGATATATCAGGATCATTCAATAAGATATCGCGATTACGGAATTTCACATCATCTGCATCAGCCAAAGTCATTCCTTTACGCAATTCAATAATGGCTTCAACATGATAAGTCCGTCCTTCTTGAAGAATTCGCATTTGATTGATATCGACTACCTCCGGATCTGCAAGAAGAAGGTTTGCAATCCGATTCTCCACATCCACAGGTGCGGAAACGCCTATTAAACCAACCATATTGTCATATCCCACCTTGAATGCTACTCCGAACATTAATATTCCGATAAGAATGGCAGCAATTCCATCTAATTGATTGAAATCAGAGAAGCGAGATACAACAACAGCTACTAAAGCAAGAACAGCTCCGGATGTAGCCACAATATCCTCATAGAATACAAGCCTTGTGGGAGGCGCTGCTCGACCTACATTGCGAAAAGCCGCCCCAACAATAGCCAAGCCAGACACTTTAAGTCGCGCTTCCTTGATAATTTCCTTCATGGCTTTGAACAAGATCAGACCATCTATTACAATAGCAACGGCAAGCACTATAAAGTTAAGGGTGAAATTACTGGCTTCCTCGGGATGAGCGAACATTTTGAACCCTTTAAGCACGGTTTCATACGCCATAATCGTAACAACAAGAACCGCTATCATACAAAATATATTAATGATCCGACCGAAGCCTGTGGGAAAACGGCGGGTAGGCGTGCGTTCTGCAATTACACTGCCTGCAAAGACAAATCCTTGGTTAATAGCATCTGCAATAGAGTGCATAGCTGAAGCGAACATGGCACCGCTGCCGCTAATGACCGCTGCAATCCCTTTGAGAATCGCTAACGCTGTATTTCCAAGAGCGGCTACAGCTGAAGAAGTATTGCCTTTCTTGATAAGTCGCCATAAGCTATTCATAGCTTTCTTCTACCGTCCCCTCATTGCGCAAGATTTCCACTTTGCGGATCCGATGTTTCTCTTTCTCAAGCACTTTGAACGACATATCCTGATACTTCACAATCATTCCTTTTGTAATCTCAGGGTTGCGGCTGTAGAGCCATCCTCCGATTGTATCATGATGCTCGCTAGCAAGGTCCGTGTGAAGCAGCTCATCTATATAATGTAAAGTAGCCACACCGTCAACTATAATATGTCCATCCCCGATCACTTCGATCTCTACCCGTTCTTCATGGTCGAATTCATCTCGGATTTCCCCTACAATTTCCTCTAGAATATCTTCAATCGTGATCATCCCTGACGTCCCGCCGTATTCATCGACCAGGATAGCAATATGAACTTCCTTCTGCTGCATGAGCTTCAACAACTTATTTACCTGCATGGATTCTGGAACAGACAGGATAGGATGAACAAGTGTCTTAACATCAAAATCCGGGTTATCGTGGGTGCGAAGGAAAAACTCCTTCGTATTGATCATTCCGATGACATTATCTTTGTTGCTGTCTTGAATGATTGGGAAGCGGGTGTACTGCTCCTCTTTAATAATCTCCAAATTCTCTTGATAAGTATTTTCTGAAGACAGACAGATCATATCGGTTCGAGGAACCATTATTTCACGGGCTAATAGCTCATCAAAAGCAAATATTCGATTCACATAACCAAGCTCAGCCTGGTTAATATGACCACTCTCGAAGCTTTCGGACAGAATAATCCTCAGTTCTTCTTCCGTGTGCGCATCTTCATGTTCTTTAGCGGATTTCATTCCAAAAAGGCGAATGAATCGATTTGCTGACCCATTCAATAACCAGATAAAAGGGTACATGATTTTATAGAAAATAATAATAAGTGGAGCAGTGAATACTGAAATGGCTTCCGCCTTTTGAATCGCGAGTGTCTTAGGAGCCAACTCCCCTAATACAACATGCAGGAAAGTAATAACTAAGAAAGCAATAAGGAATGAAACGATACTTATGACTTGATCAGGAAAGGAGAACCGTTCGAACAACGGATGCAGCATTTTCTCAAAGGTAGGCTCACCCAACCATCCAAGTCCGAGGGCAGTAACGGTAATTCCCAATTGACAAGCAGATAAGTAGCCGTCGAGATTGGAAGTTACTTTACTTACTGCTACCGCATTTTTCTTCCCTTCAATGACCATTTGATCTACACGAGAAGGGCGGATTCTTATTATGGCAAATTCAGTTGCAACGAAAAAAGCAGTCGCCAAAATAAGTAAAGCTACAAGAAACAAATTAAAAGCAATCATAGTTTCACTCCTATTAAGATCATTATGAACGTTTATTTGAGTAGTTCATATGAACCATTATACATGGTTACATCTCGTTACATCAAACCCGTGTATATAGCATACTTAGCCAAATTCATTCTATTTGAAGCGTAAGGAGCAGAAAAACACTTAAAACAACTACTATTTCGCTTTGACACGCTTTTAAATAACTCTTATGATTAGTTCATATGAACTTGTAAGGTGGAGATTACATGGAAACCTTTTATTTAACGCGCAAAGAGATGGCATCCTTACTGCTCTCACTTCAAGGAAAGACGAGTAAGTCACCTCTGGCAACGCTTCAGGAAGCATGGATAAAGTCACACAAGAGTGATATTGAACATGGAAAGTCGTTCGCTGCGTTTATCTCCACATCGCTTCCCCCAATCTTCGAGAAGATGATTCGATCCAATTGGCGAGATGTTGGATTTTCTCTAACAGATATTGTGTCCTTAGGTAATCAAATCGAATACACGAATTTTTCAGTTACTTCCATACAAAATTGGGTTAAGCGGGACATTAAGGAAAGGCTCGGGGGCCCGCGGCTTGGAAAAAAGTATTCAATCGATCAAGCGGCCCTCTTGTTCTTTGTAGATGATCTTAAGACTACATTGGATTTTGAAGCGATACGACAATTGTTGGATCTCATCTTTCATAATCCTAATGATGATGCTGATGATCTTCTCTCCCCTACTGCCTTGTACGCTGCTTACTCATCCCTTTTCGAGGACCTTGACCAGAACAATGATCAACTGCTGGACGTTCAAGGCCATGATGCAGGCAAAATAAATCAAGACCATATGTTAGAAGGATTAATTAAGCGAAAGTCGGAGCAATATGCTCAGAGCTTGACACACCTGAATAAAGAACAGCAAGACGCGGTAAGCCACGTTCTTGTGATTGCCATGGTTTCTGTGCAAGCAGCCTACTTGCATTCCATTGCGCAACGTTTCCTTAATGCTACTTTGTTCCTGCATGATCTCAACTGACTGCTACTCATTTAACATAACTATAGTTATGTTAACTAATACAAATTCCCGACTGGTGGTGTGCGGAATGGTTAATGTCATTAAACAAAAAGACCGTTACGAATTAGATAAAAAAGTACCGTCCATGCCGTGGTATATAGAAAAATTTATTAATTACAAGCTCCCTGATCTCTCCCCCTCCTCCCTGCTGGAATACATTCGTGATTACGAGACGTTCTTCAACTGGTTACTAGCGGAAGGAATTACCGAGGCTGCCAGCGCAAAAGAGATTCCAATCGAGGTTCTAGAAAAACTGAAGATGGACAATGTGGATCATTATAAAATGTTCCTGGCCACAAAGAAAGTGAATGCGAATACGAAGACTACAATCTCTCGCAAGCTATCCTCCCTGCGTTCTCTATTTCACTATTTGAGTCAAATTGCGGAGGATGATGACTTTTATCCGCTCCTTAAGCGTAATGTGATGGCCAAAGTAGAGATAAAGCGTACCCATAAACCGAAGGACTCAGCTGCGAAGCTGGAAGGAAAGCTTTTGCAGGAATTTGAGATTCTGGAGTTTATCGATTACGTGAAGACTGGGTACCCGCTAAGCGTTGCTCGGAATAAACAGGCCCTCTATTCCTATGAATTGAATCGCATTCGAGATATTTGCTTGATCAGCTTAATCTTGAACTCAGGTCTGCGGGTATCGGAAGTCGTGAATATGAACGTAGATGATCTGGATCATAAGAAGCGGCTTCTATATGTATACAGAAAAGGAAAGAACGACGAGACTTTCAAGACTCCCGTGTATTTCCGTCAAGATGCGGTGGAGGAGCTTTTGGCTTACATAGAAATCAGGCAGCTGCGTTACAATCCGGACAAAAGAGAAAAAGCCTTATTCCTGGCCGTTGCGAACGGTTCGAAAGAAGGCAAACGTATGACCAAACGAGCGATTCAGGAAATGGTAATCAAGTATGCCAAGTCATTCGGGAAACCTTATCTGTCAGTGCATAAACTAAGGCATTCCTTCGCAACAGATTACTATTTGCGTAATGATCTGTACAAAACTCAAGAGCAGCTTGGACACGCCTCACCGGAAACAACACAAATCTATGCGCATCTCACGGATAAAACAATGGCTGAGGCAATTGATAAACGTGAATAGCTAATCTGCACGCTCGATTCGGACCGCACATATCTTGAACTCAGGCATTTTGCTTGTAGGATCTAACGCATCATTCGTAATACGATTGATCGAAAGCTGCTCTCCCCAATGAAATGGGACAAATACCGTTCGCGGTTGAATGCTCTCCGTCACTTTTACTTGAAATTCCAGACTCCCGCGCCTGCTAGTTATGCGAATTCGATTGCATGCTCCAAGCCCTGCTCTGGCAGCTAACCAGGGATGAATCTCGGCAACGGGTAGTGGTGCTTTTTTGTTCAGCGGTTCGGTCCTGCGCGTCTGAGCACCGCTTAAGTAATGGTTGGCAAGTCTGCCAGTAGTTAAGATGTAAGGATAATCCGAATCTATTGGTTCTGCTGGCATTTTGGGTGTGATCCCGTTCAGGCGCGCCCTCCCGTCGGGATGATGGAACTTCTCCTTGAAAAGCATCGGAGTACCCGGATGGTCCGCCGTAGGACAAGGCCAGAATATACCTTTTTCCTCCCGCAACCGATCATACGTAATTCCGTTGTAATCTGCTTTTGCCCCTGCTGTTGTCAAAGCTAGTTCTGTGAATACTTCTTCAATAGAAGCATATTGGAAATAGTCCCCTCGCCCGAGTAACTCAGCAAGCTCACACAAAATCCGATAATCAAGTTTGCTGTCACCTGGTAATTCAAGCACTTGACCTCGGTGGAACACGCGTCCTTCAAGATTCGTTAGTGTCCCTTCTCCCTCCATGAATGACGATCCGGGTAATAACCAGTGCGCTAGACGAGCTGTTTCCGTCTCGAACAGATCTACTACTACGAGCAGCTCCAACTTCTGCAAAGCCCGCTCGACGACTCGTGAATTCGGGCTGGATACAAGCGGGTTAGAGCCAAGAACGATCATCGCCTTAATCTCTCCCTCGTCTGCCTTCTGAAGCATTTCGTAAGCTGAGACGCCCTTACCCGGAAGTTCATCAGGATCGATTCCCCATATCCGCGCTACATAATCGCGATCATGGGGATTTTCGATCAGGCGGTAGCCTGGCAATTGATCTGCTTTTTGCCCATGCTCACGACCGCCTTGACCATTAGCCTGACCTGTCACGGCTCCGTAACCGCATCCTTTTCGCCCTATTTTCCCCGTAATGAGAGAAAGGTTAATGTAGTTAAGAGTATTCTCTACACCATTGACCTGCTGCTCAAGACCTCGTGCGGTCAGCACGATTCCTGTCTCAGCCCTGGCGTAGCCCCTTGCTATTGTACGGACGACCGCTTCCAGAATACCTGTCAACTCCTCTACTCTAGCAGGGGTGAATGGTTTCACAGCTTCAACAAGCTGTTCCAAACCGACTGTCCTCTCCTCGATGAACGACTCGGCATATAGCCTTTCTTGGACGATCACATGCAAAAGACCATTGACGAATACGGAATCGAATCCAGGTTGAAGACGAACATGGATGTCCGCCAGCTTGGAGGTCATCGTATTACGCGGATCAATCGTCACGATAACTGCACCATTCTTCTTCGCTTCAAGTAAATAAGGCACCATTGTGGGCTGACATTCTGCAATGTTCGTACCAGCAAGAATGATATATTTCGCATTTGGAATTTCCGACAGCGGCATAGTCATCCCGCGATCAAGACCGAACGCCTGGTTGCTGGCAGCGGCGGAGGAGGACATGCAATACCTTCCGTTGTAATCGATATACTTTGATCCTAGCGCTATCCGTGTGAATTTGCCAAGCAAATAACATACTTCATTCGTTAAGGATCCACCGCCGTATACGGCTACTGCATCTTTCCCATAATCAGCTTGAATCTGCTTAATCTGATTTGCAATCTCACCAAGTGCGTGATCCCATGAAGAGCGAACCCAACCTTCACTTGATTTCTTATGAGGTTCCGTGAGTCGTTCCGGATGCACAACATGATCTAATACGTTCAAGCCTTTCTGACACAACCTTCCTGTCGCCACTGGAAAGTCATGTCTTGGCTTAATTGCATAACCAATACTCCGTCCAGCATCGGGAACGAGCTCGAGACCGCACTGCATGCTGCAAAAGCAGCAATGGGAAGCATTCGACTTGTTATTCGCAGTTGCAAGCACCGGTACATTTGCTGTTGTTGCTGGACTTTCTAACATC
Source organism: Paenibacillus sp. J2R1T-4 (assembly GCF_059692235.1). NCBI lineage: Bacteria > Bacillati > Bacillota > Bacilli > Caryophanales > Paenibacillaceae > Paenibacillus > Paenibacillus sp. J2R1T-4. The sequence continues at coordinate 517,236 of NZ_JCAUBA010000002.1, read as the reverse complement.
GTTATTCCCCGCTCTCCGTTGATGGAAACCCGATCCAGACGTTTCCATCCTCTACTTTCGTCTGGTAGGTCCGAACAAAGCCCGTATCCGGAGCTTGAACTAAGCCTGAGGGCAAATGAATCTTGCGATCATGCAGCGGGCAGAATACATGATCGTCACAGACAATCCCTTCTGCAAGAACTCCCTCCTTATGAGGACAACGATTTTGTACGGCTTGAATTTTCCCGCTGCTTAGCTTGAATAAGGCTACTTCTTCCCCTTTATAACGAACGGTTCTGCCTGTATGGCTCGGCAGCTCTTCATAGGCTGCGGCATGAACCCAATTCAATAATCCTTCTGTAACATTCATCGCTCGTCACTCTCCCCAGTCAGCAAGTTACTTCACTTCTACAACCTCGTATAAATCCTGTTGGATTTTCTTGTTGTCAATCGCTTCACGCCAAGGATCCTTCGTTACGGAGAGGGTAATGTCCATCCGTTTACATAGCTCATTGCGTTTCTCTTCATGTTGAACAACTTCCCGAATATGGTTAATACCTAACCGTTTAACCCATTCACTTGTACGTTCCCCATATATACCTGACTCCCGGTAATATTGAAGATAGGCTTCTGCGTACTCCATCACTTCATCCTCAGTCTTAACTGTGACGAATAGATCCCCAGCGCGAACCTTTACTCCGCCATTCCCGCCAGCGTACAGCTCCCAACCCCCATCTATTGCTACTACCCCAAGATCCTTGATCACGGATTCCGCACAATTACGCGGACATCCCGATACGGCCATCTTGACTTTGGCAGGCGTATTCAATCGTTCGAACCTTTTCTCCAGACGTATCCCCATTCCCATGGCGTCTGCAGTTCCGAAGCGGCAGTAATCCGAGCCCACACAAGTTTTCACCGTGCGCAGCGCTTTGCCATATGCGTATCCGGATGGCATATCAAGCTCTTCCCAGATACTTACCAGATCTTCCTTTCTCACTCCAAGCAGATCAATACGTTGCCCTCCGGTCATCTTTACCGTAGGGACGTTATATTTCTCTGCTACCTCGGCAATTCGTTTCAATTCTTTGGGATTCGTGACTCCACCGTACATCCTGGGAACGACGGAGTAAGTTCCATCCTTCTGGATATTGGCATGCATCCGTTCATTAACGAAGCGTGAAGTCCGATCATCCTGATACGATTCCGGATGGACCATCGCCAAGTAATAATTGATGGCCGGACGGCATTTCGAACAGCCCTCTTCGTTATTCCAACCCATTACATTCATTACTTCCCGAACATGGCTTAAGTTTTTATCCCGAATAGCTTCCACTATCTCTTCACGGGACAAGCTGGTACAGCCGCACATAGTTTCTTTTACAGCCGTCTTGTCGTAAGAAGCGCCTAACGTACAAGCCAACAGCTCGCTAACCAGCGGTTTACAACCGCCGCAAGATCGGGATGCCGTTGTGGAATTCTTCACACCCTCCACGGTCGTCAAGTCCTGTTCCCGTATAGCAGCGCATATCGTTCCTTTGCTTACCCCGTTACAGCCGCATATGATCGAATCGTCAGTCATCTCCGCAACTCCAGATGTGCTGCCGGATTTACCATCTGATCCGTCCCGAAGGATCGAGGTTTTCTCCATTGCGCTAATGTCTTCACCTGTTCGAATCATGTTCATCAAGCGAGTCCCATCGGAAATATCACCGAACAGGACGGCTCCCACAATCCGGTTATCCTTTATTACGACCTTCTTATAGATGCCGGAGAAATCATCCTGAACCCGTATCGCCTTAATCCCCTCGGCCTCCATGAATTGACCGCCGGAGAATACGTCCACGCCAGAAACCTTCAATTTGGTATTCACGACTGACCCTTCATAGGGAGCCGTCTGAACACCCGCCAGATGTTTCGCGAGAACAGCCCCCTGTTCGAAGAGTGGAGCAACCAGACCATAGGCTACTCCTCGATGCATGGCACACTCCCCGACCGCATATATGCCTGTAACACTTGTTTCCAGATAGTCATTCACGACGATACCGGGATTCAACTCAACACCTGCTAATTTGGCTATATCCACATTAGGACATATCCCTACGGCCATCACGATCAAGTCAGCATCCGCAACCGTGCCATCTTTGAATTTCAGACCGTTTACTCGTCTTCCTCCGAGTATCTCTGCGGATTGCTTGCCTAATAAGAAGTTCATTCCTTGCGCTTCTAATGATTCCTGAAGCAGTTTAGATGCGGTTCGGTCCAGTTGACGTTCCATAATCGTATCCACGATATGAACCACATCTACTTGCATACCCAGATTTAGAAAACCTCTCGCTGCTTCTAGTCCAAGCAGCCCTCCGCCAATAACAACCGCTTTTTTGTAAATCTTGGCTGCTTCGATCATTTTCTCGCAATCCTGAATCGTTCGGTATGCCATTACGCCTTCCTTATCAGCTCCAGGTAGTGGCAGCATGAAAGGATTGGACCCGGTTGCGATTATGAGCTTGTCATATCGAACCACTCTTCCCTTGTTACTGGCAACCGTACGGGCACCATGATCAATTGCTGTTATACTCTCGTTCGTAAATAAATGAATACCGTTCATTTCATACCAGTCCAAGGGGTGAGTCACGATGTCATTCACACTCGATTCACCCGATAGGACATAGGACAATAAGATGCGGTTATAGTTGGGATGAGGCTCTTTACCGAAGATCGTAATTTCATATTTATCTGGTGCCAGCTTGAGCAAATGCTCGATTGTATTAACTCCTGCCATCCCATTCCCGATGAGGACTAGCTGTTCCTTGTCAGCCATGGCGGCTTCAACTCCTTCTAGTTGGTTAGATTGCATCCACCGCAGTGTTATTGGGTAGCTTCTCATTCGTATTACTTGAAACTTTACCGCCCTCTCCAATCCATGTGCGCTTCCACTGGATCTGAACGATGGCTAGCAAAAGGATGCAGCTTAGAGCAATCGCGCTTAGAATCAGAAAACCGGGTGTGAAAGACCCTGATGAAAACTTCAAATTACCCAATATCTTAGGCAGAAAATAACCTCCTAGCCCCCCAGCTGCCCCCACGATTCCCGTAACAATTCCGATCTCCTGACGGAACCTCTGCGGTACTAGTTGGAACACCGAGCCATTGCCCATTCCCATACACATCATGGCTATGAATAGCATCGAGGTAGTAAGTGCGATTCCGGGGAGTGCGGATATTCCAGCCATCATAATAGCAATTACTCCGTAGAGCCCCATCAGCATCCGAATTCCGCCAACTTTGTCTGCCAACCAACCTCCAACAGGTCGGAAGAAGCTGCCTCCAATGACACAGATCGTAGTGAAATCTGCCGCTTTTACAGGCGATAACCCGTATTGGGTATTGAAGAAGATCGTGAGATAAGTAGCCAACCCTACAAAGCCGCCGAATGTTACACTATAAAAAACAGAGAACATCCAAACGTCCTTTTGCTTCAGCACATTTCTATAATCGCTCAGCTTCTTGGGTGCAGGACGATTCGGGCTGTTCTTGGCAAGAAAGGTAAAAACCAGAAAGGTTAGAGCAATGGGTATCATTGCCAAACCGAAAACAATGTGCCAATCTCCATAATGCTGAGCGAGCCGATTAGCGAATAAAGTAGCGAAGATTGTACCGCTGTTGCCTGCTCCTGCGATTCCCATTGCAAGTCCTTGATATTGCGGCGGATACCATTGGCTTGCGAGCGGTAATGCGGCTGCGAAGCTGGCGCCAGCGATTCCTAACAGCAATGCGATCATGTACATCTCGGTCATGGAATTGGCGAATTGCCACCCCCAAAAGAGTGGAATGAGCGTTAGAGCAAGACCAAGCTGCCCGGTCAGCTTAGGACCGATTCGATCTGTCAGATAACCTAACACCAATCTCAGAATAGAACCTCCTAAAGTAGGAAGTGCCACCAAAGTCGCCTTTTGACCCGCATCCAATTCAAAATCTCCAGCAATAATGACCGCTAACGGTCCGAGTAACACCCACACCATAAAACTCATGTCGAAGTAAAGAAAGGAGCTGAATAAAGACCCCTTGTGACCGCTGTGCATAAATCCTTTTCCACTTGCCATACGAATCTCCCCCTAATGAATATTAGAATCGAACATAGAAAAGGCCGACAGACGTTGCCTGCACGGGTGCAGAACGTCGATCGGCCTCATTGCCGGCAGCAGTCACAGATGTTGTGACGGCTTCGATTTATGGATTCATTTAATGCTTAAAACGACTATCCAGATACGTCAGTGTAGCGGATAGGAACAACTGTGAAGAATGGTAAGAATTCGTTGGCACCTCATTGTGCCGATAGGCTTATTATAGAACGCATTTAACGTTGCGTCAATAAACCTAACATAATATTTCTGAAATAATAAACAAATTTAGGTTATCGACAATAATTAATGGATTATGCTATATTATACGGTATATTAACTGACATGTTTTGTAACTTGCCAACAAGGGGGTTGAATGATGCTCCAATCTTTTGTCCTCATTCGTAATTCCGCTCCAAATAAACCTCCCCTGCTGCCTGAAACGCTTCTATCAGATATGGGGTTTCGCGTTTATGCGGCGAGTACAGAAGAACAACTCTTTGTAAGCATGATTAAGGCAGATGCAGCATTATTATGTGTGGAACCGGCCGAAGTGGAATGTTGGAGAAAGCGTGTCACATCCATCAAGGGTATGCCTGTTCTATGGTGGTGTGATCCAATCACTTTTCCTAGTCACGAATGTCAATTGGCCCCTGGTATTGACGGCATGATCGGTCCCGGCATGAACAGCTTAGAAATCCATTGTTCCTTGCTGTTAAGCGTGAATCATTATTTCCAGAGGACCGCATGGCACCAAGAGCGCGAGCAGTTACTTTCCCGTCTGGAGGAACGCAAGTGGATCGATCAAGCCAAACGTATTCTGAGTGAAATGAAACATATTTCGGAAGCGGAGGCTTATGAATTGCTTCGCAAGCAGGCGATGAATGACCGCAAAAGAATAGCGGATGTTGCCACCTCCATCGTGTCGGTGTATCAACTGCTGCAGGAGAACAAAGAGAACAAAGGAGGCCGGAGACGATGATTTCGTTACTCAAAGAAGTGGGACGCGGTAAACGCGGCGCGCGCGACCTCACATACGAGGAGGCGCGTCTAGCAGCCGAATCGATACTTGACGGGAATGCAACTCCAGTTCAGATCGGGGCTTTCCTCGTTGCAGAGCGTATTAAGATGGAATCCCCGGAAGAGCTGCTTGCCTTTATTGATTCACTCCGTGAACATCGGCTAACTCATCCTATACCTGGCAGCCTGGATTGTGCGGGTCCCTATGACGGACGTACTCGATCCTTTTATGCCACACTCCCTACCGCCTTCGTCCTAGCCGCATGCGGGTTGCCTACTGTCTTGCATGGCAGCTCGAGCTTACCGCCCAAATGGGGAGTTACTTTATTGGATGTGCTGAAAGAACTCGATATTGAGGCAGCTCAAGCTCCCAGGAGCGCCTTAATAGACGCCGCTCGGCGAAGCGGGTTCCTGTTCGTCCCAACTGAAGTATGGTGTCCTCCTCTTGGGATGCTTCGAGAAACCCGCCGGCAATTAGGTCTTCGCACAGTGTATAATACAGCCGAGAAATTATTGCGTTTCGCAGAATCATCCTATATGGCAGTCGGTGTTTTCCACGGTACAGTATTCGAGAAAATAACGAACCTCATGCTGAGGCTTGGCGTCACTCACGGAATTGTCGCTCAAGGCGTGGAAGGTTCAGAGGATCTGGCGGTTGATAAACGAACAAGAACCTATATCATTCGTGATGGCAGCAGTGAGCTTTTCATTGTTGACCCAGAGACCCTTGAACTCATGGTGGAGCAACCGGATCTGGAATGGAGCCCTGCCTTGCAGGCAAGGACTGCCGTTGAAGTTCTCGAGAACGAAGCTGAGCTCCCATTCCTTAACTCTGTTCTGCTGAATAGCGCGGTTCGCCTGTGGGTATGCGGCAAAAGCGGATCGATCGAGGAAGGAATATATATGGCCCGCCACGCGATTGAACAAGGCTATGCGCTTGGTAAGTTCAACGAATGGAGAGCTGCGTTGAAGTCGATCTCTTACATTTAGACGTTCAAAAGCCTTCAGAGTCACTGTAACAGTGGAACTGAAGGCTTTTTGTGCATCTTATTTCTTCTGTAATCCAGCAAGAATAGCCCATCGGCGTTCCGTGCGCCGCTTGTATTTCGGCAAGGAACGATACATCTGTACAGTTGCCTTAAATGCTGTCGCCGCCTCTTGTGTGCGGCCAAGCTGAGCATATAGTTTCCCTAGCCGATAATAGGCTTCACAGGATGACGAATGCTCACTGCGGAACTGCTCCAAGTAACGGATTGCTTTCTCCGGATAAACAGCAGCCACAGCTTCTCCTAGACGCAGATAAGGTTCTCCGAACTTGAGCCTTGGATTCATCTCCAGACTCTGGAGAATCAGCTTCTCCCCTTCCTCCACTCGCCCAAGCTTCAAGTAACAATATCCAATCTCATAAAGCACCTCAGGTGAGTCTTCCATAATGGGACGTACCTGATCCAAGTATTCCAACGCCGCTGTATATTGCTTCTTCTCTATTAATAGCCTCGCCGCTTCCAGCTTATTTCTCGTGTGATGCGGATTGGCCACTAATTCTTGACGCAGCTGACTGAGGCGTCTGCTTCGCTTGAATGGCTTGACGAAGCTGGGTGTGAAGCCGAAAAATCGTCGATCAATGAGGTATAGAATGGCAAGCAACACGAGAATGGCGAGAATTGGATTCCCTAATAACCGCCAGAGCAGAACAAAGATAATAATTTTACCCACAACTCTTACCTCCTGTGATCTCTTACGGAATGAAACCTAACACAGAACCAACTACAAACACTTGAAATTAGTGATGAGTAAGATGCTGCAAGGTTTGACCGAACAGCTGTTCGATATGTTCGTCGTCCAAGGAGTAAAAAACCGTCTTTCCCGCTTTGCGCCGTTTCACAATACGCATGTTGCGCAAGTATCGAAGCTGATGAGAGACAGCAGATTGCCCCATACCTAGAAGGACAGAAAGATCATGAACACATAGTTCTTTGGCCAGAAGCGCATATATGAGCTTGATTCTGGTTGGATCCCCCAATGTTTTGAAGACATCCGCCATTTCTGACGCGGTAGAATCACTGATCATCCGTTCTTTCATCAATTGAAGATCGGCATCTGTCCCAGCGCAGGGATCCTCACAAATATCCGCGGAAAGGGTTTGGGTCCTTTTATCCAATGTACTCACACCGCCTTAAAAAGAGTCATAGTTGCTCCAATTATAACAAAAAAATGGCAATTGCTCGCTAGTCGTTTATACTAGACTTTACTAAGTAAGTTAAGCGGGGGCGAATATGTATACTTTTAATAGCCAGCATTACGAGGGTGTAGATTTCAGCAATCAAGACTTCTCGGAGAAAATGATGCAGCATAGCGTTTTTATTCAATGTCGATTTCGCAATTGCCGCCTCAGTGAAGTGATTACACTTGCCTGCCAATTCATCGATTGTGACTTCTCCGGCGCTGAATTCAACGGATCGGCACATACCAGCTCTGCCTTTACGAATTGTTCCTTCACGGCAGCTAATCTATTTGTTGCCAAATTCTCGGAATGTAAGATGATTGGATCCGATTTTGCGGAGGCTAGTCTGGATGGGATCACAATAGAGCGGGGAGACTGGTCTTATGCCAACTTACGTAATGCCAATCTCCCGAAGCAATCCTTACGCGGCGTTCGATTCGTCGAAACTGATTTATCACATTGCAATCTGGAGAAAGCTGACTTACGCGAGACTGATCTGACCCGCGCTCGTCTTGGCAATGCTAAATTAAAGGGCGCAGATCTAAGAGGAGCGGTCGTGGACGGTATAGATTTCAAATCTTTCGATATTGGCGGCGTTCGTATCGATATCGCACAAGCAGGCGCGTTCAGCCGTTCCTATGGAGCCAAGATTGAATAGCATTCCGCGGGTAATTAACGTCATAAACTATTTAATGCAGTGTCCACTAACAGGTCGAAGAGCTCATCATCTTCTTCCAAAGCATCCTCTACCGCTAATATTTCTTCCTCTTTACCAGAATCCTGAGAGAAGTTGAGCGCATAGCTCCAATCCTTCTTGCTTTTGCTTTGCAGCGTAATTTCATAAGCATTACTGTGGGACTCCACCTCAAAAAGAACACGCCCTACATACCCGTCTTCCTTCGAATGGCTCATTGTTGCCTCTAGGATTTTAATCTGCATGCCTGGTTATCTCCTTTAATGATAATTATTTAATGGGGTTAATAAAATTCCATATAACGTCTGTAGTAAGTTCTAGATTGGATATCCCATGGTCATTGTGATAAGGATGACTGGAACGAAAATAATCAGTATGTCCGCCTACTAATGGGTATGTGCTGATCTTACAAGGTGCATACAGCTTGGAATTCCAAAGCGGCCAGCCATTAGTTCCTTTCTCCCATCCTCCCCATGTACCAATTCGCACGATCGGATCTGAGCCTTTCTTATTGCCGGCTTTTACTCCATACGTATACAGAGTGCGATCTCGAAAGGAAACTGGAACCGCATGTTTGGGGCAACCAATCTGCACGATACTGGAAATGCGGATACCATTATTGTTCAGAATTGAAGCAGCATGGATGGCAGCAATCCCACCTGCACTATGCCCGATCAGAACAATATCATGGTCTCTTCCACTCTGCATGATAGACTCGCTAAGAAGTTTGCCTCGGCTAGATGCGATTGCTTGGATTGACTTTCTGGAAATGTCTTGTCTCGCTTCATTTAACTGATCTATTAATCTGCGCTCCCATGTGCCATAAGGGTGAAGAAAGTGAAAGAACGCTTCGCTTCCGGCCTTCAAATAACGTTCCCCAAGAGCAGCGCTTAGAGGATGCATGAAGTCTGCACTTGTAGCTACACCAGATAATAAATAGACTTGTGTGCTCATTGCAAGGTGTATGTGATTCCCTTCAGCCGCAACATTTGACTGAACAGGTCAGGTAATGGAGCTGTGAACCTACGTCCATCCGGCATTACGGTCTTCCAGGCATGAAGAAGCTGATAGTTGACTTCAGCAACAGCCTTGCCGCCATACTTGATGTCTCCTAACAAAGAATGGCCGATGCTCTGAAAGTGAGTACGAATCTGGTGGGTGCGTCCGCTAATCAGCTCAACCTCAACCAGCGTATACTCGTTCCCCGTCTGCAGCACTCGATAATTCGTTGTCGCTTCCATTTCTTTTACAGGTCCATTTGATGTCGTTTTAGAAGAGGCCGGATTAATAACACGAGTACGGTTACTGCTCTCATCGCGGACAAGAGTACCAGATATTGAGGAACTCCCTGTTAGTTTTCCTTCCACGATTGTCACATAGTACTTCTCCATCTCACGCTTCTGAATCCACTGGTTGAGCTGATGCAGCATCCCAGCCGTTTTACCTATCAGAACTAGTCCGCTCGTATTCCTATCTAAACGATTGGCGGATGCCGGTTGGAATAGTTGGCTGTCAAGCTCGCCTTTTCTGTACAAATAAGCATGAACCCGCGAGATGAGCGTATCCTTTTGTTCAATCTGATCAGGATGGGTGAGCATTCCGACTGGTTTGTTCACTACCAATAGCTCTGTATCTTCAAAGATCACATCGAGCTGTGAGCTAACCCCGGAGAATTTCTGTTTCTTGTCAGGACCATCGCCAGCTTTCTTGTAAGCCTCCTCCTCCATGAACAGAGTGAGTTCGTCGCCTGAGACCATTTCGTAATTCTGCTTTTTTCTTTTCCCGTTTACTCTGACTTGACCTTGATCAATCATTTTATAGATTTGTCCCAAAGGGATGTTAGGCAGTAAAGATCGTAAGTATCGATGCAGTCGCTTGCCGCCCTCCGAATGAGTAACGGTACGTGTAATCATATGTCATGCACTCCTGTCTAACCTGTGTTATCAAGCTTGATCATACCTCACCCTATGTTTGTATTCAAGTTGCAACTCTTCTCAATGGCCGACACCTTCAATTAGATGTTTGACGCGGTATGCATATTATGGCCAAAACAGAAGATACTGTGAGAAAAAAGGTGGTGCTTGTCCCTCATGTTCACTCGATTCTCTCTATCCGCGGACACTACTGAACTTGCCGAACGTTTCTCCATTGATAAAGTGCTGATTGGTTATGCCAAAGGCGATTTACACCCAAGTCAACCAATACCGGTCATGTATTCATATCAGAATGAAGTGTGTCTTGATATGTATACTTGGGGGATGTTTCCGTTCTGGGCCAAAGATTCGATTAATGCGCCAAGCGAGACGATCCACGAGAAAAGAGGCTACAAGCGTAATTTCTCCAAATGCAGATGTGTGATCCCTACCGATGCATTCTACGGTGTTCTGCAGGAAGGTAAAATAACGAAGAGCGTCGAATTCAAATTTCCCGATCAAAAAGTATTCGGCATCGCAGGTCTTTATGATGTTTGGGATTTCCCGGACGGGTCGGAGTATCGCACATGCACCATTCTGACTACCGCTTCAAATCGAGTGGTGTCCAATTATTACGAGCGGATGCCTGTTATTCTGGATGAGCCCGCAATCAGCCGTTGGTTAGATAACCGAATAACAGATAAAGACGAGCTCCTCCCTCTTCTCCGCGCCTATGAGACGGAGCCCATGGATGTAAGTGTTCATTAATCTTTATTAGGAACCAAAACGACTCCGCAGCGAATGATGCTGCGGGGTTTTATTTCGGGTAGATCACGAAACAGCAATAAGCTGTGTACCAGTTAGCCTTACAACTTGGTATACAGCTTATCATATAGTAGGTTATTACTTTCCTCTTCGAGTAGATTGATTAGTACGTCCTCGAGAACTTACACTGGTTGGCTGAGAACTCCGCTTGGATGAGACTGCTGCTCCACGGCCCTGCTTGCCGCTGTTGCGCTTATTATTCGACCATTCATCACTATCGCGTGAACGATCGTTCCCACCTGCGGTTAACACTCCGCGAGCAGCTCCTCGTGAGCCGCTGCCCGCTCTTCCGCTACGTGAGTCACTGTCTCGCGATTGCGCATTGCCGCTTACCGGTTTCGCCGTAGATGAACCTGCTCCCCTCGAGCCAATGTCTCCACGACCGCCTCGCTTGTTGTTTTTCGCCGCCAGTGCATAACCGCTAACCGGTTTTTCAGATGAACGATCTGCCTTTGGTTCATTTACTCTAGGGGCTGCTTGACCTGCACCATTATCCTTGGACAATCTCGCTGATGCAAGCACTGTTCCTCGGAAGCTGCTTTCACCACGCGCACTGCGCTGCTCGTTGCCACGCGACAATCCATAACCGCTCACTGGCTTTGTCTCCGATGGACGCTCCGCATTGCGGCCATCTGATCTAGCTGACCGTCCTGCTCCTCGAACAGAATCGCGCGATGAACCGCGTTCACTGCCTCGGGCACCTGCTCCGCGCGATGTGCCGCGCTCACTGCCTCGAGCACCTGCTCCGCGCGTGCGTGCACTGTCGCGTGAACTGCGCCCGCTGCTTCGTCCACTGCTCGATTTCGCAGCAGCCTCGCCTTGTCTTTCCCTCGGCTCTCTCTCGTTACTGCCTCTATCCATCTCGCGGCGCTCCAGCGTCATCCCGATCTCGCGTTGGATTTGTTCCACATACTCTTCATCGCGAGGAGCCGCGAATGTAAAGGCTGAACCCGTGTGCCCAGCTCGACCTGTCCGTCCAATGCGATGAATGTAACTCTCCGCATCCTGCGGAATGTCATAGTTGAACACGTGAGTGACACCTTCCACATCTAATCCGCGTGCTGCAACATCAGTTGCCACTAAGATTTGCAATCTGGCATCGCGGAACCGCTTCATCACTTGCTCGCGCTTCGATTGAGTAAGATCGCCATGCAGTTCATCGACATTGAATCCATGTGCTGATAAGGCTTCAGTCAACTTCTTGGCCCGAATCTTCGTCCTGCAGAAAACAACTGCCAAATAAGGCTGATAATGCTCCAACATGGAGATTAATGTTTCTTGCTTAGCCCGGTCAGTCGTTTCGATAATAACTTGATCGATGCCTTCAAGTGTGATCCGCTTGCCTTGTACATGAATGTCGTGCGGATCCCGCATATAGTTAGCCGCTAGCCGCTTCACGTTATCGGGCATCGTTGCAGAGAAAAGCATCGTCTGCCGATCGGATGGGGTCTCTGCAATAATCTCTTCCACTTCTTTTAGAAAACCCATATGCAGCATTTGGTCCGCTTCATCCAATATAAGCATGGAGAGCTGATTCAACTGTACCGTGCCTCGTCTTATATGATCCAGAAGCCTTCCTGGAGTTGCAATAATGATAGAAGGGGTTTCTCTTAATTTATGGATTTGAGCTGTGACATCTTGTCCTCCGTAAGCTGCTAACACTCTTGCACCTACGGCTTCCTTAAGCTTCTTGACTTCAGACGTAATCTGAATGGCCAGCTCCCTCGTCGGTGTTACGATAAGGGCTTGCACTCGATCCTCTTGGGGATTAATCGTCTGAAGAATGGGAAGCACGAAAGCGAGAGTTTTCCCTGTCCCTGTTTGTGCCTGGACAATCACATCGCGCCCTTTGAGAACGACTGGAATCGCCCGCTCCTGAACAGGAGTGGGGGTCACCAATCCGCCTTCACTTAAAGTGTCAACTAATTCATCCCGTATTCCTAATTGTGTAAAAGTAATCGTCATTTCCGCTGCTCTCCTAATAATAACTAATTTCATCCAATACTTCAGTTTACCCCAAAAGAAAGTTTTCGTATATGCACTCCCTTATCAAACGTTTAAATTTATATGATTTTTAAGAACTCAACTATGGTTAGAAGCCCTTTGTGAAAGTTGTCCAAATGAAAATGTTCATTTGGAGCGTGCAGGTTCTCATCGGGAAGACCAAATCCCATTAAGACTACAGGAGCGGATAATACACGTGAGAAAGTCTCGACAATTGGAATCGACCCCCCGCCTTTGGTAAACACTGGCCGTATCCCGTATACACGCTCGTAAGCATCAGCGGCTTTTTGCAGCATGGGAATCGATGGATCAATCGTAAACGGATTCCCTCTCTCACGTTTGGTCACAGTTAATTTTGCGCCTACCGGAGTTCCCTTTACAAGATGATGCTCGATTTTATCAAGAATATCCTCAGGGTTTTGGTTTCCTACCAGCCTGCATGTAATCTTGGCATGGGCCTCACAGGGAATAACGGTCTTCGTCCCTTCTCCTTGAAAACCACCGTAAATGCCGTTTATCTCGAGTGTAGGTCGGGCTCCGATTCGTTCTACGAACGTGTATCCCTCTTCTCCGAATAATTCGGTTAAGCCAAGCTCTTCCTTCAGCTTCTCTTCATCGAATTTAAGTCTCGCAAACTCATCTTTCATCAAGTCCGAAAGCGGCGGTACATCATCATAAAAACCGGGGATCGTTACAAGGCCACGCTCATCATGTAACGAACTCAAAAGCGAGACAAGGGAATGCAGCGCATTGGGAACGCCTCCTCCGAACGACCCGGAATGGAGATCCGTATTGGCAGTCTTTACACTAACATCAAGCGAACAAAGTCCGCGAAGTCCGGTGCAGATTGCCGGTTTTCCTTTTTCTAGCAACGCAGTATCAGAAATTAGTACTAAATCAGCTGCTAAATTCTCCCGATGGCTATCCAAAAAAGACGGCAGATGGGGACTGCTGATCTCTTCCTCACCTTCAATACAAAATTTGATGTTGACTGGCAATGATCCCTCTTGTTGAAGAATTGACTCTATAGCTTTAATGTGCAGGAAGAGCTGTCCTTTGTCGTCCGTCGCACCTCTTGCATAGAGCTTCCCATCGCGAACTTCGGGTTGAAAGGGCGGCGCTTCCCACAAATGAAGAGGATCAACCGGCTGAACATCATAATGCCCATACACCAAGACAGTTGGTTTTCCCTCGGCATGCAAATGATCAGCGTAAACTATGGGGTGGCCGTCCGTTTGATGAATCTTAACATTCTCAAGACCAGCACGTGTTAATGCATCCGCAAGCCAATTTGAAGCTCGGATTACGTCTGCTTTGTGTTCCGACAGCGCAGATATGCTGGGAATGGACAACCATTCGTTCAGTTCGTTTATATGCTGCTCCATTCGATTTCGAAAATAGGTTTGATATTCCATTAGTGACCTCCCAAAAAATAGACATCTCGTTCTTATTGTAACATTCTTCATCACGTTGTTTTGCATAATAAAAAGGACTATCCATTTAACTGGAAAGCCCTAATCATTCCTTCAATTCATGTAATTACTCCTCTTGTAAAATATGTTTCTTGTAGTAATTGCCCCAGTGAGGCCTGGAACCATCCTGATCCGTGAAGCCATATTCATCGGACAACCCCCATGAGCTTAAAGTTTGTCCGCTCTTCTCCCTAACGTTCGGATCAGCCGCGAGACACGCTACAGCCTTGCCCACAAAGAATGGGGTCTCCGATGCAATGAAATGCGGTTCCTTGGCAGCTCCGTCCTTCCAGTTGCTCTCGGTTACGCCGAACAAATCAAGCATCGCTTCGGAGCGAAGAAATCCTGGAGTCACCGCCAACGCAGTAACATTGTGCTGTTTCAGATCAGCAGCCATCGCTTCCGCCAAGTGGATATTGCTTATTTTGACCAAACTATAATACAAGTTTCCTCGGTATTTATAATCGATCCCATCGGTAATCTCGATAACTAGACCATGTCCGCGTTCTACCATTAACGGGACTCCGTAATAACTGGTCATAATGTGCGAATGTACGGCTCGCTCCTGCATCAATAAACCATTATGAAGAGAATGCTGCCAGAAAGGAACCTCCCATTTCGTAAGCTCGTCTCCGCCCCACACATCGTTCACCAACACATCCAATTGCCCGTTCTGCTCCTCTCGAATACGTTCGAACAAAGAACGAACTTCAGACTCCACGGTATGGTCTACACGTACAGCGATTCCGACGCCGCCCATCTGATTAACGAGTTCCGCTGTCTCTTCAATCGTCTCCTTCCTGCCTTCTGTAGCTGGTTTACCGCGAACGCTGCGTCCCGTTACATATACGGTTGCCCCTTCAGCCCCCAGCATCATCGCAATTGCTCTTCCAGCACCTCTCGTGGCTCCTGCCACTACAGCAACTTGTCCCGATAATTTCCCCATATGAATCCAGCCTCCCGATCTTGAAATGTCATTCTTGCTTACTTATTCATCATATCCTTCTAATAAGACAACTACTGTCTTATTACTGTGATACAATCAAAATAATTGATAAAGCCAGGAACGGAGCTGTTGGAAATATGCGTGCAGATCGATTACTCTCTCTGATGTTGTTACTGGAAGTGCATCGGAAGATGACCGCTCAAGAGATGGCGGAACGACTGGAAGTATCCGAAAGAACGATTCAACGCGATATGGAAACCTTAAGCGCTGCAGGTATACCGGTCTATGCCGAACGCGGCAGCGGAGGAGGATGGTCGATTCAGGAAGGCTATCACTTCCGGCTCAATGCTCTTAACGATGCAGAAACCCGCAGCTTGTTTCTTGGCAGCCCAGCCCGTCTTCTCTCCGATCTTGGACTGGAGCAATCGTCGGAAGCCGCTTTTATGAAGCTGTCTGCAGCTCTCGCCCCGGGACTTCGTCAGCAGGCTGAATATGCCAAGCAACGTCTTCTTATTGATGAAGCTGGTTGGTCTCGCCGTGAGGAAGCATCGCCATTTCTGCAGCTTCTACTCACAGCGGTATGGGAGGAGCGTATGCTGCAATTTACATATCAGAAGCTGAGCGATGCAGAGAGTACGCTTCCGTTACCCCAACGAATAGTGAATCCACTTGGCCTGATTGCCAAAGGAACTGCATGGTACCTCGCTGCTTCTACTGAAGACGGCGTTATCCGGACCTATCGGGTTTCCCGAATCCGCAGCGCTAATCTATTAGAACAGAAGGCGAACCGTCCTGAAGGCTTCGATCTTGCCCGCTATTGGGAGCAGTCCAAGAGTGACCTGAAGCAGCAATTGCCGCGTTATCCGGCAGAGGTTCTTATCGATCCTTCAATCGAGAGAGTTATTCGACAAGCTCTGTATGTACAAGTGAATCATATAGGCTCACATGATCCGGAACAAGGTTGGATTCCTCTGTCAGTTGATTTTCACAACCTGCATTCCGCAACTGAATTCGTATTAAGTCAAGGTCCCCGCATCAAAGTCTTAAAGCCCTATGAGCTGCGTGAGCAAGTATTGTCATCTATCCGACGCATTGAGGCTTTATACTCAAGTGCATCGGAGTCATCTAGTCGTACGAATGACCCCCAAGACTAGCTGTTTCGACAGCAGTTGGCAGGATACGAAATCACAACCGCAATAATCTATGAAAACTACTGAATTTTGACGGTTCTTAGCGATTACTGCGCTTACCTGGGAAATATTCAATTTATCTTGATTCAATATTTCCCGCTTTTTGATCCATCCAACGATCCTTAAGCTGTCTGAATAATCCAACTTCCATATGTATGCGTTCCTGATCCAATTCCCTATGTTGAATGAGTGTGCACTCCATGAACTGTCCATCGATTTGAATGAAGAACCGTGATTGCCCTGCGTCATAATACATTGGAATTTTCCAGCTGCCTTCTATGCTAGCTTTGGCGAACCATTGCTGCTGTAAAGCCAACCTGAGCGTATACAGTCTTCCCAAATACCGGATACCCTCCGGACTTACTACTGCTTCTCCAACTTCTACTACTTTCTCCATTCTCTATCCTCCATTAGTCGACAACTGTTTCCTGTTGCCATCTTACCAGTTCACATCACGAGTTCAAGAGGGAATAAATGGGGCTCACCTATCATATTCATCTAAGACATGTCCTACGGGCAGGAGCTGATCGAGTTGCAGTTGTTACAAAAAATAGCGGCCATCCTAACAGGAAGCTTATTATTAGCGGTTGGGATCGACTTTTTCCTGGTGCCCTTTGAAGTATTGGACGGGGGGATTATTGGAATTGCACTGATGCTCAGTTATTTGACGGATCTGAAGGTAGGTGTAGCCAGCGTAATATGCAGTGTTCCCATTTTTCTATTGTCATGGTTTCATCATCGCAATCTATTCTTCAGCAGTCTTCAAGGCTTATTGGTCTCTTCGATCCTGATCGATTTGATCCAGCCGTTCCAATATCACTTTCTTTATATGGTCGAGCTGTCTCCACCTGTTAGTTCTATGATCGGCGGTCTGTTCATTGGTTGCGGGTTCGGCATTATGCTGCGCTACGATCTAAGTACGGGCGGAATGGATCTGCTGGCTCACTATCTTGCAAGATCCTCTTCCATAAATGTAGGCATCATTATCTTCGGGTTGGATGCATTTATCGTAAGTTTAGGCGGACTGATTTTCTCAGCGGAAACCTTTCTCTTATCCATAATGAATATTTCGGTTGGCGCCATGGCCACAAGTCTATGCACGTGGAAACCTAGTCCAAAATCAAGAAGCGCTCACTGAGTTCCAGCTGTTCACGAAGTCCATATTTGTTCTCAAATAATAACAGCGTCTCTGGAATAGTTCCAGGACGCTGTTAATGCTTGCTTGAGATGAGATTACAATTTCAACATGCCTCGATAAATTCCCGGAACGGAGTTTTCGATAGGGATCGCTCCAACTGTCTTACTATAATACTCTACTGGACCTGCTCCGCCAATAACAGCATACCCGTATCCTAGTTCATGCAAGGCGTGCATGGAAGCAATGAGTAATCCTGTTCCGACACCCCTGCCTCGCGCTTGTAACGAAACCCCGGTAGGTCCGAAGTAATTTTTACAAGTCGCCTCGTAGCAAGCGAATCCGATAATGGTTCCATTCTCAATCGCAATGAAGCAGGATACAGGTTGATTCGTGAAAGCTACCTCGGTCTCGCTGGCCCATCCTTCATTGAAATGCTCGCGCACCCATTGTACAACCACATGCTTTTCCGGAGCAATCGGTCGTCTAATCTCTATCCCGCTCTCAGCTAATTTGCTCATAACAGGAGCAGCCTGCGGCAATTCATACAGCTTGACTAACATATCTGGCATAGTTCAGTTCCCCCTAGTGGTATGGTTGGTTTGTAGAAATGGAATGATTTGCGTCAGTTCATGCTGTGTACCTATTGCGATATGAGGGTTATGTTCCGGTGATAAC
This sequence comes from Paenibacillus sp. J2R1T-4, assembly GCF_059692235.1. Classification (NCBI taxonomy): domain Bacteria; kingdom Bacillati; phylum Bacillota; class Bacilli; order Caryophanales; family Paenibacillaceae; genus Paenibacillus; species Paenibacillus sp. J2R1T-4. The sequence continues at coordinate 499,035 of NZ_JCAUBA010000002.1, read as the reverse complement.
CACTGAAGCAGCCTCTTCATGTCCTCTTCAGACATCGCTACACAACCCGCTGTAGGAGATTCCGGACCCTGCCATACGTGCATGAAGATCGCACTGCCTTTACCAGGGATAATAGGACGCACGTTATACTCAATAACCGCAGCATATGCATATGCAGGTATGGCAAGCCGCTCGAATGATTTCCACCGCTTATGCGGATCTCCTTCATAACGTACCCATTGATTATAATCTGCCGAGTCAGGATCGTCCACCCAAAAATCATTCTGACTGGTCAAACGATATGGCCAGTGACAGGAATCAGGAGCAGCATGTGTACCGAAGCCAGTTCCGATTGTGAACAATCCTATCGGCGTCTTCCTATCCCCTTCACATTTGTCTTTAGTTAATCCATTCTTTCCTATAACCGTCTGAATTTCTTCAATCTTATTCCAGGTGCTTTGTTGTTGGGAATATTCGAGCATTTTTAGTGAGGCATGAGTTGAAGAAAACGCTTGTGATTCCACAATAATTAGCTGCCTGCAAGGATAATTGTGAACCATTATAGAAATTACCTCCAAAATGATTGACATATTCGGATATTAACTCCATTATACAATTAGAGCTAGCTGACTTAGATACACAACGTACTTTTAATGAAGCATTAGATTACCAAAAGAAGTCATCATTGTCTCTATTCTAACCAAGTTACAGCAACTACAATGGTACTATCTATGCCGCAGGCATAGCAAACCCAATCCTAAGAAGGTGGAGGACATTCTCATGAATAGAGTATTGCAGGCCGATATTGTCATCATCGGCGGCGGAACAGGCGGTTGTGCAGCAGCACTAGCTGCCGCCAAACGAGGACAATCCGTCATCATGACAGAAGAAACGGATTGGATCGGGGGACAATTAACAAGTCAAGCCGTCCCGCCTGATGAGCATCCCTGGATTGAGCAATTCGGTTCTACTCGCAGCTACAGACAGTTCCGCGAGGGTGTGCGCGATTATTATCGCGATCATTTCCCGCTAACGCCAGAAGCTAGAGCAAATGCTAGGCTAAACCCCGGCAACGGGAATGTTAGCCGATTGTGTCATGAACCTCGCACGGCTCTTGCTGTAATCCAGCAAATGCTTGCGCCTTTCATTCATAGCGGGAATCTGCTCCTGCTCACAAACCATGTGGTTGAACAAGCCCAAACGGATGGTGACGACGTTGTATCCGCTACTGTTCGTAACCTTAACACAGGTGCACATATCGAGCTTCAGGCTCCATACTTCATCGATGCTACCGAGTGCGGTGATGTATTGCCGTTAGCTGGTGTCGAATATGTAACTGGTGCAGAATCAAAAGCTCAGACCGGCGAGCCTCATGCTCTTGATGGTGATGCCGATCCGATGGATATGCAAGGCATTACTTATTGCTTTGCGATGGATTACAGAGAAGGCGAAGATCACACCATCGAGAGACCGGCCAATTACGATTTCTGGCGGGAATACAAAGCTAGCTTTTGGCCGGACAAGCTTCTTAGCTGGAGCGGCGTTCGTCCGCATACATTAGAGACGGTAACATACGAACTGTTCCCAGGAACAGAGCGCTTCTCTCTATTCTATTACAGACAAATTGTCGATAAGAACAACTTCCTGGCAGGCACGTTCGATAGCAATGTGACGTTGGTCAATTGGCCGCAGAACGATTACTGGCTTGAATCTGTAATTGACGTTAGCGAGGAAGACCGTCAAAAGCATCTTGAGGATGCAAGACAGCTCAGCTTCTCCCTTCTATACTGGCTGCAAACAGAAGCGCCGCGTCCTGATGGCGGACAAGGCTACCCAGGCTTGCGCTTGCGCAAAGACATCGTAGGTACTGAAGATGGTTTGGCAAAGTATCCCTATATTCGTGAATCCCGCAGAATCAAAGCTGAGTTCACTGTAGTGGAGCAACACGTTGCAACAGACTGCAGACCTGACGGCAAAGCCGAGACATTCTTCGACTCAGTCGGTGTTGGCTGTTACCGTATTGATTTGCACCCGAGTACAGCAGATCGTCATTATATCGACATCTCTTCTCTGCCTTTCCAGATTCCGCTCGGCAGTTTAATTCCAATTCGAGTGAACAACTTATTGCCAGCTTGTAAGAACTTGGGAGTTACTCACATTACGAACGGTTGTTACAGACTGCATCCAGTAGAATGGAACATTGGTGAAGCTGCCGGTTATTTGGCTGCCTACTGCCTCGAACACGGGTTAAAGCCTCGTGAAGTGCGTAACTCACCAGACCAATTGAAGCAGTTCCAACAAATGCTTGTAAGTGAAGGAATTGAACTAGCTTGGCCCGCTATTCATGCTGTATAATGATTAAGATTCATTCCCAGTAAACCAAATTTATTGTATGAGGTGTATTCCATGAGCAAAGTAGTCCGTATTGGCGTAGTAGGTGCCGGTTCCATTTCTCAGAGTCATCTGAATGCTTACAAAAACAACCCAGAAGTCCAACTAATTGCAATATGTGATTTAAACGAAGAACGCGCCAAAGAAAAAGCAGAAAAATATGGAATTCCGAATGTATACACGGATTATCACGCTCTTCTCGCGAATCCGGATGTCGATGCAATCAGCATTTGTACATGGAATAATTCCCACGCCCCTATCAGCATTGCTGCGCTTGAGGCTGGCAAGAACGTACTTTGTGAGAAACCTCTGTGTAAGACAGTTGCTGAAGCTTATGAAGTGGAGCAAGCCGTCCGTAAAAGCGGCAAGCTGCTTCAAGTTGGTTTTGTACGCCGTTACGCTTCCAACACACGGATCGTTAAGGAATTCCTTAATAATGGCGATCTAGGCGAGATCTACTATGCCAAAGCTTCATGTATCCGTAAGTTAGGTAATCCAGGCGGCTGGTTCTCTGATGTAGAGCGTTCCGGTGGCGGTCCTCTGATCGATGTGGGTGTTCACGTTATCGACCTTTGCTGGTACTTGATGGGCCGTCCTAAAGTGAAATCAGTAAGCGGTAATACTTACAATAAGCTTGGTAACCGCTCTAACGTCAAGAACTTGAACTTTTACAAAGCAGCGGATTACAATGCTGAAATCAATACGGTAGAAGATATGGCTAATGCCGTAATCCGTTTTGAGAACGGTGCTTCCATCCTGGTTGATGTAAGCTTCACGTTACATGCTAAGAAAGACGAATTGACGGTTAAGCTGTACGGGGACAAAGGCGGCGTTGAGTTGGAGCCGGAATTAGCCATTGTTACGGAGAAGTACGATACAATCCTGAACGTTACTCCTCAAATCAACAACCTGACTTTCGATTTCGTAGCTGGTTTCCAAGACGAGATCAATCACTTTGTCGACGTATGCCTAGGTCGCAAAGAGACACTTAGCCCAGTTGAAGACGGTGTGGAAATGATGAAGATCCTATGCGGAATCTACGAATCAGCTGCACAAGGAAAAGAAATTCAATTTTAATTAATGGCATAAATTATCAAGACCCACTCTTCTCTTACGAGAAACGTGGGTCTTTTTATGCTATAAGAGCTACTGCATCTATAATAGGAAGAACCCACTGGGCATCTGCCAGCGGGTTCCTCTTCATTACGAATTCATTACTTCTTGGTTGTTGCGATCCATTCATTGGCGGCTTTAATCATTTCGTCTCCGCCTTCTGATTTCCATTGTGCAAGGAACTTGTCATAGTTATCAAGTGAATCTCCGCCAGTTATATACTTAATGAAAGTATCTTCCATTAATTTGTTAAGCTTTTGTCCGTTTTTGGCGATCGCATCAAGCGGCGGTGCAAATGAAAGCGGATCAGAAACCACGCTGCCTTTAGCGTTATCTTGGTTTTTAGTGAAAGCTTCTGTCAGAATAGGATCTTTTCTAACGCGAGCCTGCCAGTAGATTGGGTAGTTCTTCTCATCAGTACCGGTCAAGAATGCACTTGCATTGTTGTACTCATCATTAAATTTCGGCAAAATCGGGAAATAATTGCCGTTCTCCACTTTATGGTGTACGCCTTCCTGACCAATTGAAGCTACTTTGTGAATTTCTTTATCCAACTTCAGATCCAGGTACTTCATGACTTCATCTTTATTTTCCGCCCACTTAGGAATTGCGACATAATAAGCGATACTTCCCGCACCTACCACTTGCGTTTTGCCGTTATCCCCTTTCAGGTATGGCAGCTGTGCTATTTTTGCAGTTGGGAAGTTTTTCACCAGGGCGTTCTGTACAGTCGGAGCATTGTAGTAACCATTCACCATCATGGCCGCTTTTCCGCTTGTGAAATTCTCGATCAGTTTGTTTCCTTGGTTAATGGCCCACTCCGCATCGATCAACTTCTCGTCGTACAATTTCTTCATAAATGCCAGGTATTGCTTCATCGCCGGATTTTCTACATAATGCGTGATCTTTCCGTTTGCTTCCTGCCAACCGGTTGTAATGCCGAATGTTGAAGCGATTTCAGACACCATCGGGCTTTTGCCGCCAGTAAGTGGAATGACGTTCTTCTTTTCTTTGATCGTCTTCAGGAACGTATACAGCTCATCGCGGGTCGTAGGTGCTTTCAGACCAAGCTCGTCTATCCAATCTTGGCGAGTAATAAGTGCTGTATTAACGATTAGACCTGTTCCTGATTGTGGAATCCCATAAGTTTTTCCGCCCAGTTTTGCTCCGTTCCAGGTAGTCTGGCTAATCACACTTTTCAAATTAGTACCATACTTACTTACAAGCTCATCAATGGGTTCCAATGCTCCAGATGCAGCTAGTTTGGCATACTGTCCTGAGCCGAGAATCATGAAGTCATATTTCTCTTTGCTGGCCATCAGCAGGTTTAATTTGTCGTCCGGATTTTCAACAGGCAGCATCTCATAAGTAACTTTGTATCCTGTTTTTTCGTTCAAATATTTGGCTACTACTTCTGCGTTCGGATCAAATCGACCGTATTGAATTAGAGCTTTAAATTCAGGCTTCGGCTTATTTGCTGTTGCTGTAGCTGTAGGACTTGGGCTCGTTGTTGAACCGCTCGTTTTGGTATCAGTTCCGCCGCCGCAAGCAGCAAGCGTAGTAGCCAATGTAGCTATCGATAGCACGGTTAATGTCTTTTTGAACATGGATGAACCTCCCTTTAAATGTGACACTCATTATCGGTTACAACTTAAATCCAATGCTTCTGGTGTGAATCCGGGGACTGTCCATCACCTCCCTTCAGATCTTGGTATCAAATCATCCTTTTACAGAGCCGACTAGAACGCCCTTCACGAAATACTTTTGCAGAAACGGATAAATGAGCAGGATCGGCAGAGTAGCCAGAATGATGGATGCCGCTTGAATCGCTTGCGGTGATACATTCATCGCTGCATCGACGTTAACTTCTTGACCCGTGCGAAGGAAGACGTCGCTCGAAGAGACGAACAGCTCCTTCAAATACAACTGCAAAGGCTTTAGATCGGCTGAGTTAATATAAATCAGCGATGTCACATAATCGTTCCAGAAATGAACCGCGAAGAATAATGCGATCGTAGCTAATACCGGCATCGATAGCGGCAGAATAATCCGCCACAGTATCGTGAGGTTGCTCGCACCGTCAAGTTTGGCCGACTCCTCTAACTCATCAGGTAAGCTTTCAAAATAGCTCTTTATGATCAGCATGTTGTACACACTCACCATAGCCGGCAGGAAAAGAACAGGCAGTGTGTTGAGCAAATGAAGATTCTGCATAAGCAAGTAAGTCGGAATCAACCCTCCGCTGAACAGCATGGTGAAAATGTACATCAGAATAAACCATTTACGTCCACGAAGTCTTGGCTTGGAGAGCGGGTAAGCAGCTAATGTTGTCATGAGCAACGCAAGTGCCGTGCCCACAATCGTAACGGTTACAGAAACTTTGAATGCGTTCAAAAACATCGAATTTTCGATTACATAACGATATGTTCCGAACTGAAGATCTACTGGAAGCAGTGTCACTTTCCCTGATACGACGGCCTCCTCGCCGCTAAGCGATTTCGCGATCAAATTCAAAAACGGGAATATAGTCGTTAGACCGAGCAAAATAAAAAACACATAATTGAAAACAGAGAACAATTTTTCACCTAAAGATATTTTAATGGTGTTGGAAGATCCTCTTCGGACCGCAGCAGCATCAGCAATTTTCATTCGCGGAGTCCCCCTCTCTTGTATGTCACCATATTCCCCGTTGCAGATATTTCCGGCTTAAGGCGTTACCCGAAAGAATCAGGAAGAACGCGATGACGGAATCGAACAATCCGACTGCAGTAGAGAAGCTGTAATCCTGGTTACCCAGCCCAATCCGGTAAACGTACGTTCCAATAACATCGGCAACGTTATAGACGCCAGGATTGTACATAACGAGAATTTGCTCAGTACCAGCTTCCAGAATATTACCGAGCCGGAGAATAAACATGAGCAGGATGATGGGAATAAGTCCCGGAAGCGTTATGTGTAAAGTTTGCTTCCAGCGATTCGCACCATCGATTTTGGCTGCTTCGTATAGTTGAGGATCAATGCTCGTGAGAGCCGCCAAATATACGATTGTGCTCCAGCCTACCTCTTTCCAACCCGCTGTAAAAATCAAGACGGAGCGGAAAATGTCACTGTCAAGGAAAAAGCGTATCGGTTCACCGCCAAGACCTATGAGGATTCGGTTGACGATTCCTCCATTAATGGACAGCATGTCAATGAACAATCCGCTTACGATAACCCAGGACAGGAAATGCGGTAAATAAATGACCGTCTGGATGCCCTTCTTGAATGCCATGTTTTTCAATTCATTCAGTAAGATGGCTACGATAATAGGAAGCGGGAATAGAAATACAATTTTGTACAACGAGATAATTAAAGTATTCTGAAACACATTCAAGAAGCTTTCCGATGAGAACAGTTTCTCAAAATGCTTCAACCCCACCCACTCGCTAGCTGCCATCCCATCAAAAATGTTGAAGTCCTTAAACGCAATAATGATCCCATACATTGGCGTATATTTGAATAAAAGCAAAAACGCAATGCCGGGCACCAAAGCCAAATATAAATCCCAATCTTTGCGAATATCCACCCACAGCCGCTTAGACGATGAACGTCTGGATGCTGTCGTCGGATGAGATACGTCTGGCTTCATACAACTCTCCCCCTCATCTGTATAATCATCTATTCCGATTGAAAATTGCTGGAAGCGCTGTCTTCGTACCGGAAGGAGATTCAATGGAACAAGTGTAGCAAATAGAAGATTAATTTGTATCGGACATTGATGACCAGTTTTGGTACTTTGAATACTGTTTCATAGGGTCTCTTGATTAACACCCTTTTCAGGCATAGAAAAAACCTCTGGAAGTGATTATTCCAGAGGTCCTAGATGATTGAACTGTACTCATGCCATTATCCAAACGTCCCTACACGGTCGAACGAATCTCCCCTGGAGTCACTCCCCAGAACTTGCGGAATACACGAGTGAAATAACTCCCGTCATGATAGCCGACCATGCTGGCGGCTTCACTGATTTTGGCGCCGTCAACAAGCGCCGCCTTGGCACGCTCCATCTTCCGCTCCAATACATAATTCGAGAATGATTTGCCTGTTTCTTGCTTGAATAGCCGGCTAAGGTAAGAGGAATTCAGATATAGACGATCCGCGACCGTATGAAGGGTAATTTCCTGATCCATCTCATTCTCCACAATACTAAGAATCGACTTCACCATCTGGTGGCTTGTTGTACTGCGTTGTTTGTGCACATAAGCAATTACACTGCGAACAATACGAAGCAGCCAGTCATAGATTTGCTCTTTGCCGGTAAGCAGCTTGTGATTCTGTAAGTAGGTGTAGTCATCACCGACCAACTCTTTGATGATCCATCCTTGCTTCTGGATCGTACGAATGAGCAGGCTGCTCCAATACAGGACATTCTCATGAACATCTTCGATGGATTCTGCCCTACTCATCCCATGCTTCCAGAGCAGCTCAACAGTTTCCAATGCTTTTGGTTCGTCACCGGTTTGAAGGGCAATCTCCAGCGACTTCTCCAAGTTCGGCTCGACGGCTAGTACCGGTGTCCGCCCAGGGGTTTCACGATAAGGAATAGCAATATCTCTACCGTAGAGAATACGGCTTTGCAGTGCACTGCAAGCTTGCGAGTATAGAAGCGGAACATCGTCTATACTTCCACAGCCTCCGCCGATCCCGGCACTGGCTGTTAGCTTCAGACAAGCTTTGACATTGGATAATAATCGAGCAATCTCCGTATTCACGACCAATAGATGCTCATTTGCATTCTTATCCGACTGCATGGGAAACAGTACTATCGTATGTCCGATCGGGTCGGAGCAGATCCAACAATCGAGCAGCATCTCACGTGAAATACTATTCAAGGAGAATTGCAAAAGAGAAGCATCCTGAGAAGTAAATCTCTTTTCCTGCTCGGGAAGAGGGTCCATGTCCACAACGGCTAGAGCGAACCGGGTATCCGCATTCAGGCTGATCTGAACGTCCAGACTGCGTTCTAACACTTCCCATGTCTCGTATTTGCCGGATACCCAGTTCAAGAAGAAATTGTTCTGCAAGTGAGGAAGATGTTGCATCCACTTCTGCTGCAGCTCTGCTTGATTGTGTCTACGCTCGAGTTCCTCCCGGAGCTGCTTGGCAGCTTCTAGGACCGATTCTAGAATCTCTTCATCTCCCGCAGGTTTCAGTAAATATTTCACAACTCCGAGCTCCATAGCAGTCTGGGCGTAACTGAAATTATCATGACCGCTCAGAATGATCATCTTAGTCAGCGTGTTCAATCCCTGAATATGACGAGCTAAGGTCAGTCCATCCATACCCGGCATCTGAATGTCGAGAATCACTATATCTGGCTTACGACGTTCTATAAGCTCGATCGCCTGAAGCCCGTTATGGGCCATTCCAATTACTTCAATCCCGTATGATTCCCAAGCAAAATTGTTAACCAAACTGTTACATAAGCGAAGCTCGTCCTCTACGATAAGCAGATTCATGCTCAAGTCTCCTCTCCGAATTGTAATACAGGCCATTTCTTGTTGTACAAGTTAAGCTGTGCTTGGCAACGCTCCAGAGGCAATGATACCATCGATACGGTGCCGCTTCCTTCCTTGCTGATTACGGTTAGACTCGCTTGAGGCCCGTACAGCATCTTGATACGCGACAATACATTGCGAAGTGCGTACAAATCTTGTACCGACTCGCTTGCGAATGAGAGTTCCAGCTCCTCATCCTCGGATATTTTACTTAACTGCTCTTGAATATAAGCAAGACGCTCAGTCGGAATACCTTCTCCGTTATCCTCGACCGTAAGCAATAAATATTCGCCCTCAATCCTGCTGGATACTTTCAGTACTCCACCCTTAGGCTTATGCTCCAGTCCATGCAGAATGGCATTCTCAACAAGGGGTTGTAACAATAACTTCAAGATAGGAACCGATTTACTTTCCTCCTGCACCTCGTATAGGACAGAGAACTTGTCCAGAAACCGAAGCTGCTGTACTCGTATATAATAGTGCAAGTGCTCTACAGTTTCCTGAACTGTGAATGTATCTCTGCCTTTATTCAGGCTAAGCCGGAAAAACTTCGACAAATGAAGCACCATTTCACTGATTTCATCTGCTTCATAATTTTTGGCAGCCCAATATATCGAATCGAGTGTGTTATACAAGAAATGCGGGTTGATCTGAGACTGAAGAAACTTGAGCTCTGTATCCGTCAGACGAAGCCGCTGCTCATAGAAATTCTCGATCAAGTCCTTCTGATTCTGAACCATCTGGTTAAATGCTTTGGTCAAATAGCCGAATTCATCCTTCCGTTCGTTCTCGAGTTGAATATTGAACTTACCGCTGCCGACCCCTCGCATCCCGTGATATAGCTTTTGCACTGGCGACGCGATCCCGCTATATACAGCCCATGATATCCAGAAAGCCAACAATACGCTAATTCCGATAATTAAATACGTATATAGCCTGAGCGGATCGGTCCCTTCATACAACTCCTTCATAGGCTGGAGCATGACGAGTGACCATTTGTAATAGCGGGAATCGCTCTTGACTGAGAATACATCGGGATCGTTCTCATGTACATTTAGCGGATTCGGATCCCCGCTGCCGGTTCCTGTAACCAGCTTCTGATTGTTCGTGTACAAGTAGATTTGAGCTTGCGGAGAAGGTAACAACGAACGGATCAGATTAAGCAGCTTGTTCTTATCGATCGTTACGATCAACAGATCAGGCTGCCGATCGATATTGTTGAGATCCAATGTACGCACCAAAGAAATGCTGTCCGTCCCAAGAATATTGCCAACCGTCAGCTTATCCAGACCCGTCGTATCCTCAGGCAGCATGTAACTGATTCCGGTTCCGCTTTTCTGAGCAACTTGACGCAACCACTGCTGTTGTTGTGGATCTTGAACATGTTTCGTGCCATTTACTGAAGATACAATCATCTGCGTCCGGGAATGATAAATCGATATTTGGGAGACCATGTGATTGATAGATGTAACGTTTGTGAAATGCTTCAATATATCCATGAAGTTGACAACCGCTTGCGGTGTCAGTGTAGGGCCGATCTGATCCGACAGCCGTAGGACGTTCGTATCCGTTGCAACTAAGGTTGATATTTCTTCCACATTCTGAAGGGTCAGATCCATATAATCCATGGATGAATTGAGCGCGGCTTTTGTTCGATCAGCGGTTTGCTCCAGCAATACTTCTCTTGACTTGACATTGGAGAAAAGACTGATTGCCACAAGTGGCAGCAGTATGAATAGAAAGTACAAAGTAAGTCTCAACTGAATCTTTTGCGTATACTGCCGGTACGTCCACTGGATTAAACGCGTCATCATAACTCACTTCCTTACACAATCGCGAATGATTAGTAATTTCAGAAATTTATTCTTAGCTGTAATACGTCTTCTAAGCATACTTTTATTTACTGTTACGGTACCAAGCATTTACTTCTTTTGTGATTTCGTCACCGCCCTCTTGCTTCCACCTCTCTGCGTAGGTATCGAATTCGTCCAATTTAGAGACCCCGATAATAATTTTTGTGAAAACTTCCTGAAGTAACGATAGCTTCGACTTGTACCTCTCCATCGCCGGGGTAGGCATCCCATAAAACTCGTTCTTAATTAAATTATTTTCTATTAACTGTAAATTGTCATATAGATGAAAATGCTCACCTAGCGAGTCTAGTCTGGCCTTGACAAGATCCGGTTGACCGACATCAACCAGTGATAAGTAAATTCCTCTATACAAATGCTTGTTATGCTCCGCAAAATTGGTCACCATTTTTCCGTTCTGACGCGACCATATTTGATTCTCGAAGCCTAGCTTCAGATTACTGTAGCCGTCACCAGCGATGAAATTCAACACTCGAATCACGGCTTCCGCGTTCTTGCTTTCTATCGGAATTACCTCATAATGACGGACAAGATCTGTATTATAAACTCCTTTTTCGCCTCTTGGCCCTACCGGATATTCTAGAGGGATCCACTCTGCTTTAGGATCCAGCTTTTTGTTCGTCTCGATGGGACCTCGGGTATCATACCAAGCTGCAGAAAATAATCCTACCTTCCCGGTTGATACTTTCTCGTCCAGATTGCGGATCTTGTTAAGCGGAAATTCCTGATCCAACAGGCCTTCCTTATAAAGCCTGGATAGAAAGCCGAGCGCCTCCTTCGTCTCAGGCAGGATGTTCGAGTTAACCATTTGCCCGTCTCTTGTCGTCCATTGGTTCAATTGCACACCGAACGCTCCGAAGAATGGAGCGGATCTACCCAAGTATTCCGTCATGAGGAGTCCGATCGTATCATTCTTACCATTCCCGTCCGGGTCTTGTTCTTTGAATGCTTTTATGACCTTATAATACTCATCCAATGTCTTCGGCGGTTTCAAGCCGAGTCGATCTAACCAATCCTTGCGCGCATACATGAGCTCGATACCCTTCACCTCATTGAGGCTGGGGATAGCATATATTTTGCCGTTGAATGTAACTTTGTCCCAAGCTTCCTTCGGAATTCTAGCTTTCAGATCGGGTCCGAACTTGTCAATGATGTCATCAAGCGGCATTAATGCATTCTGGTTCACGTAATTCGCTATCCAGACATCGTCGAATACACTAATCATATCCGGCTTGTTGCCTGAGGACATAATCACGTTCAACTTCTCTCTATATCCATCAGACGGCGGAAGAATGATATTAATATCTGTATTGGTGTTGGATTCCATATATTGGAGATAGGGATTGTTATTCTCATCAAGCCCATCTGGGAACCCAATCCCAAGACTATTGATCACAAACGTAACATGATCTTTGGAAGCATTCGGTTTCTGCTGATCCTTTGTCCATATTGAAGAGAATGAACAAGCGGTAAGCAATCCCATCGAGCATGCTGTAACTACAGCCACTGCAACCCCAGCTCTTAATCGTCTCAATCCAATCGTTCCTTTCCGTCTTTGCTAGCAAACGCTTTCAATATTTATATAATATAGTCAAAAAGGTTCTTGTATTGTATCACCTCCCTAGCAAAAAGGGAAGATTGCTAGTTGCAACCCTTCTGCAACTCTTACTTAGCGCATAAAATTCCGTTATACTATTTAGAGACCAAGTGGCTGAATAACTGACATAACTATAGAAGGAGTGAATCGTTCCATGCTCAGAATTCCTTTTGATGAAATGAAAGCCCAGTTAAAACGGATCCTCCTTAATCATGGCTTCACAGAAGCACGTGCGGAGCTCTGCTCCCAATTATTCACCCAGACGAGCTGTGACGGAGTGTATTCTCATGGCTTGAACCGCTTTCCTGCATTTATTAGCAATGTCAATAAAGGGATAATTGATATTCATGCAGAGCCTGTTCGAACGGACGAATTAGGAGCCATTGAACGCTGGGATGGCAGATTGGGACCCGGCAATCTCAATGCAGCCTTCTCCATGGACCGCGCCATTTCATTAGCCAAGCAGCATGGAGTTGGCGTTGTCGCTCTGCGCAATACGAATCATTGGCTGCGCGCTGGTTCGTATGGATGGCAAGCAGCAGAAGCGGGTTGTATCGGGATCTGCTGGACGAATACAATGCCTAATATGCCTGCGTGGGGGGCAAAGGACAGTAAGATTGGCAACAATCCCCTCGTCCTCGCTGTTCCAAGAGAGCAAGGACCGATCGTACTTGATATAGCGATGTCCCAGTATTCTTATGGCAAATTGAATACATATTCATTGAATGGAGAGCAGCTTCCATTCGACGGCGGGTACGATGAAGAAGGCCGATTGTCTAGAGATCCGGCCGCAATCACAAAGTCCCGCCGTCCACTCCCGATTGGGTATTGGAAAGGCTCCGGACTTTCCTTGATGCTCGATCTGGTTGCCGTCCTTCTATCAGGAGGCTCGTCCACTTATGACGTCGGGAAGCTGGATGGGGAATATGCCCTTTCTCAAATATTCATCGCTTTTGATTATGGGCGACTACCGGAGCAAGGGGTACTAGCTCAACGATTGGAAGAAATTCTGGATGACCTGCATAACAGTGTTCCTACGGACGAGAATGGCAGCATCCGCTATCCTGGTGAATCTGCTCTTAGTACCCGCAACTATAATTTGAAGCATGGCATCCCAGTTGATTCCGGCATCTGGCAGCAAGTGTTAGAGTTGTAAGTCAATTCGATACCAAAAAGGATTCCATCCTCCCGGCTTTAGCCGAAAAGGATGGAATCCTTTATAAGTTACCCCTATTTTTTAGAATGAACGAATTACTTTTTGAACAGCTGCTGCAATATCAACCATAGCTTGATCGTCTGATAATAATACATTTTGCGTCAACCACAGTGCTTCCTTCTCACATAACCGCTCACAAACCGGACAATCATATGTTGTCCGTGTACCAGTCCATGCTTCAGTCGCATCTAATACAGCTACATTCTTATTGAGCGGCACATAGCCAGATGCAACAGGTACACCCTCGGCTTGAATACGTTTGATGAATTCATCCTTATTAATGCGAGACGTAACTTCGGTATCGAGCTTAAACATATATAAATGATAGGCATGACGTGTAATGCGCGGATCTTGCTTGATTAATTTGATTCCTTCGATTTGGCCAAGAAGCTCATTCAGACGAGCAGCATTGTTCTCGCGCTTCTTCATCTGCTCCTCGAGACGTGTCATCTGAGCAATTACGATGGCTGCTTGGAATTCTGACATGCGGTAGTTTTGCCCCATCTTCTCATGCTGATACCAGCCGCCATTCGGAATACGGCCAACATTGCAGATGGACCATGCATTTTCCCACAATTGTTGCTTGTTCGTTGTAATGATACCGCCTTCGCCTGAGTTCAGGTTTTTGCTGGATTGAAGGCTGAATGTCCCGATATCCCCAATCCCGCCAACCCCTTTACCTTCCCAACTGGCACCTACCGCTTGCGCAGCATCCTCAATCAATGCGATGCCGTGCTTTGTGGCTATTTCAGTCAAGCGTGTCATGTTAGCAGGTGCCCCTGCAATATGGACAGCGATGATTGCTTTTGTCTTAGGCGTTATCAGAGCTTCTACTTTCTCCGGGTCAATTAATAAAGTATCTTCCTCAATATCGGCAAACACTGGAATGACTCCATAGGCTAGACATGCTGTAGCAGTGGCTATAAATGTATAGGGCGGGATAATAACTTCATCACCGGATTTCACCCCTGCTGCCTGAAGCGCAACCGTTATCGCAACAGTTCCATTCACAACACTAACGGCATATTGTGTGTTCTGCAGAGCGGCGAATTGCTTCTCCATCAAAGGTAGCTTAGGTTGATAATTAGGTTTGGCACTTCCCCCGGCTCCTCCCCATTTGCCTGATTCCAGAACTTCCTTAAGCAAGTTAAGCTCCAGCTCATCATATATCGGCCAATCCGCATATCCAGTAGTCCGAACGGGTGCCCCGCCATGAATAGCAAGCTTGTTCATACAATTCTCCTCTCGACCCTTTACAGTCTGATAAAGTTATGGCTGCTGCCATTTACAACTTCATCTTAGTATATTTTAAGAGGGGATGTATGACATTTTAGCTATGAGATCGGCCAAAATATAACACTTTCGCCATCCAACTGCTTTGAGCGTTTCTTGATAGAAACGCTCAAAGCTGCGAGATGCTTACTTCTGCTTTGGGTTTTTGGCTAACTGTTCTTGCGCCATGCGCACCATTTCTCTGACCATAGCACCGCCAATTTGCCCTCCGACTTTCCCAACAGATTCTGTTGTAAGATGACCGTTATCACCCTGGGTAAGCGGTACACCAAGTGACTTGGCTACCTCATATTTAACCTGATCAGGATGATTAGGATCAACCGCATATCCTTGCTCTTTCATAACCTCAACTTTGAAAGCATCCAGTCGATTCGAACGGTTTCGTCTTCGCGACATAATATTCACCTCATTTGTATTGTTCCCTTGTGTTGTTGATGCAATGTGTTGTTTTCAGATCCATATTGTTCCATATTCACTGATTTTCCATATAAAAAATTAACGCAATGCTTCAAAACACGGTATAATGGGTAAGAGATGTGTGGTCTTTATGGATATGGAGTTTGTCATATAGAGAAAGAATCATGGAGAAGGAGATTGTTACATGAATATTGCTTTTTTTCTAGTCCCCAAACTTGAAGTGATTTGTTTAACTACTCAATCAACACTTCGTCAGGCTTTGGAGCGGATGGAATATCACCGTTACACAGCCGTTCCCATTCTTAGTGAAGAAGGCAAGTATGTAGGCACGATTACTGAAGGAGATTTACTTTGGTTCCTAAAGAATAACGAAGACGTGTCATTCGACAACGCTCATCGTGTACAACTATCTGAAATTCCAATGCGAGTCCATAATATGCCGGTTCACATTAATGCGAACATGAGTGATTTGATCTCCAAAGCCAAGCTGCAGAATTTCGTTCCTGTTGTTGATGACATGGACCGCTTTATCGGTATCGTTCGCCGCAGCGACATTATCGAATATTGTGCCCAACAAGTATTTCAATTAACGGGCGAGAATGCGATTGTATAATGGAAAGTTAAAGGAACACCGCTTATCCGAATGGATAGGCGGTGTTTTTTGTTGACAATTATAGTGCTCCTTTGCGGCTGAATTCAGTTTTGCGCGTAGGAGAGCAGGAAGATGGGCTCCAATCGCTGTTGCATTTGAATTCTGATGAATTATTTTAAGTGGTGAGAATTCAAGTGCAAAGGCGACCGCTAACGCTTTTCCGCTCCATCTTCCTGCTCTTTTCTGTTCAACGTTTCATTAATCCCAAAAACTAATAAATTCTATAAAAAAAAACCGCAGACAAAAGTCAGCGGTTCTAACTAAAATGGATTATCCTATCCTGTAAATTCTTGTACCCATTCGCCGTTGTAGTAAGCAACACCGATCTTCGTGAAGTTCGGGCTCAAAATATTTTGACGATGTCCGGGGCTGTTCATCCAGGCTGTCATTACTTCTTGAGGGTTGCGTTGACCTTTAGCAATGTTCTCACCAGCATAACGGTAAGAGATATTATAAGATTTCATCATATCAAACGGTGAACCAAAAGTTGGTGAAGTATGATCAAAATAGTTATTGTTGTACATATCTTTGGCTTTGTCTAACGCCATCCGAGTCAATTCAGCATCACTGGTTACTGGCTTCAGTCCTGCTTTGGCACGCTCTTGATTCACAAGTGAAATCACTTGATTGGCATAGGAGCTCTCTGTTCCAGTTGATTGGTCAGGCTGTGTAGGTTGAACAGGTGCTGGCTTAACTGGTGCAGGTTTTACCGGTGTAGGAGTTGGTGTTACAGGCGTTGGCTTAACTGGCGCCGGAGTTGGAGCTACCGGTGCTGGTGTCGGCGTTGGAGTTACTGGCGCTGGTGTTACAGGCGTTGGAGCTACAGGTTTCGGCTCAGGCGTTCCAGTTGGCAATTGCAGCTGTAAGCCTGGGAAGCATTGTTGCAGCTTCGAAAAGTCAAATTTACCATTCAGTAAATCCGCCAAGTTACCTTGTTGCACGCTGTAGTAAACCTTAACGTTGTTGCTATTGTTAGGCAATTCGGTTAGTGGCGCTGCTGACGCTGCACCTGCTCCGAATGTGCCTCCGATTACGCTAAGTGCAAGTACTCCTGCTAGAATCTGTTTGTTCATTTTCTTCAAAACGATCCACTCTCCCTTTCGGCCTGCGAGGTTAGCTGTCGGATTCGGATCAAAGAGTTAACCCGGCCGCTTTGATGCGGCTTCACCCCAAAGTTGGTTCCCCCGTGCTTATTAGCTTCGGCCTAGTTTGTTTGGTGCCTGTTCATTGTAGCATGCATCTATTCAATAATTCATGCCGCAATTTATGGCAACTGAACAGGAAAGTGGAATTTTCGGTATTATCGATACATCTTGATGAAATCTACGGCTTTACGAATATCAACTTCAGGTTGATCGCCAACTTCACGTTCGATCGTCAAATAACCTGTGTAGCCGATGTCTTGGATTGCTTGAAAATAAGCTTTGAAATCTACTTTACCTTCGCCAAGGGGAACTTCACGGAAGATCTCTCCAGAGCTGACCATCTTCGCAATTTTACCATGATCCATCGGCTCATAGCCCAAAGAACCATACACCTCGCGAGGATCTACTTCTTTATAACGGATGCCATCCTTCACGTGGGTGTGTACAATGTAATCTTTCAATATATGAAGTCCGCGTACCGGATCATCGCCTGTTACCATTACCATGTTGGCTGGGTCGAAGTTAACGGAAACGCCTTTGCTGCTAAGTGTATCGAGGAATCCTTTAAGATGATCAGCCGTCTCAGGACCTGTCTCGATTGCAAAAAATCCGCCCATGCTGCTGGCATATTGGCTAAGCTCTTCGCAGGATTGCTGCATAGCTGCGTATGTGGCGCCATTCTTATCATCCGGCACAATCCCGATATGTGTAGTAACAATATTCGTTCCTAACTCCTTGGCCAGATCCAGTATACGCTTGGATTTCTCAATCTTCGCAGGATTTGCTCCGACATCTTGGAAGCCATGTCCACCTAAGTCACCGCATAAAGCAGAGATTTCAAGACCAAGGGAGTCTATGTAGGATTTCAATTCACGACGCTGAGCGGGTGATAAGTTTGCTGGGTCCATCTCTCCGCTTACCGCATAGATCTGTACACCTTCTGCTCCTACTTCTTTCGCTTTCAACAGCCCGGCTCTAACTCCTATACCAAAGCTATCTACGATAACACCTATTTTATTAGTTAATTTCATTTCTAACAAACATCCTCTCTATTTGAAAGATTCCCAAGGAATGGGTTGCATACGTAGTGATTGTACTTTTGTATCATGGGCTGTGTCAATATCAACAAAGGCAACCTTCCTCGTAACAGAGAAATGGCTGCCTTTTGTCGGAGTTATTAGATTGTTACTGCTGGTGTTGGATCGTTCTGTTCAGAATGATCCTTTTTGCGGAAATTCACAATAAAGTACGTTAAAGTCAATAGGCTTGCTCCTACTGTAAAAGCACCTAGGATAAGTGCGTTTTGGCCAAGATAAGAGAAGTCTCCGCTAGAAATAACGGCTTTGTATCCTGATACCGTGTAGGACATCGGCAGCCATGCATTGAATACTTGCAGCGGTGCAGGGATTAATTCCAACGGGAATGTTCCAGCCGATGTTGTCAATTGCAGGATCAAGATAATGATGGCAATGAATCGACCTGGGTCTCCGAATGCTGTAACCAAGAACTGCACAAGTGTCATGAAGGTCCAACTAACCAACACACTGAACAACATGAAGTATGGGATGCTCTGTACTTCAATGCCAAGACCGAATAACAGAACAATATCCACAATAACAGCCTGTATGACACCAATGGATAACATCATTCCCCATTTACCCATAAACCAGCTGAAACCGGATCTAGGCATTAAAGAAGTTTCCTTCAATGGTAACACAATCGTTAGTAATAAGGACCCCACGAATAGTCCTAATGAGATGAAATAAGGTGCAAAGCCAGTACCATAGTTAGGAACTGGAGAGATTACATCTTCCTCAACTTGTACAGGATTAGCAATTTTATTGTAAGTTGCGTCGGTTGTGTGAACTTCACTGGTCTGTGTTGAAGCTTCCTGCAGCTTGCTCGACAGTTCATTAGTGCCATTAACAATCTGGGAGGAGCCTGCAGTGAGCCGGTCTGTTCCATCCTTCAACTGTTTCGTTCCCTCAGCTAGCTGGTCCGCTCCTCCTGACAACTGAGAAAGCCCGTTCAGTAACCCGGCTCCTCCGCTTACTGCTGATTGGGTTCCTGCAGCAAGGGCAGTGCCGCCTGCTTGAGCTTGATCCAACTTCTCGCCAAATGTCGTCATCCCCTGAGCTAGCGTCTTGCTTCCAACAGATAATTGAGATGAACCATCTGCAAGCTGTTTACTGCTGGCAGCAAGTAAATCTGTCCCGCTGGCCACCTGCTTACTTGCTCCAATTAATTGCTGTAACGATTCGTCTTTCGCCAAGTCTGGATGAGCGGCTGCCCATTTCTCCAATCCAACTGATAATCCGTCTGCTCCCTGTTTTAACTCATTCGTTGCCTTTTCAGCAGCGGTTAGCCCAGTATTCAGCTGAGTAATACTAGCGTCGGCTTGTGAAGAGCCCTGTATTAGCTGTTTGTATGCGGAACTAAGCTCAGTTAACCCCCCTGCCAATTGTCCACTTGAAATCTGCAGTTGGTTCAATCCATTGTTGAGCTGTTGAGCTCCATGATTCAGATCAATAATGCCATTCCGAATCGGGAGTGTGCCCTCCATGAGCTTACCTAAATTCGAATTTACTTGGACTAACCCATCATTAACCGTTATGCTGCCCTCAGATAATTTCTTAGCTCCATCTGCTGCCTGGACTAAACCATCCGAAAGCTTATTGAATGTAGTGAATATCGTTTGGGTATAAGTTTTTGTTAATTGTTGAGAAATTTCGACTTTCATACGATCTACGGCCGTCTTACCAATCTGGGACGATAGAAAGTTATAGCTTTCATTGGGATAAAAGTGAAACATCGCAGCAACAGGCTGTTCATTAAGAACATCAGTTGCTTTCTGTGAGAAATCTTCTGGAATTTCTAGACCGATGTAATAACGATTGTTACGCAATCCGTCCATAGCTTCTTGTTGATCGACGAATCGCCAGTCAAATCCATCTGTCTCTTTAATCTTCTGGACGAACTCGTCCCCTACATGAAACTCTTTGCCCTCCATTGTCGCTCCTTGGTCGAGGTTAACAATCGCTACCGGCAAAGTGTCGAGTTTATCATACGGATCCCAGAATGCCCATAGAAACAAAGAGCTGTATAACAAAGGGATAAGAGCCACCGCTGATACCGAGATCAGCAGCTTACGATTGCGAAATAATGAGCTCCATTCATTCCTTAAAGAACTTTTACGTTTAGAATTCATCTGTTGTGTACCTCCAGTACATATTGACTATAATGTTCATTCGGTCATACTGTTGCAAAAAAAAGGGCCCAATCATGATTTTACTGAAAGCCCATCGAGTAAATATAATCGAAACAGCTTAGCAATCTCTTCTTTGCTCAGTGGTTGATGGTTCTTCTCCCATTCATATATAAAGGCCACATACAGCTTCAGCATGACGAAACCGGTAATCTCCGGGTCACATGATCGTATCTCACCTTTGTCGACTGCTTCTTGCACCTTTCGGGTAATGAAAGCAAGTACGGCTGACTCAATCTGCTGAATTCCTTCTTGAGCTTGCGGGGTCCCCATATCTCGAACCTCATGGGTGAGCTTAATAGTAAGCTCATGGGTCCGACGGAAATCGAGCAGCGCATATAGTGCCGCCTGCAAATTCTCGAAGAACGGCTGCTCTGGCTGTAACACCCGTTCAGCAAGCAGCTTCATCTCAGCAATAAGCTTACGCATGATTTCATCGAAGAGTTCTTCTTTATTCGTGAAAAAAGTATAAATGGTTCCTTTGCCCACATTAGCAATCTTGGCGACCTGATCCATCGTAGTTGCTTTGTACCCGAACAAAGTAAACGACTTCTCCGCCGCCTCTACGATACATGCTTTACGATCCACAGCCATATGACTCACCTCCTTTAATCCGCTGTGATAACGACGATCTGCCTGACAAAATATCCGATCAATCAACTGACCGATTGACCAATTTCGAATATCAGTCATTCACATACGTCATTATACTGCGGATCGAATCCTATTGCAACTGCAGAGATGAGGTATTTTCTACAAAGACTTAATCATGCCACCATCAACAAGAACAGCTTGTCCTGTAACATATGTATTTGCAAAAGAGCCTAAGAAAACAACCGCTTTGGCGAATTCTTCAGGAGTACCATAACGTCCTAATGGAATCTGAGAGATGAACCCGCTCTCCACTTCTTCTGGGCTGATCTGTCTGACTTGGGCTGCTCTTTCATCCAATTGACGAATGCGATCTGTGAAGATGCGGCCTGGCGCTACTGTATTCACGAGAATGTGATCTTTGCCGAATTCAGTTGCAAGGCTCTTGGTTAGCGCATAAACCCCAGCACGAAATACGTTGGATAAGATGAGATCCTGGATGGGTTGCTTGATCGAGATCGATGTCAAATTCACGATTCTACCGCCATGTCTGGCTTTGAAGTAAGGAAGCGCTTCACGGGTTAAGCGAATGACACTCATTAGATTGCTCTGAAAGGCAGCCGTCCATGCAGCGTCGTCAAAATCTGTAAAGGAGCCTCCAGGAGGTCCTCCTGCATTCGTTACCAGAACATCTAATCCTCCACCAGCTTCTGCAGCTGATCGAACAGCGGCTGCAATATCCGAAGGGCTTGATAAATCTAACTGGACACGATTCGCATTTTGTCCTGTCTCTTGCTTGATCGCCTCATAGGCTTCTTCCAGATGCTCAAGACTTCTGCTGGCAATCGTTACTCGCGCGCCTTCTCTCGCATATTCTAATGCCGTAGCAAGACCCAAGCCTTTGCTGGAAGCGGTCACGAGCACGGATTTATTCTCAAGTAGTAAATTCATGAGAGCTTAGTTCCTTCCTGTGTTTAGGATGAAAAAATAAGGTTCTTCTCGTATTGCGTTAATCGTCTGGCGGGAATGTCGAGCACTATTCTGCCATTCGAGAGCCCCCAAATTCGGGTTGCATAACGTTCCGCTAAGTCCAAATTTTGCATACTGCAAATGGCGACAAGCTCGGTTTTCTTACATAAGGCCTTGAAATCCTCCATTACACGGTCTGCCGATTTGGGGTCTAACCCTTTGATCGGTTCATCTGCCATTATGACCTTTGCCCCCTGAACCAAAGCCCTGGCAATGGCTACTCGCTGCACCTCACCGCCGCTTAACTTGCCGACCTTCTCATGCGCTTTGTCCAGCAAGCCTACCTTCTCCAGGTAATCCATCCCTAGAATATGCTCATCAGTTGACACGGTTGCCGTAAGCTTACGCCAGATCGGGGTATGAAAAAATCTTCCGCCGAGAACAACTCTTAATGCCGTTAAATTCTTATTCATTGTGGGTTTCTCGTCCAGATATACCCATTCCTTGCGTAATCTGATACTGTCTGTCCACTTCGGGGTTGTTAGGTCTTTGCCGTCATATATAAGTTGTCCTTCTGTCCATTTGTCGCGCAGCGCTATGCACTTCAGGAGTGTCGTCTTACCGCTTCCGCTGCCTCCAACAAGCGCAATCAGTTCTCCTTTATCTGCTTGAAAGCTGACTCTGGACAATATTTCTGTACCGTCAACCAATTGTTTGGTTAAATTCCTTACAATGATCATCCATCCATATCCCCTTTGCCTGTCCTTGTGCCATTATACCATATTGCAGCACAAAATCACGAAGACTAATAGCCGGACAAGGCGACTGCTAGCAGCTGCGTGCAGTCCTTATTCCGGCTAGGAAGATTCGAGATACTGGCGCCGCCATCGTACCTAATAAAGCTTGTCCAACACTGATTTGGCTGTCTTTTCAAGGGCATCGTAAGCAACATCCTTGGACTGAAGCGCCAGAATCGTGGTGATGAGATCCAGAGCATGAATTTGTGCCAGCTTGGCCGCGAATGAACCGCCTTGTAACGGTGTTTCCTTGGATGCTGTCAGCAGGACCGTGTCAGAGAACTGCGTAATTGGTGAACGAGCATGTCCGGTTAGACAGATCGTACTCGCGCCATTCCCCTTAGCAATTCGGAAAGCATCTACCAGATCCTTAGTGCTGCCGGATGTGGAAATACCCATAAACACGTCGCCTGTCCCGGCAAGGGAAGCAATCATTCGCATCGTGTGGGTATCTGTCTCCGCATTGACTTGAAGCCCCAATCGGAAAAACCGGTACTTGGCATCTAAGGCGGTTAATCCAGATGACCCCACTCCTAGAAAAGTGATCGTTCTGGCTTGCAGGAACAAATTGATCGCTGCTTGAAGGGAATGCTCACTTAGCAGAGAACTGCTATTCTGGATCGTTTGGGCATTCTGTGCCGTCCTTTTGTGCATAATCGCCGAGAGACTGTCACTCTCTTCGATCTCCCCGACCATTTGTTCCGCAGGACTGGATAATTGCTGTGCTACTGATAGCTTGAATTCCTGGTAGCCCTGGAACCCGAGCTTCCGGCAAAATCTTATAACTGATGTTTCTCCTACATTCGCCTTCTCCGCCAGATCCGTAATCGAGGAATATACAGCAGCTTCAGCGTCCTGCAGGACAACATCAGCTACTCTTCTCTCGGATTTGGTGAAGGAAGGCAGTAAGCTCGCAATCGATAATAAAGTATGGTTCATATCCGTGTTCCTTGTTGATGCTGTCACGCTTCAGCCCACAAGCGCTTGATGTTGCTCAGGCCAGCTTGAACCGCCCATTTGCATTCTTCTTTCCCTTCGAACTCAAGAGACAAATAACCATCATAACCGGACGCTTTTACAATTCGGATCACTTCCGGCACATCGATATCGCCTTGACCTACAACTGCTCCGCGCAAATAATTTCCCCCGGAGGACTGGAACCAACCTTCCCCAGGATTACGATAGGACGGGCGGATATAGAAATCTTTGAAATGAACCAAAGAAGCTTGGGCAATACTTTTCTTAACCGCTGATACGGAATCCTCATCCACACACAAGAAATTACCTACATCCATAGTAGTTCGGAAGTTAGCTCTGTCCACCGCATGGATGAGGCGAAGGACTCTCTCGCTTGCTTGCACATAAAAACCATGATTCTCAATGCTCGTAATAATCCCATATTGGGCTGCATAGTCTGCAATCAGCCCGCACGCTTCTACCATGATCGGGAAGTCCTGCTCGAAGTAAGAGGTAGTGGTTTCCGGTATCGGACGGAAGGCGATGTCATGGCGCATTCTTTTGGCACCAAGCTCGTTGGCTATATCCACGTGTTTCTTCACTCTTGCTAGCTCAGCTTCGAATTGCTCACGCGTATCTGTAATGAAGTTCGCTCCAATTGCATAATTACTGATCTCAATACCCACAGAAGCGGCTTTTTCACGAATAGCTGGAATTAACTCCGGATTATCGATTAAGGAGAACTCGAATGGAACAATCTCGATATGCTCTCCGCCATGCTCGGCAATCCACTCAATCGCGCCAAGAATGTCCATTTCTTTATTTCTCATCGCGCCAACAAGGCTGTACGAACTAACTCCCAGTTTCATTGTCTTCATTTCCCCTTACGTTTATAAAGTGTTATAGTGCTTGTTCAATAGCGCCAACTAATGCTTCATCATCCGGAACGATCTTTGGACTGAATCGCTCAATCAAATTGCCATCACGATCAATAAGGAATTTCTCGAAATTCCAGGTCACTTCTGTGTCTGGCTGATCCGACTTAGTAGTAAGCCACGTGTAAAGCGGATGACGCTCATCGCCAATCGCATGAAGCTTCTGAAACAAATCGAACGTTACCCCGTAGTTCACCGAACAAAATTGTTGAATTTCTTCCATTGTTCCTGGCTCCTGACCGGCAAAATCATTGGATGGGAAGCCAAGGATGCGGAGTCCGCGGTCTTTGTACTTTTGGTAAAGTTCTTCAAGACCAGCGTACTGCGGTGTCAATCCACACTTGGATGCAACATTTACAATAAGTAAAACTTCACCCTTGTAAGGCGCTAATGTCATAGTTTCTCCATTTGCAGCATTTACGTTAATCTCGTATAAGGAACTCATAGCTCATATCCCTCCATTCGTTATTCCAATAGTATAGCATCCGTATGTTATTAGGAAAAGCTTACCTTAGGCAAAAATACAAGTCAAAAACAACGATAAAAATCTAGGCACTAACACTTGATAGAAATATATGTAAGTGGTATAATTATACTCTTTTCAATGCGGATTGTTAATCAGAATGGATGGTGAATGGGAACGTGGAAACCGAGCTGCAGAACGCTTTTGAAGAAGAGTTGAAGAAGCTGGAACACACCTCTGGATGGATCGACGCAAAATTAAAGGAATTGCAGAGCATTCCGCGTTACTACGGACAGGATTACACCGAACAAGCGCTGGATTCCATACGGGAGCAAGCACGAAGGCAAATGAGTCAGGCAACAGCCGAGCCGTATTTCGGCCGACTGGACTTTCAAGAGAGCGGAACCGCTTCCAGCGCACCCTTGTACATCGGCAAGTTCGGTGTAGAGAACACGGATACGAGTCAACCGCTTATTATCGATTGGCGTGCTCCTGTAGCCAGCTTGTTCTATTCCTTCAATGGCGGTGAAGAAAAGGCTGCCTATGATTCACCTGACGGATTAATTGACGGGCTCGTCTATCTCAAACGAAATCTGGTTGTTCGCAAACAGATCTTGCAGCGGGTAGTCGATACTTATATGCGCGGCAGTGATCAACTGTCTGTGAACGATGAATTTTTACTGTACCGGTTGGGCGAGAACAAAGACAATAAGCTGCGGGACATCGTATCCACCATTCAAGCTGAACAGGATCGGATTATTCGATCAGCGAGAAATACCGCCATGGTCATCCAAGGAGTAGCGGGAAGCGGCAAAACTACAGTCGCCTTGCATCGACTAGCCTACTTGCTGTACCAGTATCGAGATACAGTCAAAGCGGAACGAATGATCATCTTCGCCCCCAACCAGATGTTCCTTGACTACATCTCTTCCGTGCTGCCAGAGCTTGGAGTCGGCAGTATTCAACAGACTACTTTCGCAGATTGGACATTCGATGTGCTGGATGAAAAGCTGAAGCTGGCGAATCCAGCAGATCGCTACAATCACTGGTTCGCATCAGGAGCGGATCGTCCCGAGATTGATGAATATGCTCCTGGACGTTGGAAGGGCTGGATCGGATTCATGAGCATCCTCGATGAAGCACTGGATCGATACGAGTCGACCTTTTTTCCTAACGAAGATTTCCATCCGTGGGAGATGGCTAAGTTAAGTGCAAAGACGATCGAAAGTTGGTACCGCGACGAATACAAGCATTATCCCGTGTATAAGCGCAAGGAACGTGTACATGCACGGATCAAACGGTGGGTCGAGATGGAGCTCGATCTGGTTCGCGATCCTGGGCGCAGGAAGGATTACAAGAGCAAAGCTTCCGCGAAGCTGCGCACTTATATGAAGAGCTGGCCGAGCCATACTCCATTCGCCTTTTATGCGGAGTGGTTATCAGGCAAGCTTGGCGTAAGAGGCACATCCGAAGGAGCTATGCCGTCACCCCTTCCGCCTGCTGTTGCAGCCCCATCGTTACGCGGTTTAGCTAAACGGGAAGTACAGCCAGAGGACTTGGCACCGCTCCTGCATATCCATGACCGCTTCTTCGGCATCGATAGTGAGCGAATGTTCGACCATATCGTGATCGATGAGGCGCAAGACTTCTCTCCTTTTCAGGTGGCGTTATTGAATCGCCACGTGAAGAGTGGGTCCTTCACCATCTTGGGCGACCTGTCCCAAGGGATTCATGCCTACCAGGGCATTCTCGACTGGAGCGAGATGTTGGGTTTGTTTCCGGAAGGCTCGACCGCCTTCCATCAGCTGGAGCGAAGCTACCGATCGACCATGGAGATCATCCGCTTCGCGAATGTAGTGCTGACGCGCAGCGTCCCCTCGGCCGTGCCGGCCATCCCGGTGTTCCGCAGCGGCGACAAGGTCAAGCTGCTGCCAGCGGTTGCAGCGCGGCGCGTCGAGGCCATCGCCGCCGCGATCGCGAAGAGCCGCGCCGGAGGCGCGAGCACGGTTGCAGTCATCGGCCGCACCGAGCGTGAATGCGCGGCGCTGCATCGCGAGCTCGGCCGCGCCGGCGTTGAGGCGACGCTGATCGACGCCTCGCAGCGCCGCTATGCCGGCGGCGTGTCCGTCCTGCCTGTGTATCTCGCCAAGGGTCTCGAGTTCGACGCGGTGATTCTCACCGATGTCGATGAGACCCGTTATGGCGCGAATGCGCAGGACGGCAAGCTGCTGTACGTGGGCTGCACACGCGCGCTGCATGAGCTGTGGATCCACTATGAGGGACCCATATCCCCGCTCGTAGAGACAAGTGATGAAGAAATCGTCACATTGGCGGGCGAATTATAAGCTTTAAGGTATAAAAAATATCCCGGAGCCAAGAAAGACGGCTCCGGGATATTTCTTTAAATGAACTGGAATTCCCGTGATCTTTATCCCTTCAGCGGGTTCAATTTCTCGTCCTTCCGTTTCGATTGTCTCACAGGGAGGTTCAAAACTACCAGTCCGGCAGTAAACAGAGCGGCTCCACAAATGATATACAAGGTAATTGGATCCCGATAGAACAAAAAGCTCCATAAAATGGCGAACAGCACAGACGTATTGCTGACAATAACGGCCACTGGGAACGGCACTTTGGCTAAAGCTTGCGAGAACCAATAAAAGCTGATCCCCGTAATGAGTCCTAGCAGAACTAATGCACCTACGGCCGTCACACTGACGCTTCCCTTGAAATCGAATTGCCATGGTAGCGGCAGCAGCATCACTAAGGAGGCCCAGAAAAAGACCGAAAAATTCATATTCCCTGCGTCCATATCCTTGACAAGGATTTTTTGGCTCAGCACGTGAAAAGTAGCCCCGATCCCGGAAATGACGAAGAGCAATGTCGTTAAAGAATTCCCTCCAAAAATTTGCTTGATCGGCATCCCGTTCCAACTAATAACAAACACCCCGATCACACACATCACCGCTGCGATCCTTCCACGGGTCGTTATCTTCTCTTTGAATAGAAAAACAGAAACGAGCAGCAGCGCAACGGTTGAAACTGGAGTTACCAGGATATACCCGTAAGAATAGCCGATGGACAATCCCATATTTTCGAAAAAGTAATTCAAGGCTTTCCCGAGCGCTCCCAGCCAAATCCATTTCATGCGGAACTGCAGCTTAATCCCTTTTCCTTTAGCAATCAAAAAAAGTCCCAGAAAAACTACGCCGATTGAAAATCGGGCAAAAGTAATGGTAGTGCTGTCGAGCATCGTCGATGCTGCTTTGACCAAAATACCGACAAAACTCCAGGAAAGCGTAGCTAACAATAGCAATACATAACCCACCGAGCGCACCCCAACTCTGATTGTTGATTGGATTCAAGTTCCCTTTTATTGATCATACCATAATAACTAAATCCCATCGGCTACGATATTTTATAGAAATCATTACCTTTGACGGGTTGAAAGTTGCCATATAGTATAGAATAATGTCTGTACTGACATGTCTTATTCGTCTGTGTGCTTTTACTTTACCGCTTTCATACATAAAAGCACCAGTCACTGCTATCAATCTACTGGAGGGATTTTTGACTATGAAAAAGAAATTAGGGCTCTTTGTTCTTACTGCTGCACTTTTAGCTACAGCTTCAGGTTGTGGCGAGAAACCGAAGGATGCTACATCCGGAGGCGGGAATACTGACAAAAAGACGTATCAACTCGCGATATCCCAATACGTGGAACATCCTTCTTTGGATGCGACCCGTAACGGCATTTTGGCTGCGCTCAAAGATGCAGGCCTAACCGAAGGCGGCAACTTAAAAGTAGATTACAATAACGCTCAAGCTGATTCTGCCAATAACCTGTCCATTGCCCAGAAAATCGCCTCAGGGAAAAACGACTTGGTCATCGGAATCGCCACCCCTTCCGCTCAGGCAGTCGTTCAACAGGTTAAGAATACGCCGGTCTTGTTCGCAGCCGTTACAGATCCGCTGGGCGCCAAAATCGTTAGCAATATGGACAAACCGGGCGGCAACGTCACCGGGGCATCCGATACGAACCCAGAAGCCATCATCAGTCTGATGGACTTTGTAGCCAAAAATTTCCCGAAGGTTAAAAAAGTCGGTGTCGTCATTAATGAAGGAGAATCCAACGCTGTCGTAATGACTGATCATGCTAAAAAGGCACTTACCAAACATGGCATCGAGCTAATCAAAGCGCCTGTTACTAATACGTCCGAGGTCAAGCAGGCAGCCGAATCGCTCGCCGGCCGTGTTGATGCGATATACATTACGTTGGACAATACAGTCGTTAGCGGCGTGGATACGATCTTGAAAGTCGCGAACGACAAGAAGATTCCTTTCTTCGCAAGCGACCGCGATACCGTCGAAAAAGGCGCGTTTGCCACTGTTGGATTCAAATATTACGACCACGGATACCAAGTCGGACAAATGGCAGCGGACATTCTGAAAAACGGCAAGAAACCAGCCGATATGAAAGTAACCGTGCCTGATAAGCTCGATGTTATCTTGAATTTGAAAGCGGCCAAAGCTCAGGGAATCGAAGTTACCGACGCAATGAAGAGTGCAGTCAAGGACCAGAACAATAACATTATTCAATAGATGCCATTTTAAGCGGTGGACAAAAGCCTAATGTCCACCCCTTTTACATTAAGAAGGAGGCACATCTCATGATGGAGTCATTGATTGACTCGTTACCCGGATCGATTGAGCTAGGATTGCTCTATGCTTTAATGGCTCTGGGCGTGTACATCACTTTTCGGATTTTGGATTTCCCGGATTTGACTGTGGACGGCAGCTTTGCGACTGGTGGAGCGATCGCCGCGATTCTCATTTCCAATGGGGCGTCCCCTTGGCTTGCTTGCTTGGCTGCTTTAGGCGGCGGTCTAATCGCGGGAGTATGCACGGGGCTCTTGCATACCAAAGGAAAAATCAACGGATTGCTGTCCGGAATATTGATGATGATCGCCCTTTATTCCGTCAATATGAGGATTATGGGCAAACCGAATGTCTCCTTGCTCGGTATGGATACGATGTTCACTGTCGTCCATCCGCTCGTTCTTATGCCCATTCTGGTGATCGTTGTCAAGCTGCTGATTGATGGTTTTCTGCATACCGACATGGGTATGGCGCTCCGAGCGACCGGCGACAATTCCCGAATGATCCGCAGTCTGGGCGCGAATACAGACAATACGACGATTTTGGGGCTCAGCTTGTCTAACGGCCTGGTAGCATTATCCGGAGCCTTGATCACTCAACAGTCTGGCTTCGCGGATATCTCAATGGGGATCGGGATGATCGTAATTGGCTTGGCTTCCGTCATCATAGGTGAAGCAATATTCGGAGCCGCTACCGTCTTCCGTGCGACGTTAGCTGTTCTTCTCGGCTCCATCATCTACCGTATCGTGATCGCAATCGCGCTGCAGGTCGAGTGGTTGGATGCTTCCGACTTAAAGCTGATCACCGCTATTATCGTAATTATCGCTCTTGTGCTTCCTTCCGTTCAACGCACATGGAGGCAAAAAAACTTGGCGAAAAAACGTTCCACTCACTTTGCCGGCACGCAGAACGATAACACTACCGGGGGTGACCGATAATGCTTGAACTTTCAAAAATATCGAAGTTGTTCAATCCGGGCACTCCCGACGAGAAAGTCGCTCTGAACGGGATTAACTTGAAGCTGAAAGCCGGCGATTTCGTCACGGTGATCGGAAGTAATGGTGCAGGCAAATCCACGCTGATGAATATAATTTCCGGCGTCACCAAACCGGATTATGGCGAGGTTCGCATTGAAGGTAACGTTATCCATCATCTCCCTGAGTACAAGCGCAGCCGTTGGATCGGACGCGTCTTCCAAGATCCGATGGCCGGCACGGCTCCCCATATGTCCATTGAGGAGAATCTGGCAATGGCCTATATGCGCGGCAAATCACGCGGTCTTCGGTTTGGGGTTACGTCCGGCAAACGTTCCATGTTCCGCGAACAGATCAAGCGTCTCGGCTTGGGACTCGAGGATCGGCTTGGGGCCAAGGTAGGCCTCCTTTCCGGCGGTGAAAGGCAAGCGCTCAGCTTGTTGATGGCCACTTTCACCAAACCGGATATCCTGCTTCTTGACGAGCATACCGCCGCTTTGGACCCTGCACGAGCTGAGCTGATCACCAGTTTGACGGAACAGCTTGTCCGCGAAATGAAGCTGACGACGCTGATGGTCACCCATAACATGGAGCAAGCCATCCGGCTGGGCACCCGTCTGCTCATGATGGATAAAGGCCGAGTCCTGATCGATGTCGAACAAGAGCGGAAGAAAGATTTAACTGTAGTGCAGCTTCTCGGAGAATTTGAGAAAATCAGCGGAAATAAACTGTCCGACGATCGGTTGGTTCTTGGCTGAATGACCGCTATTAACAACAACAGGGTGCCTGATGGCACCCTGTTGTTGTTCGTTTATCACCCACCTAAATGTTGCCTGGCCTATTCCCATGTTCAGAGAGGCTAATCCGCTCCTGTTTACCTTCGACAAAGAAATATGGTTCTTTTTGCCTAAGGATCGGCGAGGAACGCAAAAAATCCGCGCCAAGCGCGGATCAATAGTCAAATCATTTAATTATTAATGTGCCGATTGCGCCAGACGAACGAGCATATGTGCAAGCATGTGCTGCTGCTCCTTGTCCCCAACCTTCCAAAGCTCCTGTAGGAGCATCTCTTCACGGTTGCGAGGATCTTCGTGGGACGCCAGGTAACCGGCTACCCTCTCCGCTATGACAGCTAGCTGCTCTTCATTCAATCCAAGATTCTCTGCAAGCTCAATGCGTTTTCCCAAATAACCCTTAAATGCTTCAAAATCCCGCAGGATTTGGTCTCTCTTTCCGGAATCCATATTAGAAATTGCTTGATCCACCTTATTCGTTGCAACATCGCCGTCTTTATCAATTACGTGATTGTGTTCTGACATGGTAATTCCTCCTTGGAGTAGGTTTAGGATACGTTACCCATTAACCTTCCTGCCTGCTTTTGAACCAGCAGAGGACGGAGTTATCCCCTGCCCTCTGCATCACTGAATGATAACGGGCTCTTGATTTGCTTCATAACAAAAAACATAACAAGCCCGATCGATAATACCCCGAAGCTCAGCACCATCCATTTGAACCCGATCATATCAAGCATAAAGCCGGTTCCCAGAAGCACAATCTGGAATAGAATACGATCCATCATCCCGCGGAACGAGAAGAAGCGCCCATGAAACGATGCCGGAATACTTTTCTGGAACAGGGTAGCGGTCATTGGGTAGAACGAACCGGCTGCCCATCCGAACAAAGCGAACGTCAATATGGAAGCAATCTTGTAATCTGCGAAATATAAGGCCATCTGAGCTGCAGCAGCAGCTGATGCGAACACTAATAGCAAGGTAATCAAGTTTCTCCCACGAGAGATTCGCTTAATCAGAAATGCTCCGAGCATAAAGCTCACACCCTCCGCAGTATACAACAACCCTTTGATCGCGGTATCATCTTGAAGCTCACTGATCTTTAACACCATTAAATTAAAGCTGCCGATAAAAAATGTAGGCACTAATGTTAGAAACAAAGCCATCACAACAGCGGGAGATTGCTGAATGACTGGAATCACTTCTTTGAAGCTTGAAGATTTCTTCTTATGGTCTGCTGACTTCTGATTTCCCTCGACGGTTCTCTTTTCCACTTTTAGCTGCAAGGTGAATAAGAACAAGATGAAATATGCAATCATCGATGCCTCGTACATTACACTAAGCGACGTGTACACTAACATCAATCCGCCTAATGCTGTCCCGATAATCCGGGAAATCGTCTGTATGTTCATATGAATCCCGTTAGCTTGCATGAGATGTTTGTCTTCCACGAGTGTAGGCAGCAGTGAATTAAGAGCAGGGAAATAAAAAGCCGAAGCACCCACTATCACAATACTATATCCTATCATCCACATCACAGAGTCGGTCCACAAAGCTATAAACATGAAGCATACTCCGACCATTCGAACTAATCCTGATATGTTCAATACTTTCTTTTTGCACGACTGATCGACTAATTTGCCCGCATAAGGCCCGAGTATTACTCCGACGAACAGACCAGTGAATAGAATCACCGATTTCATAAAGTCCGACTCAACATGTGTCTGGAGAAACTCCAGGTTTCCAATGATTCCTAACCATAATCCTAAACCCGCAATAAATTCACCTGACATAATGATCCATATATTTCGGTTATTCCACACGTGCAATCCCTGCTTTCTGTCTAACCATCCATTGTTATCCGTATTTCATTCTTCTGCTTAAAGAGACAAGTTCATTTACTGTATCACAGTAAATAGGTGTTGGATAGTGGCGAACCGCAGCCAAATGCGGTAGTATGTGGATATACTTCAACACTTGTCCGCTTCAAAAAAAGCTTGAATGGAGGCACACAATTTATGACCTACTCCTTGCGCGAAGAAATCGCGAACGCCATCAGCCATGGCATCGGCGCTGTGCTAAGCATTGCAGCCCTGGTGCTTCTAATCGTCTATTCCAGCCTATTCGGAGATGTATGGCACATTGTCAGCTTTACGGTGTTCGGCATCACGATGGTGCTCCTATATACATTTTCCACTCTTCTGCACAGCTTCCCACAGCATTGGAGGGCTAAGAAGATATTTGAGATTTTGGACCACTCCGCGATTTATTTGCTTATTGCCGGCACATATACTCCATTCCTTCTGGTGACACTCCGTGGTCCATTAGGATGGACTCTATTCGGAATCGTCTGGGGTTTGGCTGTATTCGGAATCGCCTTCAAGGCCTTCTTCGTCGATCGATTCATCGTCCTATCCACCTTATTCTACATTGCCATGGGTTGGCTGATTGTGATAGCGATCAAACCATTATACTTAATTTTACCTTCCGGCGGCCTGTTCTGGCTTGTCTTTGGGGGCATGTTGTATACGGTCGGCACTGTGTTCTATATATGGCGCCGCATTCCCTATCATCATGCGATTTGGCATACCTTTGTATTGGGCGGAACGGCGTCACACTTCATAGCGGTTTTGTTCTACTTGCTTCCAACTCACAGCTTGGCCTAACTTTATTTGTCACACAATAAAAAGAAGGTACTCCCACTATAATCAGGCGGGAGTACCTTTTGGTTTTCTTATGCTTCATGGTGCTTCATGATGTCAGAGGCTATTGCGGCCACTCGTTCCTTTAATGACAACGGCTCTAGTATCTGAATAGACCTGCCATATGAGAGTAGAAAATGAGGAATGACGGTCTCAAAAGCATGTCGATCCAAATTCAGATGAACTTCTTCATCCGTGCGCTCCACTAAGACATGAGCAAAAAACCAGTGATTGCACAAATCTTGAATGGCATGAAGCTTGCCTCTGATTCTAACCGATATTAACTGCTCCTTATCGCTAATATCCGGGAGCAGGAATTTGAGGAAAAAGTCACGTGCCGAGAACTCTTCTGGATGTTGGAAGTTAGCTTCCTTCCGGGTTAGACGATGGATGCGATCCACCCGAAAACTGCGAATCTCTGTGCGAAGATGACAGTAGGCTACTATATACCATTTACCCTTCCAGTACACGAGTCCGTAGGGATCAATGTCCCTGACTTGCGATTTGGTCTCATACCCCTTCTGATAGTCCATAGAGAGAGTATGCCCTTCTGCTACGGATTGCTCCAACTCTTGCAATAAGGCAACCATATGATCGTCTGCCGGGACATGAATAACATCGAAGCCTCTAGTGTGGCGATTAATAGCATCCAATTGATCTTCGTTCGTGTACATCTTAAGCTTGGAAACGGCGCGGTCCAGATCTTCTCCGAAGGGGTACCCTGCTTCTTGAGCGAATAGAGCAGCATGAATGAGCGCCTTCTGCTCGCCTGCATCGAAGATTAATGGAGCTTCTTTGAACGTATTGAGCAAGCTGTAGCCGCCGTTATGGCCGGAATCCGATATTATGGGAACCCCGCTCGCACATAAGGCATCCACGTACCGATAAACCGTTCTTATGTTCATCTCCAGAGCTTCGGCTAGCTCCTTGGCTGTCTTCCGCTTGCCTGACTTAAGCAGCCATAACACGGAAAGCATATTATCTGCTTTGGCCATTTTAACCCTCGGATAAACTGCTTTCTTTAAGAATTACGTCATGCGCGCCGCCTTCAACAAGACTGGTTGCCGATACAAGGGTTATTCTTGCTTTGGACTGCAGCTCTTCTATTGTAGTCGCCCCGCAATTACAGAGTGTGGATTTGATCTTGATAATGGTTTTATCCATATTTTCTCGAAGGCTGCCTGCATAAGGAACATAGGAATCTACCCCTTCTTCAAATACAAGACCATGCTTGCCGCCTGTGTCATAACGCTCCCAGTTGCGCGCGCGGTTAGAGCCTTCTCCCCAATATTCCTTCACGAAATTGTTCCCGACTTTCAACTTCTTAGTAGGGCTTTCATCGAAGCGTGCGAAATATCGGCCTAGCATGATGAAATCAGCACCCATAGCAAGGGCAAGGGTCATATGGTAATCATGCACAATCCCGCCATCCGAGCAAATCGGGATATAGACGCCTGTCTTCTGATAGTATTCATCTCTCGCTGCAGCCACTTCGATTACAGCAGAAGCTTGTCCGCGACCGATCCCTTTCTGTTCCCGGGTAATGCAAATTGAACCTCCACCGATCCCGACTTTAACGAAATCAGCACCAGATTCCACGAGATAGAGGAAGCCTTCACGGTCAACTACGTTTCCTGCCCCGATCTTGACGTCGAAATTTTCTTTTACATATTGAACCGTTTCACGCTGCCATTCGGTATAACCGTCAGATGAATCAATGACTAGAATATCTACACCGGCAGCTACCAGAGCGGCTACTCTCTCTTTGTAATCCTTAGTATTAATGCCTGCTCCAACGATATAGCTTTTATTACTGTCGAGCAGCTCTAGCGGATTCTCTTTGTGGGCATCATAGTCTTTCCGGAACACGAGGTAATCCAGGTTATAATTGTTATCTACAATCGGTAAACAATTCAGCTTATGCTCCCAGATCAGATCATTAGCTTCCGATAGCGTGATGCCTGACTTCCCATATTTGAGCGCGGAGAATGGAGTCATGAAATCCTTCACTTGCTTGTCCATTGAATCTCTGCTGATTCTGTAATCACGGCTAGTTACGATTCCGAGCAGCTTACCCTTTGGAGTTCCATCGTCCGTGATCGCTACAGTAGCATGTCCCGTTCTTTCCTTTAACTCCAATACATCCTTAAGCGTATGCTGTGGAGTAAGATTAGAGCGGCTCACAACGAAGCCTGCCTTGTATCCTTTTACCTTACGTACCATTGCAGCTTGATCCGTTACCGATTGTGAACCAAAAATAAACGATATCCCTCCGCAGCGGGCAAGCGCAACAGCCATATTATCATCCGAGACCGATTGCATAACGGCCGAAGAGAAAGGAATATTGAGTGAAATGTCAGCTTGCTCACCTTTCTTGAACTTCGTAATCGGAGTTTTCAAACTCACATTGGCTGGATTACATTCCTTTGTCGTCAAGTTCGGCAACAGCAGAAACTCACTGAACGTTCGGGATGGTTCCAAATAATAATAAGCCACTTCATTTCCTCCTCCATCATTTGTGAAGCAAATGCGTTCCAGTGTGCATTTGCTTCAGTATCACGGGTAAATTTTTACAAGCATACCACCGACCCGAGGAGGAAGTCAACCCAAAAAAAGCTTCAAGTTAACTGTCTGAATAATCGGTTATAGCCCATCGCGAACAGCACGATCAGCACCAGCTAATCATTACCCTTTCCATTTCATTAGAATCATAGTATCATCAGCTTACCCGAAATATGATGAGCTGCAATTTACACCTTTAATAGAAGAAAGACTAGTATTTGTCGCTTCAGGTGAAATCTTAGGAGGAAAGTCTGAATGAGTATGAAAAACACGGAAACCCCAAGCCCTTCCTCCGCACTTAAGCAGAATAGTACCGTTTTCAGTATTTTGTTCGCAGTCAGTATTGTTCATTTGTTGAATGATACGATTCAGTCAGTCGTAACGGCCATCTTCCCGATTATTAAAGATTCATTATCATTATCCTATACACAGCTTGGCTTGATTGCGCTTGCCCTGAATGTGACGGCATCTGTGCTGCAGCCCGCTATCGGGGTGTACAGTGATAGAAGGCCGCAGCCTTACCTGCTTCCACTCGGTGTCGTAGCTACTCTTTTCGGTGTGCTTGGACTCGCCTTTGCAACAGGGTTCTGGACCATGCTGATCTCAGTAGTGTTGATTGGGATTGGATCTTCAGTCTTTCATCCAGAATCAGCCAAAGTAGCTTATTTGGCTGCAGGTACCAGAAGAGGTCTTGCGCAAGGAATCTTCCAGGTAGGGGGAAATGCGGGGCAAGCACTTGCACCCGTCATGACCGCACTTATATTCGTGCCGTTCGGACAGGATGGTATATTATGGTTCTCCATCTTAGCAGTGGCAGCCATCGCGATCCAAATATACACGGCTCGTTGGTATAGCGGAATCCTTCCGTCTCGCACGATCAAAATAAAAAAGAAAAACGCAGGAAGCATGCCTGTTGCGAATCGCGGTAAGGTTGCAACGGCGATCTCCATACTTATGCTGATTCTTACGTCCAAAATGGCCTATCTGGCTGGGATTAGCAGTTTCTTTCACTTTTATCTGATCGAACGATTTCAATTGTCTGTACAGTCAGCGCAATTATGTGTGTTTGCTTTTCTTGCTGCGGGAGCGGTTGGAACATTTTTCGGCGGGCCTCTTGCGGATCGATGGGGACGTCGGAATGTAATCTGGTTCTCGATTCTAGGCGCAATGCCATTCGCCTTCCTGCTGCCTTATGTAAATCTCTCTACCAGCATCGTCTTCAGCGTCATAATCGGGTTCACGATTATGTCTAGCGGATCGGTTAATGTGGTTTATGCGCAAGAACTGCTGCCAGGCAATATTGGAACCGTGTCCGGTCTCTTCTACGGGCTTGCGTTTGGGGCGGGCGGCCTTGGCGCTGCAGCTCTTGGAGCGTTGGCAGATTCAACCAGCCTCGAGTTTGTCATGAAATCAGTTGCTTTTCTGCCACTCGTTGGACTGTTAGCCATATTGCTGCCCTCAGATCAAAAGCTTAAACAGTGGGCTTCGGAGGCGGAGGCCCTGCAAGACAAAAGCCCAACGTCCTGATGACGTCGGGCTTTTCATTAATACCATTAACTAATTCCAGGAATGACGGCTTTCCAATCATCCTCGAGGCCCAGACCACTCAGATCTGCAACCACCCGGTTTTTCTCTGCTTCGTACAAACGCCAGATCACTCTAAGACCTTGCAAACTCGAAGGGCCATCTGTTAGCGGAACAGAACCGGTTCGAATGCAATCCAGGAAATGCTGGATTTCATAATGCGTGTTCTTCCCGTCAAGAGGAACTTCCATCAACACTTCAGTCGTCGAACGCGTATCCAAGTTGGACTTCTCCGGAACCATTTCCGTATGCGCGTAGAGCTTCCCTGAACTGATATGAGCTTCCAGCATTCCTTTGGTACAATGCGCGTGGATGCTATAGCCTAGACGTGTTCCGCGCGCACCCCATGTTCCGAAGTGATAACCGAGAGCGCCGTTCTCGAATTCCAGAGAGACGTTGCTTGTCCCTTCCTTTTCCATCCAAGGCGTACCGCGGTTCGTTCCCATATGGGTGCCCCATACCGGACGGCCCAGAATCCACATCATGATATCAATGTAGTGACAGCCATGGCTGAAGAATTGACCGCCTCCCAAACTCTTCGCAGATAAGCCCCAATGTCCTTCTTGATACTTGGTGAGCTGTTCCGTCCATATCGATAACTGGAAGATTTCACCGTATTCTTGGGTATCGATCAGTTCTTTCATCTTCAAGACGAGCGGCCAGAAGCGGACCGGGTAAGCCGTCATCAATATTTTGCCAACCTCTTCGGAAGTCTTGATCAATTCGATTACTTCTTGTTCTGAGTTAGCCAGCGGCTTTTCCATCAAGACATGTTTACCCGCTTTGAGACAAGCCATCCCCACTTCAAAATGCAAGTCATGCGGAAGCACGATTAATACAGCATCTACATCATCCAACAGGTCACGATAATCCGTTACCGCTTTAGTAATACCGAGCTGCTCTGCTGCGCTTTGCGCCCGTTCAGGGACGATATCACATACAGCCGTCACTTCCATCTGCTCCATCAATGCCTCATATCCTTTGAAATGCGACCCTGCCATACCTCCGCAACCGATAATCCCCATGCGAATTTTGTCCATTAACTGTTCTCCTTCTCCCTCTAATTGCTAATTTGTTTCTACCTTTATCTTAGTAGAATGTTCAGCAAAAGGATTTACCCT
Source organism: Paenibacillus sp. J2R1T-4 (assembly GCF_059692235.1). Classification (NCBI taxonomy): domain Bacteria; kingdom Bacillati; phylum Bacillota; class Bacilli; order Caryophanales; family Paenibacillaceae; genus Paenibacillus; species Paenibacillus sp. J2R1T-4. Next base: position 459,457 of record NZ_JCAUBA010000002.1, on the reverse strand, counting down.
TATGGTCGAAGTTTTTGCACTATCGGGTTGGTGTTGCTATGAAAAGAAAGCCCAGCGTCATGGACGCCGGGCTCCTTCTCGATTAACCATATTTATACGTAATCCCGTATCCGCCTTTTGGATACACCCAATCGATATTGTCCGAAGGGCATGCGATTCGGCAAGTCCCGCATTCGATACAGTTCTCAAAAGCAACCGTAGTAATCTTCTGCTTCTTTTCCCATTCGTACACATCAGACGGGCAAAAGTAGTTGCAATCCTTCGTTGTACATTTCACGCAAGTGTCCGCTTCCTTAATAATAAGATGGGACTTGTCGTCACATTTGTAGCGGATCGTAAACAGCCTGTCGGAAACACCGCACTGGCTCATCCGTTCATCGCCCTCCATCCTTTATATCCGAGCTTCAGCAGATTCATGGTTCCCCCTGCTGCATCTTTGATCATACGCATTCCTGTGCGCTGCTTCTCAGCCTTGGATATTCCATCGACGGAAAGGAACTGAAAAGCCGCTGCATTCAGTGCCCGAGGGAGTTTGTCGAACAACAATTCGGGATCTTCATGCTTCAGAAGTTCATGCATGCCCTTGTATTTCTGCAGATCTTTATGCACAAACGATGCCCGGATCTTATTATCATACCGCCTCAGTGATGCGGCAGAGCAATCTTCCCCGGCTTGCTTGGCTTCGACAATCGCTTCACCCGCTAACCGACCTGATGTCATGGCCAGGTTCGTCCCTTCCCGGTGCACGAAGTTGACCAGCTGCGCCGCATCGCCTGCTACACACCACCCGTTGCCGGACAATGGAGGAATGGAGTTGTAGCCGCCCTCAGGAATCAGATGACCAGAGTATTCCTTCATCTCGCCGCCCTGGATCAGCTTACGGATCATGGGATGCTGCTTCACAGCGTCCAGCAAAGCATACGGCTTCACTCTCTTATCTCGCAGATGATTGACCATGACACCAACACCGAGCGAGATCGTATCCTTGTTCGTATACAGGAAGCCCATGCCCGCCATTCCAAGTGAAGTCTCTCCCATGAATTCAATCGTCACGCCTTCGTCCCCCTCGAGACCGAAACGATCTTCGATCTTTTCCTTGGGCAGCGAGATAATCTCCTTCACGGCGAGTGACACTTCATCCGGCTTCCACTCCCGGTGTATGCCCATCGCCTTGCCGAGCAAAGAGTTCACTCCGTCAGCAATTAGCACGACATCAGCATACAGGTCGCCGTGCTCCCGATCGGTTCGCACACCGACAACACGATCCCCTTCGCGGAGAACTTCCGTTGCTACTGTCTCATAGATCGGCAGAGCACCGGCCTGTACGGCTTTGTCAGCGAACCACGGGTCGAATTTCACTCGCAGACCTGTGAAGCAGTTATAGGGTTCCTTAAAGGCTTCGTTGCGATGACCAACTGTAACCATCGATTCCTTGCCCATCATCCACAGACGTTGTTCCACAATATGCCGCTCTACCGGCGCATTGCGCTCCTTCCAAAACTCTGGCACCAGCTCCTCGATCTGCTTGCGATATAATACGCCGCCGAACAAGTTTTTGGCACCGGGAAATTCTCCTCGCTCCAACAGCACAACAGAAAGGCCTGCCCTCGCCATTGTAAGAGCAGCAGCAGCTCCCGCAGGTCCGGCGCCTACAACAATGCAATCGAATTTCTCATTCATTCTCGGTTTCACTCCCTTCTATCCGGTTTTGGAAGGCATCGATTCACTAACAGGCCCGAACACACCTCTGCGTTTGCGTACTTCTTCTGTTATGGCTGGAACAATCTGAAACAAATCACCAACAATTCCGTAATGTGCAAACTGGAAGATCGGTGCTTCTGCGTCCCGATTAATTGCAACTACAATGTCAGAGTTACTCATACCTACTGTATGCTGGACGGCCCCAGATATCCCGATTGCGAAATATAACTTGGGTCTGACTGTAGAACCGGTCTGACCTACTTGATGCTCATGCTTGATCCAACCCGCATCTACAGCTGCACGTGAAGCTCCTACCGAACCGCCTAGCGCATCAGCTAACGCCTTCAGCATGGCGAAGGGTTCTGGACCTCCGAGCCCTCGCCCCCCTGCAACGATCACTTCTGCTTCCTCCAGATTGACGCGGCCCGTCTCCTCGATAAAATCCAGTACTTGTGCCGCGATATCTGCTTCCTGGAGCTCGCATTCTAGCGGTACAATATTCGCTTCACGCGTCACATCACGAGGCAGGGATTCGAATACTCCAGCTCGTGCAGTAGCCATCTGCGGCCGATATTGCTTACATAGAATTGTGGCCATCATCTTTTCAGAGAAGGCAGGACGACTGGCTAGCAGCAATCGGGATGGATGGGGTTCAACATCCAGTTCCGTTGTGTCAGCTGTAAGCCCGGTAGGAAGATGGGTGCCGATCGCTCCAGCCAGGTCCCTTCCTGTTGCTGTAGCGCCGAAAAGCACGATCTCAGGCTTTTCCTCGTCAATTAACTTAAGCACGACTCGGCTATACGGACGCGTGCGGTAAATCTTTAACACAGGATCATCACATAGGAACACCTTGTCCGCGCCATAATAGGCAGCTTCCCGTGCCAGATGCTCAACTTCGCTGCCCATTACAAGAGCTAATAGAGGTACCTCCAACTTATTGGCCAGCTTGCGGCCTTCGCCAAGCAGCTGCCATGATACCGACTTTGCTTGTCCATCCCGTTGCTCAACAACAATCAACACTCCGCGATAAGCGGACCAATCCGGCATCTGATCATCTGTACGTTCTGTAGACATTTTTATTCACTCCCAGCTTCATTGAACATTCTGATTGGACACATTGGACACAGTAGCAGCAGACGCATTCGAATTCCATCCTAACCTCTCCGCAAGAGGTGTTCCCCACAGCTGACTGATCAGCTTCTCCGCTTTCTCTTGGACCGTCTCCCCTTCAATGCTTATTGACTTAACCGATTTAACTTCGGGAACCCATGTTTTGGCTACAATCGTAGGTGAGCCCTTCAAGCCAATCTTAGCTTTATCCAGATGCGGGAAATCCGCTGTTGTCCAGACGATAGGCTTATATCGGGCAGCGCGAATCATACCTGGCAAGGAAGCTCTTCGCACTTTGTTCAATTCTTTCAACGCAGTGATTAATACGGGCATCGAGGTTTCTACAACTTCTAGTCCATCCTCCAAATGACGTTGCACAGTTACCCGCCTCGTATCCTCATTGACAGTCACCACTTTATTCACATATGTAAGCTGCTCCAGATCCAGTCTGCAGGCAACACCTGGGCCTACCTGGCCGGTATCTCCATCCAAAGTCTGCTTGCCGCAGAACACCATGTCGACGGGTCCCCAACGTTCCTCTACCTTACGAATGGTTTCCGCCACAACATAAGAGGTTGCAAGCGTATCGGCTCCTGCGAACCCGCGATCCGTAACAAGTACAGCCTCATCAGCACCAAGCGAGATACATTCCTTCAAGCCTTTTTCTGCGGGCGGCGGCCCCATCGTTACCACAGTAACACGTGCATCCTGCTCGTCCTTGATGCGAAGCGCTTCCTCCAACCCATGCATGTCATAGAAGTTCACGATGCTAGGTACACCTTGCCGGATCAACGTGTTATTCTTAGGATCAATCCGAATCTCCCGGCTATCTGGCACTTGCTTGACACACACAACAATATGCAGCATGGCATTTACTCCTCCTTAGCGATCTTTCCCCGTACTAGACCTATTCGAATTCCATGTCTTTTCGAGTTACCTTCACGTCTTGCCAGATGGTCTGAAAATCCAGATCAATCGTATCCTTTTGAATTCCTAGAAAGAGCAGCCACATGATCAGGCCAAAACAAGCAAGCATAATCAACATGAGTACGAGAAACACGACGATCATGCACCGTTTCTCCTTTCCAAATGCACCTATTTTGCTATCATATATATGTACAAGAATGAAAAAAAGCACCTTTAGGGGTGCTCTTTTCACTAGAAATAGCAATCATAATTATATAAGATAATTAATCTACCTTCCGCAATTCTCTTACTTTCTGCGTGGCCTTCACCATTTGAGTCAAGGATTCCACGGTTTCGGCAATCCCACGTGTCTTCAATCCGCAATCCGGATTAATCCAGAATAACGAAGGATCGAGCACCTTCAGTGCCCGCTCTATCATATTCACCATCTCATCCACTGAAGGAACCCTCGGGCTATGAATATCATAAACGCCAAGCCCGATGCCTTTCGTGTAAGTATGGTCTTCGAAGCTGTGAATCAACTCGCCGTGGCTGCGGGACGTTTCAATAGAAATGACATCGGCATCCAAAGCTTGGATAGAATCAATAATGTCATGAAACTCACAATAGCACATATGGGTGTGAATTTGGGTCGTATCCTTTACGGACGCTGTCGAGATCCTGAAAGCAAGAACAGACCATTCCAAGTAAGCAGCCCAATCGTCTCTTCTAAGCGGCAACCCTTCGCGCAGGGCGGGCTCATCCACTTGAATCATCTCAATACCTGCGCATTCCAGAGCTTCTACCTCCTTGCGCAAAGCCAGGGCGATCTGAAAAGCAACTTGTTCACGAGTAATATCATCCCGAACGAAGGACCAGTTCAGAATCGTAATCGGACCCGTCAGCATTCCTTTTACAGGCTTGGAAGTCAACGATTGTGCATAGACGGTTTCCTCTACGGTCATCGGTTCATCAAAATGTATATCCCCATAGATGACGGGAGGCTTCACACAGCGGGAGCCATAGGACTGTACCCAACCATTCTGGGTAAAAGCAAATCCGGGCAGCTTCTCACCGAAAAACTCAACCATATCGGTCCGTTCGAACTCGCCATGCACCAGAACATCCAACCCGATTTGCTCTTGCAGCTCAATCCAGGTCTTGATCTGCTCCCGTACAAAAGCATCATACTGCACCTTCGATGAATCTCCTTTTCGGAACTTCAGCCGTGCTTGTCTAACCTCAGCGGACTGCGGAAAGCTGCCAATCGTTGTCGTGGGCAGGAATGGAAGCTGCCACTTCTTCTCTTGGACAAGACGGCGCTCTGCAAAAACACAGTTACGGCCGGAATGCAACTCTTTCTCAGCTTGCAGCTGCTTGATTGCTTGTTGCACAGCTGCCACATTACGTGATGAAGATTGGTTAAGGTCCAGAATGGCTGTTCTATTGCGTTTCATTTGCCTTTCGATAGCTCCATAATCCTCGTTGATTGCTTGAGTCAAATCTCTCACTTCATCGAGCTTCTCATTGGCAAATGAGAGTGCTTGGCGCAATACCGGATCCAGTTTACTCTCCCCTTCCGCGCTGACAGGAGCATGCAGCAAGCTGCAGGAAGGCTGGAGCACAAGCCGCTCATGCGGAACGACTTGGCAAATCCGCTCTAGAATCGTAAGTTTGGCATCGTAATCAGAGCTCCAAATATTACGCCCATCGACCAATCCGACTGCCAACACTTTATTTGTTGGAAAGCCATAAGCCTCCAAGCTGCTAAGATTAGCTCCCTGTCCATGAACGAAATCCAGTCCGATCGCATCTACAGGAAATGCCACTAGTTGTACATAATGTTCAACAGACTCGAAATAAGTTTGAACCCATATCTTCAGCTTTGGTGCAGCTTGCTTCAATTGTTCATAGATCGAGGCAACCAGCCTCATGTCAGAATCCGAGACATCCGTCACTAAGCTCGGCTCGTCGATTTGAACCCATTGCACCCCTTCCTGCTGTAGCTCCTGTACAATCTGAATGTAAAGAGGGACGAAAGTCTCAAGTATAGAGGCGAGTTGGCTTGCAGGGTAGCCTTTGGAAAGCTTAACGAATGTGTAGGGTCCGACGAACACCGGCTTACCTTCGATATTCAGCTTCTCCTTCGCCTCGCGGTAAGCAGTCAAGGGACGATTCTCAACCAGAACAGGCACTGCATCTTGAAGCTCAGGTACGATATAGTGATAATTCGTATTGAACCATTTGGTCATTTCGCAGGCGGTTGCCTGTTGATTCCCCCTCGCCATTTCATAATAGGTGGAGACTGGAACTACTCCGCCCTCATACGAGAAGCGTTTGGGGACTAGACCGAACATAGTGGACATATCCAGCATATGATCGTACAAACTGAAATCATTCACAGGTATGATCTCGATTCCTTTGCTCACCTGTACCTGCAAATTACGAAGACGGATGGTCTCCATTTGTTGCGAGAACTCCGCCTCCGTCAGCTTCCCTTGCCAGAACAACTCAAGCGACTTCTTCCATTCCCGGTTTGCGCCGATTCTCGGGTAACCCATATTGCTGCTTTTCATGATCATTTTCCTCCCAGTTCCAATTTTCTGATAAGAAACCAACAAAAAAAGACATCTCCACCTCGTAACAAATACAAGGTAAAGACGTCCGTCATGTTTTGAGACAACTCAAATAAGCACCGGTCATCTAACACCTCCCTATCTCCCGTAGGTAAAGCAGTGTTGTTCAAATAGGCAGGTCTCCTGGCTCCAGAATCATCATCGTCAGCTTGCCTTCCCAATCGAATCGATCAGTGGCATGGTGGCTGAGACTACTCTGTTACAGTGGCGGGACCGCATCGGTATTTCACCGAACTTCCCTTTTAAGCTCTAGCCATAAGCTAGAACACCTATTTCCACAATATGAAATTATTGCATTACAACTGTATCATCATACTCTTCCAGCACAAAACCGTCAATGCAAGTTGCAAAAAGAATAAGTCTAAACGGGATCAAGTGCTCGATATTTGGCTCTTATTGCCTCACGATCAGATTCATTCAATCGGGGACAAGTGTAACAATATTGCCCTTCCCCCGTCTTATAGTATAGGCAGCAGGCATTCTTCATCTTCACTTGTTTGTCTGGGTTGCGGGAATCCTCTATGTAACGAATCTTTACATCAAGCGGGTTTTTAGTCCGGCCGAAGATCAATCCACTCAGACTGCACAAGCAGTCATAATCATCGAATAACCTATTCTTCCCGACCGAGATAGCAGCAGAGCTTTCCGGTGAACCAGCTATAGATTCCTCGATTTCTTGGTGAAATACCTCCAAGAAATAATTCATTCGGGTTGGGAATTGACCCCATAGTTGTCCTGCATCAAGCCCAGAGACCTGCGAAGCGCACTCTATGATAGGGCGAGCCGTCTTCTCATAGTAGGAAGATAGTATCCGTTCGCGCCATTCATCTCTTGCTGCACAATCCGATGGAGCAGCCTCTTCCGACCATGGGTGGATCACAAAAGCAAAGCGAGAATAGCCGGTCTTCCTGTCCGTGTACAACTGGATTGTAAGGTTAGATAACGTGACATCGAAGCTTCTGTTCCAAATCGAAACAGAATATTGCAAAGCCAGCCCTAACATACTTAAAAAACCGCAGAAATAAGCTGCCGGTGCTGTCGTTTCATCGGCCTTGATCAAAGGTTTATAAGTTTGCAGCAGCTCGAGTATGGTCTCAGAGTGTAAAAGATCTTCACCTCGAACAGAGAATACAGGCTGCTCGCGTTTCGTTAAGACCACATTGAACTTATGCTCGAGTATATGGAGATCAACACTTCCTGCATTCATGCTCGGTTCACCCTTAATATAATGTTATTCATTATCAGACCGATATTGATAATCATTTTCATTATAAGGCGAAGAAAAAGCTCTGTCTAGTGACAGAGCAATATTACATACAAAATAGACTGCAGTAATTAAGCTGAGACCTTCAATCGGAACAAATCGATCGTGTTCTGGGCTAGAATCTGATTGCGTTCAATCGGTGTCAGATTCGCTTCCAGTACTTGAGCGTAGTTGGTAATATAGGAGCAGCCCGGCATGTCTGAACCGAATAACACCCGGTGTGCACCTAGCTGTCTTACGGCATAATCGACTTCATCCCGACGGTATAACGAACCGGAAATGTCAGTCCACACATTCGGACAATCACGAATAGCCTTGATTCCATGGTAGTTATTGCCGCCGAGATGCGCCATGATGAGCTTGGCTTGCGGATAACGTCTTGCCAGGTCGGCGACATGGGTGCCAATCGATTCATCCGGATATTGACCCACCGCTTTGTGAAAAGCATGCAGCAAGATCGGGATATCATATTCGATACATTTCTCAACTAGCGGAAACACGGACGGATGGTTGCAATAGGTAGCAATCCATAACTTCATGCCGATCATCCCGTATGTTTCCACCCCATGGCTTAATACATCTACTGCATTGGCGTGAAGAGGATTGATGTAGACATACCCCTCTGCCACATCAGGATTCTCTTTCATGAATCGCGCAATATCAGCATTATGTCCCTTCACTGCTTCTTCAGAAGAGTACTGAGCAGCAATACCGGAGACGAATACTTTATCGATTCCATAACGTTCACAGTTCTTAAGTAAGTCATAGGAGTGTTGATCATAACGATCGCCCCATATATGTGTGTGCATATCAATAATCATTCTGTACCCTCCCAATTGTGCGTTAATTCAGCGCGAAATCCTGAGAGTACTTAGTACTCTCAGGATTGGCGTTAGCATTTATTGTTTTTGGAAAAATCGTTGCACGCTAAGCTCGCGCGCTCCTTGTCTTACCGCCTCCACAACTCGCTGCCAGGAGTCCTCATCGACTCTTGATAAAGGAATCGATACACTCATCGATGCTACGATATCACCAGAAGCATTTGATATTGGAGCGGCAACACATTGGATCCCTTGCACCGATTCGCCGCTGCTGAAAGCAATCCCGTTCAGTCGAATCTCGCTCAACTGCTGCAACAATTCATCCAGATGGGATAAGGTTTGCTCTGTAAGCCTGCCTAGCTCACCATCGGGATACAGATGGATTACTTCCTCATCACTCATCCCGCTTAATAATACTTTCCCCATTGCCGTAGCATGCAGCGGCAGCTGCATCCCGAGATGGGACACGAAACGAACGGGATGCGTGCTCTGTTTCTCGGCAATATAAAGCACTTTGTCACCATTGCGAATAGAAAGAAAAACAGATTCATTAATGTCATTAATGATTCTTTGGGCAACATGCTGAAATTCAGTGGCATAGTCTCGGTTTAACGATACTTTACTGCCGATCTCGAACAGCTTGTAACCTAAGCGGAAGGTCTTTCCGTGCTTGTCAGTTTCCAAGTAGCCTCGATTCAGCAAGTTCTGAAGCAGCTTATATGCACTGGAGGTCGGCATGCCAAGTTTGCGGGAGATATCCATCAGACTAAGGGTGTCTTGTTCTTCGGCGAACAGCTCGAATATATCCAGGACACGGTCGGCCGATTTCACCGTAGCACTCGGACGGTCCGTTGCTTGATCCTCAAAATCATCTTTCATCATTAACCTGATCCCTTCTGTGTAAACGAACTTTCGGACTTGCTTTGGTCAGGAGAGCTTAATTAATTGCCCGCCATCCACTACTAACGTCTGCCCTGTCATGTATTTGGAATCATCAGATGCCAGGAATACAGCAGCGGTAGCAATTTCTTCCGGTTGACCGACGCGGTTCATCGGAATGGTCTTCAGATACTGCGAGATAACCGGAGCATTCTGAATCATAGGTTTGGTCAGACGAGTCTCGATGAAGCCAGGACATAATGCATTCACTCGAATGCCAAGCGGAGCAAGCTCCAATGCCATCGACATGCCCATGCTGATCATGGCACCCTTGGTAGAATTGTAGTGCACTTGATCCGCCTCAGCCGCCATCCCATTCACACTGGACATATGGATAATCGAACCTTGAATACCTTGGTCTACCATGGAGCGAACAACACCCTGACTAACAAGGAACGTCCCCTTCAGGTTAATCTCCATATGACGATCCCATGACTCCTCCGTAATCTCCAGGAAAGGTGCTGGATCACAAATACCAGCATTGTTGACCAGGATATCGATCGAACCCCACTCCTCAAGCAGACTCGCTACCATACCATCCACTTGTTGTTTGTTGCATACATCAACCGTGTAGGCCTTAGCTGTGCCGCCTTGAGCTGTTAACAGCTGAACGGTTTCGTCCAGTGCGGCTTGACCGCGTCCGCATATCGCAACCTTTGCCCCTTCTCGAGCATATTGAATGGCGACACCTTGACCGATTCCGTGTGAACCGCCAGTAATAAGAGCAACTTTACCCTGCAGTCTCATGATTAAGCCTCCTTAAGCTTGGAGAACACATGATCGATTGCCGTAATCGTCGCATCGATATGATTCTGTTCATGGACAGTAGACAAGTACCACAATCCGTTCGGACGGACGAGGACACCTTCATCTAACATAAGCTCGGCGAACTTGGCATATAAACCTGCGTTGCGTTCTTGGAACTCGTCGAAGTGGGACACTTCATCCCGATCGATGAACATCATATGGAATACTGGACCGATCTGATTCACTACACCACGGAATCCGTGTTTGGTGAACAGCTCTCGTATGGAAGAAGCTAGTGCTTCGGCTTGTCCTTCCATTTTAGCATATACCGCCCCATTGTTGCGTTGCAAGATTTCAATGATCGCAAGCGCTGCAGCAGTGGACACAGTATTCCCGTTCAATGTACCCAGGTGACTTACTTGTTCGGTATCGATCAAGGCCAGTATTTCTTTACGACCGGCAACACCGCTAATAGCAATTCCGCCGCCCAATGCTTTCCCGACCGTTACAAGATCAGGTTTAATCCCGAAACGTCCGTGAGCACCGCTTATTCCCAGGCGGAATCCCGTGATGACTTCATCCAGTATAAGGACGATGTTATGTTTTTCTGTTAACTCCCGCATGGTTTCCAGATAACCTGGAAGCGGCATGATACACCCTGAATTGCACATTACTGGCTCAGAGATGACGGCGGCAATATCGTTCCCGTGCTTCTCTAACGTAGTTTGCAAGGCTTCGAAATCGTTCCAAGGCAGCAGAATCACATCAGACAAGCTGTTCTCGCTCATCCCTTTAGTTCCAGGAGGTGTTAAGCTGTTCCCGCTATCCGTAGCTTTTTGCATCATGTCCGGGCTAGGGAATGAAGTGAAAATCGAATCCGACCAACCGTGATAATGGCCGTGAAAACGAACGACCTTGCTCATACCTGTGTAAGCTCGGGACAAGCGAAGCGCCAGCATGACAGCTTCCGTACCGGAACCGCTAAGCACTACTTTATCTGCGCAAGGAAGTACGGAAACGAGCTTTGTTGCTAACTCGATTTCGCCATCGTGCTGAAGTCCGTATGTGTACCCGCGTTGCAGGGCGCTGTGAATACGCTCCGTAAGCTCAGGGTTGGCATGGCCCAGCAGAGATGGACCATAGGCAAGCATATAATCAATATATTCATTGCCGTCCACGTCACGAACCATAACTCCTGATGCGGATTCTGCGTATAACGGTGTAGGCTTCATGGAGCCGCGCAGCGTGCTCGCTACTCCGCCTGCTAATACTTGTTTGGACTTTTGCAATCTTTCTTTGGAGCCTGTATAAGTTCTCATGTGTTATCCCTCCTGGGTATGTGGAAGATGAATGGCGTCCTTCGGATCCAACGGATACAGAGGACGTTTCAGGTGTTGGTAAGGAAATAAGTGCAGATTAGCGCCGCAGCAGCCAGGTGTATCAACATCGATGGCGAGCTTCGCGATATCGCCAAATGCGGTCTTCCAAGCGATCGCGGACTTGACCACGATCATGTGGAACGCTTGCGGCTGGAGGCCGACCGACAGCACATGACCGGGGTCCCATGGTGCGACCCTTTTCTCGGTGAGCACGATCGTTACGGGACCGGCCTCCACGACGGCGGTCAAGCCCATCTTCGCGCGTTGGCCGGTCATGTAGCGGCCCACGTGCGTATAATCGCCGTCGAACAAAGTGCGGACGCGGCCTTCGATGGGCACGGGATTACCGTGCCAGTTATCCGCTTTGCCGCCGACGGCGCAGCGCAGTGTGCCGCCGATGCCGGCGGTGGCCGCCTGCCGAACGGCCTCGGCGTCGCAGAGCACGATGAGGCTCGACTTGCTCGCCTCGAGCAAGTGAGGCAGCATGTGCGTGCCATCCGCGGGTGAGCCGCCTCCGACGTTGTCGGAGCCTTCCACCAGGATGACGGGCCCTTCCTGCTGCCGCACCGCGAGCGCGACGGCATCCGCCGGTGCAACTAGTTGCACCGCGAATTCGTCGCGAATAGACCAAGCGAACGACGCGAGCTCATGCGCGCATCGTTCAGCAAGAGCAAGGTCATCGTCTGCGGTGACGATGAACGACATCCCGGCGTCCGGGACGTCACTGAACGGGAAGCCTCCGATGACCGTTACGTTCAGAATGGTCGGGTTCTCCTCCCATTCAAAAGCAAGGTCCATTACGCGTTTGAATGGACCCGAATCTGTCAGCATCCCCTGCGGTGCCACTAACAAACCCGTGTGGAGGAACACACGAACAGGCTTCACCTGCCGGGTAATCACTCGATGCAACAGGTGAACAGCTTCCACAGCGCGATCATACACGTCTACATGCGGATAGGTATCATAACCGACTATGATATCCGAGAGATCGACGAACTCTTGCGTTACGTTGGCATGCAGATCAAGCGTAACCGCAATCGGCATCTTGTCGCCCACACGCTCGCGCACACGGCGTACGATGGCCCCTTCAGCATCCCATTCCGATTCACTGACCATCGCGCCATGAAGAATGATCACCGCTCCATCTGCGTTCAGATCAATGGAATTCGCAATTCCCGCAGCTATTGTCTCGAATGCATCATCTGTCACTGTCCCGCTTGGAGTAGCCTGCGTGTAGAATCCAGGTATTAACTGAAGACCTGCTTCTCGAGCGCCATCAATCACACCGCCCATTGAAGTTCGAGTACCTGTATACCGGTCCAGATATGCTCGTTCACCCTGAATCCATTCGTAGGAGAAGGGTTGGAGCCCGGTCTTACCCGGGGCAAAGGTATTCGTTTCATGAATACATCCGGCTACCGCTATTGTCAGGGACTTGTCATTAGACTTAAGTCTACTGCTCATCTAGACGCTCCCTCCCGCTGCTCCTCGATCTTCTGCAATTCCGCACCAGTTAGCGATAATTTCCGAGTACCATCGAATGAGCTCGAAGTAGCTGGCAAGATCTATATACTCATCGGCAGCATGTGCATTTTCTCCTGCAGGTCCGAGGACAAGGGCTGGAGTCGAACTATAGACATTGAACATAAAGCCGTCACACGCAAAAGGAGTACCTTGCTGCGGACCTGGATCACGCCCGAGGGCGGAATGTCCTGTTTCATTAACGACGTTAAGGAATTCCTTGACGGAATCACTTTCTCCCATCTCACTGCCAAGTAAATAACGAATAGTAGGAATGATCTCAGGACGACAAATCGCCAATTCTGGATATTCGTCCAGGTTCTCATCGATAAACGCCCATAAGATCGATAAGATCTGCTCACCAGTCATACCCGGGTAGCCTTCGATCCAGAAATTCATCTCGCCGGTTGAAGGCACCTTCTCTTGATACAGTCTATTTGTATCTCCAGCCAACATAGTCTGCAGCAATACTTCTAAAGGTCTGCCCGATATACTCCACCATTTGGTGTTCGGGAATTTCTCGTTATAATACACTTTGAATTTGCGAAGCAGGTTAGCGAAGGCAACCATAGCCTCAAGAGCGCTTACTAGCTTTTCCCCATTAAATGCGATGCCGCCCTTACCTTTAAACTTCGCTTTGAACAATCCACCGCCAACATGAGCAGGATTGATGTTCAGGTTAGTCGGCTCTGGAATAATCGCCATATCCGCATGCGGTCCATGAAGTCGGCCAGCAAGCGTTCCGTTCGCTCCACCGTGTTCTTCATCTACTACACTTTCAATAAAAACATTTCCATTAAGCGTTACACCTATCTCTTGCAAACAACGGACAGCGATGATGGCAGCAGCCATTCCGCCTTTCATGTCATAGGAACCGCGTCCATACAGCTTACCATCCACAACTTCTCCTGAAAAAGGTGCGTATGTCCACGGATCCGTACCTTTGTACACAGTATCCGCATGACCAGAGAATACGATGGAACGACCTCCTCCTTGTCCGACGAAGTTACCATATACATTTGGTCTGCCTTCATAGTTACGCCCGCTCATATAAGCTTCGTGCTCCGTGAGACCTTCCACATCATTGAGATCATAGGAAGTAATCTCTGCTCCCATATCAGCTAGGTAAGCCGCATAAAAAGCTTGCACATGAGCTTCGTTCCCTGTAGGTGGATTGTTTTCACTAGGAATCTGAACAAGCTGCTGGGCTAATTGGATGGCTGCTTGCTCATTCTTGTCCGTCCATTCTCGAATACGTGCTGATAAAGAGTTACTAGTCATTTGAACCTCCGCAAATTAGGCTTCGCCCCGTTTGGATTTTACATAGGCAATAGCTTCGATTTCGATTAAGTAACTGCCAATCCCAACTTGGACACTCGAGCGAGTAGGATAAGGTGCTGTGAACACGGTTTCGTATGCTTTGTTGTAAGCCGGAAAATCACTCAGATTCGTAACAAAGGATGTAATCTTGATTACGTGATCCAATGTCAGACCATCTGCTGCAAGGATCGTCTCAATATTGCGCAAGCATTGGATCGTTTGTTCTTCCACCGTATCACCTACTACTTCTCTTGTTACGGGGTCTACTCCCACTTGGCCGGATATGTAGACGAAATCTCCAGCTCGGATTCCTTGAGAGAAGGGTAATGGGAATTGTGGGGCTTCTGTGCTGTGAATTCGAGTTGACATGAGTACAACAACCTTTCTTGGTTTAGTGTTTCTTCATCGATCCTTAGTCCTATTCAATTATTGCACTTTACCGCGTGCGTCTACCTGTATGTACTTCTCGACCACGCCGCCTCGAACTCCTACTAACTGGTCATGCAAGTTGGACACCGTACAGCAGTGATTCGGTACGATATATAAGGCTTGCCCAATCTCAACCTCTGTGCCCTCAGGTACAGCTATCGATCCATGTTCTTCACTTAAACGGTCAATGACTGCAGATTCCATCCCGCGTAACAGACCGTACCCTTTACGCAGCGGATTAACATCTGTAGTAAGGGTCTTGGAGCCTGCATCTACGATAATAGTGCCTTCTCTCGGCTTACTTACAACCGTAGTTTTGATCTGCATAGCAAAATCAGACTCGTCAATTAACCCAATCACATATTGGCTTATATCACCGTACACATAAGCGCCTGGACGCATCTCAGTAATGCCAATTCCACCTAACTCGCCAATAAACTTCGAGGTAGGTGTTGAACCTACACTGATCTCATCAATAAGAATTCCCTCTTGCTCTAACAGTTGTTTTGTCATAGCAAGACTTTCTGCCTCATGGCGAGCAACCTGAAGGAGTTCCGTTCTGCTCGTCTTTCCGTAAGCGTGACCAGAATGAGTCATTAAACCCTTAAGATGAATGCCAGGCAAGTCGGCCATACGTTTGACGAGCTCTACGGTCTCAGCACCAGGCTCTTTACCGCAACGTTTCAAGCCTGTGTTAACATCGATATAGATGGATACACGTTGGCCGATTTGGGTCCCGAACTGCGATAATCCGCGGGCGACATCCACATTATCTGTACTAACCGTTATCCTTGCTTTGTCCATTACGCGCTGTAGTCGGTCAAGCTTCGCCTGCCCCACGATTGGATAGGCGATCAGAATATCTTCGATCCCTCCGTCCGCCATTACTTCGGCCTCGCCAAGCTTGGCAACGGTTATGCCGCATGCACCATAACGCAGCTGCTCCTTCGCAATCCATATGGATTTATGTGTCTTCGTATGGGGACGAAGCTTTACGCCTGCTTGCCTCGCCAGCTCAGCAGTCGTTCGCAAATTACGATCCAAGATGTCCAAGTCGATCAATACGGACGGTGTGTCCAGTTGCTCAATCGTTGTCATTACAATGCCTCCTCAAGTATTAGTGTTGATGAAAAACCTCATAAGCAGAAGCCTATGTGACATCATTCGCATCATTTCTAAAGTGATCGTAACATCGATTTTGTTTTCTATCAAGAAAATATTTTTACAAATAGAAAGAGAGAAGAGCGACAAGCGCTCTTCTCTCTATTAATACAATGAAAGGAGGAGCATTTGCTCCTCCTTATTGACCTCATATAAGCAATTAACCTTTTACAGAACCGATCAGCATTCCTTTTACGAAATACTTTTGCAGGAACGGATACACGGCCAAGATTGGCAAGATCGCTACAACAACGGTCGCCATCTTAACTGTTTCCGGTGGTAATTGCTGTAGTTCCTGTGAAGTAACTCCTAGTTCCTGACTGACACTCGGTGATACGATCATGTTCCGCAGAACAACTTGAATCGGCATCATGGATTTGTCTGTCAAATACATAATCCCTCCGAAGTATGCGTTCCAGTGACCAACACCGTAGAACAAACCAAGTGTTGCTACCATAGGCAAGGAAAGAGGCAATACGATCTTATAGAGTGTCTGTAGATCGCTGCAACCATCAACCTTAGCAGCTTCCTCAATCTCAGCAGGCAAGTTCTCGAAATAAGTTTTCATAATAAGCATATTAAATGAAGACACAAGTCCTGGAATAATAAGCGCCCAGATCGAGTTCAATAATCCAACCGATCTTACAACCAAGTATAACGGGATAAGTCCGCCAGAGAACAACATCGTAAATACGATACCCATTAATACGATGTTACGGCCAGGCAAAGCTTTCTTCGAGAGCGGATAAGCAAGTAACATGGTAACAAGTAGGTTCAGGAATGTTCCGTAAACCGTAACTTGAATTGTAATCCAC
Source organism: Paenibacillus sp. J2R1T-4 (assembly GCF_059692235.1). Classification (NCBI taxonomy): domain Bacteria; kingdom Bacillati; phylum Bacillota; class Bacilli; order Caryophanales; family Paenibacillaceae; genus Paenibacillus; species Paenibacillus sp. J2R1T-4. The sequence goes on along the minus strand of NZ_JCAUBA010000002.1, from coordinate 442,708 downwards.
AATGCTTGCGGTACACGATCACTTGAGAAAATAAACTTATACGCTTCCATTGTAATTGTTTCTGGAAGAATTACGAAGCCGCCGTTTCTTAATACTTCTGTGATTGGTGTTATGGACATGATCACTACGTAATATAGCGGGAACAATGTCGCTAGACCGAATAACACCATTGATGCATATAGAAAAAAGTCGACGATGCGGTCTGATTTAGTCTTTTGCAGTAAGAATGACATGGTTTACCTCCCTACCATATTCCGGAGCCACCGAGTTTTTTGGCTATCTTGTTTGCAGATATAACGAGTATGAAGCCAATGACTGACTTGAAGAATCCAACCGCTGCAGCGACACTGAAGTCTAACTGCTCGATTCCTCGTCGGAATACCCAGGTGTCGATAATATCCCCGACCTCGTATACACGCGCATTTAAGAAGATATAGATCTGATCGAATCCGGCATCAAGAATGTGTCCGATACGCAGGATAATCAGAAGGACGAATACTTCTCGGATTCCCGGAAGTGTAATATGCCATATTTGTCGCCATCTGCCGGCCCCGTCCACGACGGCCGCCTCGTACAACTCCTGATTAATGGTAGCCAGCGCAGCCAAATAAATAATAGCTCCGAACCCTGTACTCTTCCATATATCAGTCAAGATAATTATGGGTCTGAACCAATCCTTGTCGGTCAACAGGTTCAAAGTCTCGCCTGTTGCGTCGCGCCACCATGTGCTGATCAAACCAGCATCCGGTGCCAAGAAGGAGAACGTTAGACCGTAAACGATAATCCAAGATAAGAAATAAGGACCATAAGTAACTGTTTGTACTGCTTTCTTAAACCATTTGACACGAATTTCGTTCAGAATAAGTGCCAGTAGTACGTCAGGCAACATATTGAACAAGATTCTGTACACACTAATAACTAATGTGTTCCGAATTAACTTTGGAAAGTCAGGTGATGAGAAGACGGTGCGGAAATTGTCGAATCCTGCCCAGTCACTTCCCCATATCCCTTTTACCAAGTTGTACTTTTTGAACGCGATCATGAGCCCGCCCATAGGGACGTAATGGAATACGATGTAATACAGTACTCCCGGCACCATCATCAAGTACAACCACCTGTAACGCAAAAATTGTTTCCATAACGAAACCTTGTCTCTGCGCGGGGGAGTCTTCGATTTGGTTGTTGTCTCTGCGGCGACAGTGTTAAGCATCTGTTGCACTCCTCCAATTGTAGAATGTTTCTGCCTTGATAGATTTCCTCCAAAAAACGCTTTCATATCTCACGTACTATACGTTTTTGTTGATGGAATGAAAAAGACAGCTAAAGCGTTTTCATAAAAAACACTATTAACATCATAATTCAAAAACCTAGACTAATACAAGTAATACAATAGCTCTCAAGTTGTCTTTAAATGGTCTCTATATTCCTTGTAACGGGAGCCTTGTTGTTTGTCTGCCTTCTCTGTCTTCTCCCTTCCGTATAAAAATCCCTACCTCAAAACAAGTACCTGTATGCTTACATGTATTTATATAAATCCTAACATAACCATCGGAAACGTTGCAACGAAAAAAAGTGCTCCTTAGGGAGCACTCGGGTGAAAGGTAAACACTTGATATAAAGTATTATCCTGACAGTCTGAACAAAGTGTTTCATAGCATTCCGTCTGTTCCTCCATAGCAGAACCGCATTTGGTGCATTGCTTGGTAGGGAGATTCTCGAAGAACTCTTTTGCAGGAATTAACATAAACGTCCTCCTTCGGTAATTGCGGGGATAAGGAAATACATGACATTGTATTAATACAGTTAATTTTTTATGTTATTATTATATAACAGCAATTCACGAATTGCTATCCTTATTTTTGATATTGGTTGACTTCAAACCTATAATCGATCAAAATGTTCAATGGGATATTAACTGCTAAAATTCGACAAACTAGGGAGAGAACAGCATGAATGGACAAACTCGAAGTCAGATCGTCCCTGGCACACAAGTGAATATTGTTTTGAAGCAGGACCAGCGCACAGGAAAGTTAACACGCGGCATTGTAAAGGACCTGCTCACTAACTCAGCGACCCATCCTCATGGGATCAAGGTGCGTCTTACGGACGGGCAAGTCGGACGAGTCAAGGAAATCATAAGTTAAACAATCAAAAATGCTCAATAAATCAAAAATGACTACTTGTATTTCTTTACACATCGAGGTATAGTTGAACGTCAAAAAACTACTCTCCCCTAAGAGTAGTTTTGATTTGGGTTCGTATAGTTATTCGGGGACTTCTATTATTCCACGTCCCATTCTAGGAACTCTAATCGATTACCGAATGGATCATTTAAGTAAAATCGCTCTACTCCCTCATCTCTCCTCGCATCATCATCCAAGATTTGTACACTGTTCTGTAACAAATGGGCTCGCAAAGCGCCAATATTGGCTACGTGAAATGCAGGGTGTGCTTTGGTTGCAGGCACGAAATCGTTCTGCACGCCAATATGTAACTGATGAATTCCGCATTGAAACCAACAACCTCCGCGCTTCTTAAGGCTTTCTGGCTTCTCAATCTCACTCCAGCCGAGTATCCCGCCAAAAAAAATTCTCGCTTCCGTTTCGCAGCCTTCAGGTGCGGCCAATTGAACATGATCGATCCCAGAGAATGTAAATGTCATACAAATCCTCCTTTTGCGTTAATTTCATCTGATGAAACTACGTTCTATATAATGCAACTCCATTTTACCACTCCTATCCTATCCCTTCAATGAAAAAATAGCGATAACCCCCTGGTCCAAAAGGGTAATCGCTATCTTATGCAAGACTGTATGGGTGAATATTGTTACAAAAACCTATACGATGCGCTGCTCCACGAACCAAGCCGGCCTGCTGAATCGTGAATTTCTCCTTGTGTCGTAATAATTCTTCGTGATTGATGGACCACAATACCTGTAACTGTAATTATTCCTTTCTCGAGCGGGGATAAGTAATGCATGTTCAGATTGGTGGTCACCATCTTCTCGTTCGGCCTAGTGAACATAGCAGCAAGCCCCATTGTATTATCAAGAAGTGAAGCGTGTACACCTCCATGTAAGATGCCTATTATATTCAAATGTTGATCTTGAGCCTCCATTGTAACCGTGATTCGTCCTTTCTCCACCCTTTCCAGCTTACAGCCAAGCAGCTCCCAGAATGTCCCTTTAGCCGATTCGAGTAATTTTTCCATGTATCCGGTTGGAAGCGCTGTATGAAGTTGCTCCTCAGAATAGCTCATACAACGGTATAACTCTCTGTTGTGATTACACGGGATGCGATACCTCGCTTCAAGTGGATCGTATTATCTGGCGTGCTGCGGGTCAGTTTCTTCAAGATGGATAACTGAATTCGCTGTAGATCGCCGGTTTGCATAGTAGCAATCGCAGTTTCTGCCCATCCTGCAATGTGTGCAAAAGCTTCTTGAACGAATACACGAGTCATCTGGACGCCCAACTCCGATTTACTCGCACCTCGGCTTGCCAGCCCTTTTTTGGTACGCAACCACACACTTTCCATAGCATAAATCTGAATCATCATATCAGCTAGCAAAGCGAGAATCTCCTGCTCTTTCTCCAGATGAGTACCGTATTTCTGCACGGCTGCCCCGCCTATCATAAGGAAAATCTTTTTCGCGTTATCGATCAAATAGGCTTCCTTTTCCAGCTCGCCTTCGAAGTCTTGCTTAGGCACAAAAGAGATCAATTGCCCTTGAAGTGCCTCTGCATGCTCCATCAATGGCAGTTCCCCCTTCAACGCTTTCTTAAGCAAAGTGCCAGGTATGAGCAGCCGGTTAATCTCATTCGTCCCTTCAAATATTCGATTGATGCGTGAGTCCCGGTAAATCCTTTCGATTTTGTATTCCTGGATGTATCCGTAACCTCCATGGATCTGAACGCCTTCGTCAGCTGCGAAATCCAGCGCCTCTGTTCCGAATACTTTGATGATCGAGCATTCCAGCGCATACTCCGCAATTCCTTTGGCTGATTCCGCACCAGCTTGATCACTTGAATGGTCTATATGCTGCAAAATGGTATCTATTAAGCCTGATGTCCGATACACCATGCTTTCCAATACATAAGTAACGATATTTATGTCTGCAATTTTCTTGGCGATCAACGGGAAGGATGAGATCGGCTGACCGAATTGTGTACGTTGGTTCGCATATTGAACACTGAGGGCAAGCGCTTCTTTAGCTCCCCCCAGACACCCCGCGCCAAGCTTAAATCGACCAATGTTCAGGATGTTAAATGCGATGATATGTCCTTTTCCGGCTTCACCAAGCAATTGATCAACAGGGACATGGACGTTATCCAGTATTACAGGTCTTGTGGATGAGCCCTTGATCCCCATTTTTTTCTCTTCTGGTCCAAAGCTTACTCCCGCAAGCGTACGTTCCACAATGAATGCGCTGAAGTGCTTGCCGTCTATCTTGGCATAGATAATGAATATATCTGCAAATCCTGCGTTTGTAATATACTGTTTGGCTCCATTCAGAATATAGTGAGCCCCGTCAGTTGAAAGACGCGCGGTTGTCTTCGCTCCCAATGCATCAGAGCCTGATGAAGGCTCGGTCAGACAATAGGCTGCAATCTTGGCCCCAGCAGCCAAATCCGGCAAATACTTTTCCTTCTGGCCGCGTGTCCCGAAGAATACGATCGGCAATGTGCCAATCCCTACATGGGCGCCGACAGAGAGCGAGAAGGATGAGGCTTTGGACAGCTTCTCCGTGATGACAGTCGAGCTCACCTTATCGAGACCAAGCCCTCCAAAAGCTTCTGGCACATCGGCACCCAGAAGCCCTAGTTCCCCTGCTTTTCTCAATAGCTTAACCGTGAGCTCATAATCAAGCTTTTCCAGCTGCTCGTCATGAGGCAGAACCTCACCGTCCACGAACTCGGCTGTCGTCTCTCCGATCATTCTCTGTTCTTCGGTCAAATCCTCAGGAGTCATAATGGAATTCACAGCAGCATCCATGATGACAAAGCTTCCTCCAACGATGTGTCCAGACATGCCTGTTGCCCCTCCTTCTTGTTGCTCTTCATCGTCCAATGTATGCCATCCATTTCACTTCTATGGATACACTTCAAATACGCCGGCAGCCCCCATTCCTCCGCCAATACACATAGAAACTACTCCATAACCTCCGCCTCTGCGGCGCAATTCCTGGATAAGCGAGATACTGAGCTTAGTTCCTGTGCATCCAAGAGGATGACCAAGAGCAATCGCTCCACCATTCACATTTACGCGATCCTCTGGAAGGCCAAGCTCTTTAATAATGGCTGCACATTGTGAGGCAAACGCTTCATTAATCTCGAATAGATCGATATCTTCCATCTTCAAGCCAGCCATCTTGATCGCACGCGGAATCGCTTCGATCGGTCCGATGCCCATGACCTCTGGTTCCACTCCCGCTAACGCAAACGTGCGAAACGCCGCCAGAGGCTTAAGCTCGCGACGCTCGGCTTCCGCCCGACTCATCACTAACACAGCAGCCGCCCCATCACTTACTGGAGATGAGTTGCCGGCGGTAACCGTGCCGTTCTCCATGAATGAGGGTGTCAGCCTCCCCAATGCTTCCATCGACGTGTCTTCCCGAACACACTCATCCACCTGAAAAACAGAATGCCTCTGCTCAAGACTGCCATCAGAGCGGATATGGATTTGGCTGGTCTTTACCGGTACAATCTCCTCCAGGAATCGACCCTCGCGGATAGCAACAGCCGCTTTTCGGTGTGAAGCCAGAGCGAAACGATCCTGATCCTCCCTGCTGATCCCATAGCGTTTGGCCACATGTTCCGCGGTATGTCCCATCCCGATATATATTGTTGGCATCTCCTCGACTATCGCTGGATGCGGGGATAGCTTGAAGCCAGTCATCGGAACATGGCTCATGCTTTCTACGCCGCCTGCAACTATGGACGATGCAAAGCCTAGCATAATTCTTTCCGCAGCCTGAGCAATGGCTTGCAGCCCCGACGAGCAGAACCGATTCACCGTTAACGCGGGAACCGTAACTGGATATCCCGCATACAAGGACATAATGCGGGCGAAGTTCAGCCCTTGCTCGCCCTCTGGCATCGCACAACCAATTACTACATCATCTAACTCTGCTGCAGAGAAGCCTTTAGCACGTTCAATAACAGCCTGCAGGACTGTACGTCCAAGATCCTCTGCGCGTGTTTCGGCAAGAGCTCCTTTCCTCCCTCGGCCCACCGCTGTTCTGGCTACCGATACGATAACAGCTTCATTGGCATGAGTAGTCAATCCCATCCACCTCACCTTCAACTTGCTACTGATTCCATTGGCCAGTGTGTTAATTACGAAGCGGCTTACCGGTTGACAACATATGCTGCATTCTTTGCTGAGTTTTCTGCTCGCCGCACAAGCTTAAGAATGCTTCCCGTTCAAGATCCAACATGTATTGCTCACTTACTAAAGTACCTGCCGGTACATTCCCGCCTGCAAGCACATGGGCAAGCTTGCTCGCTATTTTGTAATCATGCTCACTGATGAATCGACTTTGACGGAGGGAATATGCTCCAAGCTGCATGACCGCTTTGCCAGCTGCACCCGCGACACGAATCATTGGCTCGATGGCTGACTTCCTGTAACCTTCCGCGTCCATACGAAGCACGGTTTGTTTGGCTTCATGGATTTGCCGAGCGGGTTGCATCACTATCTGATCTGTTGGCCTCATAAGCCCAAGTCGTATAGCCTCGTACGCGCTGCCGGAAACTTTGGCCATCCCAATAGTCTCGAACGCTTTATTCACTAGCGGTTGAATATCCAACTCTGGCGCATTCCAAGCGTACCATGCTTCACTTGCCCTTAGCGCCAATTCTTTGCAGCCGCCTCCTGCTGGAATCAATCCTACCCCTACTTCAACGAGTCCGTAATAAGTTTCAGCCGAGGCGCATACACGATCTGCAGGCAAGCAAGCTTCGACTCCGCCGCCTAGAGTCATGCGATGAGGAGCGGCCACAACCGGCCTATCCAATCGCTTAAGCTTCATCATGGCGTTCTGGAACATTCTGATGATACGATCCACTTCATCCCAGGCTTCATCCTGCGCTTCCATAAGAAGCAGCATCAGATTAGCGCCTACACAAAAGTTGCGACCCTCATTGGCAATGACCAATCCCCGGTAGTTGCGCGCAACTTCTTCTGCGCTCAGTACGATCATATTCAGAATATCAGCACCAATCGCCTGATTAGGGGAGTGGAATTCAAGGCAAGCTACACCGTCTCCCAGATCAAGCAGGCTAGCTCCAGGATTCGTCAGCACCACACGGTTAAGCTCTTTTAACGTTCGCAATGAAATCCGAACTGGATCTAAAGGAAGCTCTTTATAATTAGGAGGTTCATCCGCAATGTTCAAAGGATGCGCATGCATGATGCTCCCTTCCGTCTTCTTATAAAAGCTCGTATTCCCTGCTTTTACCCACTCTTTGACCCACGCGGGAACTGTCAATCCCTCTTGCTCCATTCTGACGATTGTCGCTGGCAGGCCTGCCGCATCCCATGCTTCAAACGGTCCCAGATCCCAGTTAAAACCCCATTTCATAGCGTTATCGATATCCGGTATGGTATCCGCAATTTCCCCAAGCTTCTCAGCCCCATATATCCAGACGTGTTTCATGATGTTCCAGGCAAGTAGCGAATAGCGATCCTTTCCGTTTAATAAGGCCCTGGTTTTGGCAGCGGCACCCTTGGCCGACTTAGCTGCTTCAAGTGTTGCCGAAGTAATTTTGACAGCAGGAGAGTCATTATACTCCATGGTCGCAGGATTTAATGATACAATTTGTTTACCTTTTGGTCCGACTGTTTTCCGATAAAATCCTAGTCCTGCCTTTTCTCCAAGCCAGCCCCGTGTCACCATCTCGCTCAATAAGGCGGGAGTACGGAACGCTGCTTTTTCTGCTTCTGAATTGGTCCTTTGGAACACATTGTCAGCTACGTGAAGGAATGTATCCAACCCGACCAGATCTAGAGTTCGGAACGTTGCACTCTTCGGCCTGCCCAGTGCCGGACCTGTTACTGCATCCACTTCTTCAACCGAGTAACCGCCTCTCTCCATCTCATCCACCGTCACCAACAGCCCGTAAGTCCCTATTCGATTAGCAATGAAATTTGGCGTATCCTTGGCAACCACTACCCCTTTTCCCAAGATCCGTTCTGCAAAAAGCATCATACCCGTCAACAAGTCGGCAGAAGTTATACTTCCTGGGATCACCTCTAAGAGCGGCATATAACGAGGCGGGTTGAAGAAATGAGTTCCCATGAAATGCTGACGGAACGATTCACTGCAATTCTCCGCAATCGCTTCAATAGAAATACCTGACGTATTGGTACTAACAATAATGCCGGGCTTCCACACACTCTCAATACGGGCCATCAGGCTCTGCTTCACGTTCAATCGCTCCACAACCGCTTCAATAATCCAATCGACCTCTGAGAGCTTCGCCAGATCATCTTCCAGATTACCAGCCGTAATCCGTTCAGCGAATCGTTCCTCATATAGGGGAGCGGGGTTCGTTTTTCTCATCCTGGCTATCGAATCCATGGCCAACCGATTGCGAACTGCCGGATGTGCAAGCGTAAGCTGGGAGGCTTCTTCCTTGGCCGTAAGCTGACTAGGCGGTATGTCGAGCAGGAGACAAGTCAAGCCTGCATTGGCCATATGGGCCGCAATCCCGGCACCCATAACACCAGAACCGATGACCGCCACTTTGTTGATGTTGTTCATGGAGCACCTCTTTCGATCCGAAGTAACCTGTATGTTATGTGTCTGACGTGCCTCTAAGTGTTTATTGAATTCCAAATACGGAATCTGCCAATAGTTCCGCCACGTCCTTCGTCTTCACCCGTTCATCGGCATCCAATTGCTTAGTACCGTCCTCCATCATCGTTAGACAATAGGGGCATGCACTGCTAATCACAGTCGGATTAACTGCCAAAGCTTGTTGTGTGCGAGCGACATTCACTCTTGATCCTGTGTCACTCTCCATCCACATTTGGCCACCTCCTGCCCCGCAGCACAAGCCATGCTCACGTGATAATGCCATTTCTGCTGTTTCCATGCCTGGAATAGCTTGTAATATAGCTCTTGGTGCGTTGTAAGTCCCATTGTATCTGCCTAGATAACAGGAATCGTGATACGTAACCCGTTCAGAAACTGAAAATTTCGGGACTAATCGACCCTGTTGAAGAAGTTGCTCCAGCAGTTCGGTATGATGGATAATCTCAGCAGAGAACCCGAAGTCCGGATACTCGTTCTTCATAATGTTATAGGTATGGGGGCATGCGGTAACGATTCGTTTTACATGGTACTTATGAAAGGTTGCAATATTCTCTGCGCACAATTGTTGGAACAGCATTTCATTCCCCATCCGTCTAGGCGTATCTCCGGAATTTTTCTCTTCATTGCCTAGAATTGCGGCGTTGACCCCTGCTTGTTTCATCAAACGTACCAACGACCGCATTACTTTCTGAGTGCGCCGATCGTAGGAGCCCATAGAGCCTACAAACAGCAAATAGTCAAAATTCGGATTCTCACGAACAGTAGGCAGCCGCTCCTCCTCATTCAGAGCCTCATGCCATTTGGAACGATCCTGTCGGTTCAACCCCCATGGATTACCTTGCCGCTCAATATTCTGCATAGCTCTTTGACCGTCTGCCGGCATGTTTCCTTCCATTAAGACTAGATGGCGGCGCATATCTACGATTTTATCCACATGGAAGTTCCCAACGGGACAATGCTCTTCACAGCTGCGGCAAGTTGTGCAAGCCCATAGCTCCTCTTCCGAGATGACATCCCCGACCAGATTAGCTTCGAGTACATCGGAATCAGCTTGCTGCTTCCAGCCTATTTGTTGGCGGAGCATTGTAGGGCCGATATCTAAGGAATGAAAACCTATTGTATGGCTTTCTGTCTCAACATTCGTAAACCGATGATTTGCAGGAATTCCTTTGTTATTAGCTCCAGCAAAAGCAAAGCTCGGCATCCAAGGGGATCTGGATGTGATAGCAGTCCCTTTCTCTGTCAAGTGATCGCGCAGCTTCACAATCAAGTGCATGGGAGATAATAACTTGCCTGTTGATGCTGCAGGGCACACGTTCGTGCATCTTCCGCACTCCACGCAAGCGTATAAGTCAAGCAATTGTCCCCGCGAGAAATCCTCGACTCGCCCTACGCCGAATGATTCCGCATCTTCAGCCTCAAGATCGATAGCATGAAGCTGTCCACCCTTTACATCCCGCTTTAACCATAAGTTCACAGGTGCTGTAAGCAGATGAAAATGCTTCGATTGCGGGATGTACACGAGAAAACCAAGCAGAATTACCAAATGCAGCCACCAACACGAATAGTACAAGACAGAAACCCATAACTCGGGTAATCCTCCGAATAACGAGGCTATGCTTGATGCAACTGGGGCATTTGCACTCCACGCTTCATTGTGCAACAGTCGATCGAAGCCAGATGTGAGTATGACCGAGAGCATCAATCCGCCTATGAAGTAAAGAACAAGACTCGGTTTCCAATCTCTTTTCAGCCGCTTCAGCTTTTCTATATAACGCCTGTAGGCCGCATAAACAACTGCTAATAATACGGTGACGACTGTTATTTCTTGACTGAGCAGGAACCAGGGGTACCAAGGAAGAGGAAGAGGCAGAGCCGATCCGGATAATCCTTTCCAGATCACATCTACAGCGCCTACTTGTAAAAGAATAAATCCATAAAAGATTAGCAAATGCATAAGGCCGCTGCGCAGATCATGAAGCAGCTTGCGATGGCCAAATACTTGGCTGATCCATGCACGATTGTCTCCCGATCGCCAAGACCACTTCGTTTTTGCGGCTCCAGGCCCTTCCTTCTGCCCCTCCTCTCGATTCATCCCGATAGCTGCTTCTGTGCGTCCCAGCTTCATGTATACGATCCGATGATACACAGCCTTATAGAACAAGGTTAATCCAGCAGCTGTCACAACAAGAAACAATAGACCGTTCAGCCACTGCCCATACATGGATCGACCTCCTTTCTCCTTTCGTTCGTAGCAACGATAATCCAAGCCTGCTTTTCTCTTTTAGGAACGACCAGCCTGTCAACTGATCTATTCCCGTAATTCGGTTCATACAAATAAAACATCCTCTGCTGAATGAGGATTCATTCAGTTAGTTCAAATTTATGAAGCGTAAGGGTGGTCCCATGACAGGAAAAATCAAGGACAAATCCGAGCTCATTCTGGAAGCCGCTCTCAAAGTATTCGCCGAGTTCGGATTCCACCGTGCCCAAGTGTCACGCATTGCCAAGGCAGCGGGTGTAGCTGACGGCACGATTTATTTGTATTTTAAAAGCAAAGAGGACATATTGGTCGGCTTGTTCCAATGGAAGCTTGGAGAGCTGGTCGATAAATTCAGGTTGAATGTCATGCAGTCCGACCACCCTCGAGATGCGATCCGCACGATTTGCCAACTTCATTTCTCGGAGCTTGAGCGGGATCGTGATCTTGCCAAGGTTACACAAATTGAATTGCGTCAAAGCAATCTTGAGCTGCGCAAAGCAATTGGTCATGCCGTGAAGCCTTACATCCGATTGATTGAACATGTACTGCAACAAGGTGTTGAGCAGAAGCAATTCCGAGCAGACCTGGACATCAAGCTTACCCGGCATCTTCTTTTCGGAGCGCTTGATGAGGTTGTTACTACTTGGTTAGTGTCAGACCGTTCTTACTCACTGACCTCGCAAGTTGAAGGTACTGTGCTTTTTTTTCTCAGAGGAATCGAAAGTTAATGCCATTAATATTAAGCCCAAGTGAGACCTATCTGAAAGGAGAATCAGGATGAATATTGCTGTTCTGATAAAGCAAACATTCGATACAGAGGAGAAAATCAAGCTTGTGCAAGGTGAAATTGAAGTTGATGGTGTCAAGTTCATTGTGAATCCGTATGACGAGTATGCGGTTGAAGAAGCTATACGACTACGCGACATACACGGAGGAAAAATCACTGTTGTCTCAGTCGGTTCTGAACGTTGTGCAGAAGCATTACGAACAGCTCTTGCGATGGGGGCTGACGAAGCGGTGCGAATTGAACCGCCTTCTGGCATATATGACGAAGCTGTAATAAGCCGTCTCATAAGCGCTTACCTGCTCCGACTATCGCCAGATCTTATTCTAGGAGGACTCTTCTCCGTAGATCAGGGCTCTGGCCAAGTTGCGATTCGAGTAGCTGCGAGACTAGGAATCCCTCATATTTCAGCAATTACGAAGCTAACGGTTAGCTCGGATGTTACTGGAACCGCAAGAGCAGAACGGGACGTAGAAGGCACAACGGAAACCGTAGAGGTGCAGCTCCCTGCTCTATTCACCGCTCAACAAGGGTTAAACGAGCCGCGTTACCCATCCTTGCCAGGTATTATGAAAGCGAAAAAAAAGCCCTTCCATCTGTACACAGCAGATGATCTAGGCATCGATTCCACGCAGCAGACTGCTGCAACACTTGTTAAAGAAATAACCCTTCCGCCGGCAAGAAAAGACGGAGTGATCCTGCAGGGAGATCTCGATGGTCAGATTCAGCAGCTGGCCGCTGTTATTAAGAAGCAGGTCAAATTCGAATAACTATTGGAATGAGGTGCAAACATGGGAAAACGTTCATTGGTTGTAGCTGAGCTCAGAGACGGATTATTACGTAAAATTACTCTTGAGGCGTTAAGTGCCGCCAATCAGTGTTCTTCAGAAGTCATTGCAATCCTTACAGGCTCCAATGATTCCCAAAAGGAGATCGATCGGGCAGTCACACAGCTAATGGAATATGGTGCACACCGTGTTATGGTTATGGTGCATGAAGAGTTAAAGCATCCAACGGCCGAGAGCTTTGCACATGCATTGATATCCGTTGTAGACTTATGCCTGCCCGATTATGTCTGGTTCGGTCATACCTCGCTTGGCCGAGAAGTTGCTCCTGTTATTGCTGAACATCTTCAAGCCGGTCAAATCTCTGATATTGTGGCAATTGATAAGAGTGAGGGAGAACCTCAATTTCTCCGTCCTATTTATGCTGGGAAAGCATTTGAATGGAGAGCCTTTGCAACCAGCCGCGGAGTGGTGACCATTCGACCGAACAATTTGCCTGCCGAGCAGCCTCTTGAACAGCCGCCTGCTCTTCAAGCGGAGCTTGTCCCTTATGTCCCGGCAGCTTCTCCTCGGAGCCGAGTCGTTCATGTTGCACAGAAAAAGATTGGAAATACAGACTTATCCGAGGCTGCTGTCATCGTCTCGGGCGGTCGCGGTGTGAAGAGTGTTGACGGGTTCATTCCGCTTGAGGAGTTGGCTGCTGCACTAAATGGAGCAGTTGGAGCTTCTAGAGGGGCATGCGATGCCGGTTATTGTGATTATGCTCTACAAATAGGTCAAACCGGTAAAGTCGTTACTCCCGATGTCTACATTGCATGCGGAATAAGCGGTGCTATACAACATCTGGCAGGTATGAGTTCGTCCAAAATGATCATCGCTATTAATAAAGATCGGGAAGCTCCTATATTCCAAGTGGCGGACTACGGGATTGTCGGGGATTTATTTGAGGTAGTGCCTAAGTTAACTGGCTTGCTAGTTAAAAAATAACAAAAGTTGTGACTATTGAGACGTCATTGTTGAAGCGTGCCATAACCTAACTTATGTGTCTGCTCCGCAATCAGTCGATAACCTTCTGAGTTCGGATGAAAATGATCATCCGCTAGAAGCTCTTGTTCGTGTCCATCGAACACATCATAAATGCTCACCGTACGGAAGGCACCTTTTTCCAGGCGTTCGAGATGTGCATTGAATCGTTTGACCCAGAACACAGCTTCATGGAATTCTGGCATCGGATTGTAGATTCCAATCATTCGGATCGCATAGAGTCGGCGTTTGTTCAGCTTCAGCCTTCGAATCTCGTCTACGAGTTGACGCATATGAGTCCCATACTGTACCAATGCCGACTTGAGAATATTCGAATCCCGTTCAAAATAGTACGATTTGGCAGCTTGAATCAGATCATTGCCGCCTGCTGTAATCGTAATCAAATCTGCTTTCTGTAGTAAGGTACGCAAAGTTTCATCCTGCCTAACCGTTATTAGAGTGTCACCTGCGGTGGCTCCGCTTTTACCTGAATGATGTAAGGTAACCTTCTTACCCAGGGTTTGCTCGGCGAGTGCCCGATACCTACTAACGAAGCTGTATTCAAAAGGAGCCCCGTGACCCGCAGTCAACGAATCTCCGATTGCTACATATAGTAACTCTTGTTTTTTCATATGTTACAACCTCCTTTTGGAAGACCTTCTATAGTTTATTCACGAAGCCGTTAATTGGCATTATAGTTTTCAATATTAATTCATCTGTCATAAGGACAAGTAGCTCATCGTGCTTATATGGTATACAATGAAGGAGCAGAATCGTATACCCTAAAGGCGAGGAGTGCATTCCATGTCCATAATCGACAAAAAACAATTAATTATTAACCACATTAACAATCAAGCCGATCAATTTGTAGCGATCTCACAATATATTGGTGCTAATCCTGAATTAGGTCATGAAGAATTTCTAGCATTCGCGAGACTGACAGATGAGCTTCGTATACAGGGGTTTAATGTTCAAACAGGCATCCTGGATATCCCAACTTCCTTTATTGGTACCTACACCTCTGTCAAACCAGGTCCAACTATTGCTTTTCTTTGGAATATGATGCGCTTCCAGAACTCGGTCACGCTTGCGGGCATCATCTGATCTGCACCATGAGCATGCTTGCAGCCGTTGGATTAAAAGCTGTCATTGATGAGCTTGGCGGTGAGATCCGTGTATACGGCACCCCAGCAGAAGAAACCAAAGGCGCCAAAGTCCCAATGGCGAATGCCGGATTATTCGACGACGTGGATTTTGCTCTAATGGCCCATCCCTACTACCGTCACGAAAAGTCAGGTAATTCTTTGGCGATGGACGCCATTCGATTTGAATATTTTGGCAAGCCCGCTCATGCCGCTGCAAGTCCGCATGAAGGCGTCAATGCCCTGGATGCAATGCTGCAGCTCTTCAACAGTATTAATGCATTGAGACAGCAGCTTGCCAAGCATGTACGGATACATGGGGTAATTAAAGAAGGCGGCAAGGCCCCAAATATTATTCCGGACTACACTTCCGCTGACTTCTATATCCGTTCTGCCAATCGATCTCACACCAATGAGGTTGTGCAGAAAGTGTTGCGATGCGCGGAAGGTGCTGCGTTAGCTACAGGCTGTACGCTGCAAACCTCGAATTATGAATATTCTTATGATGAATTAATTACGAATGAGACCCTTTCTGCTATTTTTACTAACAACTTGATGGAGCTTGGAGTCGCACCTGAGGATATTCATACTGGTGTTGATAATGGGTCACTTGATCTGGGGAACGTTTCCCGTCGATGCCCAGCCATCCACCCTTATGTGCAGATTATCGATGAAAGGCATTTGCTGCATACTAAGCAGTTCCGTGACTTGGCCATGGAAAACCGAGCCATGCAAGGAATGATTCTGGGCGCCAAGACATTAGCAACAACTGCGTTAGAAGCTGCATCCAATCCAGCAACCATTACGAGAATACGGGAAGAATTCCAGCAAGCAACCGCTCAATAAGCTCCAATAAACACCTAAACTATCCATACGCTACCGCAAACTGATTGCTTAATCGGGATTGCGGTATTTTTTTCAACTATTCATTCCATCCATTGATCCGTATAATGAAATAGGTTTGCTCTTAGCAGACATTAGAACACGCACCTAGAAAAGGAAAAGTTGAGGTTCTCTAGCAATGTTAATTCAGCATCATACAACTACACTTCCCCGAACCCTAACCGTCGGTCTTCTGATAATCGGAATGATTTCGATTTCGTTCTCTGCTATTTTTGTGAAATGGGTCGATGCTCCGGTCGCGATCTCAGCCATGTATCGCCTATTGCTGACAAACTTACTTATGCTCCCGTTTCTCTTCCGCTACTTGCCGGAAATCCGCCGAATCAAGTTAAAGGATTGGTGGCTGTTAGCAGCTTCCGGCTTCTTTCTTGGCCTTCATTTCCTGATGTGGATGGGTTCCTTGCTATATACGACTGTCGCTAGTTCAACTGTACTATTAACGTTAGAGCCAATCTTTGTTCTGGTTGGAGCCTTCCTCATCTATAATGAAAAATTAAGCCGTGGCGGTTTTATTGGAATTTCACTGGCCATGCTTGGAACACTATTAATCAGCTGGGGGGATTTCTCACTATCTTCCGAAGCTCTGCAAGGAGATGCCTTATCGATTCTTAGTGCACTTGCGGTTGCTGTACATATGCTGCTAGGGCAGCGTTTGCGATCACGCATCTCTTCATTTGTATATAGCTTCTCCGTATTTGCCTCTGCTGCTATCGTTTTAGCTATCTATAATTTGATCCTTGGTTATTCGTTCATTGGGTATTCTAAAAGTGATTGGCAGCTCTTCCTATTGCTCGCGATAGTTCCAACCGTGTTCGGACATATGTTATTTAATTGGCTGCTTCGGTATATGAAGGCTTCTACCATTTCGATGTCTGTTTTAGGGGAACCTGTTGGTGCAAGCCTATTGGCTGCATTATTGCTAAGTGAGAAAGTGAGTCCTGTGCAGATCGGTGCAGCTGTTCTCTTATTGATGGGAGTATGGATCTTTCTTCGTGCGGAGAAAACGGGGAATCACGAAAGGGAAGAGAACTCGAATCAAGAAAACTACCGTATCGAGTTCAAGTCATCGTAAAAATAGCCCCCACCTTGTGACAGGACAGGGACTTAAGTATTCTGCTTACAGATCACTCTCCATTACGTGGTATGCGCCGCTGACTAAGTGGGTACGAATCTATAAATCTAGGATATTTACCTCATTTTCTAAGAGAATAGGTAGTAGTTGGTTTCAGGCAACGCGCATAATACATCTACTAATGTATCCTATAAGAAAGTGGTGAAAGCAATTGAGAATTACAAATAAGAAAGCTCTCATGATTAAAAGAGCCCTACTGCTTAGAAAGTTGAGGGCATCTGCCTTAAAAAAGAGAAAGAGAATAAGAATCAGACAGACACTTGAAAGATTTCATGTAATCGCGACGAATTTAAACAACATACCTCGCGACACAACTGGGTGGACTGCCAACCTAACAAGAGGCGGCGTTACTACAACAGCAAATTTCGACGATTTCGGAGTAGCCCGATTCCCTACTATTAATACGTTAACAACAGTATCTTATGTATTAAGGATAAGGAATGCAGATGGAGACTTGTTAACTACAAAAAGCGTCCCTGCGGATCTTGAAGTATTTGTTGCTAGATTTTAATTGCGCCCAGCTCTCTATCTTTTTATCAGGTAGAGAGCTTTTTTATGACATTTTCTTAGTCGGATTTGTGTCTCTCCCTTTATTCTGATCGAGAAATCAATTCTCCTGAAGCAGATTATAAAAGGGATTCTCCAAACCCAATGGTATATCCATCGAGATCCATAATGGCGAATTCTCTCATGTTATAACTGTTTGTTCTTAGTTCATAATGTATTTTTGCATTTTTAATAATGAATTCCTGATACAGTTCT
This sequence comes from Paenibacillus sp. J2R1T-4, assembly GCF_059692235.1. NCBI lineage: Bacteria > Bacillati > Bacillota > Bacilli > Caryophanales > Paenibacillaceae > Paenibacillus > Paenibacillus sp. J2R1T-4. Next base: position 425,094 of record NZ_JCAUBA010000002.1, on the reverse strand, counting down.
TCGACTCCACTAACCATTACAAAAATATCAAGGGCACTTTCCCCATGGGCTGGATAATTGGGTGTGATTTTATCTTTATTATTTGTTTCATGTAAAATCATCGTTAAACCTTGACGTTCAACAAACCCCATTCCAAAATCACACCAAAACCCTAGGTCTTTATAGTAATCTATAGATTTCTTCCGGTCTGACACAAACAAGATTGAAGAAAAATTCCTAAGTTGTACTTTATTTTTCTCATTAGTTTCCATTAGATATCCATCCTTTTAGTTTTATAGTTATTATGAGTTATTGACTTCTTGATTTTACTAATTTATCTAATAGTTTTGTTACTTCCCTTGGTGTTTTAAGGATGATTATGTTCTTTTCTTTTTCATACTTTTCTAGTTTTGCTAATATTCCTGGTCTTTTATGTTTTCTGAAATTCCATACCCATTTAATGAATTCCCAATCTAATTGCTCGGGACATCCTTCGTTCAAATCAGGCCTTGTTCTTCCATGGTATTTAATTCTTCGTTTGATGACTCTAAAAGTAGTAATCCAAGGAGGTAAATCAAAGAAAATAATGGTATCCGCTCTCGAGATTCTAATATCTAATGTTCTACTATAATTTCCATCAATAATCCATTCATCCTTTTGAATGAGCACTCTTTGAAATTCATCCCATTCGTGATTAGGAGTTGCAGTCCATCCAGGCTTCCAATAATACGCATCCAAATGGTACAGAGGCAATCCTATGCCCTCAGAGAGTTTACTTGAGAAAGTTGATTTCCCAGAACCCCCAGACCCAATTATCATTATTCTTTTCATTTATTGTTCTCCTGGCTATAAATGGTTATCGATTTAATCATTTGAAGCAACTATCATAGTATGTTATCATATTATCAATAAAGACCAAGTGCGCTAACACTCGGTCCATACAATTGGCTTGGATGGTAAATTCCCTTCAAAGTCATTCAGGAATCAAAAACCCACCTTCGGCTTCCAATCTTCGGGTGGGTTTTTACTTTCTCTTGTTGAGGAAATTCGAGTATATATCAACCATTTAGCACCCTTTCTATAAGTTCAATAAATCCCATAATATCCCTGCATCCTGTCACACTTTGTGTCCAATTTATTTGAAGAATCGTCTTCCTTGGAATTATACAATAAGGGACAGCACCCTTTGGAGTAACTGTCCCGACATTTTCGGATTATTCAATTACCATTCCACTTATAGCCAACTAAACTTCTCCCCAGAACACTTCTGTTTCATAGTCGATGTAGATCGTCCCATCCTTCTCATTGCGGTCAAAAAGTTCCCTCAGTGCAGTCATCATGGGCTCGTAGTTCGGATGTCCTGGCATTGGGCAATAGGAGGAGGATAACATCCGTCCGCTTAAACCTTCAAAATCAAACTCCTGCCGGTTCGTGAATCTCGCTGCACGCAGTCCGCCGTCTTTGAAGAATGGAACAAGCGACTCTTCGGAAATATTCCGGTGATTCACCGCTGTATAATCGATTCCATATGTATGCAACAATTGTTCATATCCAACTAGGAATGGGCTGCCTTCCGTTAACCGCGAATTCCATATTAACGCGCATTTCCCTTGCTGTTTCAGTATTCTTCGAAATTCTGCCTGTGCTTCATCACGCTGGAACCAATGAAAGGCTTGCGCACAGACGATAAAATCAACAGAATGATCAGACAATCCAGTCGACTCAGCGGATCCTGTTACGATGCGGAAATTATGCAGGTCTCCTAGCGCTTTCTGCGCTGCCTCGCGCATAGCTTGATTCGGTTCAACTGCAATGACCTGACTTCCTCTCTCCAGTAACAATCTTGAGAAAATACCAGTACCCGCACCAATGTCAGCAATTTCTGAGTTAGCATCAAACCCGATCGTTTCGTACAAATAATTAATCGCCTCAACTGGGTAGCTGGGCCGGTACTTCACATATGTATCGACTCTGTTCGTGAACCTTTCTTTACTTTCCATTGTGATCCACTCTCCTTAATAAGAGTTGTATTATCACCAATAAGTTTCACAAGATGAAACCATGTTTCATAATACAATTTCATTATACTATGGATCCAATATATATACGAGATGAAATTTGATCCGTGAATAGGACAAATGGGTACGAAAATAGACTAAAAGGTAAATTCAGGCGTAGGTAATCGATGCAGTTTAGTAGACGGAACCAAAAATAATTGGACAAAGGATTTTCCCCAGAGACATTGCCAGAAACGGTTGATTTACTATTGGACGAGATTCGAAAACTCGTTAAGTAATATTTGAAATCGAACGCTTGAAATTAGAGCGGATTTTCCGCTTTAGAGCAACGCCAAGCAGCGTTTTGTGTGCTGTAGCGCGGATTTTCCGCTTTAGAGCAACACCAAGCAGCGTTTTGAGTGCTGTAGCGCGGATTTTCCGCTCTAGAGCAAATGTGCGAAGCCTGTTTTGCAGATAACAGATTTCCCATCCTTCGACTTAATACATTACAAACACAAACGAGGTGGAACACTTCCTCCCACCTCGAAAATTTAACACTCGCTCTTATAAGTGTTCATTGTTCCATAATATAAGCAGCGAGCAGTGCTGCTGTGTTCACAACTGCGTCGGCGTGGGTCCGTTCCATCCCGTGAGAGGCATGTACACCCGGGCCAATTAATGCAGCACAAATGTTGCTCCCTCCCCTTAAGGCAGCTGTAGCATCTGAGCTATATTGCGGGTAAATATCAATCGCAAATGGGATGCTCTCCCGTTTAGCTAACTCGATGAGTCTGCTTGTCATCGTATAATCATACGGTCCGGAGGAATCCTTGGCGCAGATTGATACATCCTTCTCCGTCGCGGATAAATCATCGCCCAGCGCTCCCATATCAACCGCAATCATCTCCGTGATATCAGGGGGAATATAGGACGAGCCGTGACCTACCTCTTCGTAGGTTGAGAATATAAGCTTCACCGTACGCTGAGGACTTTTCCCCTCTCGTTTCATCCACTCCAACAATCCGAATAGCGCAGCTACGCTTGCCTTATCATCGAGATGCCGTGATTTGATCCATCCATTCGGAAGAAGGCGTGTACGCGGGTCCCAAGATATGAAATCACCCACGCTGATCCCTAACTTCTCAACGTCCGCTTTGGATGTTACAGACTCATCAATGCGGATCTCCATATTCGCTTCTTCCCGCTTCCAATCTCGGGCGTCTGGATACACATGAACAGAAGGTTTGGTCGATAATACGGTTCCTTCGAACTTACCACCTTGGCGAGTGTGGATCAGACAGTATTCCCCTTCCACGGTATGCATCGCATAACCCCCGATGGGGGTGAATCGAATCATACCGTTCGACTTGATTGAACGAACCATCGCCCCAAGCGTATCCACATGTGCAGATATCCCAATGGAGCCGGAATAATGCGCAGGCTGATTGCCGATTAAGGTAATAATACCATTCCCCTTTGGTGTGCGTTCGATTTGAAGACCTAGCTGAAGCGCCTCCGCTTCAACTAGGTTCATTATGTCCATACAATATCCGCTCGGACTAGGTGTTTGTAGGAGACGTTCCAATAAATGAAGCATATATTCACGATTCAGCTCAGGCTGTAGAGGGGTTGACATAGACATAATCTCCTTCATGTTCAGAATGCGACCATAATTCCGCCTTCACCTGCATAAGTGCCGATAACCGGCCCCATATCCGACATTATGTAATCGTCGAAGGAAGCGGCTTGACGTATGCGTTCGACCAGTTCAGATGCTTTTTGCTCACAATTACTATGTGCAATTGCCAGAATTCGCCCTTTGCTATCCTTGGCTTCTTCTACCACTTTTTCGAAAATGCGCTGGATTGCAGCTTTGGAGCCCCTCACCTTCTCAAGAATCTCAAGGCCTCCCTCTTCATTAGCCTTCATCAATAACTTGATATTGAGCAATGAAGCTACCGCTCCTCTAACCCGATCGAGCCGTCCCCCCTTGATCACATTCTCAAGCGTATCCAGGAAGAAGTAAGTTTGCGTCTCTTGCGCCCATGTTCGAACTGAAGCTTCAAGCATCTCAAAGTCCATTCCGTTCCGAGCCGCAAGTGCTGCTTTATAAACAATCAAGCCTAACCCCATCGAGGCTGTCTTGGAGTCAATCACAGCTATATTTCTGGAAAAGCCCTCTTCGATCAGCATCTGACGGCCCGCTACTGCATGATTATATGTGCTGCTTAATGGTGTGGAAAGGGTGATGATTAAAATATCTGATCCTGGATCCGACTCCATAACAGCTCGATAGAAATCATGCGGTGATGGACTAGCTGTTTTGGGTAAGGATCGATTGGAGCGCATTCGCTCATAAAATTGTTGTGGTGTGGTGTCTGGACTCATAGGCACTTCATCAAAATGAACGGCAAGTGGCACGACCTTGATGTTCCATTCTTGTAAAAGATCCTTTCTGAGATCGCAGCTGCTGTCGGTGATAATCTGGATGGCCATTGCATATTTCACTCTTTCCTAAGAATTGAACAGTTCATAACAGATATACGGACAAGAGCAGTGTATGTTTCATCAAGTTATTGGTAAACGATATAAGAATCAAGGAGGTGAATAAGAATGAACGGTAAATATAACAAACCTGATAACGATGGAATAACGAGTGAGCAGCTTTCCCCTATTAACCAGTTCAGAAGCGAGTTCTCAGCTGAAATGCAACAATCTTTAGGTGAAGCGTCTTACTCCAATCAAAAAGACGATCTAGACGAAGCAGATGAAGACGGGATACAGTAGCTAGCAAATGAAGAAACCTGCCTCGTTAGATCCTAACAGAGCAGGTTTCTACTATGCATTCCTAGTTTTTCATTGTAGATTACATTTATACCCACTTATTTTTGGGCAATCGGCAGCCACTGTAGAACACGCTGAATTTTGTGATCCCAATAGCTCCAATTATGAGTCCCGCTCTCTTCTTCATACACCAAGTCCAACCCAAGCTTACGTGCATGTCCAAGAAAATGTTGATTGTCCTCATATAAGTAATCCTCTGTACCGCATGCTTGATAGAACAACGGTTGGGGTCTATTGGAAGCAGCTAACTCATTTGCCAAGTGGAACAGATCATGTTCACTGTCATTCAAATCCGCATTTTCCCCAAAAATATTATTGAAATCCTTCTCAAAATGACTCTGTCTCGCAACTAGATTCAGCGCCCCAGACAAGCTGGCTGCTGCCGCATACCGATCCGGATGGCGAAGCACCAGCTTGAAGGCTCCATAGCCGCCCATAGAAAGACCGGCCACGAAGTTATCTTCACGTCGATCAGACAGATGAAAGTAGGATCGTGCTGCTGCCGGCAATTCTTCACTTATGAACGTCCAATAATCCCCGCCATATTTCATATTGGAATAAAAGCTGCGATTAACTGCAGGCATAATAACAGCCATGTTCATCCCTGAAACGTAACGTTCAATGGATGTTCTTCTAACCCATGCGGAATGATCGTCAGATAGGCCATGCAAAAGCGTTAAGGTCGGGATTGCCCGATTCGGAGCTTGACCCGCTATTGGATCGGGGAGAATCACATTCATAGATGCCATTACACCAAGCGCAGCGGAATGAAAGTGACAATGTAATAAGGCCATGTTAGGATACAACCCTTTCTTCTATCGATCTATTAATAGTCTAACGGTACTATTGTGCCATTAGTCTTGCGGAATTTCTATTGTTTTTTCAAAAAGAAGTTGTTGCCCTAACCTGTATTCAACTTGTACAATTAGATCGATATAGATGAATGATGGGAGAGGATCACTTTGATTATCGACGCGCACAACCACCCGGATTGGTATGGTTATAACGCAGAGCGCTTTCTTGAGAACATGGCCAAGTACAATATTGACAAAACATGGTTAATTAGCTGGGAATGCCCTAAAGATGAGTACAACCCGGTGTATAACAAAAGTGTCCCAGACCACGGTCCAAACGGACCCATTTCTTTCGAGCGTTGCGTTGCTTATGCCTTGAAATATCCGGATAAGTTCATCCTTGGTTATGCTCCGGACCCTAGACGTCCTGACGCCATCGATAAATTATCGCACGCCATTGATCTTTATGGTGTCAGGATTTATGGTGAAATCAAGCTGCGTATGATGTATGACAATCCGGATGCTATTCGACTATTCCGATTCTGCGGAGAGAAAGGACTTCCGGTTATTGTCCATATTGATTATGAATTCGAGAATCCAAGCCGCTATCCTAGACCGAATTGGTGGTACGGCGGTGGAATAGGCGCATTCGAACGTGCCGTTGCCGCATGTCCCGAGACCATCTTTTTAGGCCATGCCCCAGGCTTCTGGGCACATATTTCCGGTGATGATCAATTCGATAAAGTCGCCTACCCTACTGGAAAAGTTGAGCCAGGTGGTAAAGTTACCGAGATGCTTCGCAAATACCCGAATTTATATTGCGATATTTCCGCAGGTTCAGGGGCTAACGCGTTCAAGCGGGATCCTGAGCATGCCAAGGATTTCATCCTGGAATTCCAGGACCGTATTCTGTATGCTCGTGATTATTTTGATAATGTTCATCAAGAAGTACTGAATAGTCTCAGCCTGCCTGAAGATGTATTGTCCAAGATCTATTCCGGAAATGCATTAAAGCTCGTACCACTCTCCGATACAAATGCCTAATATATGGACTCATTATCTATTTGGCGAACAATTGCTGGACACGGTAATACCAAGTTCGAAGAAAATTGCGGATAACACAATTCTTAGGAATTTGTTCCGTATGGGATGTCAAGGACCGGATTTGTTGTTCTATCATCACTTCCTTCCTTGGCAATCCAGCCGAGGCATGCCTGCAATTGGGAGTGCCATGCACAGTAGACAGTGCGGTCCGGTACTGCTCGATTTCATTCGCCTAGTAAGCGGGAAGCCTCTGACGGATCCAGCTGTTCTGTATGTGCTTGGGTTTCTTACGCATCATATTCTCGATCGCAACATGCACCCTTATGTGTTCTTCAAATCCGGCTTCCGGAAATGGGATCATCAACGTTTCGAGATTGGGTTGGATACCGTTGTAGTAAGACGCAAGCTCGGGCTGGAAACTTGGAAAACTCCAGTATGGAAACAACTCGATGCTGGTCAAAAGCTACCAGATTCGGTAGCGAAGCTGCTTGTCCAAGTAACGGGTACCTATTACCCGGAGCTGACGGCAGGCATAACGGAGCAAGATTGGCAGGATGCTTACCGAGATATGCTCCGTGCTCAGAAGCTGTTCCACGACCCATTTGGATGGAAGCGGCTGTTGACAGGGGGTTATATTCGCAAGCTAGTCTCTGAAAGAAACGTGCCAAACTTCGATATTCTGAACGAGGATCGCAATGTATGGCATCATCCGGCAGTCCCGGAAGAAACCTATACGGAGAGCATTTGGGATATGTGGGACCTGGCGTTGGAAGATGGTCGACCCGCAATGCAAGCCGCTGTGGGCTATATTACCGCTATCGATGAGGTTGCGCGTGATCAAGCGCGGAAAGAACTCGTGCTTGCGATAGGCAATATCTCTTATGAAACAGGGAAGCCCTGCGACAGCGGGCTAGAAATTCACTATGTTCGGTCGGTTTACGATTAATCAGATATAAAAAGCAGCCGTCCTCCCGGGCGGCTGTTGTTATTTGTAATCTATGATAGGAGTAGGCGGCGTTAGATCTGCAGTTGCTTCGCCTCTGTTTCCCCTTTGTTCAAGTTGACTCTTGTCAGCATATAGATTCCTCCGAGGAAGAATAAGATCAAGGATAAGATCCCGAATCGGCTGGATCCCATTGCGAGTCCAACTACTGAGAATACAAACGGGCCCAAGATGGAAGAAAATTTACTGGATACTGTCAAGAACCCGAAGAACTCCGCTGACCTTCCAGCTGGAATCAATCTGCTGAATATCGATCGCGCAATCGATTGACTCCCCCCTTGCACTAAACCTACCATGATCGCCAAAGCGTAGAAATGAGCGGCCGTTGTCATGAAATAACCAAGTGCAACAATAACCACATAAATACTAAGCGAGATGTATAAGGACGCTTTGGAACCTAATCGATCGGCAATTTTGCCGAAGAGGAATGTACACGGAATTCCAACGAACTGAGTTATGACTAATGCTGTTATGAGCGCTGCGGTATCTATTCCGATTTCTTTGCCATATACCGTTGCCATTGTGATGATCGTGCTTATCCCGTCATTGAACAGCCAGAAAGCAATCAGGAACTTTACAAGCTCTGGATACATAAGAATCTTCTTGAACGTGTTAGCCACTCGCCGAAAGCCTATCGTAGTATAGTAGCCTATGCTGTTTCCTTTCAAGCTTCCTTGATTCTTAATATTGCGGAAGATCGGCAGTGAGAAAATGAACCACCATATCGCTACAGATACAAACGATAAATAAGTCCCGGTTATCTTTTCGATACCAAACATCTGATGTTTCTCGATCATGACCAGATTCAACACCAGAAGTACTCCGCCGCCAATGTAACCGAACATGTACCCCTTTGAGGAAATATGGTCTCTACGCTTAGACTCAACCAGATCGGGCAACAGGGAATCATAGAAAGCGTTTCCACCAGAGAACCCAATCGATCCGAGTATGAAGAATATAGAGGCCAGTATATAATCCCCGTTGCCGACCAACACGAATGCGGCTGAAGCCAACACTCCCGTATAAGTTGAGATTCGCAAAAATATCATTTTGGAGCCAGACTCATCTGCAATAGCACCCAGAATCGGCGCTAATAAAGCAACAATTAACATCGCGATCGTCTGGGTAAACCCCCAATAGGAGGTTGCAAGCTGAGGATCATTCAAGGTCGAGGCCGCTACATCACTATAAAATATCGGTAGTACAGCCGCCATCATGGTGGTAGCGAAAGCGGAGTTCGCCCAGTCATACATGAGCCAAGCTCGGATCTTCTTACGGTCATTCATAGGCAATCCTCCTAATGTTCGTGGTCAAATATACTTCCATAACAAGCATTGCTTCCATTGTACTTCGCCTTTGTTATCGCGGTGTTAAATGGCTTACATTTCCTATCTTATCATCCTTTCGATACGCTCAGATACATTAATCTTACATTTTTTATTAAATCGAAAAAAAGCGGATTTCGCTCCGCTTTTTTCCTCACGTCCCTGATCGATTTGCCCGTTCATCTTACTTCTGTCTCCACTCATGCCCCCAAATTTTGCTTGAGCCACCAAGCGACTTTCGGTATTCGTGACGCCATATATGCACATCATTCATGCCGATCTCGGGCATGTTCTTTCTCTCATCAGCCGCCGGAAGCTTAGGGAATGGCTTGTGCGGCTCCGACTGGTACCAGTAGGCAACCGTTGACAGATCCAGTGTCAAATTATTGTTGTGTCCGTGCTCAATACTAGTTTGGAGAGAGGTGTTGAAGTAGATTGGATCCTCTAAGAAATAGCGATAACAGTGAGTTCTGCCCATAAATCCCAGCTTGTCTGGAATTCGAGCATAACCAAAGTATGGATGCTGGTAAATTTCATTTGGACTCCATGAGCTATTGAACAGATCTTCGGTTCCGGTTCCATGAAGCGAACCTGGCCACGATTCCCCATCGATCAACCACATGTCGTCGCCTTCCCCGTACCACATCGGTCCTGGGCTATCAACGTAATAGTTGAGTCCGACGAATTGACCTTTGCCAACTATGTCTGCTATTAGATAATTGTTGCTGGTAGAGCGGTTATTACCTGACGCGGCTACTAACCCCCACTCCGTCTCACCTTCTTCCGGATGAACATCCGTGAGCTCCCGATTCCACCAAGCATGGAATCTTCCCGCATCGGCCGCGATGGAGTCATGTTCCTCGTAATCGATATAGAAATAAAAGGATCCTATTGATTCCACAGATTGATTCTCAATCGTGATTCTGGCCCCATCCCCGAACGGCATAGGAAAGTAACAATTCAGCGACCTTCCTTCCTTGGGAGCAGAGGCTAGCGGCAGTGCAGCAAAGTTATAGGCTTCCCCCCACCCTTGTCCGAAAAAATCACCAAGAGGACTTTCCACACTAGGCTCATCTTCACCGTCCCAGTACATACGAATTACGGCATTTCGACGAATGAATGAATCTGAAGAATCGAAAGTGAACCAAATATGTTTAATAATCCCTGCCCCGCTAATGACTCCAATGTCTGCAGTTTCACCTGCATCGATCTTGATGCGGTCATTATTGCTGCCTTGTTTACAGTAACTGGATATTCGTTTCGTCCGGATCCCATTCTTCAACTTATAAATCCCGCCTAGCATACTATGCATACGATTCTCTCCTTCACCATCAATTATGCTAGTATTGTAACAAGGAGTCTTATCCATGGATTTAGCAATAACAGATGTATATTTAACCGAAATTTCCATTTACAATGATAGTAACTTCATTTTGAAAAGGGATGCTGGATGAATATTTCACAACTCTCTCCTTTTATACGCAGGGCCATAGACCATCAAGCGGAGCCGAACTGGGAGCTCCAGGAGCGGGTCATTTTCGATTACGAGCTGTTGTATGTAAAATGCGGAGAAATCATCGTTAAAACGGAATCGCAGCGGTATCACGGAATTGCGGGTGACTTTTTTCTATTCAAGCCTGGGCAATCTCATTCCATTCGGTCCTTTGGCGCTGTCCCTCTACGTCAGCCGCATGTTCACTTTGATCTGATTGAGCAAGAGAACAGTCATGAAGTGAAAATATCCTTCAATCCAATGAAAGATATAACGGATGCTGAACAAGGTTGGTTTCGTCCCGATCTGTGCTCGGAGCCGCCATTCAAGTTGCCTAATCATTTCCGCTTCCGCAATCCGCTCCCTATGGAGACGATATTATTCGAGCTCATTCATGAGATGCAACATAAGCTCCCCTTCTATGAAATCAAAGTCAAGAGCACCTTTCTCTCCTTGTGGACTCTCTTGCTCAGAGAATGGTACCGACAGCAAAATCCCGATTGGGTAACGAATTGGGAAACATTCATACTGCTTAAGCTATATTTAACTAGACACTTGAACAGAACAGTGTCACTAGATGAAATGGCGCTCAGCAGCCGGATGAGTGCTTCGTCGCTGACCCGGTTTTTTCGAACAGCATTCGGTGTCACCCCAGTGAAATATCATTTGCTACTTCGTATTGAAAAAGCAAAGGAGCTGATCCAATTCACCTCCGCTCCCATTACACAAATTGCAGAAGAGCTTGGATTTGACAGCATTCATGCGTTCAGCCGTGCTTTTCGGCGAATAGAAGGCGTAGCCCCTACCTTTTATCGAAGAAAAGGCGGGTGACTACGCCAACAGATACTTGCTTCACTTGTTGTTGTTGCTAATATGCTCCTCCTTCAGAACACGACGTATGACTTTCCCGATCATACTTTTTGGAAGCTCCGTTCTGAACTCGTACACCCGCGGAACCTTGTAAGAGGCTAGCTTACTGCGGCAATACTGATCCAATTCCTGCTCCGACACGCTTTGCCCATCTTTAAGGATAATATAGGCCTTTACGGATTCCCCGCGGTAATCATCCGGTATCCCGATCACGGAAGCCTCTAACACAGAGGGATGCTCGAACAGAACATCCTCTACCTCACGGGGGAATATTTTATAGCCTCCTGCAATTATCATATCTTTCTTCCGATCCACGATATAGAAGTATCCGTCAGCATCCATATACCCCATGTCCCCAGTACGCAACCATCCGTTGTTCAAGACTTTCGCTGTCTCTTCGGGTCGGTTCCAGTACCCTTTCATCACTTGTGGACCGCTGATCTCAAGCTCTCCCACTTCTCCAACAGGCATCTCGTCTCCCGTGTCGGTGTCTATAATTCGGCAGTCCGTGTTAGGCCACGGAAGCCCTATACTGCCTGATTTTCCTTTCTCCCAAATAGGGTTAACATGTGCTACTGGAGAACATTCCGACAATCCATATCCTTCAACTAGTCGGCCTCCTGATAGGGCTTCGAATTTATTCTGAACTTCTGAGGGCAAGGGAGCAGAGCCGCTTATACAACAACGAATGGAAGATAAACTGTATTTGGTAGAAGTCAGAGGGTGGTTGTTGAGTGCAATATACATTGTGGGAGCGCCTGGGAATAAGGTAGGTTTCTCGGAATGAATAGTTTTGAGTAAAGTCAGAATGTCGAATCGAGGAATAAGGACCATCTTGCCGCCTAACGCCATACAGAAATTCATACAGACCGTCATCCCGTATACATGGAACAAAGGAACAACCGCAAGCATCGTTTCTTGACCGGGGGTCGCGCGGTACATCCAGGATCGGCACTGCTCAATGTTAGCCACCAAATTGTGATGGGTCAACATAACGCCTTTAGCTGTTCCTGTGGTTCCACCGGTATATTGAAGAACAGCTACATCCTCAACTGGGTTCACCCCCAGTTCTTCCAAGGGGTCTGATGGAGCTTTACTTAACAATTTCTTGAGCACAAAGATTTGTTCTTTGTGTTCATCAATCTGAACGGGATTAATCCCCTTGCGTTTCTGGGCAATGGGGTACAACCATTTCTTAGGATAGGGCAAATAATCCGGAATTCCAGTGACCACAATTCGTTTCAGATTCACTTTCTCACGAATGGAACGAATGCGCGGATACAGCAGGTCCAAACAAACAATCGTGTCTGCTTGTGAATCGTTAAGGTGATTAATTAATTCACGCTCTACATACAAGGGATTCGTCTGTACGACTACTGCGCCCAGAAATTGCGCGCCATAGTAGCAGATTACATACTGGGGAATATTCGGCAGCATGAGTGCTACCCGATCCCCTTTCCTAACACCAAGCCGTTGAAGGGAATGCGCGAACCGAGACGCTAATTCCAGCAGCTCCTTATAACGAATCGTTCCGCCAAAGAATGAGATTGCTGAATGATAAGGATATCGGTCCGCCGCTTCTTTCAAATAATGTGTAATGGGGATAATCGGTATCTCTTGCTGATGTTTCACTTCCTTGGGATAACTAAGCAACCAAGGGCGCTGATCCAAGCTCCTCCACCTACCTCGCATTGAAACGTTTGCACGCCGGGATAGTTATACTTATGGAGGTCTGCCTGTTCAACATGTCAACTTTATGACATGTTTTTCTAACCCTTTTTGTTGGTAAGTAGTCCCCATTGTACAGCAGTTGCTTCGAAGGAGTCGAATCCGTTCATTTCAACCTCTTTCGTTGGTTGAGCCCACGGGATGCCGCTCTCCGATAACAGCTTACCGCTGTTAAACGCTGCAGTGAGAATTTCAGCAATATTCGGTATGCAGGTCGAGATTTGGCCATCCTCAAGATGTTCTTTAACTGTATAGTCAACCGGAACGGAGACTACTCGTCCGGCCGATGCGAATGCCCCGTTAGCAGCCATCAGGAAAGGCCGCGTGGTAGGCAAATAACCTAGCAGCTCTTCCTGCTCCCCGTTCAAGACACGAATGAAGTCCATCAGATGGCCTTTGAAAGGCCATGTCTCATTGTCCTCGAAATGAAGCTCCTCACTCCCTGACTTCAGAGTCATGCCATATGTATAGTCACACTCAATGGAACCTTTCGTCCCCTGGATAACCATTTTTGGGCGCTCCATTGGTTGACTCGCGCATAAGGTTGCATAGAAGAACACAGGTGGTCCGTCGCTCATCTCAATGCAAATACAGGAGGTATCTTCACCCTCGATCTCGTTGGCGCTATAAAGCTCACCTCGAACTCGGATCGGGATGTTACCATTCGACTTGGATATGCCCGGCAATGCAGCTGTGCACATTAACATGTTAAGCAGATGCGAGAACGGATTCATAATCGTCCCATCAAGAACGAGGTTACCATTCATGGTCAGCTTGCCTGCCCAAGGTGTCCGGTTGTAATAACCGTCTGTGCGTTTCCACAGCCCGATTCCTTTTACCGCTGTTATCTCTCCGATCTTCCCTTCAACGATCCAATCTGTGAGAACATCTCGGCTGCGTACGGACAATGTGTTGAAGTTGACGGTGCATCGTTTGCCGGTACGCTCCATCGTCTTGATTAGCCAATCTGCATCTTCGATAACGGAGGCGGTTGGTTTCTCCAAAAGAAGGTCGAAGCCGGCTTCCATCACTGCAACCCCCATCGATGCATGCAGATGAATCGGGGTGCATACGATCACTAACTGCGCTTGCTTCTCAGCCGCTAACATCGCATTATAATCGTCATACATCCGAGTACCTCTACTGCTCAATGTCGCGGCAGTCTCTTCGCTAATCCGAAGATCTGTTACCGCTTCCAACTTCACATAACCCGCATCCTCCAAGGCTAGTGCTTGCTTGAGATGATTAGCTCCAAATCCATTTATGCCGATAATAGCCATCCGTACCGTGTTGTCTGACATACCCATCCCCCTATTTGTTTTACGAATACAGCTATTTTACCAAGAAGGATGGCAGGTTGAATAGTAAATGTTAGAACATATCCAGTAAATAAGTGTCTCGGCTAGGAATAATCTGTTCCAATAAATGGACCGCTTCCAGATCCCCATGAAGTCTACCGAGGTCGTACATAGCTTGTGGACGTTTGAAGCCGCACATTAGCGCTGACAAGGTCTGGATATCACATTCACATGACACTGTGGAGATGTTCAGCTGTGAAGTCAGCTCCAGATCTAACTTTTCCACTGCCGCCTTGCCTTCATCCAGCCATTGAAGCCTCCATATGCCTTCATTCCAAGGTGCATGCTCATCCTTAATATTCAAAGTCAGTGAAGTGCCTAGTGGCCTATATAAAAAAGCATATTGCTCTAAGAAAGGCTTAATATCTACGATACGAAACATGAACCAGGGATACAATTCTCTCTTAACTTTACCCGGCTCAGCAATCCATAAAGCAAATGCATCATTCATAGGGCCGCTGAAATCAACCCCATCCACGATAGAATCATGGTTCACGATATATTGCCATAATCCTTTGCGGCTCTCGGCGTCCAGTGCAATCCATTCTTGGATATGGAACCGTTTGTTCCTAATCTGATACAAAATATACCCGCGCGGCTCCCCTGCGTCATTCCTATAAACAGCTAATTGACCTAGCTTGCGCTTAAATACTGAAGACTGCCACCATTCCTCTGTCCTCAGGATCATACCGTTGTATCGTTTGGCGAATATGGCATACAGCTCTCTAACCGCAGCATAATCTTGAGCTCCTCCACGCCGGACTTTGCCCACTGTATCATAAATTCTTGGAAGATTGGCTTTATCTATGGAGTAACTAGTCAGATCGCAGAACCACTCCCATCCATATTTGCGGTAGAACCCAAAGGCAAAAGGATTAAGCATGGATACCGTCTGTCCATTCTGCTTCATGACCGCCAGACTGTGATCCATCAGCTTGCCCACCATCCCATTCCGGCGAAGCTCCGGGTAAGTGGCAACACTGGCGATCCCACCCATCTTATATATCACACCCTGAAGTGCAATTTCGAATGGGATAATCTCCACTCTGGCTGACAATTGATCATCCATATAGTAACCCCAGACTTGCTCAGGGATTACCCGGCTGCTGCGTAATTGTATGTCCTCTTCCGTAAAGGTCACTGCAAAAGCAACCTGAGTCATGTCCATAAATTGGTTGATTTCGTCCTCTTTTAGTTGACGTATCATATGATTTCTCCTCTCTAAACAGCAATTGACCCCAATATACATTACTATATTAAATGGCAGCGTCCGCGAAAAGAATCGGTTTTTACGGTTATAGCGGGATTTATGGAAATCTAACAATGAGTGAAACAGTTAAAAATATGATGATATCCGCTTTTACGCAATAATGGTTTAATGAAAGAGACTATTGAATTAAAGGAGATATTCATGATTAACGATTCCGTTCAAATATGGGCAGTAAACGACGGGGAGAAAGTTCAACGAGATGATCTAACCAACCCGAATCGCAACTCGAATAGTGTGTGGGACGGTTGTTGTGTCAAGCTTTTCGGAGCGCGGAACGAAATTGTCGCCTTTCAACTCATTGTACAAACAGGCAGTCAAGATATCCAGGATTTAACTGTCGAGATGTCGGCTTTAACGCATGTTAATAATGAAGGCGCATACATACGTAATCAACAAGATCATCCTGGAGATCCGAATGATTATGTAGGGCGTCGGATCGAAGTATTCACGGAGCACTACTTATATGTCCCGCCGGAGCTCAGCACTCCGCCGCAATGGTTCTATGCAGCAAGTGCTCCTCCCCTGGAGCGATCTGGATGGATTCCTGATGCATTGATCCCGCATAATGCCAAACAAGGATTCGGGGGGCAGCCCGTTCAAGTGTTGTCGAACAGGAATCAAGGCTTCTGGATCGACATTTATATCCCTGATGATAGCACTCTTAGCTCAGGGACCTATTCCGGTGCTATTACGGTACGCTGGGATGGAGGAGTTGAAGAGCGTGTTATTCCAGTGGAATTGGATTTATTCGACTTTGCATTACCCCATGAGAATCATACCCAAACGATGGTATATGCAAGTGACATCAGCCTCTACTTTCCTGCATTAGACAATTCCAATGATGCTTTGCGCAAGATGGCTCATAGACATCGCTTCGATCTTGTCGGCGCTGATGTCCACAATCAAGCTTATGATCAAGAAGCCTTAGACGGCTACAAACCTTATCTGAACGGCTCCTTCTTCCTGCCGGAGAACGGTTATGAAGGGCCTGGACAAGGTGTGGGCGAGCAAATATTTCCCATTGGAATGTATGGATCTCCTGTTCTGAGAGAGTCCCCTTCTTCTATGCAAGTTGAAGCCGATAAGTGGGTATCATGGTTCCAACAGCTCCAAGAGCAGTCGGGTTGGAAAGGCAGCTACTTCCTCTACTTGATTGATGAACCCCGTCCTGACAAATTCGATTGGATCAAGGAGAAGAGTACCGCGATCAAAAGCTCGGCAGGCCCTGGATGCAAGCTGCCCATTATGACAACACGCACCTATGCAAAGGAAATTGAGCATTGTATAGACATATGGTGCACCTCTCATCTTCAACCTGCAGAGAAGTTAGCGGCAGATCAGAATGGGCAGCCTATCTGGTTCTACAACGGATACAGACCTTCTCATGGCTCTGTTATTCTTGAAGGAGAAGCGGTAGATCTAAGAGTGAATAGCTGGGTGAAGTGGAAACACAAGCTGGACTTATACTTTGTCTGGCATGGGACACATTGGCGTCATAATCATCAGGGTCCTCGCGGACGGACGAACCAGAATGTGTTCAGTTATCCTGTAACATTCATGTATGTAAATAACAATCCGGAAGATGAGTTTTATGGAGAATCCGGTGTTCATTGGGGGAACGGTGACGGCATTCTCTTTTATCCAGGCCATGATCCTTACTACAGGGAACAAGACCGAGGCATCCAGGCTCCGATCAGCTCAATTCGCATGAAGAACTTACGCAGAGGCATACAAGATTATGAGTATATGTGGTTAGCTTCCTCTAGAGGGAATCGTGAACAGGTTGATCAACTTGTGAATGCTGCTGTGCCTCGAGCGCTCCATGAAACAGATCGCACCCACTCGATTACATGGTCACCCAAAGGCAGCGACTGGGATCATTTCAGAAAGAAATTGTCTGCATTGATCATAACTTAATGGGATTATTCAGGAATAGTTTGTATGATATAATGTAGCCTTATCGGTAAATTCCCTAGGGCAGGTGAGAAAATGACGGAAGAGAAGTCCCCGCCGAGAATGTTGTCCAGATTCGGTATAAAAGAAAAGACATCTTCTCTATTCATAAGACTATTAGTCAGTTTTCTGATCATCATTGCTCTATTGGTTTCATTCATTTTATTTTCCGTAGTGTTCTATAGGGGGAGTATCAAAGAAGAGATCATTAAATACAACACACTAAATCTACAAAATACAACAGATAACTACGAGAACCTGATTGCTATGATTCAGGGTTCGGTTCTCACTTTTTCACTGGAACCAGAATTACAGAAGGTGCAGGGGGCATCGATTGACTATGTGAATGCGGTTTCAACTATGCAGAAGCTTCAGCTGTTCCTATCGAACCGATTATTATATTTGGAAAATTTAATGCTCATGTACAAGGACAACGGATTTGCTCTCGAAAGGAGCCGCGGGGCTGACGTCCATACTATGTTCAACCGCTATTACAGCAGTCATGAATACACCGCCTCCTTCTGGGAAGACCAATACACCGAACCTTACAAATTCCGAGTGCTTCCGGCCTCCTCCTTCGCTGAGCAGGATGCGAAAGGGCGAACGGGTGAGCGGACTTTGATTCCGATTGTCGTCAAGAACGAACAGCTGCCGAATTTTTATTTAATCGCTTTGGCAAATGCTGACCTGATCTATAAAGAGATGCACCACTCGATTACTGACAATTTCTATATTTTGAATGAACGCAATCAGCAGATGTATACTTCTTCCCAGTCCAAGCAAGTCTCTTTACCCAGATTCGAGGAGAAGTCGGGATATGTGTTCCAAGATAGTGTCTATTACTTCTATATGAAAGGCCCAAGCGGCTTCACTTATATCAACATGGTTCCTGATACTACAATCTCAAGCCAAGTGAAGTGGAACTTCTCATTCCTGTTACTGCTTATTCTAACGATAGCGATAAGTATCATTGCTTCCTTGCTGCTTAGTGTCCGATTGAACACACCTGTTAAGCGCATTATTGATGCGATCCAGAAATGGAACACGCCACTGCCTTGGGAGAGCGGGATTAAAGAATTCAACATCATTCATGCGAAGATAAGCGATATCTTGAAAACTAGCCGGGATATCCATCAAGACATGTCAGAAAAAGAGTCATTGCTGCGATATTACGCCTATTCGAATGTGCTCAAAAAAATAAGACATCAGAATGGAGATAACACGAGCTGGATTCCGTCCGATCGTCCCTTTGTTCTTCTTCTTTTCCAAGTTAACTACAAAACGATGCTTCATCGATTGGAGGTTCAGGAGGAACGAGCGACCTCCTTTATTCGCGAATATGTGAATCGCATTGTGAGCGAGACGTACTTGGACTCCTTGACCTTCCAGATGGAGAATGATCAGATCTTATCGATTGTTTTCACTGACATGATCGACCCGAATATCTGGAACACCTTGGAGCAGATCCATCACGTGCTTGAGGCCGAGAAAGATTATTGCTTCCTGACCATAACGGCTGCAGGCGGTACCGAGGATTGGAACGAAGCTTATCAGCTTGGACTGGAACGTCTTAAGCTCAGGAAGTTCGATGAGGAAACTCAGATCATCGCGGAGGGCGAACAGCAGGATGAAGAAATTCGCTTGTCACAAGCGCAAGAAGAAGAATTGGACGCGAACTTGTACAGCGGCAATGATACGGTCGTCCTGCAATTAGTGAGACGGGTGCTTGGGCGGATGAAGAAGCGGAATGAACGAGCCGTCAGTGTCCTGAAGTTCGCCGAATCAATTACACATAGAACCATGAAGAACCTGCAACAGCGAAATATGGATCATAACTTTATTCGTGATACTTTGAATGCACTACAGAAATGCCATACCTTCGAGCAATTGGATACTCTTCTTGCTTCCATGATTCAAACCTCTGCACAGATGGTCCGGGAGAACAAGGACAAACGGGATCATATTATCCATTTCGTCTACGAGTACTTGGAGGAGCATTATGATAAAGATATAACGCTTGATGCTGTCGCTGATAAGCTGAATATCTCACGAAGTTATCTATCTACCTATTTCAAAGAGAAGACAGGCAATTACTTCGTGGATTATGTCAATTCGGTACGAATCAACAAAGCCAAGAAACTGCTGCTGCAGCCTAATATCCGGATTCAGGATGCAGCTCAATACGTTGGGTATCAGAATATTAACTCCTTCAATCGAATGTTCAAAAAATTCACAGGTTTCACACCGAGTGAGTTCCGTAAAAATGAACTGCTTTAACTCAAGAAGCCTTCCCACGAGCTGCATAAGCGGGAAGGCTTCTTGTCCATTCATAATCAAGCGTTATTCATAAAGATCCGTACTAAGATACTTCAGTCCCGAATCATTAATCGTCAATACAATACGGGCACCCTTCTCTCGATCTTGCAGCAATCGAAGCGCGGTAGCTACATTCGCTCCGGACGAAAATCCTGAGAATATCCCCTCTTCTCGGGCGAGTCTGCGGCAAGCTATGATCGCCTCTTCATCGGTAACAGTCAAAAAGTCGGTTATACGTTCTCTATCGACCAGAGGCAGCTCCATACTGTATCCGCCCCCTTGCAAACGATGATTAGGCTGTGTTACACGTCCACTGCCCATTATGGAGGCCCCCTCCGGTTCGACCAAGTAACAGCGAATGGAAGGATTCAATTCCTTCAATAGTTTGGCACACCCGGCGAAGGTCCCTCCGCTTCCTGCAAAATCAAGAAACACATCGAAGTTGCCACTCGTCTGCTCCCAGATTTCCTCAGCGGTATGGAAGTGCGCATGTAGGTTCCCTAGATGATGGAATTGATTAGCGCGAAATGCATTTCGTTCAAGAACCAGACGATCTGTCTCCCGCTCAACTAACGCCAAATCGTCTCCAGACACTTGCCCCGGAATCGAACCCGGTGCTTGCTCAACCAATACTACCTCCGCCCCTAATGCCCGCATCATTCTTGCACGTTCCATGGAGTTGCCTTTGGACATTACTGCGATGAACGGATAACCTTTCACTGCGCATACGATCGCTAGACCAGTACCTGTATTGCCGCTCGTCAGCTCAATTACAGTCTGACCAGGCGCAAGCGTTCCGTCAAGTTCCCCTTCTTCTACGATCTGAAGGGCGATGCGATCCTTCTTACTGAAGCCTGGATTGAGGAATTCCAGCTTTGCAAATATTTCACCATCCAGATCTTTGGTTAATCGGCTTAATCTAACCATAGGTGTATGTCCAATTGTCTCATGGACCCCCTCAAGAATAGTTGTGTGATAATTAACCATTCTGAAGCACCCCATTCACTTTCATTTCCTTCTTATGTAAATCTAGTACACTGCGGATCTTGGAACGCTCAGGTAAGAAATGGGCAAGAAGATCATCTACATCCAAATGGAAACCTAATCCGGTCGCAAATATTCCGTGACCCCAGCTGTCACTGGATTCCTGTGGAAACTTACGGAAAGTGTCCAACACCCCTTCCAAATCAATATCGTGAATACGTGCCACGATAGCAGAATACAACGCTGTCAACGCATGCTCTTCCTTGCCGGCAAGCGTGATCTGCACCGACTTATATTTGGTTTGCAGCTGAAATAGTTGGATTACGGCTACCACATCCAACACTCTCATCCCTTGCAAGGATTCCCCTAGCAGTCTTGCATAATAAACGGAGGAGGTCTCTGCGTCAAATATCCCAAACGTGCTCCGCGGATGCATCGCGCCTCCTCCGATCCCTCTCGGCTGAACGAATAATAACGAGGAATACGTTGCATCTGCAAGATATGAGGAGGAGTGAATGTCATCAATCGAACCTACTACAATGCATAAGGTTGAAGAATCGGCATCCTTCTTATCAATCAGACGGCAGTCAATCTTCATACCAGGCTCTGTTTCAATAACAAGTGCAGTCGTTTCATAGTCTTGGTGCTGGCAGTCCAAGAATCGCTTATCGATCAATTTTGGGAAGTCCTCATTATTTTTTAATTTTATCTTCAATACCTCAATCAACCGCTCTCGCACAACAGCTTCTGTTCCGTCCGGAATATCTCTAGCTGTGGAACCATGTACTGTATTCATTCGCGATGCAATATAGAGCTGTATATCTCCCAGCATCCCCGTTCCACTTAACTCCTTCTCGGTCGGTAAATCTTCATAATCGACAGAATCATTGCCAGTAAAGGGTACATTAAAAGCGCGGCCTAAGAATTGCAACACTTCCATACGGGTATCTACCCACATCCCATGTCCTTTGGGAGCAATATACGTATGAATTTGATCTCCCGAACCAAGAAGACGATAAAGGCGCTTGGCTTCGACCATTGAATTGCGTAATCCTTCGATGGGAAAGAAATCGAACAATGCGCCGCCGACCATATATGGTTTTGGTGCAGCCGCCGTTATCAAGTCACTAAGGTCTAGTCCTTCCGCCATGAAACCAGGGGTACATTGCTCTGCATCTTGAGCTAGAATTCGCTGTAAAAGTGCACGTAGCTCTGTAATATAGCAGGATGGAGCTACAGCATTAATTCGATCATCATAAGCTCCCATATAAGCAGCCATCATCCCACCGCCCGAATTCCCAGATACTGCGATGCGAGCAGAATCCACTTCTTCTCGGCTTATGAGATAATCAACTGCACGGCAGCTTTCCGCAATCATATAAGAAGCAAGGTGCTCCCCGATAACACTCAACTGGCGGTCGACCTGGCAATGCGCTGACACGGCATCCAGCCATTCTCCGCTAGTGCTGCGAACCTTGCGTTCCCCTTGACCAATTGGATCATAGATCAATACACAGAACCCATTCTTAGCTGCCTCTACGCCAAATGAAACATACATTGGGCTTGCTTTACCTTCTGCCGCATGTCCGCATGGGAACAAGACGGCAGGTCCCGGTGCCTTTATATCTTTGGGATAATAGAAATTCGCCGAAATAAACACTCCAGGCAAACACTCGATACGAACAATATCGATCAAGTAGTCCCCTTTATCGAGCGTCCCTGTCACTTCCATCACACCGGCCGGGCATTCCGGAAGCGGACCGACACAATGTTTGAAAGCATCCTTCACTCGATTTCGATATGCTAGCGCTTCATCGGATGAAACAACGGCTTTTACCGCTCTCTTCCTCGCTACAAGATGTTCATCGCTTCTTTGATCCAAATACTGGAGGAAAGGATTGCTGCGGTAATCCATTCGCTCCGGATAATCCTCAATATAACCCAATTCTCTTCCGGCATGCGCCCTTCTCTCAAATTCCGAACATTTCAAGTTCATTTGTCATTCTCCCTCCGTTATGGAAATAAAGAAGGAGGAGCAGGCTCCCCCTTCATCAATTTCAAGCAATTACTTCCATTCACCTTTAATGCCCGTCGATTGTAATATTTTGTTTACATCGTCGATCATTTCTTTGCCGCCTTTTTTCATGTACTCATCAACCATCTTATTCCAGTTAGATATCGGCTCCTGACCAACGATCATCTTCGTTTGCCATTCTTGAGCAAGCAGGTTCAACTCAGAGCCTTTTGCAGATAGAACTTCAGAATGAATCCGATTGACAGGATCAATATAAAACTTCGTATTCTTCAACATCTCTACTGCGTTGGTACCGAAGCTTTTGGCGAACGGATTGGCCAATACATTGCCCGGTTCTGTTGCTTCATCATTCGGAGCCCAGTATGGAGCGTACATATAACTATTAGGGCGGCTATCAGGAATTTCTGTGCTTTGAACAGCAATTCCGTTAACCATACTGTAGCCTTTGCCATCTCCACCATTTTGCCAATCAAATTCCTTATTTTGCGGATTGCGTTGATTCACAGGGATGAAGGTGCGGAAGTAGTCTTGCATTTGCAGGATGCGATTAATTTTATCCTCGTCACCCTTTGTTTTAGCATTGATGGCAGTAATCGTATAGAAGCCTGAGAGTGCCATGAAGCCTTGTTGGCCATCAGATTGCTTGAAGGGCGGGATAATGGCGATTTCCGCACCAGGCATTGATTCTTTCATCGTCTTGAAGCGTGTTTCCGAGATGTCGTAAGGCTGCTCATACCAGATACCGTATTTGCCAGCGAAGAAATCTTTGCGGATATCTGCTGTCTTCGATACTGCCCAGTCCTTATGAATAGCTCCCTCTTTATAAAGATCCGCCAACAGCTGGGTTTGCTGCTTGAATCCTTCGGAAATTACACCCGGGATCAATTGTCCTTGCTCGTTCTTATTATACCAAGCTGAATCCCAACCTGCGCCCATATGGGTTCCGTATACGATTTGCTTAGCCAGCCCGATTCCATAAGTATCGGCTTTGCCGTTCTTGTCTGGATCGTTCTTTGTGAAGGCGATAGCTACATTTTTGAGCTCATCGTAATTGGTTGGCATTTTCAGACCGAGATTGTCGAGCCAATCTTTACGGATCAAAGGCTTTTTGCCGTATTTGGCAGGGAAAAATTGTGGAATTGCATATATTTTTCCGTCAATGGTTACAGCATCCCACACACTCTTGGGAACCGCCTTCAAAGTTGGATACTTGTTAATATAATCATTCAGCGGGAGGAAGGCGCCTTGCTTCGCCCACTTGACGAAATTAGCATCTGCAGATTCCATGCCGATCACATCCGTCAAGTCTCCAGCAGCCATAACTACAGGCAATTTCGTTGCGTACTCATCGTAAGGTACGAACTGCGGCTTATACTCAATGTTGAACTTCTCGTTAATCTTCTTAAGACCTTCCCCATCAGCTGCCGGAACTGGAGAACGCCAAGTTCCCTCCATACCGGTGATCGTAATTTTCTTGGCCAAGCTGTTTGTTGGTGCTGGTGCTGGTGAGCTGCTGGAACTTCCTGGTTCCGGAGTTTTAGTACCCGAAGAACATGCGGCTAAGCTTGTAGCCAAACTGACAACCAGGCCTACTGCCAATACCTTTTTCATTTGTATGAACCCTCCCTAAAGTGGTTGTTCACTTGCTCATTGACACCCTTACTAGTTGATTGTCTTAATTTATGCTGACACGATCACCCTTTTACGGAACCCAGCATCACCCCTTTCGCAAAATGCTTTTGCAGAAATGGATATACGATTAGGATTGGCAAGGTAGCTAACAGGATTGCCGCCATTCCGATCGTCTCACCAGGGGGCATATGCGCTTGTCTTGCAGCATCTCGTGCTGCAGATGCAAGTGAATTCGTCGTGTCGTTGAGAATAACAATTTGTCGCAGAATAACCTGCACCGTCCATTTAGACGGGTCGTTTAAATATAAAATGGCTGCGAAGTAAGTATTCCAGTGCCCTACTGCATAGAACAATCCGAAGGCTGCGAATGCTGGCTTGGATAATGGCACGACAATTCGTGTAAACGTTTGTAGATCATTCGCGCCGTCAATTAAGGCTGCCTCGTTCAGTTCACTTGGAATGTTCAAGAAGAACTGCCGGATTACAATTAAGTTAAAAGAGTTGATCGCACCAGGAATAATAAGTGCCCAATAGCTGTTGATTAAACCTGTCGCTTTGACGATCAAATAAGTCGGGATCATTCCAGCACTGAAAATGAAGGTGAAAAGGACAAGGAACAAATACACTTTTTGTCCCCATATGTTACGAGTTATAGCATAGGCCATCGTTGCAGTCAAAACTAAATTGACCAGGCTCCCTACTACCGTTATATAGATGGTTACCCCTATTGAATGGATAAATTCTTTGGATGCCAGAATGTAAGAGTATGCATCCGATACCCATCTCTCGGGCCAAAGAATCAATTCTTTCATTGCGTATTCTTCATAAGAGGTAAAGGATACAGCGAAAATGTAGTAGAAAGGAAAGAGCATGATTAGAGCTAATAGACCAAGAATTACAATGTTTACGAACTCTGCCAATCGCTCGGATAATGATTTCTGATTATACATAGTTTGTCACCTGCCTTTTGATTAGAAAACGCCATCTTCTCCGAATTTCTTAGCCATCTTATTAGCAGCCAGGATAAGTACCAGACCGACTACACTTTTGAACAACCCAACTGCTGTTCCGAAGCTGAAATCTGCTTGCTGGATGCCCTTGAAATACACAAAAGTGTCCAATACATTCCCCACTTTCATCGTAAATGGATTCAGCATCAGGAAAATTTGTTCGAAGCCGGAATCCAGCACGCTGCCTAGACGGAGAATGAATAGTATGACAATGGTACTGCGTAATGCCGGAAGCGTAATGTGCCAGATCTGGCGCCAACGATTCGCTCCGTCCACTACAGCCGCTTCATACAAGCTTGGACTGATGCCTGATAGAGCTGCCAGGAAAATAATCGTCCCCCATCCAGCCTCTTTCCAGATGACCTCCAGAACGATCAGCGGCATGAACCATCCGGGCTCCTGAAGGAATGAGATAGGCTCCATTCCAAAAAGAGGCGAAAAAATCTTGTTAACAATCCCCTCTGTTTTAAGGAAGATGGTGACAATTCCAATAACTACAACCCAAGACAAGAAATGAGGTAAATACAAAATAGATTGAACAATACGCTTGTAACGCTCATTCCTGACTTCGTTCAGCATGATAGCCAGAACGATTGGGATGGGAAAGGCAAACACGATCTGTAAGAAGGATAAATAGATCGTATTCCATAACACCCGTATAACTTCCTGGTCGCTGAAAATGGTCTTGAAATGCTTAAACCCAATCCATTCACTATCAAAGAATCCTAGAAATGGGCTGTAATTCTGGAAGGCGATAATATTTCCCAGCATGGGCACGTAACGGTAAACGATAAAGTAAAGCAAGCCTGGAAAAAGAAGAAGAAATAAATAGCGTTCCTTCCACAGTCTGTCCTTCAGCTTCTTGGTTTTACGCGGGACATGCGGGATAGGAGATGATGCTAGCGTTGTTGAAGTTCCATTTGATTGATCCATGTTGGCTATTACACTCCTTTTCTCCAACCATTGTCCGAATGATTTTTCAGTTGGATCGTAATAGAACGGTCAGCATTTACATATTGTGCACATGCCCAGTTGAGCGGATGTCTCACTCCAGGTTTAGTCTCTATTTCTGCCCGAAGGTTGAGACTCTGACTATCAAACCCGAGAGGAAGCACGAATGCAGCTTGTCTGACTTTTCCTCCGTATGGTTGTCCCTCATCCAAGTAACCGCTTGTATGAAAGGATCCGTCAATACTTTCCAGATGAATCCAGATTGTACCAGGTACCGCTGCTACACCGTCGTTGGCAAGTCCAATAATTAGCTCATCTGTCCCATAGCGCTTCCGTTGCCAGACCCAAGCTGGTCTTAATCGATATCCCATCCGACGCTGCAAAGTGCGAATTCCTTCTGGATATTTCTCGTTATAATGAGCGAGGTGATCTGCTTCCGTCCACAGGGACCAATAATTAGCGCCAACATCTAATGCATGCAGCATAGCGCTTTCCATTGCATTGATTCCAGCCTCATCTACAGGTATGTGTGATACATCATAGTGGCGATAATACCCATCTTCTATGATCGCCGCCGCGCTCGGAGGTCGATTGTTCAGCATTTCGATCTGGATCGGTTCCTCAACTATGATGCTATCTGTACGTAACCAACAGCCTTGATCCAAGCACAATCGTTGTACAACCTTATTGCCCACTTTGCTAATGTCCGGCTGTGTGTTGACAGCAAGAGGAACACGATTCCATATATCCATCTGGATGTGTGCCATTTCTGTAAACACTCGTTCTGCTTCATAACTGCTTGGAAATGGGTGAGGCAGACTTCCGGTGTGACCTTCACCCCAGTAACCATACATCATGAGGTCCATAAATTCGGTGTGCTCATTATTGAATTGCTCTGCAAGCAGCACATTCAACTCTTGAAACGCTTTCATGAAGGCTGGATGGTGATACATCGGTTCCCGCATTACTCTTCCTGTTGTTGTCTTACCAATCGTGATGAGCGGGATAGATTGTTGCAAATAATCAGGCAATGCCACCTGGTTAGGTTGGAACGATTCATTCGACAGTTGCACCCTGAAAGCAACTCGCAGACCATATTGCTTCGCTGCATCTAAAGTGAGCTTCCAGATCGGATGAAGGTCCAGCTTACCTGGACTGCTCTGTACATCTCTCCAATCACAGCGAATGTACAGGAGATCTGCAAACGGTAGAGAAGCTAATTTTTCTACATGCTGCTCAAGCGTCTCCTCTGATTTTCTTGCTCTTACGGAAGGACCATTTTCCTCCCAAGTGTAGCCGATCATGCCTACTCCAACATTTCTAATTTGTTTATCAGTAGGGGTAGTTACAGCTATTGTTGCCCAACCTTCATCTTGCTCGATCTCAAAAGGACCCTGGTTTAATCGAAATCTTGGTTGTTTGAAATTGTTCATATGTGTGAGCTCCCACTCCCTTATGCCCTAACAATATCGAATCTATATGGGGTTGAAAATCGCCGTAATTCTAAGAGCTTCACCGTTTTAACGAAAACCATAAAAATGATGAAGGAGTGATAAAAATGATGGTAGCGGTTACAAGTTACTTATACAGAAAAAAACCTGAGGGAGCATACGTCCCGCAGGCCTAAAAAATCATGAATAATTTAAAACTTGACCCTGACATTAGTGTCATGGTTTACAATACTATTATTACCCGTTAGAAGGAGGCGAAAGCTTATCCATGCGAATTGGTGAGCTTGCAGAGCAGACCGGAGTCAGTGTCCGTTCTTTGCGTTATTATGAGCAGCAAGGACTGTTGAGCTCCATTCGGCAGCCGAACGGATACAGAACATACTCCGCTCTTGCCGTTGAACAAGTGAACACGATACAATTCTACATTCGTCTTGGATTATCATCTGAAGAGATTGCTGGATTTCTTCATTGTGTACTCGTGAACAAAGAACAATTTTGTCAGCAGGTGCTTCCTGTCTATAAGAGTAAGCTTGCCGAGATCGACAAGCAACTCCAACAACTGCAAATGATTAAGTCCAATCTGGAAGAACGTATACAGTTCATTCAAGCTGAAAACAAACGATCAATGGAGGTATGAATAATGGCAATTGAATCTATTACAGAACAACAATTTGCTTCCAAGGTGGAAGCAAGTGCGGTGACACTGGTAGACTTTACTAGTCCCTACTGCGCTCCTTGCAAAGGTCTGCTACCGATTCTGGCGCAACTCGATGAAGAGTTCTCATCCCGAGACTTGGGTATCCTGAAAGTGAACGTCGATGATTATCCAGGAATTGCATCCGAGTTCGGCATTATGGGTGTTCCCACGGTCATTGTATTTAAGGATGGACAGCCCGTTGAGAAATTGGTCGGCCTGCGTCCTAAGGCTGCTTACCAAGCGACGCTCACACGTTATCTGGATTAAAGCTTAACTACCCAATCGTTAAGAATCTTAGAATCAAAAGAGGCAGGGTCATTCAGGAGGTATTGCTTGGCAGACATCGCAAGCGGGGATGAGTTCCCCTCGTTAAGCTCTGCCAGGCTTACCCATTCCGCTCCAGATGCATCATCGCTAGCTCGCTTGATTCTACTTATTGAACTCACTAAGGTGCTGCTTACTTCATGGATCAGAGCAATATGCTGCGTATGGGAGTGCTCTCTAACCGGGGAAGGTACAACATATTCGCCAACTCCGGCAAGTTGAATCACTTGTATGGCTATTCCAACTTCTTCCTCGAATTCCCGGTGCAAAGCATGGACGATCGTTTCTTGAGGTTCTATACCCCCGCCCGGTAGATCATACCGATTCCTATATGGGCCCGATGTCTTATTCACAACCAGGAGCTTCTTATCTTTATACAAAATCCCATACACGCCAAGATGCCTATGCCAAGTCATTGGTTTATCTTCCCCACTTTATTTTATTCAAATCATCCTTCAGCTTGAAGCTCTCCTCGAGATTGATTTCATACACGTTGGCTAATGTAATCACATAGTACAGAACATCTACCAGTTCTTCTTCGATCGTTCCTTTGATTTGCCCTGTATCCTTCAATCGGGCGTCTTTGCGAATCGTTTCCGACAGTTCCCCCATTTCCTCAACTAACTTCAAAAAATACGTATGCTTGTTAGCAGGCCTATGATCGAAATTCCGGATGTAGTCCTGTAATCCAGTTAGTGTAAGCGGGTTGTCCACTGCGCTTCCTCCATTAATATATATTAACTGATCTGTGACTCGGATTGTGGCTTACCCATGGAGAAACCAGCGAATAACTGGCCGCCTAATGGAGCATAAACATCATGAACGAACTGAATAAAGGGCTTCTTGTGCCGAGCCGTATAGTAAGCTTCCATAGCTTCGAAGAATCGTTGGGCAATCGCATGATCATAGTTATAAAGGGCTCGGGTTAGTGTTTTTCCAGCTCCAGACCATTGACCGTTCAACCTGAGGATGAAATCTGCCACCCTTACCGAACATTCATTTAATGTCATTAATGATTCGTGATCATTGCAGCTGTCCATGAAGTCATCCAACGCGTCAAAGATGAAATACCTGGATGCTCTAATATATTCACTGGTCAAAGACGGTGGGCCATGCAATATACATTGTTGTGCAGCTTTTCTGTATTCATCTGATGTTCCATTGTCCCTCAGAAGCAATCCCTCTTGGATCATCGTTGCTAGAGTCGGCCTCCCCCTCTGACGATCTTTCTCGAATTGTTCGATATAAGATTCATCGTTATGAATGAGGGTCTCTATCCTCCATCCGAATTGTTCGAAGCTCTCACGGTATTGGATTGCGATGTTAGTATCTATGATGACAATATCCAAGTCAGATGTAGGTGTATCGGTTCCTCTTGATGCGCTTCCTGCCAAGAAAGCAACCTCACACCCAGGAAACTCGGTATCTACGAACCTCTGAGCCGCTTCTAATGCACTCATCCTCACTGAATATCACCTCTCCGACAAATAAAACTTAATACCTGCACGATCCACGTTAGAGAACTGCAGGGGAACACTTGTGAACATAGCCCTTAACTCCTCTAGACCCACCCATCTGATAGCTTCGGTCTCATCACCTTTCGCTAATAACTCGCCCTCCGCCTTGCATCGGAAGTAGTAGCCTACGGAATCAATGGGTCCATGGATGGTCTGATAGGCTGCATACGGACGAATACATTCCACTTCAAAATCCGGGTTTATCCCCACAGTATCGATCCGTGTATTCGCACCTTCAATCTCCGTTACGCAAAGTCCTGTTTCTTCCATTACTTCTCTTGCTAATGCAGTATGTAAAGGTTCGAACGGTTCAATTTTCCCACCGGGAAGCTCAATCTTAAGAGGCTCATCGGGTTTATTCCTTATTTGGATTACGATTTCCGTTCGTCCATCTACTGTCCGTTCTACGATAGCTCTTGCATTCACGAAGATCATGGTCCATACCTACTTTCTGCAAATAAATAGTCCTGTCTCTTTGGTGACCGGGAGATAGCCTTCTTTGTCTTTTTTGGATTCTAGAAAAGCAATAAAGGCATTTTTTCTAGATTCCGTGAAAAATGTTGCCACTGCGGGCTCCACTGAACAAATATACTCTAGTAAATGTTGCGGATTGGATATTCGCAAATTACTTTCAAAGTAGATTGTATCTATAGAAGTGAAATGAGGCTCTAATTGCTCATGCCCTCCATCAAGTCTAAACTCGAATAGACGCGTTTTATTGCGGAACGGGATGGTTGCATCGAATTCCTCAACCCACTCATACATCTCCCGCATATGTTTCTTTCCATTGGTTGCTGCATATAGAACGCCGTCTGGCTTCAAAATCCTCTTAATCTCTTGAAACGCTCTCTCTCGATCCGGAACATGATATAACATATGATTTGCAACTACTTTATCAAACGAGTCGTTCGCAAAGGATAGAGCTTGAATGTCTTGAATCTCAAACTGAATATTAGGATGATTCGCAAGATTGGACTTAGCGCTCTCGAGCATACCTTCGGATAAATCAGTTAAGATGATTGTCCAATCGGGTCCAATTGTGTTCTTCTTCCAGAGTGTACCGTTCCCACAGCCCAACTCCAGGATCCGATCATGGGTTTGGAAATCCATCTGTTCAAATACCCAATGGTGCCAATCTTTAGGGTTCGTGCTGTATAGCTCATGCAGTTGAATTCGGATATCGAGATTATTGGAAGTCTTGTATTGCTCTTGTACATAAGGTTTATCTTTACGCGTTGACCCAGTGGTTACTGCTGTACGTAAATCTTTTGGTTTCTCCATAACATGAACTCCTTCTACTTTAACTAATATCGAATCTTCGTGTATCCATTATAATCCATATTTAGAGTCTTGTGATAGACCTCATATTCCATTGTGAAGTCGCATGTCGCATAAATACAAAACAGCCTGCTCGCGCGCACGACGAGTCAGGCTGTTTGGCTATTATCTATCCAGATTATGCAAGTTCCTTCAAGACGGTTTCAATAATGTCCAAGGTTGTATCGATCTCAACATCCGTATGGCTGTAGCTGATATGGTTCCGCTTGATGTTCATCGGCATCTTGAAGATCCCTTTTTCAATCAGCTTTTTGCGATATTTCACATATAGCTCCGCATTATTATGTTGAAGGTCTGTATAGTTCTTAGGCTCAAAATTCATGAAATAAGTCGTCCACACGGAACCGAACCCAGCAACAATCGCGTCTATACCCAGACGATCATGGATTTCGCGGATTCCTGTACGCATTTTCTCCCCTAAACGGAATACATGCTCATGAACCGGCTCATTCTCCATCATTTCCAATGTTGCAATCGATGCGGCTGTTCCAACAGCATGCCCATTATAAGTTCCAGCGAACCAAACATCTCCGCCTGGTTGGGTATTGAACCGCTGCATATATTCACGTTTACCGGCAATAGCTGCAATCGGGAAGCCGTTGGCCATTGCTTTTCCCATCGTAGTCAAATCTGGTGTAACACCTGCGACCTTCTGGTATCCACCGATATCATGGCGGAATCCTGTAATAACTTCGTCAAAGATAAGAATAACGCCATTAGCATCACAAAGATCGCGAAGCCCTTGCAAGAAACCTGGCTGTGGCATGATACAGCCAATATTGTGAGGAATCGGCTCGACTATTAATGCCGCAACCTGCCCACTGTTCTCCTTTAATGTTTGCTCCACATTATCCAGATCATTAAACGTACATACTAATGTACTGTCAATCGCTTCATCCATCATACCTGCTGATCCAGGGTCACGCTTACCAATCATATCCCAAGCGCTTAACATGTTGCGTGCTACGTAGTCATGCCAGCCATGATAGCAGCCTTGGAACTTGATCAGCTTCGTCCGTCCTGTTACGGCGCGGGAAAGTCTGATGGCGTGATAGGTTGCTTCCGAACCTGAGTTACAGAATAACACTTGATCCGCTGAAGGCACGTGAGTAACGATCTTCCTTGCACATTCAACTTCCAGATCCGTACAACCAACACCGTATAGGTCTGTACGGCTGAGGGCTTCAATTACTTTTCCATTCACATAAGCATGATTATGACCTAGAATGAACGGACCAAATGCAGCTTGATAGTCAATATATTTCTTACCGTCAGCATCATATACGTATGCACCTTCACCTTTGGTAAAGACCGGGAATGGATCAATGTTACGGATCGATGTATGCACACCGCCTGGTGTGTATTTCTTGGATTCTTCGTGAAGCTCTAGATTTCTTGACATAGTTGTTGTTCCTCCTGAATTGGGATTATCGAGTTCAATATGTTGAATTCAATTCACAATATTTATACTATAATTATATGAATGCATTTTTTATCCGTCAACAGTTTATTTTTATACAAAATGGTTCGTTTATTACACATTTAATTTATTAAAGAGAAAACACAGATCAAGCTCAAAAACTGTTTGACATCATCACACGATGGATTGTAAAGTATTTTTATAAATGGTATTCCATATATTGAAACGTTAGTGAGGAGAGTTGAGATGACGACTTCACAGAAATCGATAAGGTTAGCTGTAGTTGGAGGAAGACGCGGTGCCGCTTTCAAGCACGCCTTATCCGCTCTATCCGGATCCATCACATTAGTTGCAGTCTGCGAATTAAACGAGGTTATGTTGAACAATTGGAAAGAAGCTTATCCAGAAGTTAGAACTTTTACCGATTATCAAGCATTGTTGGCGGATCCTGATATTGATGCTGTCTTGTTGGCAACACCTCTTATGATACATGCAAGACAAGCCATACAAGCACTTCGTGCCGGGAAACACGTGCTAAGCGAGGTTATCGCCGCTCATACTTTAGAGGATGCTTGGGAATTGGTTGAGGCTGTAGAGCAGACTGGTTTGACGTATATGTTGGCAGAAAATTATTGTTATATGCGGCCTAATAAAATGATTGAGAATATGGTGCAGCATGGTGTTTTTGGTGAGCTTACTTATGCCGAAGGCGCCTATTTGCACGATTGTCGGAAGTTGACCCATTACGAGAATGGTGAATTGACATGGCGCGGGAAGCTTCAGCTCGAAGGAAATGGAATGAACTATCCTACACATTCTCTCGGTCCTATTGCGCAATGGGTTGGTCTTAATCGAGGTGATGAGCTGGATTACATGAGCACTTATACGACCCGCACTGGGAGTATGCCTAAATATTATAGAGACCATTTCGGCGACACCCACCCAGGTGCTAGCTCGAATTATTGGCAGCAAGGCGATTCCTCTATCACTACGATTCGCACGAAGAATGGAATTGTCATCTCTCTGCGTGTAGATTGGGTATCTAGCCGTCCTCATAATATGACGCAGTATGGATTACAAGGAACTAGAGGAGCTTATATCGCGGCCCGTCACGAACATGAAGATCCAATGATCTGGATAGAAGGTCGCTCACCCGGCTTCTCAACCGACTTACCAGGTGAAAAGAAAGCAGAATGGGAATCCTTATGGACATACAAGGAGGAATATGAGCATCCTCTGTGGAGACGTTGGATGACTGAGGCGGAGCAAGCTGGTCATGGCGGCGGAGACTTCTTCGTCATTGATGAATTCGTCCGTTCCATTCAGGAACAACGCTCTCCCGCCATCGATGTCTATGATGCTGTGGCTTGGAGCTCTATCTTCCCTTTATCTATGCAATCTGTAGCAGCTAACGGCAAGCCTGTTTCATTTCCTGATTTTACGAAGAACCGCCAAGGGAGGAACCCATAATGAGGTTGCACAACAAGAGAGTGTTGATAACTGGAGGCGCCAGAGGAATAGGTCTTGGAATCGCTGCTCGTTTCCTTCGAGAAGGAGCAAGTGTTTTCCTGATCGATCTGCGTGAAGAGCAATTAACGGCAACGGTAGAACAGCTGGAGAGTATTGCTCAGTCGCTTCCTGCTGGACACTCGGTTCAAGTTCATGCTGCTGTATGCGATCTGGCTGATTCCGATCAAGTGCTGCGTACAGCGAAATTAGCATGGGACACCCTTGGAGGATTGGATATCCTTATTAACAATGCCGGCATTGCTGTTCGCGAGACATTCGTTGACATCCCCTATCAGCGCTGGTTGGACATTATGAACGTCAA
Source organism: Paenibacillus sp. J2R1T-4 (assembly GCF_059692235.1). Lineage (NCBI taxonomy): Bacteria > Bacillati > Bacillota > Bacilli > Caryophanales > Paenibacillaceae > Paenibacillus > Paenibacillus sp. J2R1T-4. Next base: position 389,931 of record NZ_JCAUBA010000002.1, on the reverse strand, counting down.
TCTGAACGCAATGTTCCTGCTCAGTCAGTGGACTAGCAAGCAAATGATTCAGAATAACATTCAAGGCTCCATTGTGAATATGGCATCAAAAAACGGTCTCTCCGGCAGCTCTATGTTAGCCCACTATAATGCTTCCAAAGGTGGAGTCGTGCTATTAACGCAATCGATGGCCGTCGATCTGGCTCAATATGGGATCCGTGTGAACGCGGTTGCTCCAGGCTTCATTGACACGCCGCTGGATAGAGAATTGAAGCAAAAAGAAGATAAACCGATTGATCTCACGAGCCGAACACCTATGCGCCGGTTAGGAACAATTGAGGAAACGGCAAATGCATTCTTATTCTTGGCATCAGATGAAGCCTCTTATATTACAGGGACAACCCTAGTTGTAGATGGCGGTCATCTTGCAAATGCAGGTGAGCTGTAATGGCCCAAGGAACCAAAGATTACTCCGTTCCGGCATTAGAGAAATCGATTCTCATCCTGAATGCCCTGTCGGAAGAGGATCTGACAATCGGTGATTTGCACGCACGTCTGAAGCTTCCTAAGACCACAACATTCGTCATTCTGAATACACTCGAGCAATATCAGATCATCTCCAAATCTCCGGATGGCAAGTACAGACTAGGTTCTGGTGTATTGCGTTGGGGCAATCGGTACCTGAATTCCATGGACTTGGTTCAGGTCGCAAAACCTCATCTGCAACTGCTTGTTGCAGACTCACCCTATACGGCTCATTTGGCCGTATTGATCAATAATCGGCCTGTCTACTGCGACAAAGTGGAAGGTGCGGGATTCGTCCGATTCGCTACATCAGTTGGCCAGGCCCAGCCTTTGTACCAGTCCAGCGTAGGCAAAGCCCTTGCTGCGGATATGACCGATGAGGAGATCCTGAGCTTAGAACCAGATCATATGAACAGCCCGACATTGAAGAGTATCCGTACGCCCGAGCAGTTTCTCGAGGATATCAAGTTTGTGCGTGAGCATGGGTTCTCGCTAGAGGATGAAGAGTTCGAAGAAGGTGTACGCTGTATTGGCGCTCCTATTCGAGATAGTTCGGGGAATATTGTCGCATCCATGAGTATTACCGCATTAAGCAAGGATATGCCTGCTGTCAAGTTCATGAAGATTGGTGAGGAAGTTAAGAATACGGCGCTGAATATCTCGAAGGAGCTTGGTTTCACGGATGTTGGTTCATAAGGTAATTGGATGGAAGGACTGGAGGTGTGATGACCAGGCCCTTCCATTTTTTTGGCAACTCACTCCCACGACTGAGGACTGACCCTACTGGAGTAGCTCCGTGGTGTATACAAACTCCCCGTAACTCCACAAACCTTTCCGTTCTGTGCCGTCTGACGAGATCTTCGTTCCATATCCGTGCTCAAAGCTGTCCTGCCATTGCCCCACATAATGGGCTCCGTCTAACCAAGTGTAAGTTCCATGACCGCAAAATACTCCATGATCCCAATAACCTTCATAGCGATCCCCATTCGCAAAGCACTTCTTGCCATATCCGTGCTCTTGATCTTGATGCCACTGTCCCTCATATAAGGTTCCGTCCCGCCATGTATAGATCCCTTGTCCGTGCTTCAGACCACGCATAATCTGACCTTCATATCTCTCGCCCTCATAATTCTTGATAACATAATCTAGAGGCAGCAGGCTCTCATCCCGCCCTGCTCTATGAATAACAAAAGGAGATGGAATAAAGTTGCTATCCACGTAGGTCTGGTAGAACCAGACCGTGAAATCATGGAATCTATGAAATAAAGTTTTAATTCTGACAAGATCCATAATAAGCTCACTTTCCCGTGTATCAAACAGCTCGATCTCCCTTAATACTTTATACATATCTTCGTCTATCATTTTGTTCTGCCACAAGGAATGTAATAGGCCATCATTGTGTTGGTGATAGATGACAAGTCCATTGCGATCGGTTAGGATCCGGATCAACTCACTCGTTACTTGCTTCATATTCACCATAGCAGCAAACGGATCATCTAGAATCAAATCCTCAGCACGAAAAGCTAATTTATACAGATTTGGGTAAGAAAGCTTAAGAAACTGGAAATTTGAGAACTTCAATAAAAATCATTCCTTTTAATTAGATTAGATTAGATTATTGATATCCTTCCATCCAACTTCAACGAAACTTTTCCCATCTTTCCTCCAACGCTAAATCTAACTCAATGGCTAGACAATTCAAAGTTTCTCTCGTGTCAGCACCATGAACTAGTATTTTTTCAATAGCAGGATTAATAATAGGTTGTACCCAAGTTATCTGGTTACCAACAGGATCATTTGGATAATGAATCTGTTTGGCATACTGCAGCTCTCGAAGGATCGCTTTCCTATTAGGTTCCACGTAATATTTCTTATCTTCAAGCAACGCAATAAGAGAAGGAGTTCCCCCTAAAGGAACCATTCTTGTATATGCATTATCATTACTGCAGAGCGACCATATAAGCTCCCAGGCCGTTTCTGGATTTCCACAAGTGGAAGATATTCCGAATCCATTGACAAAAGGACAAGCCACCTTAGGTTTGGAACCGAAACTAGGGAGACCTACTACTCCAAGTTCATCTTGCAAAAGGGGTTCAAGCTCGAACAAGGTAAGATAAAACTCCAAAGTCATCCCTGTCTTTCTTCGTGAGAATGGCCTTGTGTCAAAATAACTAAGGGTTGGCCGTGATACTTTATGAACCCGAACGAGATCGACACCCCCTTGTATAGCTTCAATCGCTTCTTCGCTGTTGATGTAACCGCTCGCTTTTGTTCCGTCAGGAGAGAATAATCTTGCCCCATTATTCACGAGCAGCGGTTCCAGATATTCATAGTGAAAGGAGAGGTTGGCTCCATACATATCCTCACCTACTACATTGCTATGATGGATGTGAATCGCGCTCTGTAAAAAATCTTCCCAAGTCCAATCATTGTTCGGGTATGGTATATTGGCTTTGTCAAACCAGCTTTTGTTATAAAAAATACCTTTTGTTGTTGTTGAAGCAGGAATTCCTGTCTGAATACCGTTCCACTTGAATAGCTCCAAACTGACCTTATCGAATTTGCATTTTTGCAGCTCATTTTCTCTTTTAAGCCAAGGCGTCAAATCCAGTAAAAGTCCCTTATCAGTCAAATATGGAATGTTGGAGCTCCCTAGTTGAATAATATCCGGCAGTATTCCAGATTTATATTTGTCCATTAAGATCATGTTTTTACGCACTTCATTCACATATTCGAAATGTATATTCACTTGAGGGTGTAGTCGAGCAAATTCATTATGCAGGTCCTTCTCTTCTTGGCCGCACTCATCCATCAGGATCGTAATTGTTTGCATTCGGTTATCTCCTTACTTAGAGTTTGGTAATGTATTCTCCGATAAGTTCTGATTTCCTTTTTCTGTAATAAAATCACAAAAAAAATGGATGTTATCCATCCACCTTTATTTGCAGTTATTTGGTTAGGGGTGACTGTAGTCTTTTTTGATTCTAAGTATGGATTATTTCATTGAACGAGGCTTTTCAAATACTGGATCGACCGCTTTACGTCTTCAATCATTGATCGCTGCGGGTTCGTCTGTTGCGGATGCCATAACTCCAAGCCCATCCAACCACAGTATTGGATATCATTCAAAATACGAATCAGTTTGTTGATGTCAATTTCACCTTCGAGCAAATCCTCAGTAGGCGTAGAACCGATCTGATTTCTTAGATGAAGGGCGGTTATTCGTTCCGGGTATCTAAGCACCCAATCAATGGGATCGTGCCCGGCCGTATGCGCCCAACCCGTATCAACACAAAGCCCTACTGACGGATCGGCATAGTCTACGACAGAGCGCAGGTCCCCCTCTGCCAATAAAGAAGCGGCGGCATGATTATGCATAGAAACTTTTAAACCGAGCGGCTGTACGAGTCGGGCAATCCGTGACAAATTGTCTCCCTGCCGTTTGAGTTCCTCTTCCGTCTTCTGCCGGGGTTTAGTCCACTCTCCCTTAGGGTTCGCGTTTAGGATCAAGTCGGAACCTCCGTTTGCGGCTAATCCATTTGCTGCGGATAAGACGGTTCCCTCTATCGGAAGAGCTTCGTACGGTTCATGCAGAGCAAGCCCCAAATAAGTACCGGATATGTATAAACCGTTCTCCCGAATTAAGGCGACAGTTTCGGGTCTCGGTGCGACTTCCACTGCATCAAGTCCAGCCTCGGCACAATCCCGAATAATCGTTTCAATTGATGACTCCCGGCCGTCAGCCTTATACCGTTGCTCCCATACATACAGATTCGAGCTATATCCGACGATGTTCATTGTTTCTGCCTCCGTTTCTCAACTAATTAAGGACATTGTGCCCGTCTCAGACGACTTGTATATAGAGTCGATGATCATCTGGATCGTCAAGGAATTTTCGAGATTCGTGCTTGGCTCCCGATGATTCCGAATCGAATCGGCGAAATCCGATATGGGGCCGGCATGAACGGCAGACCAGGTATCGGCGCCCTTCCATATCGTATGTCGAACGACACCTTTCTCAGAAGAAGCTTCGTGGAAAATGATTTCTTTTTGATCCGAGGGAAGCAAATACAAATCAAGGGTTCCTTTCGTACCAACAATTTGCCACGCGTGTTCACGGTTCCCCGGAATAAAGGCTCCCCGTTCGAAGTTGATGACCGTGCCGCCGGCACATCCGATCATAGCAACTACGTGAGTTTCGGCATCGGATTCAGGCGCAATGTATGATTCAAACTGCGGGGTGACGTTCCATGTACGGCCGAACACCGATTCCGGCTTAAGCAACCATCCCGTGATCCCTAGAATATAATCCAAATCATACACACCCCAATCTGCCAGTACACCGCCGCCATTCACCATTTTGCTATACTGCCAAGCAAGCGGTGGAGACTTCGGCGGAGCAGCCGGAGCGATGTTGCGGCTGCGGATCACCCGAATGTCCCCGAGTGCGCCGGTGCTGACAAAATGAGCGGCGGCTTGAGCCGATTGAAAAAACCGGAATCGGGAAGAGCAGCAGCCGGCAATCAATTCGCCTCTAGCCTCGATCATACGGAGCACCTCGTCCGCATTCATGCCTGCCGGTTTTTCCAATAGAACATGTTTCCCTTGAGCGAACGCCTTCAAAGCCAGCTCTGTTCGGTACTTCGTTTGAAGGGCAAGAACGACTCCTTCGATTTCGGGATCTGCGAAGAGGTCATTAGGATCTGTGTATACCTTTTGAACACCGAATTTTTCCGCGGTTGAACGTGCCGCTTCTTCCCGGATGTCAGCAACCGCACATACTTGAATGTGCCTGGATTCCATCGCGTGCTTCATATGGTGCTGGGCGATCATCCCGCAACCGACGATGCCAAGTCTGACTTTTATCCCCATTGGCTCCCCCTCATTACCCTATTCTTTCACAGCGCCCAGCACGATCCCCTTGATAAAAAACTTTTGCAAAAACGGATAGACGAGCAGAATCGGAACAGCGCCTATAAATATTTGGGCGGCTTTCACCGTTCTTTGCGAAATGTTCTCCAGATCCTCCTTGTTGACATTCATCTTGTCGAAATCCTGTTGGACGATAACGGTCTGAAGAAATGTGGCTAACGGATAGTTTTCAAATTTGGTCATGTATAACAGACCGTCAAACCAGGCGTTCCAATGGCTCACCATCGTGAATAAAGACAATGTCGCAACAGCTGGCAATGAAATGGGTAAATAGATGTAAATCAGCGTCCTGAAATGCCCCCCTCCATCAATTAAACAAGCCTCCTCCAATTCCTTCGGGACGGTACGAAAGAAATTAAGCAGCAGGATCATGTTCCATACTGAAACAGCTCCCGGTAAAATGAGCGCCCAAAGCGAGTTCATCAATCCCAGTTTCAGGATTAATATATAATTGGCAATCATTCCGCCGTTGAAAAGCATTGTAAAAACAAAATACCACTTGTAAATGCTGCCGCTTTTTAAGTGAGTTTCGTTCTTGGAGAGCGGGTAAGCAGCAAGCATGACAACCGCCATTCCGATCACGGTACCGAGCGCCGTTCTCTTAACGGCAATCCACAACGAATCTAGAAAAAAAGGATTTGTTAGCGATTTACCGTACGCTTCCAGAGTGAAATCGACGGGCCAAAGGCCGACCAGATTAGCGCTGGCTGCCGCTTTACCGCTAAGCGAAACGGCCAGAATATGGACGAGCGGCGTCACACAAAGAATAGACAAAAGTGCCAACAAAATATGATTGATCAGGGCAAATACCCTGTAAGAAGCTGATTTATAATACAAAGTTACCACCCCCCAAGCTAAAAGATTCGATAATTGGCAAATTTGTAAGCAAGCCGATAGGCCAATACGATCAGGCCGAATCCAATTACGGATTTGAACAGGCCGATAACGGTTGCAAAGCTCATTTTACCGCTGATGATCCCCATTCGGTACACAAACGTATCAATGATGTCTCCCTTGTTATACACGAGCGGGTTATACAGGTTGAAAATTTGATCGAATCCCGCATTGAGGATATTGCCGAGCGACAGTGTGCCGACCACAATGGTGATTGGTAAAAGTGCCGGTATCGTTACATTCATAGTTTGCTGCCAGCGGTTTGCCCCATCCACTTCCGCCGCTTCGTACAGCGAGGGGTTGATTCCCGCCAGGGAGGCGAGAAAGACGATGGTGGAAAAACCGAATTCCTTCCATATATCGCTTGTTATCACGGTGAATAGAAACCAGTTCTCATCTCCCAAAAAGAACACCGGATTCAGCCCTACCAGAGTCAAGACCCGGTTAATAAGTCCGCCCTGCGGTGACAGCATATCGAGCAAAATGCCTCCAAGGACAACCCAGGAAAGAAAATGGGGCAAATAGACAAACGTTTGTACAAATCTCTTGAAAGCCGACTTACGAATTTCGTTCAACAAAAGCGCGAACAAAAACGGCACCACAAGGTGAAAGACGATTTTTAGAGAGGAGATGAAAAACGTATTCCAGATGACGCGCTTCGAATCGGGATACTCGAACATAAACCGGAAATGTTCCAGTCCTACCCATGGAGACTTCGAAAACCCCAAATACGGCTTAAAATCCTGAAAGGCAATAATGAGACCAGCCATCGGCACGTAATGAAATACGAACGTCAGGATGACAGCAGGCAACAGCATGAGATGCAGCGGCCAGCTTTTCGCCAATTTAAAAGCCTTACGCTTCATTAATGCCGGCTCGGCGGTCTCTGTCTGATAATGCATGCGCTCACTCCTCCGAAGATAATGCCGGATATGGAACGCTCGTTCTTCAAGCTGTTCCATACCCGCATTTGGCTGCTGCCTACTTTTTCAGCGCTTTATACCACTGATTGACTTCCTCGGTAATTTTATCTCCGCCTGACGATTTCCACTGCTGGACATAATTATCGAACGCATCGAGCGGCAGTTTGTCGAGCACAATTTTGTTATATGTTTCGAGCTCCATCTGGGACAACAGATCCCACTTGGACTCCATCGTTTTGGTCGGAGCACCTGTAAAGGCTTGATCGTGAATATAGCCCTTATCCTTGCTTTCTTTGACGATGACAGTTGCGTCCATTTCTTCCTTAGTGCGCGTTTCTAATGTGGTTTTTTCGTACGGTGTAGAAGGCGTCTCGCCCTTGGAAAGCTTGATCAACGCATTGGTCATCAGGTTCGGTATGCGGGCGCCGGTATAGGTGATCGTGTAGGGCCAGACGTTGGTTCCGCCTTGCGCGGTTCCATGCGACTTCGGCTTTCCGTCGAACACATCCCAGTCGTATCCTTTGGCAAGTCCATATTCATACTCGCTGCCTGGTTTCGGATCGGCGTAGTTGTCGAAAAAGTAGTTGTAGTATAAAAGAATGGACTCAGGATGTTTGTTGTTTTTATTGATCAGAATAACGCCGTTGTCGATTTTCTGAACGCCCCGAATTCCGATCTTGCCGTCAGGACCTTTAGGGAACTGGTACGCTTTGAATTTCGCGTCCTTCACATTTTTGTAAATGTCGCGCAACGGATAGTCCGGATAATAGTGAGGACCGACGACGATGCCCGCTTTTCCGGCGATGAACATTTCCGCAGCCTTGGTCTCATCCAGCGTACCGACCTCGTTCGAGATATAGCCTTTGCTCATCCAATCCTTCAGCTTAGCCAAACCCTGCTTGGCGCCAGGGTGGATCGAACCGTATTCAAGCGCATTTCCCGAGTTTTTATTCCATTGGTTAATAATGGAGCCATACCAGCCGAATGCGAACGCTGCAGAGTTGAAATTTTGCTTAAGTCCGAGCGAGAGCGGGATCGTGTCGTCTTTGCCGTTTCCGTCCGGATCTTTGGTTTTGAACACTCGCATAATGTTTTCCAATTCCTCAATCGTTTTGGGCGCCTGAAGGTTGAATTTGTCCATCCAGTCTTGGCGGATCCAAAGAACATTCTCCGTATTCAACGAATAATCATAGATTGGAAGCCCATACTTCTTGCCGTCGCGCATATAAGGGTACCAAACGGCTTGATCGGCGTTCACCGCATCCTTATACACTTTGGTCGCATATTTGTCGAACAGCTCGTCAACAGGCATGAATTTCCCGGTGTCGATCAGTAAATTAGCCACTGCGGTGTCCCGCAGGATAACGACATCGGGCAATTCCTCGTTTGCGGACAAAGAAAGCCGAAGCTTGTTGTTGAAAGCGTTGTTCGTGTTCGGCGTCGTCCAGGCAAATTTGATATCGATGCCAAGCTTCTCCTTAATCATTCGTGTATGTACGTTGTCTTCGATCGTCTCGCCCTCTTTGAATTTCCAGCAGCTGCACACCTCTTTGATCGTCGTCATCGTGATCGGCGGATCGTATTTCCCCTTTTTGAACACTTCCCCCATGCTGTCGGTCGCAACAGGTGCATTTGATCCGGACGGAGACGGTTGCGGTTTATCCGAGCTGCATGCGGCCACCGAGACCGTCAACAAGGAAGCCACAACGACGGAAAGCGGTTTCCAAAACGTTTTTTTCATGTCTTTACCCCTCCCAATACAAGTTTGATAGATGGATTCGTCCCTTACTATAAACGACCGGAATTCAGGTAGATATAGAAAAGTGTTGGCTTCATGTCACTTTGTTAGTGTCTTTGCGTCCCGATACTCTTGAGGCGTCAGCCCGAAATATTTTTTGAACACTTTAATGAAATAAGCAGCCCCCGGATAGCCGATACTTCCCCCGATCCGGTATATTTTCTCATCAGTTCCGCTCAACATATGAGCCGCTTTCTCCATCCGGTATCGGTATAGATAGCTGCTCAACATTTCTCCAGTCTCGGACTTGTACAGTTTAGACAAATGTGTCGGATGCAAAAAGACATGGTCGGCCATTGCTTGCAGCGATAGATCATCGGCCAGATGAGCCTCGATATAACGGTGCAGTTTTTGTATGATATCGGATCGGGTGTGCATCATTTCTTGTTCGATCTCGCCCTTCATTTTGTCGATTACTTGGTTTGTCCACTGTTGAAGCTCTCTAATGGATCGAAATAAAGTCCCGTTCGTCAGCTTTTCGTAATCGTTCCCAATCCATTCCGACAATCGCAGCCCGTTTTTGTGGGCCAAATAGTAAAATGCCCCGACAATTTCATAGCCGGCCTCCTGAACATGCTCCTGTGAATCCGAAAAGGACTCGTTCAATTCATCGAACATAGTTTCCAGCTTTTCCTGCAATTCCGTCCAACGTCCGGCCTCCAGTAAATGTACAAGTCGCGGCGGCTCATACAAACGCACCATCCTTTTAACCTTAGATAAAACCGTATCGTTCGCAACCCCTAGAAACGCCTCCTGATCTTTCCCGACTCGCTGCCGGAACGAATTCAGCACGGCGTGATAATGCGAGGCCAGATGATCGGGAAACGTACCCCAATCCGAGAGCAAGATGGAAACCGTACCCTTCAGAAAAACGTTAATCATACGCTGTAGCCGCACGGCACACTGCTCGAGCAGCTGCCTGCCCTGGCTCGACCGTGATTCTGTAGAGCGGGGCGCTGCTACAAACACAAGGAATCCATATTTGTCACGGCAATACCATAGGGTAAAATGCCGGGCGAAAATTTCATCCGCGATATTAAAAAGGGCATATTCTGAGAGGCTTAGACCGGTTTCGTCCAATTGGATAAAACTCCCCTCCAGTCGAACCATCATCATGCAAAAGACCGATCCAAAATCGATGGAGAGGTCATAGCTCTCGTTTTTCCGCTCCCATTCGGGCTTCAACATCGGTCGTCCGGTTAGCAGTCCTTCCAGGAGATTTCCTTTCAGGAATGGCAAATTTTCACGCAAGGCTGCAAATGCCTTTTCCGTCGAAGCGATCTGCTCCCACTCTTCCTTCAACTGCATTACGGCCCTTGTGACCGCTTCCATCAACGCTTCATCCCGCACCGGCTTGAGCAAATAGTCCGTAACGTTGTGGGCTAAAGCCTTTTGCGCGTAATCAAACTCCGCGTATCCAGATAGGATGATGCACTTTATCCGTCCCCAAGTTTTACGGATCTGCTCGATCAGCTGAATGCCCGTCATTTCCGGCATCAGCACATCCGTCAACACGATGTCGATCGGATAAAGCCCTAGCAGGCTCAATGCTTCAATTCCGTTTTGCGCCTTATAAACATGTTCGATCCCAATGCTTTCCCATGGAATCGTTTCCGATAATCCTTCCAGCCAATGGACTTCATCATCAACCAATAGCACGTTCATTGTCATCACGCTCCATTTGCAGGGAATAATCCCCGAAACTAAGGACGGTTTTCAGACCGCCAAGCGGAGAAGGCTCAAATGCTAGGCCGGCACCCTCCGAGCAAAAATAAGTCAACCGTTTATGAACGTTCCACATCCCGCACCCTACCTCATCGTCAAGCGCTTCCCGAATTTTATGCCTGAGCCGCTGCCGCTGATTCTCGTCCGTACCCGGGCCGTCGTCATCCACCATTATTACGGTGTTATGCTCTTCGTATTTTCCGGTAATCCGGACGGTTCCCGCACCGATTTTCTTTTGAATGCCATGGATAATCGAGTTTTCAACAATCGGCTGTAAAATAAGCAGCGGCACCTGCATGTCCAGCATTGCATCAGGGATACGAATTTCGTACCGAATGAGGTTCATACGCAGGTTCTGGATTTCCAAATAATGCGTGACCAGCTTGATTTCTTCCCTGAGTGTGGTGACTTTCTTCTCAAGCCGGGTTGTATACCGGTAATAATCCGATAGGTTGTAGGCCATCGCCAAAACCGCTTCCTCGTTGTGGAGCTTCGTCATATTAGCAATAAAGCCGAGACAGTTGTACAGGAAATGCGGATCGATCTGCGACTGCAGCTGTTTCAGAACCGCCTCGCGGGTGTGCAGTTTTTCCACAACCACTTTTTCCATCAACTCTTGGGTCGTCGCCGCCATCTCATTGAATTGGATAAACAAAAAAGCGAACTCATTTTTCGGCAGCGTTTTCAAGCGAAAAGAATAATCCCCTGCCTTTAGCCGTTTGACAGCGGATATTAAAGAGCGAATTGGTTTTTGCACTTGACGATAAAGCCCGTAAGAAGTAATGAAGCCCATGATTAACAGGATGGCCAAGCCTGCATGAAACAGGTTGCGGCTCTTATTGATTGGGGCAAGCACGTCCTGCAGGGAAACATAGTCGATTAAATACCAGCCTATCGTTTTTGATTGGATCGTGTTTACCAAGTATCCCTTCCCTCCCATATTTAGTGTAAACGTGGGCGGGGAATGGGGCGCCCGCTCTTGAATCGAACGGATCACCTCAAGGATGAGGGGTTTGTTCGCACTTTGATTACCGATGAAACCATCGTTGTCCGAATACAGGAACGGATCTCCCCTGCCGCTAGACTTAAACTCATCCAGCATATTTTTAATTTTTTCTTCCGATAAGCTCACTTCTACAATTAAATTGGCATTCTCCAGTACGGCGTCAGTCGTGAAGGGGCCGGTCACATAGGAATAGAACCCCGATTTGTAAGGGGAGCCATGCTTGTATACCCAATTAGCAGAAACATTCCCGCGCAAATAGGACTCGTCGTACGTCCGCTGCGGATCAGTCGAGACGGCTTCCTTTGTGGTAACGGAGTAGATCGAAATATGATTTGTCCAATCGTAAGAGAGCGCCTGCAAGTTGATTTTATCCTGGAGCAGGGATCGTATTTTTTGGTTTTCCAACGGTTCACGGAAAAAAGGGATCGACGCGAATTCTTTCACGCTAGGATCATTGCTGAGCACGATCGAATTTAATTTAAGCCGGTTTACGGAGGAATCGATCAAGCTTAAAAAATAGGACAATTGATTGTAGTTCGTCGATTGAATTTGCTCATCCAACACACTCTCACTCACCTGGTTGGAGTAGCTGTTCATTAGCAGCACCGGAACGAGCAATGCAAAAAGCAGCAGGAGAATGCGATTAAAGATACTCACCGAACACCACCTCCCTGATTTCTCTCTATTATTGACAGTCCTCAGGGGATGGTACATGTTTTATTCATTAAAATTATGGTTAATTGTGAATTGATTTTTTTCCGGATAATACGAAGTGAGGCTAGGGGAAATGATCCCCTAGCCTCACTTTGTCAACTGCCGCTTCCGGCAGCCCTTTTGTTTGTGCTATTATCTGATGCTGTACTACTCTAGCTCAATACCATTCATACTCTCCTCTTCGGCCCAAGCAGCATGAATGCCCCTGCCAATAGAATCGCGATTGCAAGAATAGGTTGACCGGTCATCTGGTTAAGCAATGCTCCTGTGGAGAACACCAGGAAGAACAAAATGGAAAGTACGACCAAGATGTTAATCGGGATTAGTAACCATTTGTTGCGACCACCGAACCAATAAAATTCAAACAGTCCGACTGCAACCGCCATAATGAATCCAGGCCACATGTAATTCCAACTTCCGAAGAGCATAGCGATTTGGCATACGACACCAGAGATGAAGAGAATACCTCCAGGAATTAACACCCCAACTCCCTTTCGGCCAAGCATATAAAAGTACAACCAGTGAAAGAACAACCCCATAGGGATGACGAACAAGCTTGGCCAAAAATAAGCGAATATAGAACCCGGTTCAAAAGTATCTCCTTGGTTCAAGAACAGGTAGACCCCAAGAAACATGAGGACTGCTCCAAAAATCATTCTAATCTTCATAACACATCTCCTTTTAATATTTCCTGATTATTACTCTTGGCCTAATAATAACATATGCGCCAAGTTATAGTCCTCCTGCTTCGGGATTATCCATATCCTAGACCTGAGTCCAGTACTTTTTCTTCATCCATTCGTGCGTTCGACAAACAAAAAGACCTCTTTAGAAGGTCTTGTATTAGAATAATATCGGACTTAATGGCGGTTCTGCAATTCACTCACAAATACTCCCTCATCACGGATGGAGGAAAGTCCTTTCCTTTGTGCAAATGGTTATCAAGGAACTTTTGCAGGTTCTTCAACGGTTGTTCGATCTCTGCAGCAGTAACCTCCTGCTTAATCAAAGCCTCTGCAAGATCATCAAAATCGAGTGTTCTATAGGTCGGTCCGTTCCCCTCGATGATCAGATCCAGATATAAATCGGTTAACTTGATCGTGTCTTCATCTACATATTCGATCGCAATCAGATCCGCATACCACTCGTTGACTAGCTTCCCCCATGGTTCGTAAATGAGCTTAATATTGCATTGTAATAGAATGAAATGTCTAACTTCTCTCTCCGCTCCAGGATCGAATAAATCGAAATAGGCGAGCTCTTCGTTTCGGTACCCTTTTGTTTCTCCCAGCCTGGATAGAATCGTGACAGCTCTCATGGAAACACCTCGGTGGAATAAGTTTTTCTTTGTAACCATTATCTACTCTTTATATTTCAACAAATCCCATAATATCCCTTCTTAAGCCACTCATTCCAATTGGATTATTCTATCGCTGCATGATATCCACGACGAAACTCACACTTTCCAATCTTTTACTGTCTTTTGTAATAACGCTCAGCCTTCAATTTGCAAGAAATTCAATATGGTTTGATTATATTCATCCCAGCAATAATCCTTGTTCCTGATGATTAGCTTCCGGATGTCCCAGCTCTGAATCATTCTCATCATAAAGTCTTGATTCGCAGTCCAGTCTTGACCTGCCTTTACAAAATCCTCATCCGTGAACAACCCGCATCGATCATGGGCAAACTTCGGCCCTCGTATCTCACAGATATGTCTCCAATTCTGTTCTACATCAAGCTGATAATAATAAATAAGAACAGGGTTTAATGGATGTAGAATGGTTTGGATCGACTCTGATAATTCCAGGATCCTTTCATGAGGCATACCCAAAAAATAAGCAAATCCCAGTGTATCTTGAAAGACATAGCTTTCCATGATCGTGATTTCCTCTTTCTCCAAGAGGTCTTGCACTAAATTTCCAAACAACATTTTTACCTTCGCTGCGAACCACTCTGCCTCTTCTTCAATAGTAAAAGAAGTAAACTGCTTATCGTAGATCCGTAACGGATGGTTCTCTTCCAGCTCATGGTAGAATCGATTAGGAATACGGAGACTGTCTAACTTATCTGCTAACATCTTACCAGTGGTGGATTTCCCGGAGCCCGGAATCCCATCAATCAGTATCAATTTGGTATGTAACATCTATTTTCCCTCACTTAAAAATGTGGATTTATCCTGGCTAAATATAATTCAACTTTATCCCAAAAAGTAGGTGGAATATTTTTATATCTATTGTTTATTTGTTGTGGCTTTTTACATCGATGCGGTGTCTAATTATTTGTAACAAAAGGAGGTTCTTACCGTGTCACGAGCTCACGACAAAACAATTCCCGTTTATCCGGATAAACGGGATACCCATCAACGTTTTGCAGTTACCTACGATCAATATCGTCCAAGAATCCACAGGTACGTCTCGCTAAAAGGAAATCCTTCGACCGCGGATGATGTAACCCAACAAATTTTTCTAAAAGCGCTAGAAAACCTTCACACATTCAAGGGGCAATCGAGCTTCTTTACTTGGATTTTCCGAATCGCTCAAAATACGGTCAAAAATGAATACCGTAGAATATCTCGCAGCAAAGAAGCTCTATGCGATGTTTCAGAGTTGAAATCGCAGTTTGTTTCTTTGGATTATGCCAATTCCATTGAGATTCGACTTGATATCGGAGAAGCCTTAAAGAAGCTTAGCGAGTTAGATCAGCAAATTATAACCTTACGCTTTTACGCGGATTGTACCTTTCTTGAAGTGTCCAACGTTATCGGCATGCGTGAAAGCACGGTCAAGAACAGATTGTATCGGGCACTAGAAAAACTCAGAAAAGAACTTAAAGAATGGGGTGACATTACTATTATGACAATTTACGACCGATTCTCTCTCGAGAATAAAAGCAGTTCAGATGATCATACAGACGGGATCGATATTGCGTTTAAGGACTTGATCCAAGAACTAGAAAGTAACGTTGAGCGAATAGCCTCCAAGTTAAACCACCATCCAACGCACAAAATAATTATAGAAATATATCCCGATCTTACAACTTTTCATCAAGCCGTAGGAGAGGCGGATGCTCCCGATTGGTTCATGGGTACTTTCGAAGGGAACCGTATTCAGATCGTATCTCCTCTTAATCCTGGACCAGAGCATACGTACCAATCGATTCTCAAATCAACGGTTCATTTGTTCGCCATGTGGTCAGTGCGTGATATGAATCCATTGACTCCGCAATGGTTACAGCAAGGCATTGGAGCGTTCCTATCGAGACAAATGCCAATGGAATACATCAAGAGCATTAGTTGTGATTCCGATGGCCATATCGAAGTGCCTACCTTGAAACAATTAGATAACGATGATTGGGATTATGTATCCCGGCAAGGGTTCCAATTCTCCTACTTATTCGTTGAATTTGTAGTAAATGAATATAGTTGGGATACATTGAATCTATTGGTCAGGAGCCCCTCTGATTATCGCAAATGCTTCAATCGCTCAGAGAAACAATTGTATGACCAGTGGGTTGAGTATCTGAGAAAAGGGTAAGTGATAAAGGCTGCCAGAAGATAATTATCTTTGGCAGCCTTTCGCATGACCTTCACTTCTATGAGCCATATTCACAGTTATTCATTTGCTCGCTCCAATCGTTGTGAAGTATAGATCCCTCTCTGACCGGAAACCAGATAACTAATTACGCAGACCATAAACATATAGATGGCGGCTTCCGAACCGAATAACTCTATACCAAGCAGAAAACAAGCAATAGGGGTTTTGGTCGCCCCGCAGAACACCCCAATTAGACCTAACGCTGCCAGAAAAGCTGCATGGAGATGCAAATAACCAGCTAATGCGCTCCCTAATGCAGCTCCGATTGCAAAAAGCGGAGTTACTTCCCCGCCTTGGAATCCAGCACCTAATGTAAGCGAGGTGAACACTATTTTCCACAAGAATGCGAGTGGTGACATCACTTCGTTAAACGCATCTTGAATCAGATTAATCCCGAGTCCAAGATATTCCCGAGTACCGAGTAAGTAGACTAGACTGATGATGATCACTCCTCCAACGGCACTTCTTACCATGGGATTACCAAACAGTCGGTTATATACCTCTTTGAGTTGGTGAGTGAATAAACTAAAGAGAACACTTGTCCAACCAAATAGGATAGCAGCCAATACCACTTTCAATACAACCAGCCAAGTGATTGCAGGAACCAACCCGATCTGATACTGCAAATGAGAAACGCCCCAGAATGAAGTAACTATGAGATGACCTGTTAGGCTGGATACAAAGGCAGGTAACAACGCTTCATGACGAATTCGCCCACGGGATAACACCTCAAGACCGAACACAGCACCTGCAAGCGGTGTCCCGAACACCGAACCGAAACCACCGCTTATACCGCATATAAGTAAAATCCGTCGATCCAGCGTATGCAAACGAACCAATCTGCCTAGCCATTCAGATAAGCTGCCTCCCATTTGGACGGCTGTTCCTTCTCTGCCAGCAGACCCTCCGAATAAGTGAGTTACCAAGGTTCCTAGCAACACAAGCGGTGCCATTCGAAGCGGGATTCTCTCTTGACCTCCATTGATTTGCTCGAGGATTAGATTATTCCCTTTGGAGCTGTTCAGACCGAACTTCCAGTAAAGATAGCTAACGACCGATCCTCCTACTGGCAACAAAAACAACAACCAAGGGTTTTCTAATCTCATGTGGGTCACATAGTCTAGGCTAACCAGGAAAAATGCAGATGCGGAACCGGATACAATACCTACAACACTTCCAAGTAAAATCCATTTCACGAAGCTCATCGGAAGTCTCTCCACGTATAGTTCACAGACAAGATTCCCACGGGTTTCTCCTTAGTTTGCCATTCGCCCGATACTGCTGCCTCTGGTTGGCGGAAGCAGACTAGATTGCTGAAATGTCCGAATGCCCGACAGACTGCCGGCCTAGCGTTATGTATCCCGCACTTGTCATTATCTTGATCAAAGAAAATGCAGGTTCCTGCAAATCTCGGTTGGCTTTCCAACGTCATGCGATATTTTTGCGGCATCGATTTTACTTTCTTTTTGATGTCTTTCAGTTCTTTCTCCGTAACTGGGACAGGACCACAGCATAATCCTCTGCACCCCTTGCATGGCAGGCTCTCCATATTGTTTCGCTCCAATAGTTATATTGACTAGTCAGTAAGTATATGGTATGATATCATGCTTATAATTCAACATATTCTATCACGTTGATTTCCTTATTACAATACAAAAGATACCTTAATTCACCTTAGGGGTAGGTTAGACACCAAAAACCATTGTAGATCAAAAGAAAATACGCAGAAAACTAAAGTGAGGCTAGGGGAAATGATCCCCTAGCCTCACTTCAGTCTCGATCCACCTTTATCCATGTGTCACGCTGACTTATGGCTTGGCGGCCTGCTTCAATGATTGCCAAGATCCCCAATGTTTCTTCTTGGGGGACCATCGGCCGACCGCTTTCAAAAAAATCCAAAATATTTTCTATTAGGCGCGGGAAAATATCGGTGCATGTAGGGATAAACACATTTTGTCCGTCTATATGCTGCAAAGAGACTTGAAAGGGCAACTTTTGCAGCTGCAGCATCGAGGCTTGCCTGCCATCTGCATATTCCAGTACAAGCAGCCGGCCGTGAGTAGAGGACAAACTCTTAACTTTCTGCACTCTTGGACCCATGATGGATACGATCATTTCAAATTGATGTACCGAATAATGATCGAAAGATCCTGAACCGGTTGTGGCAACGAACTCGATTTCGTCTTTTTTCTCTGGATTATCCAGAAAACCTGCCAGTTCTTGGGCGAACCTCAGAGCTGAGCTGGAAAACATGGGAGTGTTATGCCTCTTGGCTAACTCAAACATTCGAATCCCCGAAGAAAGGTCCGACGAAAATGTTTTGTCCACATAAACCGGCTTTCCTGACATAAGCGGAATGCGCGCCAACCGTTCATGATGCTCCGGGTGATCCGGAGCCAGTATTACAAGATAGTCGGATTTCTCGACAAGCTCCTCAATGGAAGCCAACTTCTGGACCTGATACCGATCGCACCAGGCAGACGTATCCATCCCTCCATCGCGATTTGTCTCAGCCCATGCATAGGCCAATTCGCAGTCACGACCATGCTTCATCGCATTGCTTCTGATCCAGTCCGGGTAATTGTTGGCGTGCCACTCATCCAGGTATAGATCAATGAACCCGATTTTTTTCATAGCACTACCTCGACCCCCGATTCGGCAGACTTATAGATCGCGTCTAATAGCAAGGACGTATTCAGCACCTGGTCAATATTGCTTCTATTATGGACGTGATGCACGGCAGATTGGAGAAAAGCATCCACTTCGCTGCTAAACATATCTTCTTTTGAAAAGGAAGGTTGGGTTTCAAATAATGTCCCGTTTTGAGCAGAATAAATTTTAAATTCTCCGCCATATTGCAGCTTAACTCCAGCCTTGTCCCCGAGAAATTCTATATACATGGCAGACTCTCCGATATTTTGCGCCCATGCCCCATTAAAGCTGATTGTCGGGCCTGATGTGCGTATCAACCCCGTCACGAAATCTTCCACATCATATATTCCCTCATAAACAGGCGGACCTGCCCACATATTTATGTAAGCGTACTCCTTCATTTCTTTGGCCATCTCGCCATGTGTAGCGCCAGACACGGTAAGTATCTTGGGATCCCCTAAGCAATACAGGATGAGATCGAGTAAGTGCACCCCCCAATCGATTAAAACACCGCCCCCCGATTTCGATTTAGTTGTAAACGGTCCGCCCAATCCGGGGATCGAACGGTGGGATCGAAAAGAGCAATAAATATGATACAATCTGCCAAGCTCACCATGATCGATCATTTCCTTGATTTTGTTGACTGCCGTATTGTAGCGATTCACGACCCCTATATTCAGTATTTTTCCATTGCGGTCTGCTGCCTCCTTCATCTGTATAGCCTCATCCATATTTAGTGCTGCCGGCTTTTCGCATAGAACATGTTTGCCCGCGTTCAAACAAGCTATAGAAATCGGTGCATGTGTGTGATTTGGCGTGCAAATCGATACGGCTTCCACTTCCTCGTCTTCAAGTATGTTTCTGAAATCCGTTTCCGTATGCGCCACTCCATATCGGTCGGCTAATTCGTCTGCGCGTTCTTTTCGGATATCTACCAGATATTTGATTTCTGCCCATGGATGGGCCACGTAAGCCTTAATATGCTGCGAACTGGCTATTTGCCCACATCCGATTACTGCAACCTTAATTTTTCTCAATGAATCTCAACCTCCCGAAGTCCTATTTCGAGATCTAGCATACCAGTGCTTCGGGTCTGGAGATTTAACCATTTTTGTTATCTGCTTGTGCATTTTTTGCGATCATTGTGATCTGCTGATACTCGGTAGGCGACAAACCGAATCTTTTACGGAAGGCTCTGCTGAATGTATGAATCGACTGATATTTGAGCTCTTCCGCTATCTGCGTTACAGTAACCTTACCTTGCTTTAGCATGTCAATTGCGTGTTCAAATCGTTTGTTGTTGTAGTACTCCTTAATCGTAATCCCCATTGCCTTCGAGAACACATGAGACAAGTAGGAATAGCTGTAATGAAATTGATCGGCTATGCAGGTAAGCTCATTAATTTGAGAAAGATTGGTATCCATATAGTTAATCATCTCATATACGAGTTGCTTGGTGGCATCGATCCCTGCAGATGGAGCGTAGCTGTCCTCCCAACTCTCGTAATAATTGCGATAAGCAAGAACAAGAAGTTGGCGAAGATAAGTTTCAATCATAAAAGTAGAAAAGTCATTCAAATGGATAATTTCACTAAAGATTCGAATAAAAGGAGTTTCGATTCCAACCTTATCCGGCAGAACCGGTTTAAGGGAATGATTGAACAGATTGCGGATTATGGTGAGCGGGCTCTCCTCCAAGCCGTGATCTACCAAGTCAAACCCCACATAAAAATAACGGAATGGATGGATCTCATCCGCAACGCATGCATGTAACTCGCCGGGGGCATTGAGGATGATGTCCCCTTCTTGTACATTGTAGCTCTCCCGATTGATAATATAGCGACCTTTACCGGAGACGATATAGCTGATCTCATAGCAACACTGCTGATGCTCTCTTACCATGTGTCCGGGTCTGCAGCTCAAATCGCCAATTTGGTAGAGCATGATGGAATCAAATATACGTGGATGCGGCATGTAAAGATGATCAAAATGAAAATAAGTTTGGTTGCCCATGCGACCCCCTTTCCTGAAATCCACATTAACACACACCATCATAGATATTGCACATCCCGGCACGCCCATACAAACAAAAACCCCAACCGCTTGGAGGGTTGGGGCAGCGTCGCCGGGATTCTCCCCGTACAACCTACAAATCTATTTCCCGACCCAACCGGTCGAACCCGTACCACTCTCCTTGACGAAGAATGCGGAGGCTCCGCTGCCGTCAGTTCGAAGGTAAATCGACCCTGGGGGCGCGTTTTGGACCGATTCGGGCGAGCCCGTACCCGTAATCATCCGGGTGCCGCCGAGATGCCAGTGGATCGGGCCGGATATGCCGGTATTCGCAACCCATGCACCGCCATACCCGCCTAATGTGTCGATACCGTTCGAGAATGTATTTCCGACCAGGTTGATCTTGGATGCCGTGCCGGTGATTTTGATCCCGACCGAGTTTTCATTCATCGCCTTGGCTGTCATGTTCATCGACACGATCAGCATGTCGTCCGGGTTTGTGGAGAAGTAGAGCGAATAGGATCCGGCGCCAATGACGGTGTTGCCGACAACGTTCAACCGAGGCACTTTGAATGTATGGATGGCAGTCGTTATGATTGAGCCATCTGCGGTAATGACGTTGCCTGTTACGGACAAGCTGCCGAAGCCTCCTGCTGGCGAGGCGCCGAACGGCTCGGCGACGATCCTGCAGTTGCGCAAGCTATTTCCCGAGATTACGATTCCAGTTGTGATCTTGTCCGGCTCATCGGCGTAACCTTGATTAGTAACGCGAATCCCTTTGACATTGCCCGTGCCGACCACGATGTTGCCGGAAATCGTGACATCGACGGAATCGTCCACCCATATGCCGTTACTGTTGTTTGTGCACGTGTTGCCTGCAATTGCAATCGATCTGGCACCGTTTTCCAGTTGTATGCCCGCAGCGTTCGGACCCGAGCCGGTGGACAGGCAGCCTGTTACGGTTGCCTCGTGTACACCGTAAAGTCCGATGCCCGCCGAAGTTATCGGATTGTGGATCTGACAGGCATCGATTGTCACCCTGGTTATACGACCGTTGGGGGTGGAGCGAAAGTTGATGCCGCCGCTGCTCTTGGAAATCGGATCGTGATACGAACGGATTCCCCGAACCAGAATATTGCGCGCGGTTGCTCCGGTCGCGTCAGTGAAATGGAATTTCACCGGATGCCAGGAGCGATGGACGGTAATATCCTCGATTAATACATCTTCGATTGGTTCCGACAGAGCAGCGTCGAATCCGTCTCCCGCACCGAATTCAATGCTGGACAGATTCCCCCCTGGAGCAATTGCGTAGGTGTTCTCGATCGTCAGATTACGGATGGTGATATTGGAACCCGCGATGTAAAACAACACCCGGCGGTTGTCATATGTGATGGCCTGGGTGAGCAGGGTACCGGTTGTTCCGGTGATCGTCACATTGCCGGGAACCCGCAGTGCATAGCCGAAGGTCATGCTCCCGGGAGCAGCGAACGTGTTCCGGGTGTTCATGTTGTATGTACCCGCAGGTATAAACACCGCGCCTCGCATGACAGCTGCAGCGTCGATAGCTGCTTGTAACGCTGCCGTGTCGTCACTTACCCCGTCGCCTTTTGCTCCGAACCATGCTGGATTCACAGCCCCTTCGAACGCACGCTTGAATCTGGAACCGGAGGCGGTAACAAGGATCGTTCCCGTATTATCCAATGATCCGGTATCGGTCGGATCGAAGCAGAACAGTCCCTCCTGCCCTGGATCGATGATTACATATGCTGAGGCGTGCGTCGAACCAGTCACGATCCTCAATTCCGCAATCGAGATGGATTGAACGGCACTTTCCGACATAGCATCCACCTGATGGCGGATGCCCTTCCCTTGATTATCGTTATTGTCAGATAGCCCATACACGCTCTTCGCAACCGTGGTCGTCGGCCCAAATCCCAAAAGTCCGGTCGAGGCTGCCGCAGCCCCGGTAACCCCTAGTGCAACCAGCATCTGTCTTCTCGAAAGCAAACCATCCTTATGTTCCGATTCCATCTTTGTCCCTCCTGCATGTGGATTCGTTTTTACTTCCCTTGCCTGGCCGCAATCGCTTTGTCGGTACGATCGGCAGCTTCGCGTAAAATCGTATTCATATCCTGACCGGTGCTATAAGCTCCGATGGCGACTGTTAGTTCCTGATCTGCTATTGCTTGATATAACGTCTTCATCGTCGGGTCAGCGAATTTCGCAGGAAGCATCGACTTGATATTTTTCCCTTTATACAATGGCTCTTCGCTCCCGAAACTGGAACTGATCTTGCTTTGATCCTTTAATATTGACGGGGTTCCTGTTTTTCCTTGCCATTCCTGAAATTCATCGGATGTCATATAGGTTAGTACCTGGAACGCCGCATCCCGATGCTTGCTTGTGTTCGTAATGTAGAAGTAGTTGGGATAAGATTGCGGGCCGCTATCTGGTTTGTCCTTGAAGTGTGGAAATTGGACCATATCCCAGTTCATATCCCCGAAGTTTGCGCCCACAGCGCTTAAGGAAAGCAGCATCGCCACATTCTTTTCCTTGTAGAACGGATCTTGCTGAGTAGCCAAGAGAAATTTATTTCCAGGCAGCCCGTTCCCGGGGATACGATAAAACCGAGCCATGTTTTCGAATGCTGTAACAAAGTTGTTTTCCAGGAACATCGCCTTATTTGTTTTCGGATCAAGATGGGGCGCCGATAGTTGGTTTAGGAACATCAAGTGTTGGAATGCCATCGTTAAGCCCCGATAGGACTGACCGCTGTCGGTGCGTGTCATTTTTTTCGCCAAATCGTATAGTTCGTCCCAAGTCAGACCTTCCTTCGGATAAGCGACCCCGAAGCGATCGAACAGATCCTTGTTGTAGAATAAAGCTGCAGACGTGGTATAGACCGGAAGTCCGTAAATACCGCCATTCGCCAACTGCTTTTGAATCTCGATTGTAGAAGGCTCAAGGCGGGATAGGTTGTAATTGTATTTTTTAATTAAATCGCTTATGTCGCTTTGCATGTTGTAGGTGAGTATGGAAGCAGGGGTCAATCCGACCGAACTGATAAAAATATCGTAGGACTGGCCCGACTCGATGTATGACTTGAAGGATCCTGGCTCGTAGGTTATTGTGTAATTCGGAAACTTTTCGTTGATTTTGTTACCGAAGCTCTTCATAAATTGCTCAATCGTAGCCCCACTGGTTGAACCAATCACAAGATTGACCTTTTCCTCGGCCGCTTGTTTAGCCAGATCAACCGGACTGCTTTTCACTTCCCCATTGCCTGTTCCTTCATTATTTACAACTTCTCCTCCCCCACCTCCGCAACCTGAAAACGTTAACATAATAGCAATGACTAAAGCTCCAATCCACCCTTTACTGTTCAAGATGTTCCCCTCCTATTTAAATATCAACATCGATTAAATTATAGCACTGGCTCTTTGCGGGAGCATGACTCTTGGTGGGGCTTTATGCAATTGAAATGACTGTGAGTGTTTTGCGAACGGAAGTAACCCGCTCTTGTGTAAAAATTCTATTGTATAATAAGAGAAGTGCTTTCCAAAACGTTCAGGCAGGGTGGGATCGAAGCATGAAATCGCATTCAAATCGATTGTTCGACCATTTTTACTACAAATGGGACAAATTGCTTGCAGGCAATGTTCTCGTTCATTCCCATTCACAGTATGAAATCTATTATTTTAATAGCGGGCATTGCGATTATATGCTTGGGGATCGAACGATTCCTTTGCAACCGGGGGATTTGATTATTATGAACGGCTTGACCCCGCATTGTCCGAAGGTAGACCGATCATCGAGGTATGTGCGAACGATGTTTTCGTTTGACCCTTACTTGGTACAAGTGTTCGGACACAACCTCCTGGCCTGCAACCCTCTGAAGCCGTTCGAAACGTTGCGAAACCATCACATTCGATTGGATCAGGCGACAAAGGCGGAGTGCGAATGTATCTTAGAGCGGATCAACCGGTACTACTATTCCGATGATCCTTTACATCACTACCGACTGCTTTCGGCATTTTACGATTTGTTGCTGCTTATTTCTGAACAGTGCCGCGGGGCAATGGCATCGACTCACAATTCCTTGTTCGGTTGGGAACAGTATGTTCAGGGGGTCATTGATTATATCGAAGAAAAGTATATGGAGGACCTAGGATTGGATCAGATGGCTTCGGATCTGCACATGAGTCGATTTCATTTAATGAAAGTTTTTCGGGAAGTAACGGGACTGACCCTATTCGAATACTTGTACAAAAGACGGGTCGATCAAGCCAAAATGATGTTTTATCGCGGTAACCGGAACTCCGTAACCGATGTATGCTATCAAGTTGGGTTTAAGCATCCTTCGCATTTTAGCCGCGTATTCAAGAAACAAGTCGGCACGACGCCAGAACAATTCCGGAAGCTCGTACACGAATTCCCCAATCAGACATATAACTGATCCACCTAAAAAAATGGTTCAGCAGGCATAGCACGCTGCTCAACCATTTTTTTATTCTGAAGTCTTTGAAAGGCGGGGAATGATTTGTCTGCCGGGATCTACACTAACATTTTCCATAAAATATCTTGACTTATTCTCTATTGCAGATTACTCTGTAAAACAGAGTGAGTAAAATGAACTCCTCTCTTATCTTGGAGGTTGATAAAGAAATGACTGCTATTCAGCTTGATAAAGTCCGCAAACTTTACGGTCCCCTATTGGCGCTTGACGACATTTCCTTGCAGGTGAAAAAAGGGGAAATATTCGGAATCGTTGGACCTAATGGAGCAGGTAAAACTACATTAATTGAGATTATCGAAGGCTTGAGAACTGCAGACAGCGGAGAAGCATTGCTGCTAGGTATGGACATCCGCAAGCACAAGGAAGCAATCAAACAACGTATCGGTGTTCTGCTTCAATCGACTTCCATCCCGGGAAAAGCCAAAGTAAAAGAAATATTAGACTTATTTGCATCCTTTTATGACCGCACCATTGATATGAACCTTACATCCCGACTGCTAGGGCTAGATGACAAGTTAAATGTAACCTTCAAATCGTTGTCAGGCGGTTGGAAGCAGCGGGTCTCTCTGGCACTTGCCTTAATCAACGATCCTGATATCCTTTTTCTAGATGAACCAAGTATGGGCCTTGACCCTAATGCGCGCAAAGAAATGTGGGAACTGATTCTCAAGTTAAGGAATGAAGGGCGAACGATCATCGTAACGACCCACTATATGGAGGAAGCTGAGACGTTGTGCGATCGAGTAGCTATTATCGACAAAGGACGACTCGTTGCCCTTGATACACCTCGCAAGCTTATATCTCAATTAGGCAGCAAGAAACGCATCTGGTTCAAGACAAATGTGCAGGCAACCAAAGAAGCTTTAGCTAATCTATCTCATATGGAGGATATTGAGATGGATGGTGATTGGACCAAGCTATATTCCTCTAATACGGATCTGACTCTCCGAGATTTATTCCAGCTTGCTGCCAAGGACGATTGGATCGTAAGCGAGCTTAGGTTGGAAGATGCATCTATGACGGATGTATTCAACCAGCTGACTATGCAAGGGAGGTTGCCTCAATCATGAAAGCTTTTCTGAAGTTAATGGTTTTTGATTTGCGCTTGTATTTGCGTGATTGGCTGACCTTGTTCTGGGTTCTTATTTATCCACTCCTGATGCTGCTCATATTCGGTTCTATGTTCGGTAATCAACCTGGCGTGATTGAAGGAACTCGATATATTGAATCTTATGTGCCTGCTCTTTGTGTTCTTAACGTCATATCTGTATCTGTATTTACATTGAATATCAATATGCTCACATTGAGAGAGAATGGGATATTGCGAAGATTCCGAGTCACCCCGCTTCGCGCATCCGCCGTGCTTGCTTCACATTCCGTGCAAGGAGTCGTGTTAGTTCTCATGGGAGCGCTCGAAATCATTGTATTAGCCAAAATAGTATGGGATATTTCGATCTCTGCCATCTCCCTGCTTACTTTGCTTGGATGTATATTGTTCGGTTGTCTCGTGTTCTTTGGTCTCGGCTTTGCCTTATCCGGTCTGACCAAAACAGCAGGTGCCGCTTCCGGATTGGCTATGGTCGTGTTCTTTCCAACGATATTTCTTTCTGGTATTGCCATGCCTCTTGAGATCATGCCAAGGTTCATGCAGGTTATTAGCGACTGGTTGCCGATGACCCATTTTGTCCATATTGCTCAGAGTGTGTGGCAAGGGGTACCGCTTTCTGAATTAGGCTTTGAATTCGCGTTCTTGGCTGGTTGCGCCCTTATTTTCAACATATTGGCTATTCGATTCTTCCGCTGGGAGCACTAATTCAATTATAGGAGTGGACTAGTTGAACAAGGAACCTCAACAAGCTTTACAGGATATTGCTTTTATCAAACAGTTAATCGCCCGGAATCAACAAAAATTGGATCATTCTCCCCCTTTCTTATACATTTGGGGAACCTATATGACCCTGGGTTACATCGGTATGCAGTTCAATACAACGTTGTGGCCGATCTGGTTCTGGTCATGCGGGACGATCGTTGCAAGCATACTCACTTCCATTGTTGGTGCCAGGTTACCCAAGCAGCCTTCCTCACAAGAAGGAGGCTCATACGGTTGGATGTTCTGGCTTCCTTTTGCCGTAACCTTGTTGTCGGGGGGCTTTATGATGGCTGCAGACATTGTCAGAGAAGAGTACCTTTCTGTGTTCTGGTGTGCTCTGATTGGGATTGCTTATGTATCTTTGGGGGCGTTAGTTGGTAAGGGACCGGTCATTCTTGGAATATGGTTTATTGTATTGGCTATCGGGACTCGATTGTTCTTTCTTGACTATCAATTCCTCTTGCTAGGTCTGTTAGGTGGAGGCAGTGTTATCCTTACAGGTGTGTTACTGCAGCTGCGCAGGAGAAAATATGGGTGATAATATTCTGGATGCCATTGATGAAACCATACATGCGAAAGCCCGGCTAGGGATAATGAGTTTGCTGACGGTACATGGAGAATGTGACTTTGGTTTTCTGCGCAGTGAACTTCAGTTGACCGAAGGAAACCTCGGCAATCATATTCGAGTGCTCGAGGAAGCCGGTTACATCCAAGTCACCAAAACTTTTGCAGGGAAACGGCCCAAAACCATATGCAGCTCAACGCAGCTTGGGACGAAAATGCTCGAACAGTATGTGGAAGGTCTGGAGAAAATCATTCGAACGATCCGGAACAAAGAAGGCGGCTAAGGAGGATGGTTGCCAGGCCTCAAATTATAAAGCGTAATTCATAATCGTCTTATGCAAGGTCTCGTTCTTTTTCTCGTCCCAAACATAGCTCCATTCGAAGGTTCCCGGTTCGAAGAACTTGGGGAATCGCCGTCTGAACCAATCCTGCATCGGCAGTGCAAGAGCCTCCTCTCTATCCACCCAGAGTAACTCACCTTCCGGAGGCTCCCGGAGCAGATCACCTTCAAAGGAAGTAGCCAAGTAATTGAAGACCATCTGCCTGACGCCAGTATTCGGCTCGCAAAATTCTTCCATTCCTTTGTAGACGATATCCTTCACGATTAACCCCGTCTCTTCACTTACTTCACGTATCGCTCCGGCGACAATGCTTTCCGGGAAATCCACCTTCCCGCCAGGTGCAATATATCCTGGAAAGCCTCGTTTGTCCGGCCGATTGATTAAGAGCACCTTCGTCCCGTCCTGGATCATGCACATCGTATATATTTTGTAGGTAACATCGACTGCTGCCATTATAATTCTCACTCCTGTTAGATAGCTTCCTAATCCGAATTCTTCTTCAACCTCGTATTGATCTCCTCTAGTGTATCCTGTAGCTTATCCACGATTAACCTCCCCATGCAAGCGTAAGAATACCCAGCGTAATCAAGATTGATGCAACAATCCGGCTTCGCGCTTGGGGCTCTCGAAGGATGAATACCCCAAAAAGTGTACCGAATACAGTACCGATCTCACGCATTGGGGCGATATGGGAGACGGGCATCAGCTCCAGAGCTTTTAGAAAAATGATATAGCCCCCTGGTGCGAGAATGCCCCCGAGAATAATCGTTGGCCAATTCACACGCCACTCCTGACGAATAGCCTTAGACTTGATCGCAATATAAGTTAATGCCATTAAGTTACCGATATTGGTTGCTTCATTCAGCGTTACAGGCGGAAAATACTCCAAAGCTACTTTATCGACTACTGTGTAGCCTGTTATCATAAGACCAACTAAGGAAGCAACAATGACCGCTTGATTCTGCAAATTCCATTGCCTCTTAGCCGTGAAATTCCCTACCAACAAAATACCCGTTACAATACATAGAACCCCGATCCATCCTAACATCTGCAGCTGCTCGTTCAAGAAAACGACTGCGAAGACGGGTACAAGCAATGGACTCGTTCCTCGCATAATCGGGTACACTTGCGACAGATCGCCAATCGTATATGCCTTTGCAAGCAGCCATACATACACACCATGTAAGATCATACTCGCCAACAACCACATCCATCCGATAGCAGGTACCGAATCCATTGTGTTGATCTCAACGAGTGTGAACGGAAAGAATATGATGATGGCTGCCCATTGGCAGTACCACAGAAATACGCTCTTATGGATACTGTTCTTGGTGAACAGGTTCCAGATCGAATGAAGGAGTCCAGACAACAGGACCAGTAGAATCGCAGTAGAGAACAAAATTGGTTACCCTCGCATATCCGCATCCCTGGCTTTTTGGACAATACCTGTTACAAAATCAGTCTTCGCTTGCGTGTACCCGTTGCGGTCATTCCTGAATTGCTCGGAGTTCTTCTTCTTCAAAGCTATATATGCCTGTTGATCTTTCGGATGCAGCCTCATATAGTTGCGAAACAGGATTGGATTATTCCAATGCTCCGTCCCATATTCCACAAAATGAACATGATGGGTTCTAGGGTTTTTTTGATGAAATAACCGCCCTCCCGGTACGCTTAAAGATTCGATGTAGGAATAGTTCAGTAGATCTAATACCGATAAGCTCTGATGTGCTTCTGCAAACGTCCGGAACCCTACAAGAATATCAAGAATCGGTTTGGCTGCAAGACCAGGTATCGAGGTGCTCCCAAAGTGTTGAATGTCTACAACTTTGCTCATATCCAATAGTTCCATCATGCTGCGCAGCTCATTCAGAAAATCAGATGGCCATCTTTCATTATAATCATTAATAACAATCTCTTCTGCCATCCAAATCCCCTCTTCTACAAATGTAAATATAGCCCCCTTATATTATTACATTTGCTTCCACCAAATTCCTGCACATTCCGGCAGCTTAGTCCATTTATTTGTCATAACCTGTCGAGCCATCTGCTCTCCGAAAAAGAATCGGGTTAACTCTTGCGCTTCCTCTATGCTTTGGAAGGTATAGTCTGTACGCATCCATTGGTGAGAGAAGCCATACACTTCTTCAAGTGCCCGATAATATGGAGTCAGGTAAGTGGGCGGATTCGGCTCTGTTGTGCCTGTCCCTAGTGTCTCGATAATAATAATTGTGCCGTCATCTCTTACTATCCGTTTAACTTCCGAAAGGATAACAGCAAGGTTGTCTTGCCAATCGGACACGTCAGTATTAGTCAAATAACATATACTCCAGCCTGACACAACCAGGTCTATGGAATGATCTGCTATCGGATGCAAGTCCCTGTGATCACATACGGCCGTGGACCAATTATGTAGTTGTGGATGCTCCTGCTGTAGCTTCTGCCCAAGAACATGAAGCATAGCCTCAGAACGGTCTGTACAAATCAAAGAATTGACTTCCTTCACGAACTTTGCTGCCAGTCTCCCAGATCCAGCTCCAAGATCCGCTACATCCAGACCTCGAAAAGGTCTTATCCCTCTTATTACCTCTGACAAGTCAGGCTGCTTGCTGATAAGTTGCTCATATTTCTCTGCTTGATTCTTATAAATCTGATCATGATTGGACATGTATCGATCGCCTCCTAGTTGGTTTCATTCAAAATACACCTTAACCTTACGTCAAGGTCAATGGGTAAAGCATACACTAAAAAGTCCAATACCGATTGGTAAAGGACCTCAAATTTATAATGTGCTATTCTCTATGTCGCTTCCCGCGCTAAGATTGTCGGCTATCGTTGTTCACTTGATCTGATTTTTTAATAATAGTATCCAATCTGGATATGATTCTCTCATCATTTTCTCTCATTCTTATCAAATGAGTATCAATTCTAATAATTCCAATTGTTATTAGGGCGACGAATATGATCTCGAACATAACAAACCTCCTATTAATCGACGGTCATCATATAATCCATAACTTTTGTAATGTAACTTTCCATGGGTTGTGAAGAATCAACAATAAGTGTCTTAACATGTGTGGGTCGTTTGTTATTCTCGATTTGAAATTTGAAAGCTTCCTCGGAATGTACCTGTTGGATCTGACTTATCATCCTGTTGCGCTGTTTCAATCTCTTATTTATCTCCTCCATATCCTTGACGTAACATTCCACGTATTTATACTGGACTTTATACTTTTGAGCCAGATTCGTTCCCTTTTCAACCATTTCCGTATAGAAACATGGACTATCAAATATTACGGAGTGCCCTTGGGAGAGTAGAAAATCAATTAAGGACCATTCGATATGATATGAAATTTTGCCAGTTGCTTTGGGGTCTAAGTTCGACTCCATAGATTCTAACAAAGCTGTTTTCACAATGTCATGATCAATCACAATCGCACCTGTTCGATTGCCGATTGCTCTGGCTAGAGTCGACTTTCCTGCACCGGGATAACCCGACATTTGAAGAAAAAACATACAAAGCCTCCGTTTGGTTGTTGTTGACAGACCACTGTAAGAATAATTTCAATCATGATACCAGTACATCGGGTGTTCATTCACTTTATCAAACCCCAACTTGCTGGCTAATTGATTAGATTCCATATTATCGGAGTGACAACACCAGTTTGGTGTAAGCTGCTTACTCAACACCTGCTGCCGTAGCAAGGCCCATACGTTTGTAGTTCTCTATTGTGATGATGTCAATCTCAGCATATTTCTTGCTAATATAGGGCGAGGTACAAACGCTTAGAATACCTTCTTCTCTTGTAATGAAATGTCCAATGCCATGTGTGCAAAAATGAGCGTCTGAGTCCCAAACCATTTGATAATAGGGGTAGAAATCCTCTCTATAGAGCTTTGAAAGGGTCGAATTCAAGCTTTGTTGTTTGAACTGGGGATCCAGGCCTATAGATGTATGGCTGTGTTCACTGAGAAATCGGTCTTGATTAAAACGAAAATAGGAGCGCAATATCTTGTTTGCATTCTTAATCGGACGATTATCTATTACCTTCTCCCACTCATCCGAAAAGATTCCGAGTGCATAAAAATGATTTTGGTTGGATGGCATATTCATATAGTCAATAATAAAATCATTAAACTTTCGATCCTGTACCGTTCCAGTCAAACAATAGAATCCTCCAGAGCTTGTAATAAACGCAGCTGTTGGTTCTGATATATTATTTACATATATACGGCCTCTTTGGATGTGATCCATTACCGATAGCGCATAGACGGCTTTATTATGGATTGGCTCAAGCAACGGTAACACAATTGAGAATTGTTCACGATCGAGTTCGTACATATTGGGCTCCTTATTAATAGAATCAATCCACAATACTCATAATGATCCCGAAGACAGCCATAACAACAACGGAAGAAATTACGAAATAGGCAAAGATCCTTATGGGAAGAGGCAAATGATTCATGATCACTTTACGGGGTGGTCCGCCGCCTTCAATTCGTTGAATCTGCTCTATCTCTGGTACAATTGTCTCTCGTTCATCACTTGTATGGGAACGTTCACCTTGAGTTTCATGGATTTTCACTCCTATAACCTCCACCCCATCGATTTGATCCAAATCCTATTCTCAAGACCTATTTGAGCTTTCCTTCAAGTGCATGTTGATAATAGGTTTGGTATATGTATCGAATCTAGTCTCATCATTAAGCTCAACCCAAGCTACCTCAATAAGATCCTCGTTGTATTCCTGGGTCTTATCCAGAAACAATTCTCCGCCAATAATCTGAGCAATGAATGTATATTTGTTACCGTGACTATATAAAAGCTTATCGATCCGAATGTCATAACCCGTCTCTTCTTTGATCTCTCTGACACAGGCTTGTTCTGGAGTTTCATTGCTCTCAATCCCGCCACCTGGGAAATTCCAAACAAGATCCCCTCGTTGCACATATTGTCTTACCATTAATACTTTCCCGTCTTGTATAATCAAAGCTTGTGAAATCAATTCCTTCCGTCCTCCGTCCTGGATATCTTAATATCACAAATGTACTATAAAAAACAAAAAATGGAAACGAAGTATTCGTGTCCATTGCAGCTGCAAATTATTTATTATACCTGATATTAATATCTTTCTCAGTCTTAAGCTTTTCCGATATAGCATCCTTAAGTTTAGAATCCTCATTAATCTTCCAAGATGCGGAAAGTCTTCGCGCTGCTTCCTCCCTGAGACTGTCATATTTGTCTTTATGTTTCTTGTGCTCTTTGGAGACTGAACTTGAAAAGATAAATAAGCTAACGGCTAATAGTATAAAGACCAGGGATGCTCGGCTGGAGCCTATATACTCAATGATGTTAAAAACGTTAAAATTAGCAGCCGCATTCATTCGAAACATCCAAAAAAGAATAACTATAATAATGACTGCATTGATGATCGACAATAAAATAAGTCTAAATTTCAGTTGTTGCTCTTTTTCTCTACGATTAATTAGCTCTTTTAGTAACTCTTTGGTATCCTCAGATACCGATAATTCTTTGCTCCATTTCTGGAAATCAAACATAGCTACACCACCTCAATTGATGTGTATGCTTGATTTATAAATTGTTGCATTCTTTTCAATATATCATTTTAATACCTTCAATAGAGTTACATTTTTCAAACCATTCTTCTGGAATTCATTTGAATAACGTTCTTCAATTTCGTACAGATACTTAGAATCCCAACCCATAAGGGAACAAATTTCCCTTATTCTCGATCACATTCTCATTTGATCAATAATAAGGGAATCAAGAGCCCTTATTGATAAAAATTAGTCTGATTCCGAGTTTTCTGAAGAAATAAGGTAGCTGGGATCCCCTTAACTCAGCCTATTTCCTTCCCTTGGCATGATAAGGGACATGCGTTCTCTTGTTTTAGAAAAAGCCTTTTTCGATAAACACATATAACCCCATTCGCTAGCGAGTGAGGTTATACTATCATAAATCTTCAATTCTGTAAGAGAGGATCATGTCTATAATTTTACGGATTGCCCAGTCCGTGCGCTTTCGTTTGACGCTTCGATGAATCGGATCAGCTCCAAAGACTCTTCTATATCAATCGGCGCGATACCAGTCTGAAACATCGTCATCACTTGTTCCAACAAGCCTGCATAGAACGGCTTGGGATGTGCGCTCACATCCGCGAATTGAGTGATTTTCTCACGATGAATCAAGGCGCCGAAACGGAAGTTTCCTTTACGATTACCGCGTACAGTCCCTATTCGACCATCCTGCCATATACCGACAACCAGATCGTAATCTGCATTCGAACGCGTGCTTACTTCAACGCATCCCGGTCCCATTACGGTATAGAGCATCTCGACTGAATGAATGCCGTAAGTGAACAACCCCGGCATAACTACCTCAAGCGGAGTCGGACCGAAACAATCCACACCTATAATCGCGCCATCTTCTTCTCTCGCACTACCCAATACCTCTGTTAATCCTGCTGCATACCTTAAGGAAGAACTGCTCATCAAGGGCACATTATTCTGCTGGGCCAACTGAACAATCGCTTGAGCGTCCGCCAAAGTCGTCGCGAAGGGCTTGTCGACAAATACTGGCTTGCCGTAAGGGGCAATTGCTCGGAACAGCTCCAGATGCGCGCGCCCATCTACCGACTCCAGCAGAATCGCGTCGCATTGCTCGGCTACCGCCTCAGGTGAATCTACGATGGTCACGCCAAAACGATCACGCAAATCATTCGTATATCCTTCCACACGGGAGTAGCTCGAGTGCATATCGGAAGAGCCCCCGGGATAACCCACGACTACCTTAGCGCCGGGAACGTGATAGGGATGATCCTTCTGATTTAATAATTGTGAAAAAGCAATGACATGCGAAGTATCCAAGCTGATCAAACCAAGCTTTATTTCGTTCATTAGGAAAGCTCCTCGTGTTTGGAGTTCTTTACAACCTTGATAATGGATTTTGTCTATGGCATTCTTCAATGACTGCAATTTGTTGTTTTACATGTTGCGGCGTAATATCAAGCGGCTCTCCATTTACGATTGCTGCATATAATTTCCCGTAGAACGTATTGCATACATAGGAGAGTGTGTCTTTCTGGGTTTCTGGCAGCTCCCATTGATCTTCTATCCAGGGCAAAGTTTCTGAGCCGTATGCAGGAGATCCATCGGCGTGTTTCAAGGGGGTGCGGATTAATTGTTGTTCTGGTGCTTGCTCTGGTTGGAAATATTTCCAATTCAATTTGTTTCCGTTGCCGCTGATCCCTCCATATTGCGCTTGAATGCGATACGTAGCGGTAGGATAAGCGTCACAAGAAGTGATTTCCAGATCAAGCAAGGGGTGATCCTTCTTGTGCATAATCAGTTTCACATAATCCTCCGCATCCCCGAAAGTATTCACACGGTCCATGAAGCAGGTAATATTCGGCATCGTTTCCGTCCCAAAAAGCTGAAGCGCTTGATCGAGCGGATGCGGTCCTGTATTCAGCAGATTGCCGCCATTGTTAGCTTGGAGGGTTTGCCAATCCCATCGCCGTGCAAAACCGTTAAACGAAATGCTCGCCTGAACAATGCGCCCAAGCACACCGGAGTCAATGACCTCCATAATTTTTTGAAATGCTGGCGAGTAACGGGATTGTTGAAATATAGTCAATCGCTTGCCGGCTTTTACAGACGCTGCTATTAAAGTGTCCACTTCTTCAGCTGTGCGGGCTAACGGCTTCTCGCATAACACATGAAACCCATTTTCCAGACATTCCAGCGTTAAGGGGACATGCAAGTGACTCGGTGATGCATTCACGATCAGATCCAGTTCTTTTCGGTGAAACAGATGTTTGTAATCCTCATATGCATCACAGCCAAACTCCTCTTCAGCACGCTTGCGATAGGACTCCTCATGATCGGAGACGGCAACAATTTGGAATAGCTCAGGCAAGCCCTTCAGTGTTTTGGCGTGAATGTCGTGTCCGCTTCTTCCTTGTCCTATAATGCCTACTTTCAAAGCTCCCATTGCCCACTCACTCCATCCTCAGCATTCTGCATTGGTCATTTCGTTGGTAAACATCATTTTGAACTCCTGTGGAGTCATCTTTCTGGACGACTCGGGTGAATAGTGAAACTGGAGCGCTCTTCGACGTTTACTGGAAAAATTGGGCGGCGTCCCATGATGCAGCAGACCTGCAAAAAAGAGCGCGCCTCCCGGCTTCAGCGTAACGGCTACATCCCGTTCCACATCTACGTTGGTATCACACAGCTGCCAATCCCGAATCGCATAGTGCGGAACGGGCCCATCCATATGAGAGCGAGGAATAACATGCATACAACCATTGTCTAGCCCTGCTTCATCCAAGGCGATCCAGACTCCGCACACCATTTTCGTTTGAGAAAGGTTTCCGTAGGCCATATCTTGATGCCATGGCTTTTCGCCGCCTGCTTCTGTGGAAGGGGGTTTTAGTATCGCTTGATCTTCCAAGAACTGTGCTTTTTCCCCGAAAATCCGTTCGAGTATACTTTGCACATTATCATGAAAGCAAGCATGATAAAGCGCAGGCGCATGATCGACGAATCTATGCAGCTTGCGCATCGCTCGATCCCTGTCTTCAGGTGTATGCAATTCCGTTTCCTTCTTCATAAACTGCAAGCGAGGACCTACAATTCGTCCCTGAATAATATCGGTTACGGCTTCATTGGCGGCTGCAACTTCTGCTTCGGACAATATTTGATCTACAACCAGGTACCCTTGCTCCCAAAATTGCTTGATCCGATAATCGTTCAAATCTTGTGCAGTCGCCAAACGATCCGTAGCGATGTGATCATACCTATACATCGAATGGGCGATATCGGATACAGAATCAACCGACTTTACATCATAAGCATACGTTGGCTGTGCTCCATCTTGAGGTTGTACAATTACCCGTTTACTAATTGCTGGTCTAACTTCGGGAATAGGAAAATTGTACCACTGGTTATTGTCTGCTAGGACTAGCATGTGTTCGTCTGTAAAGCTGTGAACCATGCCTTTGATTTGTGCCATTACAATCACCCTCTCTTCATTTACTAGTTCTACCTTCAGAGTAAGCGAGATCGATATGGAAATCTATTTCATTATTCTCCACTTCGTTATATTAATTTTTATTGTCCAGGCTCAGGCTGCCATAACCCGATATCGTCGAGATAAATGTAGTATCGACTTACATTTTCAAATGTTACAACTAGCTCCGTTTCATCTGGTCCGGTGATGAATGGAAGTTTGACCATCTTCGCTTCCCAATTGAGTCGGAATACAGAACGATCGGTGATCAACCCGTTTGCACCGTGGACTTCCACTTTAGCGCCCTTACCAAAGAAATTCGTATGATACAATTTGAAACCGCTTAATAACAAACGACCCGGTCCCGTAACCTTGAAGTAAAGGTCGTGTACTCCTGACACAACTCGAATCGGTGAAGAAAAGTATCGCCACACAGAGTCGTAATCCATCTGCTGACTGATAACGGCTATCCTTTCTCCTTCCAGGCTGTCCAGAAACACTTCCACTGAGATGGAACCGAATATTTTGGTCATTCCAAGTGTAATATGATCATATTTGCCTGGACTTCCGAAATCGACTTCCGCGAATTTCAACCAATCACCGTTCACAAGCTGGCCTACATAACGTAAATCACGATAGATCGCATAACTGCCATCCGGTGAAGTATCCAGAACTCCAGCCGTATGAATATCATCGAATTGTTCTGCGCTGCGGTACTCCCCATCTAACTTGATACCGCCCCATAATTCATAGGCAGCGTTCGGCACAATACCCGTAACCTTTTGCTCGATCCGTTCACCTGGAGCTAGCATCGCCGCGTATTTATTACTGCGAATCACTGAAGGATAGCCATCCCGACTGAAATCCCATGCGCATTCATAAGCGATCTTAGGTGTACCTGCTGCGACCTGCCAAGGCTCCCATTGATTGGACTCAAACCCGCCATTACCAATTGCGCTCTTACTGCTCAGCGTTGAATAGACAAGTTCTGTATGTCTTGTTTGGCTGAAATCATGCCCAGGAATCCAATAAGGTTCATCAGTCTCGTAAGCACCAAGATCAGGTGTCTTGCCATCAGAAGCTGTAACACCTGCAATTCTCCTCCCGGCCGAGAAAGCTTGCGAATCTTCGCGCAGTCGGAAATCTCGATTATCGGCATCAACAAACCCGCCATCTATCCCGAAGAGATTGTGAGACACAACGCAGTCTTCCCCCCATTTCACAAGTGTTCCTTCGGAGAAAATATTGTTGATCATATGGGTTCCATACATATCATCCAATAGAAATACTGCCGAATCCGCATCACCGCTGCGAAGAAAAGTATTGTT
Organism: Paenibacillus sp. J2R1T-4; assembly: GCF_059692235.1. NCBI lineage: Bacteria > Bacillati > Bacillota > Bacilli > Caryophanales > Paenibacillaceae > Paenibacillus > Paenibacillus sp. J2R1T-4. The sequence goes on along the minus strand of NZ_JCAUBA010000002.1, from coordinate 351,524 downwards.
GTAAATAAGGGTTCGCTGGAGTGGCCGGTTCAGATGGAGCCCATGATGCGGGATATTCCAGACGACATTGCGGAACAGGTTCACTCCGCTTGTCCAGGCGTCCATATAAAAGCCGAAGCTAAGATGCGGCGACTCGTTATCGTGCAGCCAATTGTGATGAATATCGGTATTATCAAAATCATGATTGAACAAATAAATGATGCCTGAATCCTTAGTCAAACAATTAGCATGAGAAACATCGCAATACTCGATAACTGAGCGAGCGAACACCCCAGAGACACAAGTACGTGCTGCCCTGGTAATCGTACAACGGCTGATCAAATGCTGAGAACCATTCGCCCATACAAGACTGGCGTAGGATGCCTCCATATTGCCGTCGTGAATATGGCAATTGACGACTCGATTCCGTTCCCCTGATAAATTCACGCCGATGCCTTCAAAGTATCCGATCTCACTGTTTGCAATCTTATTATCGCTTCCCGCAATCTCGACACCCTTAGTTCTTCCATATATCGATTGACGATCACCAAAATAACGGTCTATGCCATGTATTCGCACACCATCTATGCTGCAGAAGGAAGCATTCTCTGTAGTGATCGAGCTTGCACGGATTTCGAAACCGACAATCTCGATGTAGGAGCAGCCGCGCAGATCAAAAGCATAATCGCGCCGCTTGGCTTCAATCTCGCTGCCGGATGGGTCGGCACCGCCCGGTAGTCGTACTGTCATTCGACCCTTAACCGCATCGACATACCAACCCTCATTAATAGCAACCGCTTGCGGTGAACGGGTTATGAAATAAATATCCCCTGGTGCCGTCCAGTAATGAGGAGCCGAGCTGACCCAACCGTCGAAATAAAGTGTACCCTTGCGGAAGTCGGTCACTCGCGCAGTCGAAATAAAATAACCCGCGCCATTCACACAGGCAACCACAGCTCCGGTCCAATGTCCATCCGGAAAGGCAAGCAAATCAGCATCATAAATCGTGTATGTGGGCATTTCATTGGTGCAGGAGTCGACCACTGCATATTGGGAACGGTCAAGACGGTCCGTTATTCGAGGCCACATTGCCTCATGACTGAGTGCGCCGTCAATGAACACGATATTGCCGCAATCCCCGTGTAAACTCCAATCCATAGGCGCCTCATAGATGCCCTTTTCCCGTTGTGTCCAGCCTACAACTGGATCACAACCGCTGATGACAACCCGCTCTCCAGCTTTCGCCTCGAAGCGAATGGGCGCACCTTCACGTCCTGAAGCTGCAGGAACCACTGTCTCGCGGTATGTACCACCGCTTACTATGCAGCGATCACCAGCAAGCATCGCTGCTGCAGCATGTCCGATCGTCTGCCACGGTCGTTCCGGCTGCAAACCGTCATTCGTATCCCTTCCGTACTCTGCTACATAGTAAATATGGTTAGTCATGCTCTTCCTCCTAGGATAAGCCTTCAATAAGGCATCATGTTGCTGAATCGACAATGCTGCTTTGGATATCAGCTTACTTGCATTCCAGCTTTATACGGACACTCAGCGTCCCCTGCATACCCTCGTGACAAAAGGCAATTCTTGTCTGCGTGTTGCTAAACGGCGTATTGCCGCAAAGCATTTCCTTGCGTTGCTCAAGGAAGGTCTTATAGTCATCACCTAGCAAGGGCAGTGAATCTATCCGCACAGTACAGTTCGGCGGTACAGTAATCCGGGTAATCCCGCGTTTGCCGAGTAACACTACAGAATCCCCTTCCAGTTCAACTGGCAGCGGGGTCGTCCAGTAGAATTCAACACCCGTTCCTTGTATTAACTCATAGTTGTCTGTGATCGTTATCTCATCCGGAGCCGGTGAATCCCATTTGCGCAGCCAAGAACGGTAGTAGAGCTCCCATCCCGGGCTTACATCGATCTCCGCGTGAAATGATGTTTCGTCGCCACTCCCGTGCGGTTTGACATCGACCATGATCGGATTGGTTGGCCGTGGACGCTCCTTCATCCCGACAGGAACAAGCATATTGTGTCGTTGACTGTGTTTGAGTACTTCCGCCATGGGATGGCTGTAGTCACAACTTCCAATCTCCATCGCCACTGTTTCTCCGGCAAATTCCAGCACGAAATGGCCCTTGTCTTCATGCGTATGGTCAGCACCAGCCTGATTGCCCATGATGAGGATTTTGACCAACTCTCCCTCATGCCGCCTGACGGAAGACAGGAGTCCCATATTCGGAAGTGAAAGAAAAGGAAGCAGCTCTGGTCCATGTTGCGGAATAGATGATTCGAGCAAGTATGCAGGCAGTGTGTCCGGGATTCCACCAGCCAGCTTTAGCGATTTGCGGAATACACTTACCCATTGACTATCCGGCATCATTGCAGCGAGGTATGCAATCGACTCCTGGTTGATGTATATGGCATCACAGATCAGAATCATTAACATATCATCCGAAGTGGATACAAGTGCTTCCACAAATGATGCCGTTCTTTGCAAAGATTCAGGCAAAACTGAAGCATAGTCGATTCCCCGCTGACGACCATAATAATACAGAGAGAGCGCACATTGACGTGCGGTCCAGGTGAAATACATAGGCCCTTCAAGAAAACCGCCATCCGGCAGGATCGTATGCTCCATACTCTCAATCAAGTCTTTCATAGCAAGCTCTGTATACGGCTTTACCCGTGGCATGCTCTGTTCCAGCACTGAATAGCCTAGCAATCGTCCCGGGCTGAACCAAGCCATCTGATTGCAATGAAATATATATTCATGCTTCCATGTAATGTAATTGGCGTTGCCTTGTCCATGCTCTGAGATTTTGCGCAGGATGACTTCCTTACCATATTCCGTGAACATTTCACCTGCCATATCGAGAATCGCCGCCGTCTCCAACATACACAGGGACTGTACAAAGGAGCGATGCTCAAACGAGCTTCCCGGAAAAAAACAGATGAAGCCGCTATCCCAATGATCGCACATCGTAATCGAAATGGCATAACGTGCAGCCAATCGGAGCAGGTTCTTGTCCTTCATCAGAAGTGCAGCTGCGGCCGCATTCGGTCCATGTGTGAGCAGCAATTTGCCATAGTCGCGATCCCGGCAATAACGTGTATCGTTCCAGAAATTCACGAACTCCCCGATCATCTGCTCTGGAATAAGCTTGCGCGCATCTTCCGCAAGCTGGAGAAACGGACTTGTGTCATGTTCCTTAATCCATGCTGTATGCTTATTCCGCAATTGCTCCAATTCCCCGCTGTTCACAACTAACCCATAAGCCGGTTCGAAAGTAGGTTCGAAGCTTTCAGGCTGCAAATATTCCTCCCATCGATCGTCGAATCGCTTCCACTGTGCTTGATATCGGTCGATCGTCCCTGACTCATGAAGACCTATCCAATTGAACCATCCCACGCCAAGCCCCTCACCTTGGGGCCAAACTTCCAACGTAACCGAACGTACCTCAGCAGCACCTTCGAGCGGTACGTAGCATTCCCGCTTCAGTGAACCGAACGGTTCCGATTCATACCCCACCATTCCCTTATCCGTCATGATTTCCATCCGCAGAAGCGCTCCTTCCGGAGCGACAAGTGAAATCATGAGATGGTCATATGCGGAGCAATCGACTTGGAAATCCCGTGTCATCCGCAATGCGGGTCCTTGCTGTGGTTTGGAGGTCCATTCGAACTGCACAAGCACCCACCTTTGATGTACTTTGAGCCCATGGGCTGTCCCGGGTTCGATCCGCCATTGCGGAAGCCCGCTCAGCTTAGGATCCGTGAACAGCTCGAATATCGATTCGGCCATATTAAACGGTGTGTTCTTCATGATCCAGTTCCTCTCTTCTCCTAGATTTGGAACATCCCACATCATGCCAATCATTACTGGAAAAGCAAAAAGCTGTCCATCAGTCGACGTTAGCCGCTTGATGGACAGCCGTGTCTTCTGACGATTGGCATATTCACCAATCGTCATCTAACAGGGCCGGGATATTATTACATATGCTTATTTCTTGATTTTAGCGTAGATTTCGTTTGCCTCTGCTGTTGCTTTCTCCAAACCTACTTTGTTCATTTCTGCAACGAAGTTATCAAATCCTTTATCTGTATCTACTTCGCCAAGAATAAATTTAAGCTCGTATTCCTTCGCCATTTTGAGCAATGCATCTTTGTTGGCATCCCAGCTAGGTAAAATTTTCGTCTGCAAAGCATCAGAAATGGCAGTGATGCCTTTATCATTGACTTGGGTACGGAAGGCTACCTTTTCAGCTGGATATTCATTCTTCAGCATCAACAGATTGTTACTCTTAGTCGGGCTGAAGAAATTGATACCCAATGCGGAAGTCGCTTTAATAGGATCGGTAAAATCAGGCTTTGGTACAATACCGCCGTCGGAAATATCATAGTGAACGCCCTTTTCCCCGTAAGAAGTCAACATATAGGCTTCTTCATCGGTCGCTAGAGTTTCCAACATTTTCAAGATAGCTTCGACTTTCTTTGGATCTTTCGAAGCATCAGCACCTATGGCGAATGGCACTTGCTTGAAGCCTTGAGCTATTCCCATCATTTTGCCAGCCGGACCTACGACCGGTTTGCCGACAACAAATTTCATGTTAGCTTTTATTGCATCTTGTCCAACTTGGCCGCTGCTGTGGTCATGATACCAGAGGGCTTGGTCCAGCATCCCTACCTTGCCGCCTACAAACTTAGCACGATAAGCGTTCCAGTCATCCGTAACGAATTCCGGATCGATGATGCCTGCTTTATACCATTTGTTCAACAGCTTAAGTGCAGCACGAGCTTGTTCCGTAACAAGACCGTATTGAACCTTGCCGTTGGCTTGCAATACCCAACCGGAAGGTGTAATCCCATGTGAAGCGAACACGGTATTAAAAATCTGGTTGCTGCCTAATGTGTCTTTTCCGCGAGCAGTGATCCCATAAGTGTCTTTCTTGCCATTGCCGTCGGGATCATCGTTGCGGAACTTGGTTAGCACGTCCTCGAGTTCAGCAATTGTCTTCGGAGGAGCGCTGTAGCCAATCTTTTTGAGCCATGCTTCGTTATAGGCCGGTATAAACGGAGAATCACCCTCCGCATAGATTTTAGGAATTCCATAGTTTTTACCATCTACTACGGGTACATCCCAATTCGTTTTATCTGCATCGTCAATCATTTTGGAGTACTTGGGTGCAAACTTGCGGATCGTTTCAACCGGGATTTCGCCGACTATTCCTTGTTTAACCCAATTGTGGAAATTGTCCATTCTTGAATCCAGGTTCCCGAAGAAGTCCGGCTTCTCGTTAGCGGCAAGCTTAATGTTAATTTGCTGCTCCCAGTTGGAACGGTCAATCCCAATGGGCTTGATCTTCATATTAAATCTCTTCTCCACATACTTCTGAGCCAGTGTATCGGTGCCCGGGATGTAGGCGGCAATCCATGAAATCTCAATCGGTTTCTCCGGTGCTGCCGTTGCGGAAGAGCTAGGTGCTGCGGATGGGGATGGGGATGAACTTCCTGTACCCTCTTTGCTGCTGCAGCCGGCCAGTACGATCATAAGCGATAGTGCAGAGACACTTGCTTTTAAAGCTTTACTCTTCATATAAAATCCTCCCTTTAGAGTTGCTCTTTCTTATATCAAGGAGCACTGGTGCGCCCGCTTAATAACACAATTTACAACCGTCTTAGCCTTTGACCGACCCAACCAAAATTCCTTTGGTGAAATACTTCTGCAGGAAAGGATATACCATCAATATAGGCATTGTAGTAAATACCAGCACAGCCGCCTTGAGCGATTCCTTTGGAGGTGCAGCCGTACTCATTAAAGCGGAGGTAATCATACTATCATCCTGTGTGACGATCAGACGCCTCAAGTAAATCTGTAAAACGATCTGTTTTTGACCTTGCGTATAAAGCAGAGCATCGAACCAGGCGTTCCAATGATATACCGCACAAAACAGCGTCATCGTAGCAATAATGGGAAGTGATACCGGTAATACAATCCCGACAAATATGCGGATGTCATTGGCACCGTCAATTCTTGCTGATTCCTCAATTTCCTCCGATAACTCCATAAAAAAATTACGGATAATGATTAACCAGAACGTATTTATTAAGCAAGGGAATATTAATGCCCACCGCGAATCAAGAAGACCTAAATTCTGAATAAGTAAATACGTGGGAAGCAGTCCGCCGCTGAAAAACATCGTAACAATAATGAACATCGTATAAAACTTTCGATGCGGCAGCCCTTTCTTCGATAGAGCATAGGCCGCAGCCGACATAATGGACACCATCATAATCGTGCCGACTACCGTCCGGAAAACAGAGTTACCAAGAGCGGTCCAGATTTCTTTTGTTTTGAACAGTTCTTCGTAGGATGAGGTCGAGAAATTTTTCGGAATTAAGCTGACCCCTAATCGGGGCGCATCAGCGCTAAGTGATAATGTAACCTGGTGCAAAAACGGATATAGCATTGTGATACACATTAACGAGAGCCCAAGCACCAAGAAAACTTGAAATGCTTTTTCGGGCTGAGTCATTTTCATACCCTTGGTTCCCCCTCTCCGCTGTCATGAATCATACTAGCCCCTCTTGTCCGGAACGCTTCACAATATAGTTCGTGAACAGGACGAGTGCAAAAGCAATGACGTTTTTGAACAGACCCACTGCTGTTGCGAAGCTGAACTGCATCTGCTCGAGACCAATCCGATATACATAGGTGTCAAGAATATCTGCGACTCTATAGGTGGCTGGTGTATACATATTAAGTACCTGATCGAAGCCGGCATCCAGGATATGACCGATACGTAAGATGAACATGATCGATATCACCGGAATTAGGGATGGTAATGTTATATATAGCAGTTGCTTGAACCGACTGGCTCCATCTACAACAGCAGCCTCATACATTTGCGGGTTAATACCGGCTAGTGCTGCTAAGTAAATAATCGCACCCCATCCAATTTCCTTCCAAATAGCCGACATGACCAACGTGAACCGAAAATATTGCGCCTTCCCGACAAAGTAAATCGGTTCGACACCGAACCACCCAATGATCATGTTGACAATACCGCTTGAAGGGGAAAGGACGGTGAACATAAATCCCGCCACAACAACCCAAGATAAAAAGTGCGGTAAATATGAAAGCGTTTGCGCAATTCGCTTAAAAATTTCCATCCGCACCTCGTTTAGTAACAACGCAAGTACAATGGGTGCCGGGAATCCGAATATCAAATGGTAAAAGCTAAGTACCAGTGTGTTGCGAATAATCAGATGAAAATCCTGTGCTCCATTGATCATCGAGGAGAAATGCTTGAGCCCGACCCAGGGGCTGCCATTAATCCCTTTGCTTATGACAAAATCTTTGAATGCGAGTTGAATGCCATAAAGCGGACCATAGGCAAAGATTACATACCAGATTAATGCCGGGAGCAGAAGAATAAACATATATTTGAAACGCTTATATGATTTCCAAGTTCTGCGCCAATATGATGGTTCTTTGGTTAGCATGTTGCCGTTGTTCAGGAGCATGGATCGTTCTGTTGAGGCTGCTGAGTCTGATGACCCGGTTGTCGAGACTGGCTGCATCTAATCTTCATCCTTTCCACAATGATGTTTGTTTGTTCTTAACACTAAATGTAGTTCAAGACTGCAGAACCGTCTATTTCATTTCTCTCGAAATCGTTTCGTTTATTTCTTGTTACCGCTTTCAATATTATCGAATCGAAAATTTTATAAAAAACAACAACCCGGGTCACAACAAAATGTGAATCGGGTTGTAAGGATGAACATGAGCTTGGTTGGATGGATCACTTGGCCATACTTTCCTGCATCTTCCCGGAACCGCGGTACTGCAACGGGGTAATGCCGAACTTAGCCTTAAACTTGGTACAGAAATATTGTGAATTGCGGTAACCTACAGCTGTGGCGATTTCGGCTACTGCAAGCTTCCTTTCTGTAACAAGGATAAAGGCTGCCTGCTCCAGACGAATCCGATTCAAATATTCGGTAAACGATTCGCCAGAAATCGAACCGAACAAAGTCGAAACATAATTCGGGGAAAGATTCACTTTTCCAGCCAACTCTTCAAGCGAGAGATCTTCCGCCATATGCTCTACAATAAAGGACTTTAAGTGGCTGATTTTCTCAAGATGAGCATCATTCCGACTCTCATTAATGTACTTCGCGATTCCTATAGCTTGTTCTTTGAGTACGTTCAGTGTTTCGTCCAGTGTGGGCTGTTTGATTCTTTCGTGGAAGCCGAATACCGGGAACATATCATGCAACTTTTGTTCAATCACGACTTGTGACAACACGGTAGCTAATCGCAAGCTGATGAGTTCAATCGTCTCGACACTGAGCAGCTCAGACTTCAAGGTATCGCTTAATTCATCGATCCATAACTCTGCTTCGCATACGTTTCCTGCCTGCACCTTATGCTGCAATAGTTCGTAACCGACATGGGGCAGAAGCAACGTTTCTCGACAAACCGAGATATCCTCGTACAGAATGATCGCTTCCCTGCCGCGGACATACGAATATCTGTAGGCTTGCATGGCCTCCTGATAGGAATGATGAATCGCTTCAACTGAATCAACAACACTCCCGATGCCTGCTCCAAAAGTAACGGTACCCAACGATAGTCGCATTGCCTCAAGTGTTCTCATTATGTCAGCAGAAGTCTCAACGGAATGATCATATATGAATACGAGTAAGGCTAGCTCTGTTGCACTCAGGCTGATAAGTTCAGCGGTAAGCTCAGGATGATCCCCGATTATCCGCGAAAGACTTTCATTCCCTTCTGGTGTCGTCACGATGTACGCGACTGCATACCGGCACTCCAACGGGATGGCTGGCAGATTACCAGAGCCCGCAGCTGTCTGCTGGCCTGTGATCAACCCCGTAATCTGTTTCAATCGAACCTCATCCTTCATCTGGAGCATGCTCAAATCAATGAACTTGAGCATTTGATTGATGGTCGCGTACTCATGCCCTCCAGTGATCGGCGGAGGGCCTGTATAGAGATTGCGGATCGAATATAGCAGTTTTTTGAGCGGCATATAGAAATGTCGAGACATCACGAAGGAAACTATAATACCGCCGAGCAGAGCCATCAAACAAGCCGTCCACACTTGACGTTTCATTTTATCTGCAGATAGCAGAAAAGAATCCAGTGGCCTGACAATGGCATAGTTCCATCGGTTCAATGAGTCGCTTTTAGGCAGGACGGAGATCACACTGTTCTCATACCGTGACAATGCTTCCGTTTCTTTTTCATTCACAGAACGTGTCATCGCACTTTGAACCGCAGCCACTTCCTCCTCCTTGACGTTATCCCCCCCAACCATCATCCGACCATACTCATCAAACATATACAGATGAGATTGCGGATAATTCAGCACGTTTCGCACCATTGAATTCAAATGACTCAAGCTGATGTCGAGATACAAAAAACCGGTCGCATTGGCAGGCGATGAATAGTATGGGAGCGGGAATACATAAGTCATGACCTGATGACCTTGAGAATCCGGCTTCTCGCGCATAAACCAATGATTGGGACGGGTGTTAGGAAGGTTTCGGATAAAATCGGCATCCATGGAATTATTCGGAGATTCATAGTAGCGATTATGATCCATGGCATAACCGCCCTTGTGCATATATACGGTAATGCCGTCAAGCCCTGGGGTCATATCCTTGATTAATCCGAGATCTGTAATGAAACGAACGATCCGCGAAACGTTGCCTTGTGCTGGATGCTCGAGCAAATATTTGATTTCCTCGTTACTATCTTTATTGACGGTCATAAGCACCTTATTGAAGAAAGCGTCTTCATAAAAACGAAGAAAATTGTTCTCCACAAGATCTTTTACATTTAACAACCCGTATCTGGATTCCTTCGAAACCTCACTGGTCATCATCCGATTCGCATTGGTCAACAAGTACCCCCCTGTAATGCTGATTAGCACGAGCGCCAGTACAGTATAGGAAAGCACCAACCGAAAATAATAACTGCTTCTCCATTTCATCATCACCGAAGACCTCACCCACCCTTCGTTGAATTGCACACTTCTTGGGTTCTTCCCTACTATATTCTGTATAGAAGTGTTCACTTGCAATTATGAAATATAACCAGATTCCCGTTATGGCATAACTTCCCCGCGGAACAATGACAACACTTGTCTCAATGCTTCTGGTTCGAGCCCCTTTCCATCGCAATACGATACGTTTCTCGTTAGTTCCTGTACGCTTGTTGTCCCTGTCAGAGTCACCGCGATATCGGGGCAGCCCAGACAGAAACGCATGGCAGGTTCGATTAGACCGCCGACCCCAGGCTGACGCAAGAAAGCGAGCTCCGCTTTACGGCGCTCTGCTTCCCTTAGGTTAGCTTCATATTTCAACATGAAAGGTGCTGGATGATCGGCTAACACCCCCATTGCCAGCGGACTCCCGTGAATGACGCCAACCCCGTGCTGCTGTGTATGAGGGAACAGGATATCAGCCGCTGTATGATCGATCAAAGTATATTTGCCGAATGTCTGAACCGTATCTACGAGTCCTTCCTGTACAAACGGCAGCAGCATCCCGACCCGGCCTGCATTAACTCCGATCGCGCGAACCTTACCCTGTTCTTGAAGCTTACGAAAAGCGGGGATCGTCTCGTTTATGGCCATTTCCGCACCGCATGTTTCCAACTCGTGCAGTTGAATCAGGTCAATCCAGTCGGTCTGCAATCGCCTAAGACTTTCCTCCACCGATTGTATGGTGTTCTCGTAAGAGTAAGATTCCCCGCGCATTACAGCTTTTGTTGCCAACACAACCTGATCGCGACGACCGCGCAGCGCCAGACCTAACCTGCGTTCACTCTCCCCGCGCCCATACAAAGGTGCCGTATCAAAGAAGTTCACACCGAGATCGATAGCTGCATGGACCACCTCCACAACCTCTCTGTCATTCGTTTCTCCAAAATCACCGCCAAGCGGTGCACCGCCGAGTCCGAGCTTGGATACCCGCCAGCCTGTTCTGCCAAGCTGTGTATACTCCATCTTGAGATCCCCCCATTATCCTCAAGTCTACATTAATATTCCTCCAACCGCGTTTTCCAGGTTAATTCGTCTCCAGCCTGTATTGAACCGGATACGACAAGCGATAAATTAGTCGACACACCAGATACGGATTGTAAGGAACGTGCCAGTGACAAATTATTCTCATTCGCATAAACCGCTTCGGGCGTACTTATCCTATTGTCGCATGCGTCGCATGCAATTTCATACCTCTTTCCCGCAAAGGAAAGCTTCCAACCCTGCTCTGTCCGGCGTTCAATTCTCGTACTATTAAGACCATCCGTAAGCAAAAGAGGTAAAATATGCTCACAAGAGGCAAAATCCTTTTTAACTGTCAATTTGTACGACCATTCGATACCAGAACCAATCAGTTGAATCGTTTTGCTGCAAATGAGGTGCTCGTTCTGTGCAGTCATCTCGATTCCGTTGTCGAGCCACTGTACTTCCGGATTCGTTGTCATATCGGGAAAATAGGCAGTTCCTTCCGAATCACGCAGCAAGAAGCCTTCCCATGCCCCTAGATCATAACCCTGCTGAAAAAGCCCCGTCGCTAAACATTTCACATTTAACTTCGGTTCGGCGAGCGGTGTCTTACTCCCATTGATGCGATAATGAAAACCGCAAAGGGCCGGACTGTATTTACCAAGATGCATACGCAGACTGCAAGCAAAAAAGTCATCCTGGTTGCGAATGAAGGCGTATCCACTGCGTTTATCCACGTATTGATTGCGCACAGGCAGCTTGCTCCGGTCATTCGTACGTTCCATCTGCAGATTGAGGCGGATAATCCGCTCCGCAACCGAAATCCCTGTCATACCAAGGATGCCATAACAACTTACTAATGTATACCATTCGTATCCGACACGCAGCTCGTGAGGCAAAAAGTTGGGTGTCATGCTGTAAGTGCCATCTTCTTTTTTATAAGGGAGCCATGACTGGAACGCTTTGGCGAATAACCCTTCGTCTCCCATACCCGCATAAGCCTGATACGTTACGAATGAACCCCATGTGAACATTTGATGCCGACTACGCTCCATCATTGCAAAAGTGCCATCAAATGATGTTGCGTGATTGAGCCATTGCTGCCCTTTCTCGATCAGCGTTTCCAGCCTTGTTCGGATCGCCGACTGTTCAGGTGACCAATCCTCGATAGCGGACATTACACTGGTCAATATAAACATAATGAAAGCAGAGTAGGAAATAGGCATGCCGTCGTGTTCGCTGAACGTAACTTGATCATTGAAATCAAATGAATCGTTTAAAAACCCATCGCTTTCCCGTTCTTCTATCAATTCCATTAATTGCGCCATGAACGCTTGATTGGCAGGACGGTACCCAAGCTGATCAAGGAATAACTCGTTACCTAGCTGTAGAGCAGCACAGTTCAGATTGATAGTGCCGCAATCCTGCGGTTCTCCATGTAAGAAATCATTTGCAAATTCAGCCTTGTGCTGATTGCGAACGTCCTTCGGCAGCATCAGCAGCGCCATCATACCGAAATGGTAAATAAACATTCGGGTGAAAGGAGCAGCATTCTGGTCTTTCAAACGTACTGTCGAACGCCGGATCAACTGCAGCGCAGTTTCGCGCATTTCCTCGTTTCCGCTAAAGCTGTAGCCGCCTGCGAATATAACGGCAGCTGTGCCTGACGTATAATTCTCACTGTATATAGTATCCCACCGATCTTCAATCGCTCCCGTTTCTCCATCTATCCAAGCAGAGATCGTCTTCATGTAGTCGATCAGAACCGTTTGCATTTGTTGATGTATGGCTTCCCGTTCCCTTGTGAACATGATTGATTTTCTCCCTTGTAACACGTTTTATTTATTGGTTATCTAGAGCTAATCAAGAGGTGCACACATTCCCACTGTCGAGTTATTCTAGCTCTCTTCCTTGCAACACACTAGGTGAGCTGCTCGCTTCGCTCCATGGTGTTTCGTAGGTTGGCCGATTCACATACCGCTTCATGCCCAAGCGCAACCGAACCGCCGCCCCAACGTCCATTTGGACAAGCAACCACTTGCCCTGTATGTGCATGGATTCCATCAATTCCCCATCTTCCGTCAGTTTCTCCGCATATAGGAATTCGTGTTCCCCGAACGTTCCTGCTTGAATGATCAGTTCTCTTCCATCAAAAAGACTAGTGTTAACCAATTGCAGGGTGACGGAATCCGCCGCCAAGGTTTCCACAAGCGCAGCAACTGATTCCGGCAGTCCTGGCCGCTTCGTCAACGCATCAAAATAACGTACTCGTGCATGCTGCAAACCGCCGTGATAAACGTGCATCGGAGCACCCATTGTCAGTTGCGCCAGCCCTTCGATCATCACCGGCGTCAGCTCTTGCCACTGATGGATAGTCATCGATGCCTGAGATAAAGCGGTCTTCTCCGGGGCGAATTCCTCGGAGCGAATCTTCTCAAGCTGCGCCTGTACCAATTCATAGTTCGTCCGCAGTATGTCGACCGGATAGTTTGGATCCTTACCGCGTATATAACGGAACCATTGAGCGGTATTGCCGTTGTAGCCCATATGTCCGCCATTGGTCTTCTGTCCGTAACTGCGATGCCTCGGATCTATCTGGTCGAAGTGGACCGACGACCAACCTCGCTCTGCCCGCGCGGCATCCGCCTCGTCCATCGTGATATTCCACAAATATATGCCATACATCGGATGTGGAATTCGGTAGTCACGCCACCCATCATCGTAGTGACGGTTCGGCACGAGGTACTGGTCACCTTCCTGTTTGCCGAGCGACCACAACAGGTCGATTTGGGATCGGGCCAGCTCCAAGTGTGAGTAATCACCGGTCATTAGCACAGCATTGCTGCCTGCAATGATCGTCGGCTCCAATATTGTTAGTGCCCCGTGAGGCCAACGCCAGCCATAATAACCGCCCCACCATTTGCCGTCGTTGTATTCGCCGATCTCACCGGATAATCCGATATTATCCGGTACGATGCCGCCATTGCGCTCCATTCGCTCCTTCCAAGCTGCCAAATAATCCAGGACCCAGCTCTGATAGGAATCATCCGATGTATATAAGTAAGCATGTGTGATCAAGCTGGTTGCGCACAAATTAAGCGGAACATCACCTCGTGCTTGTCTTTCGTTGACTCTACTTAAGATTTCCTTATACACCTCATCGTCCGACCAGGGGCAAACATTACCATTCCCGTCTACGCCAGGAATATCTTCGAATGGCGGCAAATATTCGTCCAAAATTTCGCGATGTGTCTCCCAATCCTCCGCGGTCTGATTAAAACGCGGTCCCTTACTGCCAGTAATCGGAGAACGAATGAGCTTCTTTTCCTTGTCGTAATTCGGCACATCCGGGTTATCCCCGCCATAGAACCCGGCGAACTTGATTGCCCGCTGCCTGTCTTTGAGCACATGGGGATCGGCCAAGCCGAAGAAATAGAAAAACAGATACCCTTCTCCGTGATGCATCCAATCGTAATAAGCGTCGAATTCGTTGTGAATTTGCCCATACTCGGTCCACTGCCATGTAATCGCTTCCCAGATTTCACGTGAAACGCGGTATACCTCTTCACTTCCCCCGAGCGCATAGAGCAGCGGGAAGTTCATGAAGCCCTCATAAGGATCATCTGATCCGTCCATCCCTGGCCAGCGATCCCGCCAGATCAGAGTTCGGTCATTGCGGGTGTAGCGGGCAACGAATTCCATCGCTGCTCGATTCATCGTATCCAACAACCGGCGCTCGAGGATCGCCCACTCTGGGGGCTGGCATTTTTCAGTAGCCTTAATAACACTCATTGGTTTGATTAATGCCTGATTGTCCACTAGCAGCTTCCCTCCTATATCACTATTATCCTTTATGGGGACAGGCTTAGATAGCAAAAGCTGCGCTAGCCCAAGCATAAGCGGGGTCTTCCTGTGTTCCGTCTTTATAGGTAGATATTAATGCCACGCGGTCCTTGCCAGAACGATTCGGATATGAAGAATGAAAGAGCAGATCATGGAAAATAATTGCCGTTCCGCGCGAGGCGGGTAAATCTATAATTTGAGACTGATCGATAGTATCCTCTTTCAATCGGCTTGAGAAGCCATTTCCATCGCTATCTCCTTCACCGTGATGAAGCGCTCCCTTTAAATGGGATCCCGGCAAAATCTTCAAACAGCCATTATCCGGTGTGGCGTCATCCAGAGCAATCCATACCGAATATTTATGGCTGCCCTTCCAATATGGATAATCCTGATGCCACGGCGAACCGAAATCGACCTTTGAATCCTTAAAGACTACTTTATCACTCAGAAAAATAACCTGATCTCCAACAATTTTTTTTAGGGCAACCGTTAATTCAGGCTTCGCTGCCGCTTGTTTGAACATGGAGCTAGCGGCTGCCATGCCTACGTAAACACCGTGTTTCACGGCTGCTTCACCCTTCTCTTGTTTCACCTGTTCCAGCACTCGTGCCACTTCTTCCTTCAGCTCTTGGACTTCATCTAATGTAAACAGGTTTTCCAATATGACGTAACCTTTTTCTGAGAATTCCTTTTCCAGTTCGTTGCTCATAGTTAATTCCACCTTTATCTCTCATTTGATATACCCTTGCATCCAGCAGCAGACAAGCTTGACTATTGCTGAATTTCTGTCCATGTTATACAATTCCGAAAAGAAGGAAAATGAAACCTACTGCAATTACTTCAGATGTTATCACAAATTAACAACAAGATATTTGGTGGAGATCGATGATAAGTTATCCCTTTCCGACATGGAGGTAGGCCTCGAAATGTATAATCACCCCAAGCCGAGAAACTTTGAGTTTGTTGAAATCTTACCAAATGTGCATTGGGCTCAAATTCAGCATGCTTACCGCAATCCCGGACAATTTCGGGCTATTTATGATTTTGAATTGATTTACTTGTTTCAGGGCGAACTGCATATCCATTTCACCCACGAAGCCGATCGAATTCATGCCGGGGCTGGTGACTTGTTGCTTCTTCCTTCAGCGATCCGGCATCGAATTGAAATCATAACGGAACCTAACACCCTTTTAATGGGGATTCATTTTGATTTCTTCAACGAGCTCTCTACCTTGGCTGAACAAGATATCACCGTTCAAGACAACAAAGTGTATCCAGAGCGGTTCTGCTCCATGCCAGTAACCGAGGCGGGAAATCCGGCTTTTAGTCTCCATTATCAAGGCATTCCTTATGAAATGGTAGAATGGATGGAACGGATCGTGATGGAGCATTCGAGGGGTAATCCTGGCTCTGATATGGCGTGCAGGGGACTTATGCTGTTAATCCTTACGTTCTTATGGAGGTTTCATTCGAAGTCCAATCGCCCCAATCTTCATTCCGAATACCGCGAGATGATGCACAATTTAGCATTGGAAATTGAAGGAAGCCCGGGTGATCCCTGGCCTAATGCTGCAATGGCAAGCCGCTGCAATGTGAGCGAGGATCATTTCATCCGCTTGTTCAAAGATATTATCGGGATGAGTCCGCACAAATATCTTCAATTTATAAGACACCGTGAAGCCAAAAAACTGCTTCGTGAAACCGCAATGAAAATCGAACTGATCGGCCGTAAGCTGGGTTATGAGGATCTTCATAATTTCAGCAAGGTATTTAAAAAATGGCAAGGTATTTCCCCCCGAGCATATCGTAAGCTCAGTATTATGCATTAATGCAGAGGAATGTAAAAAGGAGCTCGCTTTTATGCTAAGCCCCTAGGTCATGTCCATATCGATTGTACTCAATCACTCGAATAAACAAGCGGATTCAATGGACTGATTGCTCGGTCCCCTGCTTGCAAGCCGGGAAACCATCTCTTCAAGTCCGCTCTTCTTGCGTTGCTGTCCGGCTCCAACAGTGAGCTACCATCTGCATAATAAATGACGGTCATAACTTCTCTCATAAGCTCTGTTGGATTCCCAGGTGCGCTGTGTAAGGTCCACCCGTAATGGAATGTCGCGTCGCCGGCGTTCATCCCCCCATAATTCACTTGAGGAAATTGCTGATGATCGATATATTGCTGAAGTGTCCGATGCGATTCATCGGAGATCTCGAGTTTGTTAATATAACCTTTCTTGTGAGAGCCTGAGGCGAAGGTCATGGATCCAACGTCTTGCGGGATGTTGACTAAAGGCATCCACATCGTAATCGTATTCGTTGTATCCAGCGGCCAATAAATCTGATCCTGATGCCAAGGCGTATGTCCACCCCCAGGCTCTTTGAACAAAGCCTGATCATGATAGATGCGCACACCGCTCACGCCCATTAGTTCTGCCGCAAGCTTAGCGAAACGGCGAGCTAGCACAAAACGGCGAACATTTTCATGTGACTCCCAAATGTTCGAGATTTGTATGAACGCTTTTCCATACGTATCCCTTTCATTCAGTGGTTTGTTCTGGGTATTCAATTGCTTCACTGCTTGTGTGATAGGTGTCCGATAATCTTCCACTTCACTTGGTGAAGCAACATGACGCAATAGAATATGGCCGTCCCTCTGGAAACTCTTTACCTGCACCGCCTCTACTTGGTACTCCCCTGTGATTTCAGGAATTTCTTGTACATTTCCGTTCTCCATCCTTGTTACACCTCCACTTGATTACGTCTTATCCTAATTAATCTATCACATTTATCACGAAATAGATTTATACGATAACGAGATGAACTTGGATTTTTCCGATCTTTTGTCGGTCTCGCTGATCCCATTTAGTTCAATTCAACTTCATATTGTAAGCATGCTTTGTTCGAAGAAATGTCCATATCTGTAGTAAAGTAATCAAAATAATAAAAATCATAAATATAACAGCAAAAGAAATACTGATCGTCTGGATCCCTATAAATATATAATTAACTACTGTTAACAATATTGAAACTAGGATTATTAATATTCCTATTCCGGTTACAAACTTATATTTATTTCCTATAAACATAAGCATTCCATTTATTGTAATAATGCATAAAACTACAAAGATTAAATAACTCAATGACATATATCCAATATGCAACAACCCATCGTCCGTTACATTCAATAAATTAAATGTTAGAAAATTCAAAAACAGTAGAGAAAGAAACATTGGAATTGCCAAATTAAATAATGTCACAAACATGATAAATCCTTCGTTTCTTTGCTCCTTCTTATCAACCCTTGTCTTTTTTCTTGATTGCATAATAAATGTATAGACTAAAAAAACTAAACCAATCATCGTTGCGCTTGTTCCAACTAAAGTTGTTAATAATGAAGTTAATGTCGAGATTTGTTCTGGTTTCATATCGATTGTTAAATTCCCTTCATTAAGATTGAATTACAATTAATCGCAGGCACCGTTCAATCAATCTGTCCTAACGTTTCAAGCCCAACCTTAGTCAAATGAAATTTCCCACAAATAGATTGAGGCAACTGAACCTAGAGGCGAATACCTAAGGCGGTATTGTTCGAACTGCTCTTTCGTAAGGGTACTAAGACCATACAGTTTCATCATTCCGCGACGAATGGCGATATCGCCCCAACTGACTACGTCACGACGCTCCATAGAATTGATTAGCAACATTTCGGCCGTCCATTTGCCAACTCCATCTAACGTCATCAGCTTCTTGATAACCTCTGCATCTGACAAGTCATGGAGCTCATTCATATCAAAAGCACCTTGCGTAATGGATTGGGCAATATTTTGAATGCTTCCAGCCTTTTTCATCGTCAATCCGCATTTTTGAATATCTTCGGCAGTCTGCATCGCCATATTCTGCGGAGAAATTTCTCCAAATTGATTCTGCATTCTTGCCCAAATGGTATGGGTAGCCTTAACCGAGATAAGCTGGCCTACAATGGCATAGACAAGTGCGGCGAACAGGTCAGGAATGATGGCACGCTCAACTTTACCGATTCGGGCCATCGCTGTCCCAAGTATGGAATCCACGCTACTAAGGTAATCTATTTCATCTTGTCCGTAGTCAAAATACTTTGTTTTAACGTTCCCCAAGCGACGCGCCCCTTGTATACAGTAATAATCAATCTCTTGAAAATTTGAACGCTAGAGAAATAGAGCGGATTTTCCGCTTTAGAGCAACGCCAAGCACCGTTTTTCGAGCTGTAGAGCGGAAATTCCGCTTTAGAGCATATCTAAACAACGTCTCTCGAGCTGTAGGGCGGATTTTCCGCTTTATTCTCTACTTTGGTAATTCATTGGTTAACCACTTGTATTAAATATACCTCACCTAGCTTCATATGTACGGATAATCGAATATAAAAGCAAGATAGTGAAAGCCTAGTTCGTTTAGACTCCATAAATTATAACTGCCAGACCACTAAATACATTATTCGAAGCAAAAGTTACTTCAAGGGATTTTTTCTAAAATACATTTCTCTTAGTTCTGGATGAACTGTATTTCCAATCAGTTTCTTCCCTGAAACAAATGTAATCTCATATACTTGATAATTTTGTTTGCTAGGATCAAATCTTTCAGAGTTTAAATCTTTTTCGTCTATAAATCTTTGATCTATTATACATTCAGCTTTCATTAATCGTTTTTTTAATTTACTTAATTCTAATTTCCTTCTTAAAAGAGAAAAGATACCAGCCTCTTTCCATAGATCTAATCCATTCCCTGACGATATATGCTCAATTGCTTTATATTTTATTTCTTCCAGTAATTCCTTAGATTCGATTAAAGAAGCGGCTAAACCTATATAGAATAAGGGTTCTAAATCAGGTCCGAAATCCTCGTCATTAATAATATTACTATACAATCTCTTTAATCTTGAAACTGATTGATTAACAGAAACGCCCTCATCCTTGAATTGTTTGTAGTAATCTTTAATATCAAGTGTAAAATCATCCTCGAATATCCCGAAGCCCCAAGTTCCCATATATTAACCCTCTTTGTTCTAAAAAATAAAATTCAACTTTCAAAATATATTTTTCATTAAAATTCTTTTGTTTATTATATTCATAAGTTTAGAATGATCTATTTGTTGTTCTCCTTTGTAGTGCCTTGAAAATTCTTGAAGGATTGATAACTCCTCGGGAATAGGATGTTCATACCAATAGATCCCTTTCTCATCTACATGACAATGTGTAAAATACCCAGAAGAACTCACATAATCGATCAAATAAATGTTGCACCATTCGTCTTTTGAATACCCCAAAGAAACCCA
Organism: Paenibacillus sp. J2R1T-4; assembly: GCF_059692235.1. Classification (NCBI taxonomy): domain Bacteria; kingdom Bacillati; phylum Bacillota; class Bacilli; order Caryophanales; family Paenibacillaceae; genus Paenibacillus; species Paenibacillus sp. J2R1T-4. The sequence goes on along the minus strand of NZ_JCAUBA010000002.1, from coordinate 331,364 downwards.
CTCAATCAATGATTTTGGAATTCCGGCAATTACACCAATAATCCCTTCATTTTCATTCGAATATGGATTTATTAAATTACTTTTCACTGTCACAATATCACCTAATGAAAACTTTGACTCGTTATCCGTCCAATTGGAGACGTATGTCCATCCCACATTGCTCAAAAGTGTTCTACATAAGTTACCCTTGATGTCATATTCCCATTTCATCTCTTCTTCCCAAGGTTCCATTGAATTTAGTAAATATGAACGGATAATTATTCTTCTAGTACCGTACATGAATTCTGTTGGCTTTAATTCACTAATTTGATTTACAAAATGTTCTGCTCTAAAACTATTTCCTTGAATAACTTTCTAACATGTAGTCATTAATCAGTTCTACTGTCGTTCTATTCCCTAGATAGTTTTTAATATAACTTTGAATTCTTGGGTATAAAATGATGGTATCTAGTTCATTTAAATGTATCCATCTTACTCCAGATTGTGTCTCATCAGGGCGATCGGGTAATCTTGGGTGTGATTCTTCTTTTAGGGTACATTCAAAAATAATATTTAAAGAGTGTTTGGTAGTATCATATTCTCCGGATTGTTTGTGAGGGGCGCATTCATATACAAAAGCAATTGACCCCACATTAATCTGTGCCTGCGTCTCCTCAAACACTTCACGTTTTACGCCTTCTTCCAACGTTTCACCTGGTTCTGCACCGCCACCCGGTAAATTGTAATGTAGACCTGCTTCGTCACTATATTCAACCAATAACACATGTTCATCACGAAGTATAAGCGCAGTTGGCCTAACTCGAATATGATACATTCAACACCTCACCCAATTTTATATGTCACTACTCTCAGGTTTCCACCCAACTTCTTGACTCCATTTACTAGCTTTCTTCATGATCTCCCAAATAATTGGTTCTTTTGCCTCAACATATTTATCTCGTTCATTTCTATATAAATTCGCTAATTCATACTTCGATTCGGAGTATCTCACACAATCCTCAGAGTGATTTCTTAAATAATCTCTAAATAATAAAGCAAACTGTTCAGACCAGCTCCCATACTCCCTAACATGAATATGCGTTCTTCTATTGCCCGGTGTTTCCCTAAAATAACTCTTAGTTCGATCTGGATTTCCAGCTCTATGGATGAAACCAATTTGTTCAAACAGTGGTTTATACATATTTATAGATTCAAGTGACTTTACAGATACTTGAATATCAATTATTGGCTTAGCAGCTAATTCCTGTACTGATGTCGAACCGATATGATCTATTCTAATGGCTGTAATATCCAACGCTTCTCTAATCAAGCTCCCAATACTAATAAATTCTTTTTTCCAATCTACATTATAGGGCACTACAATTATTGGCTCAGACATCCTGCACACCCTTTTATAGAAAATTCATATCGCTGGTTTCATAATAATGTTTCTGCATTCCTAGTGACCTTGCCTATACAATAACTACGACTATGCTGGTAAAAATATATTTAATATTTTATTTAAAGATTTCCATTGCTCTTTATTATAAGCTCCTACTAAAATCCCTTGTCCAAGATCTGAGTAATAAAATCTACGCTTGTCCCCATATCGCTCCAACAATTCAGAGAATATCTTAAATAAATCCAGATCCAACCAATCATCATTCGCTAACAAATCATAATTGTAAGCCTCACCGTTGACCTGAAAAGATATCCAAACTTCATTGTTTTCTATGTCCACATAATCAGAAATTTCATTAATTATTATTTCACCATTCAATAATTCGGCTATTCTGTTGATTATCAAAGCGTAATCCCCATGATCTTCAATACACTCTCTATCAAAATGCCATATATCATTACTTGGATACGAAAAAGAACCATCACTCAACACAAGCTCTGATCCCATAGAAATACAAAGTAATAAATATGGCTTTTCTTCATATTCTTTTCTTTCAAAATCTGTAATGACTTGGTTAAGATTAACCCCTTCTATTAATTTGATCCCAATGTTTTTAAGACTATTGTATTGTTCTTCAATTGTGAGTTTCTTCCTGAACCAATTAAACAATGGCGTGCTCCTTTACCCTACTTACAAATTATGATTTATAAAAGTAATATCGAAACTCACTGTCCATTTCAAAATCTTGCTTCTCCCAGAATCTCCATGCATTTGTGTTGCTATGCTCTACTGAGAGTTCAATGCCTTTTGCTTTGGTCATTACAGAAAACACTCTCACTTCTTGTATTAGCTGCTTTCCCAAGCCCTTATTCCGATAATTTTCTAAAATAAAAAAATCGTTAAGAACCCATACTCGTTGTAAGCTCAATGAAGAAAATATCGGATAAAGATGGGCAAACCCTACAAGATGATCACATTCCTGCACAATGAATAGAACAGATTCTCTATATTCAAATCTTTCAAATAAGAATCTTTCAACTTCTGCTGGGTTTTTCTCTTGTTTAAAATATTCACGATATGTGTCAAAGATTGGAACAATATTGGGTAGATCGTGAATGGTAGCTTGTCTAATCGTTAATTTGTTATTGATCACTTCTCTCCCTCGCGATCCCTATAATTGAAACTTTTCCTTAATGATTGTTGCGACCTCTTCCGGACTAACCTCCGTATTATTGATTCTAATATAGTTTTCCTTCTTAATTTCTCCAGCATAAGAGTTTAATCTGTACTTCTCCATTGTGCTTCTTAAATCGCGTTCAGAACGCTCAATATTTCTTTTTGTGGGTTTATGATTTAATCTGTGCGGGCTTTTGTTACGCTCAAGTCTTTCTTCTATATCTGCTTCAAGTTCTACAAAATAAACCACTCCACCCCTGGATTCAAAAACTCCACTAATTCTATTGACATAATCCCAGTCAGCTTGCAGGTCTAGCGCCCATACATAAGTAAAGATCAATCCTTCTAGATTGCTCTTGGATACTTCTTCGAAAATTTCCTGGCGGAATAAATTAACTAATCTTTTCCCTGGTTCTGAGCCATAGCTAAAAAAAGGAGAAACCAATTCAATAGTCATGTGATTATGAAAAAGTTTCAATTCCGTTATTTTTTCTAGTTCGTGTCCTACCGTCATCTTACCAACTGCTTGCGGTCCAAATATGATAATAAATTTCATACATCCTCCTTTTGAAACTTAATTAATTTTCTTACATCGAACGAGAAAAAAAGCAAACAATGGGTTCAGAGACCAAGAGCCTTTTTCATTAAACGGTCCGGAAAGTTTTTCAACTTCACTAAGGGAGAATGATTATTTAATTTATTCAGTTCGATGATATTCATTTCTTCTTGTAATGGCATATAGTTTTCAATTAGGTATTCAGACATTTTTACCATATCTATCATTGATCCCATCACACTGCGATCATATGTCTTGGTAAACTTTATCTTATCGATTTCATTTATATAATTGGTTATTAAAGAATCCGGAATTCCCTCTGCACTCAGGTTCTCGATAAGTGATTTAATAAATAATTGGTTAAAATTTTTAAAATGTTCCTTTTTTATTCCAAATAATATGAAACAATATCTGGTCTGATTATTCATAATAATTAAGTTATTTTTTTTGCCCATCCGAAACACGTTAGCATGCCACTTATAAAACTCAGAATTTGTTTCATTATCTTGTTCTTCAGTAAAAGAGCTTAGTTCAAATAGCTTCTTAGTGCATGATATTGTGATCATAGTTATTTTACCTTCTTTTAATTTATCTCGTCTAAGGACCTTGTAATACCGAACCTACAGATCCGCCTCTTCATTATATCAGCGATTGTCATAACGTCTCTTTTTTTCATTAAAGAAATAATCGATCTAATCCTATTGCACTAATCAGCATTCGTTCTTTGGTATTCCCTAACATTTGTTGAGACCAATCCACAAAACCTCCATCACCAATATGATGAATTTTACCATTAATAGATGTAACTACCGTGAATTGGAGCCCTTTATAATACTGGTTATCTACTCGCGTCGAGTTAACGGAAGTAACTACATCAGGCAGCCGCTCATTGAGGTTGTTAACCAGCCTGCTAACTAATCCCTCAGCATCTTTGTATCCCTGACGAATGCTGAAGACAACTTCAAGATCGGATTGAAACAAGGCTGAGAAAATATGTTTGTACAGCGAAATATGCTCAATTATTGCTTGTTGCTCAAAAGTATAGGAGCCTTTATCTTTGCCAGAAGCAACTAGACAGAATACGCTAAAATGCGAAAGCATTCCAGGGCCGCTTTTGAATTTCTGAGCTCTGACATGCCTATGTGTGGTGCTGAACCGTATCAAGTCTCTATCATGATTCAATTTACCCGTTTTGATAGAATCACAGATTTGCAGGGCTAGTAGATTCGTAGCGTCAGCCACTACTTCCGTACCTCTCAAGGCTGAGATGATTTTATTCTGATCTGAAGTGGCCACTATAGAGCAGGACCCCATTGGTGCAACCGGTGATAGCTGTACAGGTGAATATTGATGTCCTTGTGCAATGCGGAGCAGATCGAGCTCCAATTGCTTTAATGCTATAACATCAACAATGGCTGGTTGCGCGAAACGATTATCTCTATATCTTCTCAACAAGTCGCTGGGCGAAGAATGTTGAGCTTTTTTCCGAAATACTTCGAGCAATAGAGTATTCAGATCTGCTCCTGAAAGACGTTCACTTAATAAGTCCACTATTTGGTCAGAGCCTAATTCCCGAAGTATTCGATTCAAATCTCCCCTATTTTCTGTCTGCAACTGACTCACCTCCCGTTTAATCAAAGAGTGCTGATCATATTTGCACAATCATGGTTAGTGATGTCCCTGCCATGCCCACCTCTTTAAATCCAAACCGTCGATATAAGTTGATAGCTGGATTGTTGGGGTCTACACTAAGAGAAATGGTCTTTAACTCTTTCACCTTCATCTGCTCCAAAAGCGTCCTCATCAGCGCTGTACCTATCCCTTTCCCCCTGTAATCTGCTAGCACAGCCATTCCTAACTCCGGCGTTTCCTCATTAACAAAACCGTATCCCTTGTTTGCTTCACTGAATAATCGGATCGTGATCGAGCCTATGGACTGGTCATCATTACTAATTGCTATGTAACCAACATCTCCTGGACGGCCCCACTCTTCCAAGTATTTAGATAGGGACGGCTGTTTAATTACATCTCTGCTCAATGGCTGCTGACCTTCCGAAACATATAAGGATTCATACAACATCTCCCATAGAAATGGCAGATACTGATCAGTAACCGGTCTAATTGAATAAAATAGCATGTATCGCTCCTTTGGTATAACCTGTTTTATCAAGTAAAGAGAAAAGGTTCTTCAGAGATGAATTTCTGACAGTAGTAGGATGTTACCTTAGGTATTTCATTTGACAGCCACTTGTACTCATTGGGATTGACGGAATGAAAGGCGAACCCCCTAATGATCTGCCATAAAAAGAAAGCCTCCAATGTTCTAATATTTACAGAGGGTAGTGAACGTCTTTGTTTATAGGCTTCAACAAAAAGATGACAGTTATTAGGAGATAAATGAAGGAGGGATTCTGCGACATCGAACAAAAAGTAGCCAAACCCGCAGCAAGAAAAATCAATGGGATGAACCTTGCCTGCGTTCACAACATAATTACTCTCATGCAGGTCGGAATGAATTAAGCCCCATGTTTCGCTTGAAATATCAAGTTTGCTCGTCTCACAAATTATACGATGGATGGTAGTCTCGATGATTTCGTAATGACTCTGAGTAATAATGTTCTCTGTAAGCAGCAGCGCTAGTTTATCAAGGGTCGCCAATAAAGATTCCGAATCATATAATGGTCTTTCGAATCCTTCAGGTCGTTTCCATTGCCTGGAATGAATGTGTAGTGTCGCCATAGCTTCTGCTAATTGTGTCACTTCCAGAGAATTCGGCTGTCTATTCAGGATCTCACCATCAACCCAACGAAACAAGGTTGCGATCAAGCTCCCTATTCCGTTAATACTGACCGTAGTTATCAGGTCTCCCCCCTTGTTTCTAACAGGTTCAGGCACTATCAGATCTGTATCTCTACATAAGGACTCAAGCCATAAAAGCTCAGATTCTATCATGCAGATTTGCTGACGCTCCGGATGGATTTTCAGAAGATATTTATCATTCGTTGTAATGACTTGAAAAGTAACGGTATCCCGCTGACCTAAATACTCCAACTCCAAGGGCGCAACACCATACTGTTGTAGAACCTCGATTGTAGATTCACTATAATTGTGCATCTGGATTGATTCATGATTCACCATTTGTACCCGCCCGTCTTAGCTTTCTAAAATTTCAATGTATAGGTTCACTTTAAAGGGAGGATACGAATCACTCAAGAGAGTAAATGATTATAGTCCAACTTTCCAAATATCTTCCATTGCTTTTCTTCTAAATAAACATTCATGATCTACTGCTAACAAACCCAGCATGAAATTCATCAGCAAGTTTAACCGTACTCTTAACATCCAATACTGCTAGTAACATGGTGGTGGTAGAGAAAAATCGTATCCAAAAATACTTAGAATCATGTAACGTAAAGCTCGGCACCGTCATTTCAGATGTGTTTGGTGTATCGGGACGCAATTTATGATGTTTCTGCCTTCTTCGAATCAACCTATAGTTGCCTCATACTCTCTACTAAAAAAATATCATCAGAATCATCAACACTAATCTTAGTCCCTTCAACAATAATCTCATATTGCTTATTTACTACAGGAATTCCAAAACTGTCTCCACCAATTATTCTTATTATTTCATTATTTGACGTTCTAAATACTGCTAAGTAATGAGACCCTCTCTTCTTATTTTGAATTTCCAAATGAACAATCTCTCCTCGAAGTTTCCTTCTATTATCATTAACATGTTCTTTGATTTTTTGTTCTGTCCATTTCTTATCTAGTTCAATCGTTGTAAGTTCGTTTTTCTCCATGTACTCCCAATCATCGGAATGTGGGAATATACCTTCTGCTTCTCGGTAGTATTCAATCTCTTCTATACCAATATTATCAAGTTCATATTCTGAATCGTGTTCAGAAATTATGCGAATATTCTTATGTCCACACTTTTCTGAGTGGTATGAGATAAACTTAAACGTATCAATAATATTAAAATTCCCCCAACCCCAAGCCTGTCTGGTCAGGAATCCACCTCTTCTTTGACAATTATTACAAAAGAAATAGTAATATGTAGACATCTTCTATGTCCTTTCGGATTTATTAAGTTTTGCAGTAATTTCACCTAACGTTGTTGTATTCATGAACCCTCACTGGATTAAGGCCGAGGGCAGGCCGCGATGGCGGTTAGGTGGTGCAGGGTTGTCTATTCCGCTTCCTCGAAAAGCCGCTGCAGACCAAGGGACCGTCAGGTACCACCGCGAGAATACGGTGTTAGGAGAAGTTAATGCCCTCTTCGAATCAGCTAAGATAGTTTATTTACATTAGTCTTTGCAATAATATCTCCTAGTCTTCTACGCATTAGAACAAGTACTAATAGTTCAATAGGCCAAAATAATATTGTAATATTCCTTATTATTAAGCGTAATGTTCCTGGTACAATATTTTTGTTATCTTTGTCTGTTACTCTTAGTCCAAATAATTTCTTACCTATGCTTCTTCCTCTGAAAATATCCTTCAGTAAATAATAAATCATTCCAAATCCTAGTATTGTGTTAAAGGTTTCAAATGGTTTCATTAAATTAGACTCTGTAGGATTAATAAATGAATCCAAGTTGATGCTGAAAAAAATTATTCCAAATATCAAAGATCCCACGATATGATCAATCAATATTGCAAGCAATCTCTGCTGCATTAACTTTGCCCTCATCTCATATTATTTGCATTAATTTCACCTAACGAAGTTGTATTCACCCTCACTGACTTAAGGCCGAGGGCCGGCCGCGACGCGGTTAGCTAGTGCAGGATTGTCTGCCTGAATCACATCCCGAAATGCCTCGGGCAGACCAAGGTCGGCGTAGTCGGCCACACTGTGAATACGGTGTTATCTGATGCATTTGCCCTCGTTGAGTTATCTGCTAGAAATGAAGTGGAATTATCTTGTATAGTTTTGTCCATTCGTTAGTGTATTTATCATCTGTTAATAGGATAAAAAGATTATATACAACTGGAACTATACAAAGTATCAAAATACTTCTAAGAATTCTTGTGATAAAGAGATTTCTTGAGATTTTTACAAGAACAATGAAAAACACAATTGTTGAAATAATTCTTAAGATCATCCAAATAACATCCAAAACAATTGAAGAATTAGCAGTAAAATAATCATTAAAATATATGAACATAATATTTGCGATTTCAATTAGAATAACTACAATGTATATTGGCAATCCAGAGTAAACAATGGTCGTACGAGCTGCAAGTCTTACTCCCAAATATAAAAAAGCTCCTTTAATGTAATATCCAATGGTACCAACAAAAATCCCCATAATTAACATCATAATCCATAACATTATCCAATTTTTAAAGCTATCAGCATATCCTTCAATTCTAAAATACGTTGATTCAACGATCGAAATACTCAATGATATTCCCGATATCGAGATCACGAGAAATTCTCTTCGATTATTTTAAATTATTTCTTTATTGATCCAATCAATTAATTGGTGTAATAGAATCATATATTTTTTTCCTTTCATTGCGGATGTTTCGGATAACATTGGTGTGTATTCACGACGCCCCACCACCTTAAGTCCCGAAGGGACGACCGCGATGCGGTTAGGTGGTGCGGGTGTGTCCGCCTGATTCCACCTCTCCGAGATGCTTCGGGCGGACCGAGGGCCAAATGGCCCGAAGCGTGAATATGGTGTTATCCGATGCCTCCGACTTCCCGAGTTACTTTCAAATCGCCCTTAAAGCTGCCCTTAAAATCAGATCTCTAAAATCATTATCTATAGAAAGTCCATTATCAGATCCCTTAAATCAAGCCCTTAATTGGGATTGTATCCCAAATCAATAACAAAAGCACTATACTAGTCCAAGCATTTAGAATTTATCTCAAATATGCTATACGTGAGGGGATGATGGACAAGATGCTAAGATCATCTCACATCATTTTCTGCCAATACTTAACGGCTGCCAACTATAATATTGGCAGCCGTTTCTGTTAAACGATCCTTTTCACTTGCTCAATATTCAATGCTCTTCCCTCTGCTCTTCATGGACTCGGAGGTTTCACATAACGTTCTTGCATTCACGAACCCTCACTGGCTTAAGCCGCGTAGCGGCGGGTCGTCAGACTTAGCCAGTGCGGGGTTGTCCACTGAATACGCTCCCGAAATTGCTTCTTCGCGGACCGAGGGGCGTTAGCCCCGATATGTGAATGCGGTGTTATCAGAAGTATTTGCCTTCATCGAGATCCGCTCGAAATCATTAGTTAAGCTGTTAATTGTTTCTCGGTAATCAAGTCTTCTCGTTTTTTCGGTTGAATTCAACAATTCCTCATAGAAAATTAGTGCTTCTTGATATCTTGTTGTCTCTAGGCATATTCGCTTATGTTTACTCAGTAAGTGAACTAACCAAAGAACATAAAGGATAAACAAAGTAAAACCACCGTAAATAAGGCCATCCTTATAATTGACAGTATACGAAAACATAGTTGTATTTTTTTGCAAAAACAACTTATCATCTACATATATACCAATTCCGTATATTAGTAGTGGAATAGGAGACAAAAATTTATAAATATCAATTCTCTTATCAATTATCAATTTAAAGGATTCTCCTCTTGCAATGCTTTGTTTAAATCCTGCAATTGGAAATCTGTAGTACTCTTTAATATTCTGAATGTGACCAGTGATATCAAGAAACCTCTTATAACTTACATATGTTTTCATACTTGAAACAATTAAGAAAATTAGTATTATCCAATAGTAATCCCAAATATAATCAGTGAAATTTATTGGTAGTAATAAATTCCCTGAATATAATAATATTACTATTAGTATTATTGAACCAAGCATTGATTCTAGCGAACGTTTAAATGCGAATTCCTTATTATACTTGTTATTGTCTTTAATCTTCATTTGAATCCCTCTCAACTTTCTGCAAATATTTCTGATAACGTTGTTGTATTCTCGAACCCTCACTGGCTTAAGGCCCAAAGGGCCGGCCGCAACGCGGTTAGTCAGTGCAGGGTTGTCTGCTGAATCCACTTCCTCGAAATGCCTCAGGCAGACCAAGGTCGGCGCAGCCGGCCGAAGCGTGAATAAGGTGTTATCTGAAGTGCGTTACTACTTGAACTACTCTACAAAAATCCATTTTTCTTTGTAAAATTTTCCTTTCCCTGTTAAGCTATCTTCCATATTGGTTACTAAATCAACGGAACGATACCATGCTGTATAAAATTTATTTCCAATTCGATATTGAATTTCATAAACGGAATTATATGCTTCTATTTCAATTCCAAATGGTGTTTGATAGTTGCCTTCAATTTTATTGGCAGATAGTATTACTCCATTTCTTGAATGAATCATATCTTGAATGGTTTGTTTTCGAGTTTCTTCTTTATTGAAAATTATAAGTATTGATGTTAGGAAGCATATAGCTATTGTGATAGTACAAATTCTAACAACTATTATTTTATTGTTTCTAAAATTAATAGATAATGCTATTCCAGATAGTAGACTGAATAAAAGAATAAACAGACAGATTGCTTCTAATGGACTCATACTTTCACCTAGTATTTCATTTGAATTAAGTAGATAACAGCATTTCATATAACGTTTCCGTGTTCACGACGTCCCACCGACTTAAGCGAACGAATGTGAGCGGCCGCGATGCGGTTAGTCGGTGCGGATGTGTCCGCAGAATCTGCTTCCTTGCTACTGAAATTCCGCTTCGAATCAACTTCTAACTTCTGGCGGACCGAGGGGGCGAAGTCCCCCGATGCGTGAACATATTGTTATATGATGCCAGCGGCTTCTCTGAGTTACTTTCAATTCAATCATATTTCAGTCTTCTTCTTATCATGAATCTGTCAGCATTTTTTACAAATCCATATTGCTCATACAGTCCATGTGCATCCGCTGTCCCTAAAATTCCATTTAGGTTTTTCAATTCCTCGCAAGATGTAATTGTTTCTATTAGTTTTTTGCCTATTCCTTTTCCACGGTATTCCTCGTCGATCATGACGTCGCCTATCCAGTATGTAGTTGCCCAATCTGTAATAATCCGAGCAAATCCAATTTGTCGGTTTCTATGATAAACGCCAAAACAAAATGAAGTTTCAATTGATTTATTAATGATTTCTGTAGGTCTATTATTAGCCCAATACGAAGACGCTAAGAACTTATAAATCGTTTCATGATTTAAAAGAGACTTATCTGTACTAATCAAATAATCCTCAAACTTCACTTCCATAAGTTCATCCTCCGCTCTGTTCTGATTGAGTAAAATCATGTTTTTGCCGCTTTCCGTTGGTTTCATATAACGTGTCTGTGTTCCCGTACCCTCACTGGCTTAAGGGGCGTAGCCCCGTCCGCGACGCGGTTAGCCAGTGCAGGGTTGTCTGCTGATTCCGCTTCCTCGAAATCCATCTGCAGACCAAGGTCGGCGCAGCCGTCCGCAGTGGGAACACGATGTTAGCTGGAGTTCTTGCCACCTTGATTAGCTAAAAAATGTCAGTCTTTTTGTTTATATATCTTGCAAGCCCTTCTAAGTCAGGAAAAATAGAAAATGGATGTATTCCCGAGAGCTCTAAAAAAGTGATTACATCCTCCCTATATTTGACTTCAATATCGATTCTCTTTAAAATACCTTCGCTTACTAAAGCTCCATCAAATTCTTTATCAAGAGGTTCTAAAGTATTTCCCTGTATTGTAAATACCCCTTGTTGTGCAACAATTCTTTGGTTATTTCTTAATGGATGAAGCGCAATTGAGTTATTGGGGAAGTCTTTATTACCATCTTTTTTTAATTTGTCTCTAAATAAATCATTATGTGTTGTATAAAAGGTTGGGGTACCTAAAGTCTTTTGATTTAAGCTAATAGGGTTTAACATCCAAATAGTTATTGGGGTATTTTTATCCCAGTTGTTTGCTGCGAAAAATAGTGCAGTAGCAAATGATTCTGTCCAATCTAGTAATCTAGTCTTTACACCATGATGTTGCATAATATAAACTAAATTCCAGTCGTCCTCATTATGATAAATATGACCTAAGTTTTTGAATAGATTATACCTAGTTCTTTCATTACCTTTGAAGTCTTCAAGTTTAGTATGTTTTTGTCTAAATAGAGATGATTTTAACTCCCAACTTGCATCCCCTTGTCCTCTAAACCAAGTATTTCTATTATTTTTTTTGAATTCTTTTACTTGATCCATTATGTTGTCCCAAGTCATGGTACACCAACCTTATTCATAATAGGTATTGCAAGAATTTCAGCTAACGTTGTTGTATTCACGAACCCTCACTGGCTTAAGGGGTACAAGCCCCGGGTCCAACGGATTTAGCCAGTGCAGGGTTGTCTGCTGATTCCGCTTCCCCGAAAATCCTCTTGCAGACCAAGGGCCGTCAGGCCCGCCGCGTGAATACGGTGTTAGGCGAAGTCAACTCTTCTCTGATTCAGCTTTCAATATGTTTCTTAATTCTTTCATTGTTACCACATTCCTAAGCTTGTAGTTCTTTACGTTGCTCTGCAAAGTCTTTTTATTAAATCTACATTTAAGAAAAATTATTAATATTGCTAATAGCTTCATTGATCGCTTATTAATATTTGTTCTCAAAATAATATGCTCATATAAACACATATACTGAAGCAAAAATAAAAGAGGAGTATGCAATAATATTCCAATAATGTCAATAAACATTTTTTCCCAAAAATCTATTTTAGTTGCATCATGAAGACTAAAAATGAATCCTTTAAAAGCTGCTAAAATAAAGATGAATCCAAAAATCATTAGCATAAAATTAAGTAACTTCTTAACTTGCATATATTTCTCGTCTCTTTCTGCAACAGCCATAAGCCCACCAATAAGAGCAAGTGTAGGTATAATTACTAATTCAGACCAGATAGATAAGGTATATTCATTTATTATAAATAGAGGAATAATACTTAATTTAAAAGATTCTACTATAAGTTTTTTAATGCTCACATCAACATATCTTGAAGAGACTCGAGATATCAATGGATACAAAGCCATAAATATCCACAAAATATAGTCCTTAATTACTCCAACTTCAAGTATTTTAAAGAAGTACATTACGAAAAACACAAGTACAATATATGAATTCGTAATAATAAATATAGGATGCTTAATTAAGCCAAAAAGTGACTTAATAATGTTGGGAATTGACGATCTTACTCCCTTAATAGATAGGGCAAAAATAATAAATATGATAAGCCAAATAATTAAAGCTTGTTCTCTTGGATTGAACAACGTACTTACCTCTTTAATTTATGATTTTTAGTTGATTTCTCCTAACGTTGTTGTATTCACGAGCCCTCACCGACTTAAGGCCCGCCAGGGCCCGCGATGCGGTTAGTCGGTGCAGGGCTGTCTGACTGATCCACTTCCCCGAAATGCCTCGGGCAGACCAAGGTCGGCGCAGCCGACCGCAGCGTGAATACGGTGTTAGATGATGTCGGCGACTTCTTGAGTAAGCTATCAATAAATTCACTATATTCTTTATGCTTCCAATAGTAATTATTCAATAAGTCTTACTGGCCCACCCAGATTTGAAAATAAGCCCATCAAATAAATAAATAAGCTTATATGTAAAATAAATAAAAGATAATATGTGAGTTTGCTTTTCCTTTCAATAATTTTTATTATCCAACAAACTCCTATTGATATAAAAAATCCTAGTCCAATAATTAAAGCAATATATCTTAATAAATGGTTAGCTACAATATCAACATCTTTCAACTTAGGGCTTAGATGAATGGCGAGAATATGTATGTACTTAACCAATAAATTAAGAAAAAAAATAAGAATAATAAAGTTCTCGAAATCATCTTTATTGCTTTTATGTTCTACAACCCCTGTCAGAAAAATGAAGTTAAGATACTACCCCTCGCCGATTTCATCTAACGTTGTTGTATCTACGAACACTCACCACCTTAAAGGAGCGTTAGCGACTGGCCGCGGTGCGGTTAGGTGGTGCAGGGTTGTCTGCCTGACTTCGCTTCCTCGAAATTCTTCGGGCAGACCAAGGGGCGTTAGCCCCGCAGCGTAGATACGGTGTTATGTGCAGTTGGGGCCCTCTTCGAAATACTATTTAGATTCTCTTTACTCTTTCACTTATGTATTTTTTTAATGGCTCGATTGTGTCGAGTATATGAAAACCTGTAATTACATGCATCGGAATATTCCTTTTCATTGTATAAATCTTTGCTGTATGTCTAGGCACAGGATATCTAGCTCCCCACATTATGATATCTGTCAAGAATTTTAATACTTCTTCAAGTAACATTGGATCCATTTTGTGTTTTGCTAATTCTGTACCCGAAAAAATCTCCACTGTCTGTGCCATCTCAAATAAACCATGGGTCTTTCCAACACTTCTTCCTATTTTTTTGAGAATAATATCCTCGCCATGTTCTTCGACTTCAATTAATTCTGGGTTTTCTTTTACTAGTATTGCCTTCAATCCATTCTCGATTGCAATCCCCCAGTGATATAAAGCGTTAGTCCAAAATTGTATATACGTATCTCCATCTTCAAGTAATTCTCTGATGTTCTTAATGGTATGAGTTTTAATTGATTCAGCAATCAACGATTGATGTTCACAGTACATCATCCACAGATTTGGGTCATATAATTTTGTTTTATATTCTTCCTTCTTCATGTGTTCAACCCCTAGATAGATTTTTGCCCCAATTGCATATAACGTTACCGCATTCCCGACGCCTTACCGACTTAAGCCACGAAGTGGCGAGCGCAATCGCGCTTAGTCGGTACTGGTGTGTCCACCTGAATACCTTCCACGAAAAGCTTCGGGTGGACCAAGGTCGGCGTAGCCGGCCGCAGCGGGAATGTATTGTTATGTGAAGTCCATGACATCCTGAGTTACTATCAAAATTCGTAATTATTAGTAAGTTCTTACCATTCAATTTCTTTATATAAATCTTTAATATATCTATTCTCTATTGTCGCAGTATCAAATAATTCTTCTGAGTTTCTAAATTCTTGAGTATAACTATCGGTATTTCTTGTAAAATAAAATCCATTTCTATTTCTGCTAATCCATTATCCAATATTATTATGATAAATCAAGAACTCTTCTCCCCAACTAACTCTTTCTTTCAGTTCTTGAAAATCTTCATTTGTCATGTAATAAATCCTTTCGGTTTGGTTTTAATCGGTCATAATCATCTTTCATGGATTTCACATAACGTTGTTGTATTCACGACGCCCCACCACCTTAAGTCCCGAAGGGACGGCCGCGATGCGGTTAGGTGGTGCGGGTGTGTCCGCCTGATTCCACCTCTCCGAGATGCTTCGGGCGGACCGAGGGCCAAATGGCCCGAAGCGTGAATATGGTGTTATCCGATGCCTCCGACTTCCCGAGTTACTTTCAAATCGCCCTTAAAGCTGCCCTTAAAATCAGATCTCTAAAATCATTATCTATAGAAAGTCCATTATCAGATCCCTTAAATCAAGCCCTTAATTGGGATTGTATCCCAAATCAATAACAAAAGCACTATACTAGTCCAAGCATTTAGAATTTATCTCAAATATGCTATACGTGAGGGGATGATGGACAAGATGCTAAGATCATCTCACATCATTTTCTGCCAATACTTAACGGCTGCCAACTATAATATTGGCAGCCGTTTCTGTTAAACGATCCTTTTCACTTACTCAATATTCAATGCTCTTCCCTCTGCTCTTCTTGGACTCGGAGGTTTCGGATAACGTTGTTGTGTTCCCGAACCCTCACTGGCTTAAGGCCGAAGGCCGGCCGCGACGCGGTTAGCCAGTGCAGGGTTGTCTGTAAATCCGCTTCCTCGAAAATCATCTGCAGACCAAGGTCGGCGTAGCCGACCACAGTGGGAACACGTTGTTATCCGATGACCTCGACCTCTTCGAATATTCTAAACAAATTCTTGATACTTTTAGGTTTTAATACAGTTTTTATTAAATTGTTTTATATCTCAGAATATAAGGAAATAAGAACACCATCGGAATAGCTATCATAAGGTAAATGAGAATTGAGTTTAGAAAAGTTGCGTTATCAAAAAACACTATTCTTGTTCCTATTGGAAAAGCAACAACTGCTAGTGATGCTATTATCCTTGATCCTGAAGTAATTTTATGTACTTGACCACAGTTGTCACACCTAATTGGTTTATATGTAACCGCATTCGATCGTAACAATTTTTTGTATTTAAAATTATCTCCACAATGTAAGCACCTCTGCATTCTAACACTCCCTTCTGCGTCTAATTCTATTAAAGTAAGTGTAATATTTATTATTGTTATGTTTTTACATCGAGGTTTTCGGATAACGTCTCTTGTATTCACGAACCCGAGAACCTTAAGGCGCTTTAGCGCCGGCCGCTGCGCGGTTAGGTTCGCAGGGTTGTCCGCCTGATTCAGCTCCCCGAATTGCCTCGGGCGGACCAAGGGGCGGATGCCCCGCAGCGTGAATACGGTGTTAAGTGATGTCGGGGCCTTCTTGACTATCTTTCATACTTTCTTAATTTATTCTTCATCAATAGAAGTTCTATGTAATTCTGGATAAGGCAATTTTAAGGGATTAGAGAAATCATAAATAATTCTCTCATATTGATGTGCCCAGACGCAGCCTTCGACAATAAGTTTCTCCCCTTCATGTTCTACACTCGCCCAACAGAAACCAAGCCCTTTATAAACTTCTTCCGGCACGAAATCAAACAATTCTAAGTTCTCTAAATCCACTATTGAATACCCTTGATAGTCTTGGCCACAGATCAAATATTCCTTATTGTCTTTTGTAATCCATTCAAATAAAAAATGACCCATATTCCTTCTAATCTCTATCGATTCATTAGTTTTGAGATTGGTTAGTGATCCAAGTGTACAACTATAACTGTAGTATCCTTCTGTGTAATTAAAATATATTATTTCCAGTTTGTACTTATTGGAGGGAGAAATATGAGTATCTAGTTTATTTAATTTATATTTCTCTTGAAGATATTTAAAATGTTCGTTTCTCATTTGTATATATCTTTCATCATTTGCTACATTGGTCATAATAATTTACTCCTTGAACTTGATTGTTTTGCCCCGATTTCACTTAACGTTCTTGTGTTCCCGACGCCTCACCGACTTAAGCCCGAAGGGCGGCCGCGACGCGGTTAGTCGGTGCAGGTGTGTCTGCTGAATCCACTTCCTCGAAATGCATCTGCAGACCAAGGTCGGCACAGCCGGCCGCAGTGGGAACATGGTGTTATGTGATGCCTCCGACTTCTTGATTAACATACAAAATCTCTATATTCATTAAATATTATTTATTATTCCTATAAGTCTCTAGAGGTGTTTAATCGTTATTTTTCAAATATGTTCTTCTGTATTTTAGTGATTTCATTAGTACTTGAATTATATTTGAATAGATACAATATTTTTTGATCATCTTTGTATAACCAGAAACCATCATTACTTGTTCCGCTTGTCGCTTGTCCATATAAAGTAAACCCATTGGGGATACTGATTTGAGGTTGCGGCTGTGCATTCGTTATTGTTCTTATTTCCTGTTTCAAGTCAATGATTTGATATATTAAGAAACATAATATAGTTAATAAAATTGCATTGTATATATTAGCGTTTTTCATGTCATTAGTCCTCTCTTTTTAAGGTTTATTAAAGGTTTCGGAGGTTTCACATAACGTTGTTGTATTCACGACGTCCATTCCACTTAGATAGCTCTTATCTTAGTGGAATGGATGTGTCCGGCTGCCTACGCTTCATTGAAATGCTTCTACCGGACCGAGGGCCGAATGGCCCGAAGCGTGAATATGGTGTTATGGGATGTTGCTGTCTCCTTCGAGATTCTTCCAAAAAAATGTTCTTTAATTTTTTCTTCTTTGCGCAAACGCAATCGTTTCTAAAGCTTGAAATAACCTTAAACAATCGGCTTGGTTCCATTCATTATTATCTCTACCATGAAGAATCCAATGTCTATTTATAATTTCTGGTCTATCTTTATCAAATGGTATATTTGCAAATAATTTATCAATAATCAAACCAATAGATTTCCAAAAAGCTTGTTTATCAAGATCGTCTTTTGCATATTCTTCTACTTGTCTGCATAAATTAATGACGTTCATTTTACTATTTTCATTAATACTTACAATTACACCCTCGATAATTGTAATTAATGCAGGCACAGTAACTAAATACAACTGATTTTTGTACGACTTTATACATTGTTCAATTAATTCATACCATTTTCTGTAAATATCTGCTGAACAAACATATTTAGTCAGCCCAAAAAAATTCCTCTCATCTGCGTAATGTTTAATAAAGAAATTATCTACATCAAACTGATTTGCTGAAAAAGAAATTAAGTTATTAATTTCTGCTAGAGATACTTGAATTGGCAAAGTCCATCCAAAGTCAGCAAGTTTTATGATACATTCATAACGATATTCAAAGTAATCAGATTTTTTTTGTCCCATAGTGGACCTCCAAATAAATGTTTACAGCAATTTCCCATAACGTTTCCGCATTCCCGACGCCTTACCGACTTAAGCCACGAAGTGGCGGGCGCGACCGCGCTTAGTCGGTACAGGTGTGTCCACCTGAATCACTTCCACGAAATGCCTCGGGTGGACCAAGGTCGGCGCAGCCGACCGCAGTGGGAATGTATTGTTAGGTGATGTGGCCGACTTCTTCGAATCAGCATTCAATCCCAGAAATTATATATAAGATCTCCTAATCTCTCAGGTTTCCATTTAGTAATCATAATTCTTTCAATGTCATTTAGTTCTTTAATAAAATCTGAATGAATAGCGCTTTCCAACTCCTTCTTGGACAAAATATTATAGTAGTTTCTTAAATCACATGTATTATCAATATCAATAAAGTCAATGTTAAATGGTTCCACCTTATTCGCAAATGCGAGCACTGGTTTAAACGCATTCAACAAAATATAATAGTTCTTCCCCACAACATTAACCTTCACAAAATAAAAGTTCTTTTCAATAATTCCAAATTCTTGCTGAATTAGCTTACCATTATTCTTAATAAGAAAGTTGTATACATGCTTTAGATAATCCTTTGTGTTCTGTTGAATAATTTCAACAGCATTATAATTACTGAATCCTGTTATTCCATCTTTAAAGTAATCGATTGTCATTAATTATTCCTCTTTTTATTGTCTTTTCGGCCATTTCACCTAACGTGCTTGTATTCACGACGTCTCTCCACCTTAAGCCCCGAAGCGGCGGCCGCGATGCGGTTAGGTGGAGGGATGTGTCCGCTGAATTAACTTCTCCGATATGCCTCGTGCGGACCGAGGGGCGAATGCCCCAAAGCGTGAATATGGTGTTAGCTGAAGTTCGGCACTTCGTAGATCTGCTTACAAATTTCTCTTAAACCTTTGAATCTATATATTGAAGGATACTTCTAAAAAGATTTATTACAAGTTTAGCTTCTTCCTCTCCAATAAGTTCTTCATTAGGATGTGAAAATGATTTGTTATTTCTAATCTCATTAAGATTCTCTAAAAGTTTTCATTACTCCAGACAAAGATAAAGCATGATCAAATATTTTCTGCACCGAACGTTCCGTGAGATGCTTTCCCTCGGTTTGTCCAGGAAACAACCATAACACAGGTTTATCATGTTCAACGTAGCATATAACAATTTCTAATGCAGCATCGGATAGAAGTGTTATTCGATCTTTTCTGCCTTTTCCTTGACGAATACGAAGTGTTTTGCGAACGTGATCAAAATCCTGAATCTTCAGACGGACTACTTCGCTAACTCGAAGACCTGATGAATAAGTTAAGTACAAAATTGCTTTATGATTCAAATTAACTAACGCTTTCAAGTTAAGCATGACTTCATTTTTGGATAAGACATTCAGTAGCTTATTCTCTTTCTTAGGTCTAATGTAAGGAACAGTTTCCATTAGATTTAGAACTTTCTGAGAATAAAACTTTACTGCGCTGATAGCTTTATTCACATGGGCATGAAGGCAACCTCTTTTTAATAAAAATAGGGAATATTTAGAATTAGTTTGATGATCTCTATTAATGGACTTCTCATCACAATATTGAGAGAAGCGTTCGACATGACCACAGTAAGCCTTAATCGTTTTCAAAACTATAGCCCCAAAGCAGTAATTCATCATTCAGTTTTTGTTTCTGGTGTAGTTTCATCTCGAATATATAAACGTATCCCATTAAAGTCCACCTCCCAATTATATCAGCGATTGTAAATACTGGAAATCAAAAAAAGGCTTGCAAAGTCACTGATGACTTCGCAAACCCCGATTCTTTCGGCAGTTTTCATAATCCTATTCAGCCTCCGTATAATGCTCCTTACAAAAAGCATCAATTAGCAGCGCCTCTTCATCCTCCAACTCGAAATCCAGATACTTATTCAAACTGCTTTCAATAAATTCATACTTCACAATCGCTGTCTGGCCATCATCTTCCTTATAAATGACTCGCAATGAAATCCCGTTCTCGGAGTAAAGCTCGTCCTCTTCCGGCACCTCAAGCTCGAGCATAAATTCATAACGCCTTCCAGTCAAAATCCCGAATTGGTCTTTAATCAGTTCTACGGTATACGCTGTTATGGCAAACATCGGATCATCCTTCACAAGTTGGTTACTCTCTATAGTATAGAATGTTGTAGTGAAAGTAAAAGGCGCTCATAACGTAACACGGTGTCATTAAATTTACATTTGGTTATTTCGACGAATCGGATAAATATCTCTCCTGAATAACAGATAAATGGTGCAACTGGTGACCAACAAGAATATAAGCCAATGCCCTTGCGGAAATCACACTGTTATTAGCAATGCCTTTTCTTGACAAGGCTTCTTCCGATAAACCTCTCAGTAATGAAATCGTAGAACGACGCACATTTGAGAAATCCTCCAATAAGTCTTCAAGCCTCGATGAGTCAAAAGATGCGCCTTGAACATAATCATTCTCGTCAAAACCAGCGAGCGGTGTCGCATCTCCTCTTGCCACACGAAGCAATCTGTAACTCATAATCCGCTCCGTATCCGTAATGTGGCCGATTACCTCCTTCAGACTCCACTTTCCATCCGCATATCGGTATAAGCCTTTTTCTTCCGGCAGGTCGCGAAGTAAATTCACAACAATCTCAAGCTGTGATTCCAGAAGTTCCACAATATTGTCTTCCTGTACCAATCTCACATAGTCATCATAATAATGTGCGTATTCATCCGTCGAAGGTCTAATTATGGCCGTCATTGCTGCATCTCCTCTATTCATTTAGGATTGGTAGTTGCCTCAGCACAATGTTTAATATATTCATTTCGTTTAACTAGCAGTCGCTCCATGTAGGATCTCAGGATCATTACATCGGCTAACTTGCCAAGCGGACCCAAGGGTGAAGTGTAATCGAACGTATCCGTCATCCAAGTCCCGCTTCCTCTTTCTATAAACGTATGCTCATGTCTGAATCTTTTGAAAGCACCGCTCACCATTTCATCCACAAAACGATAAGGAGCTTCGAATTCCGTAATAACCGAGGTCAACCTTTGCCGAATACCGAAATGTGTCGCCTCCCACGTCACAGTTTCTCCTAATTCAATTAGCCCGCTTGTCCGTCCTGCTATTGCTCTTTCATTAGTCTGAGAGGTCGACTCCATGTGGATATCAATGTTTCGCGAACAATCAAAACAGTCTTGCAAAGGTGCTTCAACAAAGATGGAGGTTCTAATAATTGGCAAAATTCCCCTCCTTTCTATCTATAGACTCTAATTATACACCTTGTGACTCTATTTAATGTACGATTTCATTTCCTTCCAAAACCTTTTGTAAATAATAATGTTGGAATCCTGTAGGAGCATTTTCTATAACAGCTATTACCTCGTAGCCATGTTTCAAGTA
Organism: Paenibacillus sp. J2R1T-4; assembly: GCF_059692235.1. NCBI lineage: Bacteria > Bacillati > Bacillota > Bacilli > Caryophanales > Paenibacillaceae > Paenibacillus > Paenibacillus sp. J2R1T-4. The sequence goes on along the minus strand of NZ_JCAUBA010000002.1, from coordinate 309,343 downwards.
GAACTTAGGCGCTTGAAAACTAAAAGTATTCAGCTTTATGAACGTGCAATTCTTTTGTCTGGCTATTTCTTCAATTTCATTTAGTAATTTCGATCCATAATCCTTCCCCCTGTAATCCGGGTTAATCCATAGAATATCAACTTCTATCCAATTCCAACAATGAACACTGTTCAGACCGCCTATGACTTCACCGTCTTCATTTTTTATAGAAAGATTAATCTCTTGATAATTTCTCCTCAACTCAGCGGGTACATGCTCATTATTGAACTGAATTAACCCGTTTCTAACCAAATCCCTTTCTTCTTTGCTGCTCCTGCTTATTGAATATTCATTTGACATACGCTTGTCCTCCTAACCAAATCAAATTAATCTGAATCCTTTCTATTACTAGCCACGAGATCCTTATACTTCTTAGGGGCTTTTGCCAAATAAGCATCCTCAATGACACCAGCAATTTCTTCCCATTCTGCATGACGATCCAGTCGCAATCCGACCCATCCAAGATATCCTACATAAGCTGGAACATAATAGATTTCGGGATTTGACTCCACTAATATGGATTGTATACCTGACTCTGCTGCGCACCATAAGGCAACTTTTTCATCCCCGTGATGATTGTTATGGTACTGTAGGAATGATTTCTTCTCATTAATGAAAAAAGTAGGCGCACCGTGACTAATCCGCTCCGATGTTCCTGGTAACGAAAGACATAGTTGCCTGATTCGTTCCAATAATGCCGTTTCATATAAGGCATCCGATGAAAGTTTTTCCGTACTCATCTTCCTCACACTCCTCTAATACATGAACTTCTTCAAAGCAGCATCGTCCCATATTTGTGCTTCAATATATCTTTCCGGCCCCTTGCTTCCATCCGCATTCCACTCCTGGGGCAAGCCATATTGACTAATTACATCCTGAATCTCGGCTTTCGTGTACACTTGCTTTCTGTAAGGCTTATTATCATCATATCTCATCGTTGGGAACAAATCTCCATATGTAAAACTGATTGAGGCTTCGTCAAGCTCATCCCACTCGATCTCTATCATGCTTCCTTGCTTGTACCAGCTTAGAAGCCAATTACATGTTCCTACTGTCATATAATGAGGGTAGCTTTTCTTAGGATTACCGCCTTTTTGTATAAAAATATCTCTTGCCTGCCGCTCCAGCTCTTTTCGTATGACCAAATACTCTTCTGATCTGCGGCCTGCAAAAACCTGCTGTTCAAGTCGCAGCTTGCCCAGAATTCGATCGGCCTCTAGGGGTTCAAGGCTCGATAAATTCCGAAAAGGTCCCAGCTCTTGTTCATAGTAATGATAGAGTACATAGGGATTACTCATGCGAAGTCCTACTTGCTAAACCTACAAGGTCTGGGAGTTCATCCAAACTATGAATGGTCAGTACATTTGCATTCTCATCCATTTTGTAGTCGCGGTTGAGCCAGATCCCTTTCATTCCGGCCTCCTTGCTGCCCCTAGCATCCACGTCTAAACGATCCCCTACATAATAGCTATCACTAACCTCGACCCCCGCACGTTTACAAGCTTCTATGAATATCTCTGTGCTGGGCTTCGAGTAGCCTACGTCACCCGAGGTTATAACTGTGGAAAAGTAACTTTGAATGTCTAAATGATTCAATTTCTTCACTTGCTGCTTGTGATCTCCATTTGTAATAATTCCAAGTCTATGATGATTTGCTCCCAATCGGTCTAAACAGCTCTGAACATCCTCATAACAGCGCCAGTGCAGCTCATACCCTTGCAAATACTGATTAAAACGTTGGTCAGCCTGTTCGTCTTCTAGCGTAATACCAAAGGCGAGAAACTGTTGCTTCATCCGAATTCTTCTCTGCTCTACGAATGATAGCTTTCCTTCCAAATATTGATTGAAGTACGTTTCCAACAACGATTCCCAGCTTGCAAGAAACTCCTCTTCGTTGGATTGTATATCTGACCCGTAGATGCGATAAAGAGTAGTCACTCCTTGTTGTGCTGCATAATCATGATCAAGCAACGTACCGTCCAGATCAAAAAATATCATGGATTTGCTGGCCTCCTGGTTAGGTTTCACTCATTAAGTTAATCCTCATTTGGTTAATTGCGATTATATCTCTCCCTCGACTTACAGCTCCCTGTTATAGTTAATCGAATATGTATTCCTGGAACCCTCCCTTTTCTCCTTCCATTTGTCGTACAAGATGTAATATACGTCACCATAGAGCAAACCCTCAGGTAAATGGTCTACAAACCGTATTTCTTCAATCTCGTAGTCAGGCAAATCCCCCAACTCATGTACATCTGCAAAAAAAACTGTTCCATAACTACCGTTTAAAGAGTAATTTCCAAAAGGCATCAGATCAAATCGAACAGCGCCTGTCTCCTCATATAGCTCTCTGCTTGCCGCTTTGACTATGGACTCTCCTTCTTCAATCTTACCTCCTGGCATCTCCCATGCTATGTTATCTTTGTTCCTGATCAGAATGATTTCCTTGTTATAATGCGCAAGCACAACCACGTATTTGATCTCTGCCTCGTTGATCTCATCAAGCTCGAACCAACTTACTTGCATATGGCTCGTCATTGCTTTGCCCCTTATTAGATAAAATGAACAATTCCAATTAATCGTTTATTTAACAGCTTTCAGTATCCCTTGATTATAGCTATAATTTCTTGTTTGCTCTGTCCCTGTCCTATCGTTCTTTAGTTGTATGATCGGAGCGGTTCCGTTTTTATTCAGAGTAACATAGTCACCTTGCCCATCCCTTATGGTTTCAAGCACGCTTGCGCTTACCTCTAATTCCCCACTCTTGGAACGGATTACTGTAAGGTCAGGTAGTGCTAGATGCAACCCAGGGAACTCAATAATGAATTCCTCCTTGCCATCGAGATCCAGATCTACAAAACTAGCCTCCCCCCAATGTTGAAAAGCATTTAGACTCTTTTTCTTCTTATCATATACTAGGAACAATTGGAGTCCGGGTCCATTTGCGAAAAGTTCTATACTCCCGATCATTTCATACAGATCTTGCGGGGAAATACCACGTTGGAACACACATACTTGAGCACAACTGATCTGGTCTGTTTCTTTTAAAGAAAAGGATAAATCCCGGATTAGATAGGTCTGCTCATTCACATTCAGAATCCCATGAAGCACAGTTCTGGCAAATGAACTAGTTGAAAACGACTCTACATAAACACTTAATACCATCGGATTGTTATCCAATAGACCAAAGTTAATAGTTCGAATAAGCTTCGACTCTGGCGCAACGATTCCTTGCTGAATTGCTTCAAGCTGCAACGGTTGGAAACTTAACTTTACTTCCTTGACGTACGGTGGTGAATGGGTTGGAGATGGTTGAGTTGTAGTAACATCCTGTTCTTTGCAACCAACTAACAACAAAGACATGAGAACAAATAAAACTCGCCATTCTTTCATTTCCTCACCTCTGGACGGACATATTAAAAGAATTCGAGATAGGATGCAGCTTTCCTTTTTATGTAATTGTTAAGTCCTTCTGAAATAAGAAAAACCAAGTGTCGTAACACTCGGTCCGAATCATCTTCGATTTATTAATGGCATAAAGTATTTACAACCAATTAACTAGCATTCTTAGAAGTACAAACAAGATAAACATACCAAATCCCAACAATACAATAAGCAGCGAAACTCCAAAAAGCTGTCTTATAAATCCCTTTCCAGGATCAGCTATTGAAATGGTTATCAAATAACTAATAAGGATGGCAATCAGCAGTCTAAAGACACCACTCATTGAAATATAGAAAGAACAAGTAAACAAGAAAGAACCTATAAGAAGCTTCATCCAAACGGTTTTCTTATCTAACAAGTCGCGCAGCTCCATTCATTCGATCCTTTCTTGACTTAGAAAAATGACCCAGGATATCTCAGTTCCCCACTAACTCCTTCGGTTGCGCCTTTTACCAATTCACACACCATGAACACATCTGCCGAAACCTGAAATTGCTTCAACTCAAATCCAGCTTCGCCCGCAGGCTTAAACCCAAAACGTGGGTAATAGGATGGATGCCCGATCAAGAACACCAGATGAAATCCAAGCTCCACGCATCGTTTGAATCCTTCCAGAATAAGCTTGCTTCCGATTCCGCTCTTCTGAAATTGGGGATGAACCGCTATTGGAGCTAACACGATAACTTCATGCGTTCTTTCATCACCGACCACTTCTGCTTTACTTAGCAGCAAATGACCAACTATCTCCCCATCCTCTTCCGCTACAAGCGATAATGCCGGGACAAACTGAGGCGACACACGGATTCTTTCAATTAACCGCGATTCCTCATCCCTATTACCGAATGCTTGAACATTCAGTTGGAAAACTTTCTCGTAATCCTGCATGGTTTCCGTTCGTATATTCAAACTTGCACTCCTCCTTCCGACATTTCCATCCATTATTGTGAAATAAAATGATTACTAAGTGTAAAGGAATCGCCTGGTTTCACATCAATCAGTATCTCGACTCCATCAACCAGGATCTGTGCCTTTTTCCCTAGTTCTCGTTTCTTGGTTTCGAATGGGGAATCTGCATTCAGACTAATCAGCGAAATGCTAGTATCGAAGGACAGTAAATCCCCCACAAGCTTCGGATTGCGGATATAATAGGCGGAAGGCTTAGGATAGTCAGATGAATGGATCAAAGCGACACGTCCTTCAAGCTCTTTGATGTCAGCCACAGGTCCGAATGCTTCCTCCAGTCCTGAATCTAACTTTACCGAAATCGCCCCCGTCCCTGATTCTTCTTCTGCTAATTCTACTTTACCTTTCAAATACGCAGACACGCGCTGCTCCGCCAATCCTGCCGCTTCAATGTGTGTATAAGCAATTGCCTCCGCTGACACAAGCTCACCCCCGCAATAACGCAGCATAAGAGCTTTCGCATCTGTTGTGATTATTTGACCTGTACGATCCTGAAAAGATACCGAGTCTCCAACAGCATAATTGCTGATCAGAATATCACGATAATTGTCACCATGGAAGACTTCCACTCCAACTGGTTGAAAGTGTGTCGATTGATTAGCTGTAATCAATGTCAACCCTCCAATGGCCTCAAGGAACGGCTTCTGATCATAGGGCTCCAATACGGTGCAGAACGTAGCAGCACGATTCTCGAACGTCCTTATCCCCTCGGATTCACGTATTGGATCCTCCTGATCCCGCCACATTACGAATGGCAGCCAATCCGATTCTCCCATATGCTGAAAGCCCATCTCGCCTAGGCTAAACACAACCTCACGCGCCGCATGGCTAACATCAGGAACGGTATGAACCTTGAGCGCAGCATGATCATATCGATACGTCCAGGAAACGGATGTCGCGCCAGTCTTAGCCTTACGTTGCGCCTTCATCCAGCCATAACCAGGCTTTTCATAAAGTGGAGAGTCTGTGCCATCTAAAGTGCGCTGTAATGTACCCTCTAGCGGAACCCAATCCTCTGCCTCAATTCCCTGAAAAGAAAGCCGATCCGGCGAAAGCATCCCTGCCGTATTATAGTCGAAGGTTCGTCCTCTCCGGACATAGTTGATGTCCAAAACATATGCAGCCGAATCGTCTCCGTTCGCTTGGGTTGGGGCCGGAATCAGCCAGCTCCAACGCTCCGCATGCGAGCCTGGGTAAATCACATCGTTCTCTAATCCTGCAAGTTGGATGTGGTGTCCTTCATAATGAGCAAGCTGTTTCGAATACGAAGCATTCTGATTGCGTCCATCGATAAGAGTGACCATACAGGCGGCTGAGTGAGTTTCCCAGCCTCTTAATTTGGGACTTATCCATGTGAACGGGTATGCTCCAACACCCGCCAACAGATGATAGCCAAACGCTCCAATCCACAATCCAAGCTTATCTCCGTGCGCGTGACCGGCTGTGGGTTGTCCGTATAACACAACATGCTTGCAATCGGCCGCCGTCCGCCCATGTCTGAGCAGGCTCGTCTCCGAGTTCTGAAGCAGGAAAGGAGCAAATGATGAACGGGACTTCTCTTCTTTTATCTCGGGATTCACACTGGCATAACTCTGATAATCAGCAAAGTCTGCAGCCGTACCTAGCAGCAGCAAGGAACTATCAATGGAGGCTGCATTCACGCTTTCCAGACGAAACGCTGACAATTCCTCTTCGGTATACAGTGCCAACAAGGAGCCAAGCAAGCCGCGATCCTCGTCCATTCGAGAGAATGCAATTTCATAACCTGCTGCATATTTCGGCAGCCCTCGACGTCTGTACTCGTTGATAGGTTCCTTATTATCCAGCTGCCAGTCACCGAAGGCTGGGATTATTCCTCCTGTTTTGGTTCGGAAGGTAAGATCGATTATAGCTTGTATCCCATATTGCTTGTCTGTGAACATATCAATCGGCTCAGGATAATACTGTTCATCCGTGAACAAGTAGTTCGTATTCGCCATCAGAATCAGCTGGTCGCCAATAATCCCCAAATATCCATAAGAATCATAGGCATATCGGCCATCCCTATAAAATAAATTACGCAGCTTTCCCTGCAAACTATGCGGCCCTTCCGACAAAATACGATGCATGAGCTTCCCGCTCTGCATAAAGCTTGCGAGCGTCAAATATTTGTAGATGTAGCGGAGCGACCAATCTGCGGTTCTCCGAATCTCGACCTCGCAGCTATAGATCAAATAAGGAATTAATTCATGCACCGTATCTTTAACACAGAAAGACTTCGTCCTCGCTCGCCCCTCTGCGTCAAGCTTTCGTCCGAATAATTCAGCGAGCTCGGGAGCACAAGCATCAATCTCATCGTACAACAGATCAAGCGCCTCAAAGAAATTATCATACCAATATGTTTCCGTTGTAGTAGGCTCTGCAATATGTACACTGTCACTGATCGTACCGTCCGCGAAGTTCCCGTTCATATAAGGGACTAATTCGGCAATTCTGCCAATTAGAATTAGAGCTTTGCGTGCATAACGGCGATCACCGGTAAGTATAAAAGCGCTGGCCAGATTATTGATGGCGCCAAAATATTTCTTACCGCTTGTTTCTGGACAAACAGCTGTATCCTCAATAACCTGATGGTACGGGATGCCCATTAATACTCCGAGGATGAATAGTCTGTAAGCTCCCAGAAACATATATCGAACTTGAGGAAATGGAAATCCTGGAGGAGCGAGGAACCCGTCCCCATGATCATGCAGGGTCACTTCCTCTCCTGTCCCTGGATTGTGCAATTGCATCCCTGGTCGCCACCACATCCCAGCCGCCGGATTATAGAATTCATAAGGCCTTTCCAGGCAGGTCTGCAAGGTTCGATAATTGCCAGGACTCGCTGGGTCTCCATAATATTGAGCAACGGTCAACGCTCTCGGATTGCCAACTGGGACTACATCGAACAGCTCGTCATCGCTTTTGGCTGCCCAATAGTCAGCGACTTCCACAATATTCGCCTTCAACGTCTGTCCCCATTTTGTCGTATCCGCTTTCAAACGGGCTCGTTCCGCGTCAGCAGCTTTTATACGAATCGTCATTCCATGGCGTTTGCGAGTTATATAATCGAATAATTCAGCAGGGATCTCTCGTTTAACCCAACGGGTAGGAAGCCCTCTGCTGTCTACGTCCGCCGCTTGAACAGCAGCTTCAACCTCGTCTGCATCCAGCCCCCTTGCAATCAGCAAATCCCCAAGTCCTTGACCATGAATAATGGAATCACAAGGTAAGCCAGACCACTTTACTATTCCGGCATCCCCCCCGCCCATTGCTTCCCTATACATATTAAAACCAATCCAACGTCTTCCTTGCGGTGAAGCCTCTGTCGGCAGACCAATCAGCTCAAGCGGCAGCTCCAGACGCAGCTTGAGTGTCCCTTCCGCCATGTTGGCCGTTCCATGAACTCCATCAGGCAGAGGTTCGCTCAAATACTCATACAGAAATCGTTCGAACATAAATCCGTCAGTCTCGGTCCAACGAATCTTGAGAAAGTTATGAGGGCGTCTTCCGTGATGCTTAGGATCGAACAAGAAAACGACCTGTTCCGTGCCCCCTTTATGGATTCCTTTACATTCCGCCTCAAGCACGATTCGATTCCCAACCGTGTACGCACGGATGGCTGTGAATAGAGAAGCAGCTGCTAATGTATGACCTATGGTGAATTGGGTATGCGGAACTGACTTACTGGCTTCTGCATAGGCGACTAGTACAGGATACAAAGTGGTGCTTGTCTGCGTAATCAAGTTCATCCCTCCGGAATAAGTTGTGAGATTGATTCATGTTAGATCCATAACAACCACAAATACAGTCCAACCAAAGTAATAAATAGTGTGGGGACGGTAAGCAGGAACCCGATTTTGAAATAATACCCCCATGTGATCCGTACACCTTTACGCGCCAGAACATGTAACCAGATTAAAGTCGCGAGCGAGCCAATCGGTGTTATTTTCGGTCCTAAATTAGTGCCAACAATATTCGCATATATAAGAGCCTCGCGGATCGTACCGTCTGTCATCGTCTCATCAATCGCAAGAGCACCTATCAATACGGTCGGCAAGTTATTCATTATGCTCGATAACCCGGCTGACAAGAATCCCATTCCTATTGTTGCGGCGAACAATCCATTGTGTGCAAGCTGTTCCAGGATCCCACCTAGATGCTCTGTCAATCCGGCATTATGTAATCCGTACACGACGATATACATCCCGATGGAGAACACCACAATGGTCCAGGGTGCTTCCTTCATTACCTTTCGTGTCTGTACAGCCTTGCTATTCCTAGCGGCCAATAAGAAAAGGATTGCAACTGCACCGGCTATGGCGGATACCGGAATAGGCAACCACTCGCTGCTCAAATAGGATAAGAACAGGATCGCAATAATAACCCACGACCATAGGAACAACCTCATATCGCGAATAGCGGTAGCAGGTGCTTGTAAATCCTTGTAATCATATTTATTCGGGATCCATTTGTGGAAAACAACATATAACATCCCTATACTTGCTGCAAGGGAAAACATATTCACAATCATCATCCGGCTTGCATATTCCACAAACCCGATCCCAAAAAAATCAGCGGAAATAATGTTTGTCAGGTTACTTATTACTAGCGGCAGCGAAGTCGTGTCTGCAATAAAACCCCCAGCCATAACGAAGGCAAATACACGCTTCTCATCCAATTGCAAAGTTCTAACTTGAGCAAGCACTATAGGCGTCAAGATGAGCGCTGCACCATCGTTAGCGAAGTATGCTGATACGGCGGACCCCAATAGAATCATAAAGAGGAACATTAATCTGCCATTGCCGCGAGCCAAATGAGTCATATGTAAAGCTGCCCACTCGAAGAATCCGATCTCATCCAGAATGACAGAGATCACTATCAGCGCAACGAAGGTTAATGTGGCATTCCATACAATCCCAGTCACCGTCCATACATCAGACCACCCAACCACCCCTAACATCAGCGCAAGTATCGCTCCAATAGCTGCTGGCCAACCTATACTTAGACCTTTGGGCTGCCATATTACAACCGTCATTGTTACTACGAATAAACCTAATGCGATACCAACGAACAAGTCTGGTTGCTCCCCTCAACTTCCTGTGTACAACCCTTACTATATAATGGATTCCTGACCATGAGAAGTGTTTTGTATACAAAAAATCCGTTCACCTTATAAAAAGGTAACGGATTTTTGCGTATTTCATTAATACCGTTAAATAGTTGCAGCAAATGCTGCCTTGCGTTGGCGTTTGGACTTGCGGAAGAACAACAATTCATACACACATGGGACCACCACTAATGTTAGCAATGTCGCAACAGCAAGACCACCGATAACTACAATCGCCAAGCTCTGGGAGACTATGCTGCCTGATTCGTGTGAGCCGAATACTAGCGGGAGCATGGCACAGATCGTTGCAATGGCAGTCATCAGGATAGGACGCATACGTGATGCCGCTGCTTCTAGCAGAGCTTCACGAATGGACATCTGCTCTTCGTTCTGCTTCACTCGATCAATAAGCACGATTGCATTCGTCACCACGATTCCGATCAGCATCAACGCACCGAACATAACTGTGAAGTCCGGGGTGACACCTGTTACCAACAAGCCTAATACGGCACCAATGGCAGCAAGCGGCAAGGAGAACATGATCGCGAGCGGCGCACGTAATGTCTTGAATGCAATAACCATGATCATGTATACAATTCCAATGGAGATCAGTGCCGTAATACCCAAGTCGGCGAAGTCATCGGATTGATCTGCCGATGCACCTCCAACATGGAGCTCGGTCTGAGCCGGCAGTGTTATTGTCTTCGTGCGTTCAGTAATAGCATCACCAGCCAGGGAGAGCTGACTCGGCTCTACGGTTGCCGTAACGCGAACGAAGCTTTTACCCTCTTTGTGATAAATCGTGGTTGCTTCATCCGTCTTTGTCAGCTTGGCAATGGAGGATACGGGCACAGCTCCTCCAGCAGTCTGTACGGTAAGACCAGAAAGATCTTGCATTGTAGTCGGGTTCACAATAGGATTCAGGAACACAGATGCTTGCTCATTATTAAGCTGCATCGTTCCAATAGGAATCGGGCTTAACATCCCTTGCAATTGCTGAGCAATTTCTTGCGTATTGGCTAATGCTGCATTTACTTCGAATGCATAAACGGCCTTTTTCTGTTCCTGATTGCTGCTAACTTTCAGAACCCCGTCAACTGTTCGGATTTGCTCCATCACAAGTGCGGCTGCATCACTTAGCTTGACCGGATCATCTCCAGTAATATCGACGAAGATTTGGGTAGAGCTTGCATTGGTGGCATAGTCTAATGCTCCAGCATTCAGCTCAGCGCCAGGGAAATTGCTGCGTTGTCCTTTTACACTCTCGATAAGCTTCTCGGAGTCTGCGCCTTTCGTCATCTCAATCATGAATGAAACCTGAGTCGGAGAAACGACACTTCCTTCCTTCACTGCTTCTGAGCTATTTCCGAACTGCATCATTACCCATTTTGGACCCGTTTGCTCATTCAGGAACTTTTCCAGCTTCTTTCCTTCTTCAAGTACTTTTTCAGGCAATGTCTGACTTGGGTAATCCAATGTCACGGTAAGTGAAGCTGCATCTGACGAATCAATTGCTCCCTTAGGCATGGATACGTACAATCCGATTGAACCTGCGAACAGCAAGCCAGATATCAGAAGCGGCAACCATTTGTGACTTAAGTTCCAACGTAAGAAGTTCGTAAAACGACGTGAAGGTTCATGCTCTTTCGGCTTGGAATTTTTCAATAATACTGCGCTTAACAGAGGCACAACTGTCAATGCAACTATAAGTGAAGTTAGCAAGGAGTAAGCAACTGTCAATGCGAATGGAAGCAGGAATGCTTGTAGAGACCCTCTCAATAAACCCATTGGCAAAAATACGGCAACCGTTGTTATAGTAGATGCTGTGATCGCAGAAGCCACTTCACGAGTCGCATCTGTAATTAGCTGAACAGAGAAAGATTCCTTCTGTAGACGACGGTAAATATTCTCAATGACAACGATACTATCATCTACCAGACGACCAACCGCTACTGCAACTCCTCCAAGCGTGATTACATTAAGCGTAACACCAGAAAGCTTTAACAAATACAAGGTAATGGCAAGTGACAATGGAATGGACACAATTGTGATAAGTGTCGTTCTGATATTCCGCAGGAACAGAAGGATTACTATTGTTGCGAATAAAGCCCCCAGTAACACTTCTTGCAGCATGCTGTTAACTGAATCCACGACCATCTCAGAAGTACTGGATAAGACAGACACCTCAGCATTTGGAAATTCAGTGCGCATTTTTTCTGATACTTCTTGTACACCGTTACCTACATCAACCGTATTCGCACCCGATGCTTTGGTCACCGTAATCATTAATGTATCTTTGCCGCCTACACGGCTGACACTTTCTTGATTCGTATTGTTCTTCACTTCTGCTACATCACCCAGTGTGACACCTGGCGCAACCTGCATCTTTCTCAAAGTGTCCAGATCCCGAACTTGACCGGTAACCTTCAGATTACCCGGTGATCCGCCAATCGTTCTTTCCCCTATGGAGGTGGAGTAATCTCTACCCTGTAACACGCCCAATAGCGCTTGATAAGGTACATTGCGTTGCGCTAATTTCGCTGGATCTGCTGTGATGGCTACACTTGGTGTAGACTTTCCATAAAAGGACACGGTACCGACACCTTTAATCTTCTGAAACTCCGGTACGATCCTCTCTTCAGCGAGCTTGATATTATCAGAAGTTAATCCATCATTAAAAGTAATCGACAACCACGATACCGGAATCATGGAAGTATTATACTGCACAACATACGGAGGAGAGACATTCGCAGGCAATCTAACGGAATTCACCGCTTCTTGAACCTCGGCTTTCGCATCCTTCATCTTTGTTTTGGAATCAAATGTTAGATCAATTTTTGTGAATCCGTTACCTGTATTCGAGATCATACTGCTTTTCCCTTTGACCAGGGATACGGCTTTCTCAAGCGGTACTGTTACGCTCGATTCCATAGTCTTGGCATCATAGCCTTCACCAACAGCTGTAATTGTAACTGCCGGATTGTCTGCTGAAGGCAGGAATTCCATGGGTAAGGTCAAATAGCTTAAAACCCCTACCAGCATAGCCATCACTACCCCGATTTTCATAGCTGCTTTATTCCGAAATGCCCATTCCGTTAAACCTTTCATCTTCAACTTTCCCCTCTCCAGCCATAAGATTTCTCATGTCTTAGATTACCTTCTAGAAGAGAGGTGTTGAAGCGCCCCGAGGATGGTTTTGACCTAGACTTAGGTCGAGGCGGGAATTAAGGCTGCAGAATGAAACCCCAGAAAGTCTCTGAATAAATCTTATTTGAATAGGAGAACTTATGTTTGTGCGAACTCGGGTTCTATGGTATAATTTACACAATTGATATCCCATTGGAGTGAGCGATGTGAGCAAAGTATCGAACCGGCAACAAGCTATATTAGATTTCATTAAGAGTGAAGTACGCGAGAAAGGGTACCCGCCTTCTGTCCGTGAAATCGGCGAAGCGGTTCATCTTGCTTCTAGCTCTACCGTGCATGGACACTTGGACCGCCTTGAGAAGAAAGGTCTGATTCGTCGGGATCCCACGAAGCCTAGAGCAATTGAGATTCTAGATGGCGAATTGTCCTCTCCTTTCTCATTAAGTGTCTCTCGCATCCCTTTAATCGGACGAGTTACGGCAGGTACACCTATTACAGCAACTGAGAATATCGAAGAGTACTTCCCGCTTCCTGCTCATTATGTGAAGGATGATAATGTGTTCATGCTTCGTATTGTGGGTGAGAGCATGATCGAAGTAGGCATTCACAACAACGACTGTGTTATCGTGAAGCAGCAGCAATCCGCGAACAATGGAGATGTTGTTGTGGCTATGACAGAGGATGATGAAGCGACTGTGAAGACATTCTACAAGGAGCGCGATCATATTCGCCTTCAACCCGAGAATTCTTCCATGGAACCGATTCGTTTGAAGAATGTCACCATTCTCGGTAAGGTTATCGGACTGTTCCGCGATATTCGTTAATCCATGAGAGAAAGAGCCGTAGGAATACGGCTCTTTTTATGTTAATAGAAATTCAATTTGCAACGCATGTCAGCAATAGGCTCTTACTAGAGAGTATCGCGATTACTCCTCCTTTTGTCCGGACACTCTACGAAGTTGATTGGCAAGGAAATGCCTACGATCCTTATCTTCCTGAGACGCAAATTCATAATCGTGCGAGATCCATCGGTCGATAATGTAATTCGCATATTCTGCACTCATGGCGACCGTAGAGGGCGGATCAGCAGGAGGTTCTACAGGGGGCGGAGGATTCATGACGGAATAATAGAAATCAGGCTCCATTAAGTTCATATCGACAAGGCCGTCGATACCTGGGCAGGATCCAGAATCCGAAACTTGGAAAACCGCCCAACGGTCCCACGTGCTATTCGCAAGTGGTGTATCTGTGCCGTAATGAGCGATCCACAAAGGAAACGCTCCCAGCTCCGGACCAACCTCATCCCGGGCAAAATAAGCTCCCGTGTAAAGCATGACTGAATGCCCCGTTCTACTATTGACTTCACGCAACCACATCAAGGCCCACTGAGTTAACTCATCACGATCAAGGGTACTTGCCTTACCCTCCAAGTCTAATACATGCGGCATTTGTAACGGCTGTCCCTGAATGATCCCAAGGAAAGATTCTATCTCAGCTTCGACAGAGTTTATTTCCGGGTGCGCATAATGGTAACATCCGACTGCAACACCGGCAGTGTTGGCCCCTTCTACGTTCTGAAGGAACTTCCCATCTGTTATACCCACGCCTTCTGTCGCTTTGACAAATGCGAATTGAACACCGGCTTGAGCGACTTGAGTCCAATCAATATCCCCCTGGTAATGTGATACATCGATCCCCCATAAATTGTTATCGCTTCTACTTTGCATTGTCATCCCTCTCCTTTTTCTACTGCTTGTTTGGCCTGTTTATAGAGCTGATGCCCATATACCGCAAATGCACCGCACAATATCCCTTGCAGGATCGACTCTGGTTGGAAACCAAGCAGCCAAATCGTAACCACCACAGCAAACAGTGTAACCAGGTATACAATGCTCCAGTCAGGTACTCGTGGTGTATTTTTAAGGATAAACCCGAGCACCCAGCAAGCGGCGACCACGATTAGCAGCTTAGGATCAATTAGTTGAAAAATAGCAGACCATTCCATTTCATTCACGCTCCATTTTTAATAGTTTATGAGGCAAGTACTTTCCAGGTCAGTGCTGCTGCCCATGCCACGACGCCTGTTATTAGCGCCCCTATACTGTTCGCAAAACCATCTTATTGGTGAACTAAACAAAAAGAGGCCAATCAAGATGGCCCTTTAATCTTCCGATATTTATCTATTTTCATTGTTAATCTAATAAGATAGGGGGTTGCTTGTCTATAGTTAGGGTATTAAGTAAAGACTGAAGGGAACCCTATTTAAAATCATGCAAGCTAACTTTCAAAGTGTTACACATTGTCAAAGGAGCAAACAGTCATGACCAAGTTTGAGAATTCTCTACTACGTCGTTTTACCCCGCCGCAAATATTGGCATTTGGGTTTGCATGTATTATTTTTTTTGGTGCATTTTTATTGACATTTCCAGTGTCCTCTGAAGGCGGTGTACCCACACCATTTATTGATGCGCTATTCACTGCGACCTCTGCAACCTGCGTAACCGGGCTCGTCACAGTCGATACAGGTACTCATTGGTCCAAGTTCGGAGAGATCGTCATCATTTCTCTAATCCAGATAGGCGGTCTTGGGTTTATGACGATGGGAACTCTTATTGCACTAGTTTTCCGAAGAAGAATCTCACTTAAAGAACGATTGATCCTTCAAGAAGCACTAAATCTGACAAGCATGGAAGGCATTATTCGTCTTATCCGCAAGGTGTTGCTCTATGCTTTGGTAATCGAAAGCATCGGTGCCTTACTGCTAGCGATCCGATTTGCATTCGATATGCCATTAGGTCAAGCGATCTATTATGGCATATGGCATGCCATATCGATGTTTAACAATGCCGGATTTGACCTGTTTGGACCCATCACCGGTCGCTTTAGCAGCTTCACTAGTTACGTCTCTGACCCTCTTGTAAATCTGGTAGTAACGAGTTTAATTATTCTTGGTGGAATCGGCTTTATTGTTCTTGCGGATATTCTTGATTACCGAGAGCGTAGAAAGCTTACATTGCATTCCAAAGTCGTACTTATTATGTCAGCTTCATTAATCATAATTGGTACGATCGTAATCTTTATTTTTGAATTTAACAACCCAAACACCTTGAAGCCGCTTGACTGGGGTACTAAAATACTAGCCTCCTATTTTCAGTCTGTGGTCCCGCGTACCGCTGGTCCAAATTCTTTGGATCTCACGGTTCTTCGCCAAGCCACACAGTTTTTTATCATCATCCTGATGTTTATTGGTGCATCACCAGGTTCAACTGGCGGTGGGATCAAAACAACGACTTTTACAATCCTAATCGGTGCAATGATAGCAATGGTTCGTGGGAAAGATAATATTACACTTTACCGGTATCGGTTAGCACAAGACCGCGTTTATAAAGCCATTACACTAACAATTTTTGCTTTATTCGTGGTCATTTTTGTTACGATGGTTCTTACTACCACAGAAGATGCTCCGTTTCTTAAAATATTGTTTGAGGTAACATCAGCTTTTGGCACTGTCGGTCTCAGTTTGGGTGTAAGCCCTGAACTATCCGTCATAGGGAAAATTCTAATTTCTTTTATGATGTTTATCGGAAGGTTAGGACCTCTTACCCTTGCTTATGCACTAACGCCGAAAACAGAAAAGGAACTGTACAAATATCCGGAAGGCAAAGTTATAATTGGGTAAAGAGCAAGTGTGATAAACACCTGAGAGGAGGCCGGGTTCCATGGTTAATGAGACATCTGTTATGATTCATCATGTTTTGTTTCTAATTATTTTAATATACGCAGTAGGCATGTTATCCGGAATAATCGCCAAGATGCTGAAGTTTCCGGACGTAGCCGTGTTTTTGATTTCGGGTATGGTGCTAGGTCAGGGATTGCATTTGATCCACGAACCAAGCATCTCTTTTACGAATCAGTTTATCCTTATAACCGGCTCTACCCTCATCCTGTTTGACGGCGGAAGAAATATTCGTTTGCGGGGGCTTGCTAAAGTCTGGATAACGGTATCCCTCTTGAGTGTACCTGGTGTACTGATTACATGCGGCGTGGTGGCTGCAGCTGTGCATTATTTGCTTGGACTTGATTGGATCTATTCTTTTCTGTTGGGTGCTATAATATCATCCACTGATCCTGCCACGCTCATTCCTGTGTTCAAACAAGTGAAAATTCGACCTAAGGTCAGAGAAACCGTGGAAAGCGAATCTGCTTTCAACGATGCGACTGGTTCCATACTGACGTTTTCGATCTTAGCAATTATCATGGGAACAAGTGAAATCACGATCTCATCCGGAATCACGGATTTCTTAGTCGTTGCATTAGGTGGAATCGTGGTCGGAATTATCGTTGGCTTCCTTGCTGCTTATTTGGCAGCGCATAGAACAATAGGTTTGGTGCGCGATTTTACGACGATTACAATGGTTGTGGCGGCAATTGGGGCGTTTTTGCTTGGGGAAATGCTACACGTGAGCGGTTTTATGGCCACATTCGTAGCTGGTCTTATATGGGGAAATGCTCCAATGTACAAATTAAGTATGAGGGAAAAAGAACTGGAAATGAATCATTTCTCAGAAAACATTACATTGATGATGAGAATGCTCATATTCATTTTACTCGGCAGCCAAGTTGATATTGGAGCCATCCTTCAGTATCTCTGGCCAAGTCTGGCGGTTATTGCTATCTTCATGTTTATCGCTCGCCCCTTGACCGTACTTGCATGCACACTTCCAGATCGACGTGCCAAATGGGAACCCAATGAGATTCTGTTCATGTTTTGGGTGCGGGAAACTGGCGTCATCCCAGCTGCTCTGGCCGGGATGGTGGCTGCTGCCGGTATTGAGCATGTTGAGATTATTGCTTCGGTTACATTTATGGCCGTTTTGCTTACGATCGTTTTCCAAGCAAGTACGACAGCATTAGTGGCGCGCAAACTGGGCCTAGTGCTTAAATCCGAATCTGATCAGTAGATAGTTTCTCTAATTATTAATTATATTCTAATTGATTTTTAAGGTTAACTTAATATTAAACGATTATTCTAGAAGAGACCCAGTATTAACTTTCAGCCCTGCAGACTTAACAGTTGCAGGGCTGCTTTTTGATTTTTTTAGTATTCGAAACAGAAAATCCCACGACGCTCTCCTTAAAAACAGCTGAAAGATATGATTTGCCTTGTATCCAAACCGAAGAAAATCCACTGCCGGCCGGTCCACCGGAAGCCGGACACTGATCTACTCCCCACGAAAACTGGAACGAACCAATATTGCTCCCCATTTCTTTGCCATATATAGGTGAATCTGAATAGACAGCCTTGCATCGCACCAGGATCAACGGCAAATGTGGTAGCTTGCTGCGGGATAAATTGAGGAGGTGGCGAAGAAGGCGGTTGAAAAGCTTGAGTTCCTTGCTGTGGTGTTGATGGTTCGAACGGAATAAAACCCATTCGTATCACTCCTTCTGAATTATAGGCTAAAATAACTTATGCCAAGAGTGCGATGTATGTTCAAAAAGATTACGAGATGTGGAAATACCGCCTCTCACTGCTTTTCTGAGACCAAAACCACTCAACTTCCCACAAAAAGAAAATCCCCCGACGCTCACTGCGCCAAGGGATTCTCCAAATTAATACAAGGTCATATACTGATCGCGTTCCCATGCATGGACTTGAGTCCGGTACATATCCCACTCGATCTCTTTGAGCTCAAAGAAGTGGGTCAATGCATGCTCACCGAGTGCTTCGAAGATCACTTCGTCGTTCAGCATCTCAAGCAATGCTTCTTTCAAGTCTGCTGGTAAGCTAGGGATTCCTTGCTCTTCCCGCTCTTCTTCAGACATGATATAGATGTTCCGATCCACTGGTGGTGGAAGCTCCATCTTGTGCGCAATCCCGTTCAGACCTGCTTTCAACATAACAGCAAGCGCCAGATAGGGATTAGCCGCAGGGTCAGGGTTACGCACTTCAATCCGAGTGCTAAGACCGCGTGAAGCAGGTATGCGGATCATAGGACTGCGGTTACTCGCTGACCAAGCTACATAACATGGTGCTTCGTAGCCAGGAACTAGTCTCTTGTAAGAGTTAACGGTCGGATTCGTAATAGCGGCGAATGCGCGAGCGTGCTTCAAAATTCCAGCCATATAATAACGAGCGGTTTCGCTTAAGCCTAAGCGGTCCTTCTCATCATAGAACGCGTTCTCCGAGCCTTTGAACAATGACTGGTGACAGTGCATCCCGGAGCCGTTCACTCCGAATAAAGGTTTGGGCATGAAAGTAGCATGAAGTCCATGTTGACGGGCTACTGTCTTCACTACAAGTTTGAACGTCTGAATCTGATCTGCCGCATGAATGGCATGGGTATATTTGAAGTCGATCTCATGTTGTCCAGGTGCAACCTCATGATGAGACGCTTCGATCTCGAAACCCATCTCTTCCAATGTCAACACAATCTCACGTCGGCAATTCTCCCCCAGATCCATTGGAGCTAGATCAAAGTAGCCGCCTTGATCATTGAGTTCCATCGAAGGATTGCCCTTCTCGTCCGTCTTGAACAAGAAGAACTCCGGTTCCGGACCAACGTTCATCGCAGTGTAACCCATCTCTTCGGCTTCCTTCAATGCCCTCTTAAGAATACCTCGTGGGTCACCGGGGAACGGTCTGCCATCAGGCAAATATATATCACAAATTAATCTAGCTACACGATTCTCAGTTACCCAAGGGAATACAACCCACGTGTCTAGATCAGGGTATAAGTACATGTCAGATTCTTCAATACGAACATAACCTTCAATTGAAGATCCATCGAACATCATTTTGTTGTCGAGTGCTTTCTCCAGTTGACTCACCGGAATCTCAACATTCTTAATCGTGCCTAACAAATCTGTGAATTGCAGACGAATAAACCTTACATTTTGTTCCTTCGCGATACGTGTTATGTCTTGCTTCGAGTAGTGCGGGGTTTTCATAAAGCCATTCCTCCTAAAAATCGATTATTTGGGATTGAAACGAGTGAGCTCTCCTTGAATTAAAGAAACTTGCCCTGGACGCTTCCCGGATATTAATTGTTGCTTTAACATCTTGTGCAATTGGGAGTCACTCATCTCACGGCGTTTCACTTCAGTCTGATCATTCAACACGGTTGCTTCATCGGACTCTTTACTTACAGGGTATAACACCTGCTTAATCCCCGCAATATTAACGCCTTTCTCGATCAGGGCTTTAATTTGCAGCAATCTTTCTACATCGTTGAATGAGAACAGTCTCTGATTACCTGCCGTTCTGGCCGGTATGATTAATTCATGTTGTTCGTAGTATCGGATTTGACGTGCGGTGAGGTCTGTAAGCTTCATTACAATTCCAATCGGGAACAAAGCCATATTTCTACGAATATTATCACTCATTACGTATCACTCCACAATTTAGGGGTTACTAGAATTGTACATTCGAACCTAATACATGTCAAGGCATGTAAGGTTTCGTTACAGTAACCTGGCCTCCATCATATTCCTGATAGCCGTTAAAACCCCTAATTTGACATGGGAATAGGTGAGACCTCCCTGCATATAGGCAATGTAAGGTTCGCGAATCGGCGCATCTGCAGAGAGCTCCAGGCTTCCCCCTTGAATAAATGTGCCGGCTGCCATTATGACAGGATGTTCATAACCTGGCATATCCCAAGGCTCAGGCACAACATGAGCATCAATCGCTGAGGCTTTCTGAATGCCCTGCACGAAGGAGATGAGATGCCGTTCATCGGGGAACCTGATCGCTTGGATAAGATCCGTTCGTGGATCATTCCACTTGGGATGACTTTCGAAACCAAGCAATTCGAACAAAGCAGCAGCGAACACTGCTCCCTTCAGCGCTTGTCCAACCAGATGAGGAGCAAGGAATAATCCTTGATATATACTTCTCAGAGTCCCGAGCATCGCTCCGACCTCACCGCCAATACCAGGTGCAGTAAGCCGATAAGCCGCTAGCTCTACCAATTCTTTTTTCCCTGCAATATATCCGCCCGTTGGAGCTAACCCTCCGCCAGGATTCTTAATCAAGGAGCCGGCAATTAGATCAACACCAACCTCATTCGGTTCTTGCTCTTCTGTAAACTCCCCATAACAATTATCCACGAAAACAATTACTTCAGGGTTGATTGCCTTGACGAAGACAGTCATCTCAGCGATCTGTGCGATTGTGAATGACGGGCGCCAATCATATCCTCTGGACCTCTGAATGCCTATAACCTTCGTCTTCTCCGTCATACTTGCTCGAATTCCATCCCAATCCGGCGAACCTCCGCCTGCGAGAGCAACTTCTTCGTATACAATTCCCCAATCCTGCAAAGATCCTGTTCCGTCATTTGGCTTACCAATTACTTTATGTAACGTATCGTAGGGTCTCCCCGTAATGTAGAGCATATGATCGCCTGGACGGAGCACTCCGAACAGAGCCGTTCCGATCGTGTGTGTTCCAGATACGAAGTGCGGCCGGACAAGCGCTGCCTCCGCACCGAACACTTCTGCATACACAAGATCTAATATTTCACGACCTCTATCGTTATACCCATAACCTGTTGACCCTGAAAAGTGATAATCGCTTACTTTATACTTCTGAAAAGCCGATATCACTTTCCATTGAATACGGTCAACCGTCCGGTCGATTTGCTTCATCTTAGGCTCTGCTGTCTCTTCTGCTTGCTCCATTAGCCTAATCAGCGTCTCCGGCATATTCATCCTTACTCCGCCTCTCCCTGAATCGACTCCATTCCTGACTCCTGCATATAGGGGGTCAGCTTATATCCGTTCTTCTCAAATTCGTTATTCTTAAGCCTTACCTTGAACTGAAGGTAATCATCTTCTCCCACGGATTGCTCAGTCACATCCCCGACGCGGTACAACAAAGCAATCATCTCGCCGCGATCTGCCGGAATAAGGAACGTTCTGGTATCACCCATCAGCTTTTCCTCAATCGCCAGCTTCAGCTTTTCCAGATCTTCGTCCGCCATCGCGCTTACTCGCAAGGTATCCCCTGCCGTTGTGAGCCAATCTATCTCTCCAGGCTGGAGCAAATCAATCTTATTAAATACGGTTAACTTGTCTTTTCCATGCGCCCCAAGCTCTTGCAAGACATCTTCGACAACGCGAATTTGTTGCTCACGCATCTCACTTGAGCTATCTACAACATGCAAGATCAGATCAGCCTCACACACTTCCTCCAGAGTCGCACGAAATGCGGCGATAAGATCATGCGGAAGATTTTGAATAAACCCTACCGTATCCGTCAGAACGATTTCTTGGCCGTTTGGCAAACGCAAATTCCTCGAAGTAGGATCTAGTGTAGCGAACAGCTGATTCTCTGCAAAAACATCGGATTCCGTTAAACGGTTCAGCAGCGTGGATTTCCCTGCATTCGTATACCCAGCCAGAGCTACTTGGAACACACCCGATTTCTTGCGTCGATCACGATGTAATGTACGATGTCTAACTACTTCCTGAAGTGCGGTCTTGAGCTCCGTAATTCGGTCACGAATATGCCGGCGATCGGTTTCCAACTTCGTCTCCCCTGGACCTCTCGTACCTACCCCGCCTCCAAGACGGGACAAATTCTTTCCTTGTCCGGATAGCCTTGGCAGTAAATAACTTAACTGTGCCAGCTCTACTTGAAGAATCCCTTCTCTCGTCTTGGAACGCTGTGCGAATATATCCAGAATAAGCTGAGTTCGATCGATGATCTTGACATCCAACGATTGTTCTAGATTACGTACCTGGGCTCCAGATAGCTCTTGATCAAAGATGACCGTGTTGGCGCCATGTGTTTCTAGAAGAACTCTTACCTCCTCGACTTTCCCTTTGCCAATAAACCATTTCGAATCAACAGAATCCTTAGCTTGAATCAGGGAGTCAAGTACTTGCACACCCGCTGTCTCAGCCAGACTTGCAAGCTCCTGTAAGGAGTATTGAATCATTTCTTCAGACAACCGATTGCTCTTAATCACTAAGCTTACTAATACCGCTTTATCCAATTGATCGCCGCTAATTTCATGCGAGGTTGGTTTCATATTCACTACCTCCGATAGAACAGATTCAGACCCAAAGCCACACCATATACTCGTAACTGTTCTGCATCAAACTTGTTATATTGTACCACAATGCCTTGAAAACTTTCATTCCAGAACAAAAAACCGTCAAAGTGACGGCCATTAAAAGTTATTATATGCTGAACGTCAAGACATGGGGATGCTCATTCTCCACTTTCTTGCTTTCTAATATGTATTGCCCTAAGGCGTAATAACCTGCAATCTTGTACCCAACTGTGATCGGTATGACGACAACACGGAGGGGAATCAGAGCTCCATTCCTGGAGATGATCTTCATCTCAAAATGGCTGGGACTGCCGCTGGTGATTGTTGAGTTGAATCCTTCAATCACAGCCTTCTGATCTTCTTCGACAATCAGTTTGAAGTAAGGAAGCCCTTTGAACTCCTCGTTCGTATAACCAATTAACTTTTGTGCGGCAGGATTTAGCTCCAACATAATACCCTCACTATCAAAAATTGCGATAGGATCTGGATTATGATCGAATAATTGATCGGACTTACCTTGCTTGCTGGCTATACGCTTCCTGCGTTTATACTCATACATATTCAAATCGGCATGATGCATCAATTGTTCGATATTTGTTATTGTGTTTGGATCTGATACAGTATCACCAATAGAGAATGACAACTTGATTGGATATTGTTCGCTGCTGGAAACATATTGGCTATGATTCAATTGGGCCTCGATTCTTGCCAGAACATCTGAGTTGTCCTCAGTGTCCTCCAACACGATCACAAATTCATCTCCGCCTAAGCGACCGACGATTCCGTTAATCCCTTCCATCATCTTATTGAGCTGCGAGGCAAAGTAGACAATTACTTTATTCCCGATCATATGGCCATAAGTATCATTAATTTGCTTAAAATGATCCAGATCTATAAGAATGACCCTGACTCTATGTCCCTTAACAATAAGATGTTGACCAAAGATCAATGTCTGTTGGAGGGATGACAAACCTGTTAATGAATCAATCATAGACAATTGTCGGTATTCATTGCGCTCCTTCAATAACTTCCGCATCATTCGGGTTAATAAGGAGTACACCAGAGCATTAAGCAGGACAGCAATAACATTAGCCCAAAGTTCAGTGTTATCCACTTGACCTTGATAGCGTATTAGCGAGATCGCCGACAATAACCCTGCAGCGAAAGTAAATCTGGGATCAGGCACAAGCAATGCAAAACAAAGCAAAATGGGGTATAAGACAAGAAGGAAGCAATACAATTGAATGATTGGAAACACGACCAGTAAGAGCAATAACACAGTACTTGCTAACGAATACAACATAACGATGGAGGTTCGGGTCCGGAATAGCAGAATCAATAGTAAGGAGAAAAGGATGGCTATACTAAGCCCGAACCAAGACTGATAAACAGAGGCAAAGGCACAGCTAGCGGCGAAGACTACAAGGGGTCCCGCCAACACCTCCAAACCGTCATGAGGGAAAAACCTTTTCCAGATGGAACCGAACTTCGCTTTGACCATCAATCATGCTCCTTCCGACGGAGATCTAAGAATTAGACAAAAAAGCTATTCCATTGGATGGAATAGCTGGGTTTGCATTGAAAACAAATCATTGTTTCCGGCAACCCAGCTATCATAGTTCCGAAGGAACCTTAGATCTGAGGCTTTGCGTCCTTGCCTTTCAGCAAGTTTGCCAATATAGGTCAACCGAACTAATGATATAGTTCTTTTTCACTATATCATAGTAAGATAACTATTTCCAGTGATTGTCATGAAATATTGTTTCACCAAATGATCAGGGCAGAAATCCTTCCCGGCTAAGATATACATTGTGTTCTCCGAATCGTTCTCGCATCTGAGTCCAAACCCCGATATAAGCTGCCTTGTCATACCAATCCTCCATCCCTATCCGCTCGAAAAGCTCATGGATTTGAAGTGACTTGGTACGTTTGCCGCCGCTGCCGTCGCCCATGAAGAAATCATCCACGCACACCCGGTCGGTAACAGCTGCAAGCCTTTCTGCGAATGCTTGCGAGCTTGGTAAGACTGGCGATATTGCAGCTTGGGTAGGAATACCCGCTTCACGCAATTCACGCAGTGCTCTCAATCTTCCTGCAAGCGGAGGAGCCGCCGGACTAAATACTTTACGGACATCCTCAAGATCGGTTTCAACCGTCATACTCACACGTACTCGCCTGTCTAACCGAATCAACAAATCAATATCCCGGGTTACAAGAGGACTTCTTGTCTGTACAAGCAAGAAATCCGGCGGCTCTTCTGCCATTACTTCAAGAAAAGATCGGGTCACCTTGGCATTCGCTTCTACAGGCTGATAAGGATCTGTTGCGCTTGACATGAATATGGTAACAGGCCCTTTCTTCTTGGCCTTCCGAAGATCGCGAAGCAATTGCTCAGAACCTTGCTCCTTCACATCAACCCATGTTCCCCACTCCTCAGCACGGAACAAGGCTACAGGCATACGGCGAACATAGCAGTATGAGCATGCAAAGGCACAGCCGGAATAAGGATTCAAGGTGTGACTATATCCAGTTAAGTAACCGCCGGTAGGAGTTAATAGTTGCTTGGGGACAACCGAACGAATTTGAACGGGCATTTTCTTTCACTCCTCCGACAAGATATAGCAATTGTACATCAAACCTCATTGTATCCTTTTTATCCAATGCGCACAAGTGTTCTGCTTTTTCTAGTAAAATATCCAATCGTAAGCTTACAGCATTCTAAGATTCATCGCTTCACGAACCTCAGAGATCACTTCTTGCGCAGACTGTTTCGCTAGTTGATGCCCTTCAAGTAATACATCGTGAATGTAAGATTCCGATAATTGAGCTCTCCTGGCTCGAAAAGGCTGCACAAGAGTATTAATGGACTCCGCTAGCCCTGCTTTACACTGAACACAACCGATTTCTGCGCTTCGGCATTGCAATGCAATTGTCTTTGTTGTCTCTTCCGTACTGAAAAAAGTATGAAGATGGTACACATTGCAGCCGTCCAAAGTCGGTGTGCCTGGCTGATGAAGATATGCCCTGGTCGGATCTGAATAAGCCTTCTTGATCTTCCCATCAACTACTTCCTTCTCATCCTTCATACTGATATATGTCGATGGTGTATCTGACTTACTCATTTTCCCCTGACCAGACAGGGATGGAATTCGCACTGCATGCTCAAGCATGGGCTGTGGCTCAGGAAATATTGGACCGTACAATTGATTGAAACGTCGCTTCATCGTTCTCGCCATCTCCAGATGAGCGAGCTGATCTTCCCCCACCTGGACCAAGCTCCCCTTATGGATCAAAATATCGGCAGTCATTAACACAGGGTAGCCGACTAAACCATAGTTAACATTATCGGGGTGTTTCTTGGCCTTTTCCTTAAAGGTTGGGCAGCGAAGCAGCTCACCAAGAGGCATAATCATGCTTAAATATAGCTGCAGCTCGGCAAGTTCAGGTGCAAGCGTCGACTGTGCGTAGAACACACATTTCTGCGGATCAAGACCTGCTGCGATATAATCCTTAGCAATTTCAATTACATTCTTGGTCCTGTCTTCCGATTTAGGATGCGTGGTCAGCGCATGTAAATCAGCAATAAAATAATACGCCTTATACTGTTCTTGGGCGTCTAGAAGCCCCTTTAATGCCCCGTAATAATTGCCAAGATGCAGTTCTCCTGTTGACCGAATTCCGGATACAAGTGTTGGACTAGCCATCGAAATCCCTCCATAAATAGATTTGTTTGATAACTTCAAATTGCGTACACGGTAGCCATCGCCAACCATCCTTCATGATGCAACCACACTCCTTCAGAATTAATGTAAAAGCAATATTTGAATACAAAAAAGGGGCCCTGTCCTTAAGTTCAAGGACGGGAAACCCCGTGGTACCACCTTCATTAGTCCGCAAAGTCGGACTCGCTTTACCGTATCGGGTCCCTTAATCCATCCAGACCGAATACGTGTCTCCTGTAACGATGAGACGTTCGCTGAAGCCTACTGTGAGCCTTCAAAGAGGACACTTTCGGTTCAGATGCTCAGAAGCCCATTCGTCAGAACTTAACACGCTGATTCGCACCAACCATCAGCTCTCTGGAGTGTATATTCTGCTTACTCTTCTTCCTCATTGCAATTATATATAGAAATAATGCTTCATTTTGTTTTACATCTTATACCATTTCAAGGCTGTTAGCAAGCATGATTTATGATTTCAATTATTTCGGCAAGAGAACGTTCCTCCATCGAAAGAAGACGAAGATTATGTTGGCCGAACGGCAGCGTCTCCGTAACCCAGTTAGGAACGATAACACAATGGAGACCTGCCCGATGAGCAGCAAGTGAACCGTTCGGAGAATCTTCAAAAGCAAGCGCCTCGGACGGAAGTACTCCTAATGACTCCACAGCACGCCGGTAAAGCTCCGGATCAGGCTTAACTTTCTCGACATCATCCTTCGTATGAATAGTCTCAAAATAATCCAACAATCCGTGCTGAGCTAAATATCCAGTCACCCATTGGCGAGATGAGCTGGAGGCAAGCGCAATCCGAAGACCTAGAGCTTGAGCTTCCTTCAAATAAGCTTCTACACCGGGGCGGATGAGTTCCTTCTCCATCAGCTTCGCAAAGTTCGATTTATGCTTGGCACGAACCGCATCACGCTCCAACTCATATCCCACTAATTGATTCAGGTGATCGTAAGGGTTATAGATAGAAAGATCCGTGCCTACACACCCAGACCAGCTTTCCAGCGTTAGTACATGACCATGCTCTTCGAACACCATTTGAAAAGCTTTCAATTCATTCGATTCCGTATCCAGAATCAATCCGTCAAAATCAAAAACAACCGCACGCAGCATCGTTCCGCTCTCCCCATTCTATCTACTTTATATTTGAGTTGAATACACCCATTGTACAGCAAATTCCCTTGTCTAACTACGCAGAAAAAACCTTGCCCAACAGACAAGGTTTCATCAACCAATAACTTAACTAAGTTTTAGACCACCTCAGATCCTCAGGACGAATAGACATCAACTCCTGCTTGGATGGAGCGGTTGTTGTATAAGTATTTATTAATCGTACAGCTTGATGACGAATCGATTTCTCTAGTAAGTTGCGCACATATCTTGCATTGCTGAATGAACGCCAGAAAGCGCTCTTCTCTTCCGTCAAATGCTGCTTAAGCTTGGCGGCCGTCTGCGGGAGCAGCACATATTCCTTCTCCTTGGTCATTTGATCCGAGATCTGCAGCAATTGATCAACACTATAGTCTTCAAAATCAAGCTGGATTGGAAATCTTGAGGGCAGGCCTGGATTAGTAGCCATAAACTGATCCATCTCTTCAGGGTAGCCCGCTAGAATCAGGATGAATTGATCCCGATGGTCTTCCATTGCTTTAACCAAGCAATCAAT
The DNA here is from genome assembly GCF_059692235.1 of Paenibacillus sp. J2R1T-4. Classification (NCBI taxonomy): domain Bacteria; kingdom Bacillati; phylum Bacillota; class Bacilli; order Caryophanales; family Paenibacillaceae; genus Paenibacillus; species Paenibacillus sp. J2R1T-4. The sequence continues at coordinate 281,164 of NZ_JCAUBA010000002.1, read as the reverse complement.
GGCTTCTTTGCCAAAATCTTTCTCACCGCCACGCGCCAGGCTGTATGCCTCATCGATAAACAGGACGCCTCCCATTGCTTTTTTGACTAGCTCACGTGTCTTAAGTGCTGTATGACCGATATATTCTCCTACCAGATCAGCTCGCTCGACTTCGATTAAATGACCCTTCTGAAGCAGGCCCATCGACTGGAACAATTTGGCTACAATGCGCGCAACCGTCGTTTTCCCCGTCCCAGGATTTCCTTTGAAGATCATATGATAAGCTTGCGGATTCGACAACAGACCGGCCTCTGTACGATATTGCCCGATCTGCAGCAGCGCATAAATTTCATAAATCAATTCTTTGACATGCTCCAGCCCAACCATACGGTCCAAATCTTTAATAACATCTGCAAAAGGACCGGTCCCGGTGAAGGTTCGATTGGGAGTAGGAATCTCCGGATCAATAGGCATCGTTGGACTAGGACTGCGCAGCACGACATTAATCTGCCTGGAAGACTTCATGCCTGATTTGGACTCAGGGGCCACAACACGACTGCTCAATGGAATCACCTCACATCCCTCTGACTATTACTTTACCAGCTCCTTCCTTGTCCTATGATTGTTTTTACCAAAAAAAACAAGCCTGGGTTGTCCCAGACTTGTTAATAAATAAACAACAAACAAAAATTTTTTATTGTATATTTATTCATGTTTATGTATTATAATTCGTAATAGAAAAATATGGATTTCCTGAAAGGAGGGAGTATACTAGAAATGTTTTCTTTGCAAACGTATCAAATGCTCGATCGGCAAGCAGCTAGAACATGGCCTCCGCAATATACACAACCGCTCGATCATTGGCTGCTCAGGGCTAATCCTTCGTTAAGCTCCAGAAGAGCAAACAGTGTTCTAGCCGTAGGTGATTATCCTAGTGAGTCTGATTGGTTAACAACAGTAGAGCAGTTCTACCGTTCACACAACCTTCCTCCGCGATTCCATATTAGCATCTCCAGCCCGCAGGGATTAGATGATCATTTGGAGCAGCTCGGATTCACAACAGAGTCTGAGACAATTCTGATGGTAGCCGATTGTGAAAAGGTCGTATCTCGCGTCAACCTTGATGATGCTTTTGACTTTGAGCTATCGCTGCAGAATAAAGCAGATCCCCCATGGACATCGGCATTCATGCAGATTGAACAATTTGATCTAAATAGTTCTACGGCCTATCAACAGATGATGCATCGGATTGAAGGCAACACAATATTCGCTTCCGCCAAACATCCCGTAACCAAGCAAATTGCCGCCATTGGAACTGCTGTTCAAGAATCAGATTGGGCGGGCTTGATCAACATCGCAACGGACACTTTGTTCCGTAGACGAGGATTAGGCCTTCAGTTAATACACAAACTTGCATGTTGGAGCCTTGATCAAGGAGCCAAGCACTTATATTTGCAGGTGTTAGCCAGTAACGATACCGCACAGAGACTTTATAGCAAACTAGGCTTCGAAAAAGCTTACGGATACCACTACCGCTCGGCTCCGCATCAGCCATCATAAGCTTATGAACCGCCTAATCTCAGCCGAAGCTTATCCAGCTCCCACTTGGTGAAAGCTAGTGTTTCTCTCGCTTTATGCCAAGGCATCCACATCACCTGCGAATTCATAGACGATACTGTAGGAGCTTGCATCTTGAGAAAACGTGCAATGTTGTAGGATCTGGCTGCATGATAATCATGGGTTATTAATATAGAAGTCTTCCAATTATTCGTATCCATGATTCGCTTAGAAAATAGAACGTTCTCGTAAGTACTGCGAGCGAGCGGTTCCATAACAACGGCTTGCTCCGGTACGCCTTCTTGTACGAGATAATTACGCATTCCTTCCGCTTCCGATAGGGTAGAGCCGTTATAATCCAGCCCCCCGCTTACAATCAACCGGTCTACTTGTCCACTCTCGTAAAGAGTCAGTGCTCGCTGCAGCCTCTCACGAAGCGCAGGACTGGGTTCGTTGTTCCAAAGTGAAGCGCCAAGCACAATACCGACATCTGCATGGGTTGAATTCCCTGACTGAGGAGCATTGTGTATCTTGTACTGAATGATCGCTACCCATCCCATTCCAAGCAGAAGGAAGACTAACAAAAGTCTCAGGAGCAGAGACGATCTCCCCCGTCCTCTACCTCTGTTTCTTCGAGAACTGGACACTGTCCCCCGATACATAGAAGACTTACTCATAATACTTCCAGCCATTCATTCAGATGTTTCTCAGCGATCAGAGTCAGATCGAACGAGCCGCTTTTGCACTCATCCATGACCAATCGCGCCGTTGTCCATGCAAAATCGTAATCTTCCTTCCTCACGATCCCTTGCTGCAACGCCTCTTCCAGTTCTTCTTGGTCTAGCAAGAATAAATCTCCTGTCGGCAGCTTGACGATATCCAGATAAAGGTCATCGTACCAGGGCACTCCGGCTTCTGTTACTCCATGAGCTTTACATATGTCGATGTACCACTGGACAATCCGGTCCTCGGAATCATACACAGAAGTCAGAATGTATCCTGCATGATCCGGAAAATGCTGAATCCACTTGTACCCATTATTCACTATACATAATGGACCCGAAGGGTAGTTCACGATTAATGGCTCTCTCACCCTTATCATCTCGAATAGCGTCATATGCCCGCTGAAAGCGATAGAATTCTTGGAAAATACATTGAATTGTCTCTCCAATATTCTTCCCCAATTGGCGCGGTCCGCATATTTACGAATCACGAACAAGCCTCCTCTATAGCAACATTTTATTTTTCGCTTATCGTAATACTCTTGATCTTCACTTCCTCAGTCGGAACACTTGCTTCTCCAGTTGCACTTGCTTTTACAGGTGTTGAGGCGATCTTCTGCACATTCTCCAATCCCTCCGACACTTTACCGAAAATAGTGTAATTAGGAGATGAATTTAAACCACCGCATTCATTGGTTACACAAATAAAGAATTGACTGCCTCCAGAATTCGGTTGGGTCGTTTTGGCCATAGCCACAGTGCCCAATTCGTATTTATGAGGGCTCTTCAGCTCGTCCGGAATGGTGTATCCGGGTCCACCGCCGCCTGTTCCGGTTGGATCGCCTGTTTGAATCATGAAGGTTTTCATGATCCGATGAAACACAACATTGTTATAATAGCTTTCCTTGGCTAAGAACACGAAATTATTAACCGTCTTAGGAGCGGAATCCGCGAATAGCGCTACTTTGAACGACCCTTTATTCGTATCGAAGGTCGCCTCGTATGTTTTCTTCGCATCGATTGTCATGGCCGGAGCAGAAGTCCAAGACTTCTTATTAGATGTTCCGGCATTTGCTCCAGGAGATGCTGAAGGGGTTGTTGACGGTTTCACTGATGTTGTGGCAGAAGGAGACGCCGTAGGCGTCCCTCCTCCCGATGTTGCATCTTTATCCGGCTTGTTACCGCATGCCGCTATGACTGCGCATAACGCTGTGATCGCCAATACTGAGCTTAATTTCTTAACCTTTCTGTTCATTCCTGTCACCTAAACTTTCTTATTGGATATTGTTCGTAACCGGACCCTGAATTTAGGATCTTGGCGCATTATTGTTTGGTAAACTCCCTGTCTGAGGTGATGCGCTCGGACTAGGGCTTGGGCTCGCAGTCGGATTCGAATTCGGATTCGGACTCGGGCTTGAGGTTGGACTCGGACTAGGGCTTGCACCAGGCGTTTTACTTGGTGTTGGAGTCGGACTGGACCCCGGACTACCGCTTGGGCTTGTCGTCGGCTTAGGGCTTGTCGAGGGACCTGGTGAGCCGGAGCCTCCAGGACTCGGACTAGGCGTTGCGCTAGGACTCGGGCTAGCTGTAGCCCCTTCTGTCAACACGGTAACTACGTTAGAGTTAGAACTCTCCTGATTATTCTCTGAGCTAACCGCTACAACGTAATACTGATAAGTCTCCCCTTGTTTAACTGTCATATCATTAAACTCTGTCGTTGCCGATGGGAAAGCTTCTCCATACTCTGTATCCTTGGCGGCTTTGCGGAAGACACTATACGTGAGCTTCTCGCCTTTAGGCGCTGTCCAATTCAGCTTTACGGATTTCTTATTCGGGTCGTAGCTTGCTGTCAGATCGGTTACTCCAGGAGGCGCTTCATTCAGATCTGGCACACCGCTTGGCTTCTGGAACTGTCCTACTGGCTTGCCAGCCAAAGCCTTGGTCATGATTTCCTTGAACAGAGCAGCAGGTCGACCGCTGCCTCCATTAACGAAATGCTTGGAATCCGTTGTATCGAACCCCATCCATATAGCTGCAGTCCACTCGGGCGTGTAGCCGGCGAACCATACATCACGATAATACTGCTTCAGACCCTCGAGATCGAGCTGTGTCGAACCAGTCTTGCCTGCGACAGGACGATTCATCCTGGCATTGGTACCCGTACCAACATCAACAGCATTCTTCAGCATCAATGTCATGTAATAAGCATTCTTCGCGCTCATGACCTGCTTAGGTTTATCCGGCTTGTACTTATACTTTTCTTTGCCGTCTTTATCCAGTATTTTGACAATCGAATAGGTCGGATTCAACTGTCCGTTGTTGGCAAAAGTCGTATAGGCGGAAGCCAATTGCAACGGAGATGTCCCCACTGTCATACCACCTAAGGCGATAGCCAGATTCTCGTCTTTTTTATCGAAGGTGATCCCGAATTTCTCGGCAAATGTCATCGCTTTTCTCACACCGATTTCGTTCAAAAGCGCGACAGCCGGCGCATTAGCGGATTTCTCGATTGCTTTCATCATACTAATGTTGCCAAGGTAAATATTATCATAGTTGTTAGGACTGTAACTCCCGTACGATACCTTCTCGTCCTTAAGCATGGTGTAGGGATTATAGCCTTTCAACTCCAGTGCTGGCGCGTACTCGATAATAGGCTTGAAGGAGGAGCCAGGCTGGCGGGGCTTAACCGCTCTGTTCCATGTCTTCGTTTTGTAGTCGCGACCGCCAACCATGGCCACAACGCCGCCGTCTTTGTTATTCAATATCGTCATGCCGGCCTGCATGATCTGCTCAGGTCCATCCTTTTGGAAGAAATCAGGATTGCTGAAAGCTGTCTCAGCGGCCTTCTGAGCAGTGGGCTCCAGCGTAGTGTAGATTCGATAACCGCCGCGAAGCAGCTCATCCTCTGTCAATCCTGACTTCGATACTGCTTCACTGACAGCGTAATCGAGGTACGTAACATAGTCCATCTTGTCAGCTACCGGAGGAGCTACATAATCCTTTGCGGCAGCCTCTGCCTTCTCTTGCTCGGTAATATATCCTTGCTCTTGCATTAGCATTAGCACGACTGCCCGGCGCTCCTTGGATTTCTCAGGATTATCGAGCGGGTTGTAATTACTAGGCGCCTTTGGTATGGCTGCTAAGGTTGCCATTTCCCATAATGCGAGCTGCTTCAAATCGGACTTCCCGAAATATTTCTTAGCCGCGGCTTTCACGCCCCAAGCGGATTTGCCGAAGTAAATTCGATTCAGATACATCTCGAGAATTTCGTCTTTTGTCTTATGATTCTCCAAGGCGATTGCAATGGAGGCTTCGGTTGCTTTACGGAAAATCGTCTTGTCTGCGTTCAAGAACATGTTCTTGGCAAGCTGCTGCGTAATCGTACTCCCGCCTTCAACGGCGCTTCGATGGATCACGTCCTTCACAATCGCGCGTCCAATAGAGAAGAAATCGATCCCCGAATGTTCAGAGAAACGTTTATCCTCGGTCGCAACGAAAGCTTTTGGCAGCTTATCCGGCATCTCGGCCAAAGTAACCAGCTCCCGATTCTCGCGAGCCATTGTCGTTACTTCCTTCTGATTCACATCATAGAAGACCGCTGCTTCCGCCATCTCCATCTTGTCTTTATTCATCTGATAATGCTTTTCCCCGCTTAGCAAAATAATCATATAACTTACTAGTGCACAGACAATGCCAAGTACAGTAATAACCAACACCCAAATCAGAATGGGTTTCTTGTAGCTCTTCCTTTTCTTCTTGCTTGTTTTGCTAGCTGATCGATTGGAATTTTTCTTTTCTGTCATCCTGATCGACTTCCTTTCTCGCTTAAATCCATAGAAGTAAAAAACAACCCATAAGATCGGGTTGCTTTCCACACTACGTTATTAACGTATCATACATTCGAAAAGTTTCATAACGTCCGGGTCAGCGAAAGGCAAGTCCCACTATTCAGCAGCTTCTTGCTGCATTAGTGAAACGGGACGCTGAGGAGTGAATGTGGAGATCGCATGCTTATATACCATCTGTTGCCGGCCTTCGCTATCAATAATAATCGTGAAATTATCGAATGCCTTGATATATCCGCGAATTTGGAACCCATTGGTCAAATAGACGGTTACAGCGATGCTTTCTTTGCGCAGTTGATTCAAGAATGTGTCCTGAATGTTAATCGACTTGTTCATAATGGATCCCCCTAATTGGTCTGAATATTAGATCGCTCCCGCAAGGTTAGCGCCGCTTACGAATTATATTCTCTACGTGGATTAAACTTTCCTGTTATTATATCACTAATTTTTTGCAAATGCTCGGAGAAATTTGATTGCTCTGTAACATCTATCCAGTGAATGCCTTTCATTCTGCGGAACCAGGACAGCTGTCTCTTAGCAAATCTTCGAGTATTGCGCTTTAACAGGTGGATAGCTTCATCAAGAGAATATTCCCCATCCAAGTAGCTTATCAGCTCCCTGTACCCCAATCCGTGCATCGATACTTGGCTTCGTTCGCAGCCTTCGAGAAGTAATTGCCGGACCTCTTCCAACAACCCAGCTTCTACCATCTCATCAATACGAAGCTCAATCCTTTTGTACAGCTTGGAGCGATCCATGGTTAACCCAATCATACATACGTCATAGGGGGACTGTCCGGACTGGGCAGCCAGCTGCTCGGATACCGTTATACCAGTAAGATGAACAACCTCCAACGCACGGATAATTCTACGCTGATCGTTGGGATGTATTCGTTCTGCGGATTGCGGGTCTACTTCCATCAACTGGTCATGAAGAGCAGCATCCCCATGCTCGGCAGCAAACAAGCGCAGCCGTTCCCGGTAGGCATCGTCAGATCCGGATTCACTGAACTGGAAATCATTGCACACCGATTCAACATACAAACCTGTCCCGCCGACTATAAAAGGGAGTCTCCCGCGTTCATGGATGTCCTTTATCAAGGATCGGGCCCTCTCCTGAAACTCTGCTACGGAGAAAGGATATTGCGGCTCATGGATATCAATCATGTGGTGCGGCACGATCTGTCTCTCGGCCAAGGAAGCTTTTGCCGTTCCAATATCCATTCTTCGATACACCTGCATGGAGTCTCCGGAAATGATCTCGCAATTGAATCTCTGAGCGATCTCCAGGCTAAGACGTGTCTTGCCTACTGCAGTTGGGCCAATCAGGACTAGCAGCTTAGGCTTACCTGCAACTGTTACATGGTCAATCAAAGTTGTATCACTCCATATGCGATTTTGGTTCCTGATCTAATCATTCGTTCAAATCCGAGACGTTCGAATTCACCGTCGTCACGATGCTCCTTCAGGACGACCCGTTTGCGTGCAACGCGCGCAGCCTGTTCAATTACAGCTTTGGACAACGGACTGTGATTGGCTAACCGGCGAAGCGGCTGAATGGCGCTTGAATCATCTATCGGACTGCGGAACATTGGATCGAAGTAGACGATATCAACGCTGCGGTCCGGCATTTGCTCCAATAGATGTACGTGTGAGCCAAGCACGACTTGAATTCGGCGCATGGCCTCGTTGAAGGGAGCAAGATGTGTTTCATAGCGCGCAAGACCTTCCCGGATTAACATATGCAGCGCAGGTTCACTCTCAATCGCAGTCACATGTCCGGTTGGTCCAACTGCATAAGAGAATACTATAGAATCGGAAGCAAGTCCAGCCGTACAGTCCAGTACGGAATCGCCTGGCTCTACACCTGAACATTCTATTAATGCATCTCCCTCGCCTCTCAACAGCCGCTTTACCCGAACGAAGGATAAGCTCGGGTGAAAGAACATCGGTGATGGTTCCGTATTGTCGGTGTCAGAAAGAGTTAGGCTGGAATCTTTGTCGGTCTTGACGTCCATATACAGCTTTAGCTGATCATCGGCTTGCAGCATAATGTGAGAAGATCCATAAGCTTGCGCCAGCTTACGGATCGATTTGCCTCCTCTAGGTACCCAGCGACAGCCCATCTCGGCGGCAATTCGCTTCGATGCAGCAATCGATTCTGAAGAAGGAGTATGGGAGGTGGTTACGACCACTACATCACCCGCTTAAACATTTTTTCTAGCTCATATGTAGAAAAGCTAACCACAATCGGACGTCCATGAGGGCATGTATATGGATTGCGGCAACCCGAGAGCCGATCAAGCAAGGCTTCTATTTCCAGAATCGACAAGTTTTGATTCGCCTTAATCGACGCTTTGCAGGAACATAGAATGGCTGCCTTCTCTCTTAGTTTGGACAAATTTACCGATTTCTTATCCGCCAGCACCCACTCCGCCATCTCATCAATCAGCGACTTCTCTTCACCCTCTGGAAACCAATGCGGTAGGGAGCGAACTAAGAAGGAATTACCCCCAAAAGGCTCCAAGTAAACACCTACTTGCTCGAATAAAGGAAGTTTGGATGTAATTACTTCTGCTTCAGCGGATGTATATTCGAGCGTGATGGGAAGCAGCAGCTCTTGGCTTGCCTTAGCAGGTTGTCCGAATTTCTCATAGTAATACTCATAATGAATACGTTCATGCGCAGCATGCTGGTCTACAAGAAACAATCCCCGCTCGTTCTGAGCTACAATGTAAGTTCCGTGCATTTGCCCAATCGGTTCAAGCTTCGGAAACGCAGGCAGCGCTGGAATGCTATCACTTGCAGGCTCAGGCATCAAGCTAGCCAGCTGCTCACTAGTGAGTGCGCTCTGTGTTCTAGGCTTGGACGACCATTCATTCTGCGAAGTTGAGGGTGGAGCTGTACGAGACGGGGTCGCATAAGTTGAACCTGATGGTGACGGAGCTTGATAAGCTCTCAGTTCTGGACTTGGCCCAGTTGAGACAGGTCTAGAATTGTTGACGTAAGCGCTTGGAGACACATGCTGCTCACTAGATTCCGTATCTGGAGCTGCTGCTGCTGTCGCGCGATAAAGCTCCAACGTCTCTTGAACTACTTGCTCCTTGATCGGACTGTGGATGCCTGAATTAGGCTTTCCACCTTGAGGGATTAATACTTGGCGCTCTAACGTCTCCCGCACACAAGCTTCAACGAATTGCATCAGCTCCCCTTCCTTACTGAAGCGAACCTCCAGCTTGGATGGGTGAACGTTCACATCCACTAACGCAGGATCCATGCTGATGCTGAGCACTGCTATCGGGTAACGATTAATAGGCAGAAATGTGTGGTAAGCGTTCATAATCGCATGCGAGAGCGCATAATTGCGAATAAACCGTCCATTCAGGAACAAGCTGATCGCTTGGCGGTTAGCGCGCGTGAGCTCGGGCTTAGACACGAAGCCTTGTAAGCCATAGTCTGGATGGTCGCCCGATACAGGAAGCATGACTTTTGCAGTAGAGGTGCCGTAAACGGCGGCAATAACCTGAAGACGATCGCCATTCCCCAACGTGCGAAGCAGCTCATTCCCATTATGGCGCAAGCTGAAAGCGATGTTAGGATGCGCCATAGCAAGCCGATACATGTAGTCAGAAATATGACCAAGCTCGGTTTGAATGGTTTTCATATATTTCAACCGAGCTGGTGTGTTATAGAACAGCTCTTTAACAGAGAACAAAGTACCTTTTGCCGATGCCGTCTCTTCAAAAGCTTTAACAGCTCCACCTTCGATGGTGAGCTTGCGTCCAAGGCCGGTAGTATCGCTTGAAGTAGTGCAAGACACCTTAGCAACAGCCGCGATACTCGGAAGGGCTTCTCCACGGAACCCTAAGGTTCGAATCTGGAACAAGTCCTTTCCGCCAGCAATCTTGCTCGTTGCATGCCGACTGAAGGCCAGCTCGCAATCAACAGGCTCCATCCCGGACCCGTTATCCAGAACCTGAATCAGATTCAATCCGCCCTCTTCGATCGTCACATCAATCCGGCTGCTTCCTGCATCTATAGCATTCTCGACCAATTCTTTGACGACCGATGCTGGACGCTCTATGACTTCACCCGCTGCAATCTGATTAGCAACATGATCATCAAGCACATGTATTATTCCCATCAGCGATTCTCCTTTCCGGTCTCCACCTTTAGAACAACTTGAGTGTCGACTATTTCGTAATGAAGCTCGGGAAATTGTTTGCGGAATAAATCTACGTCCAGGTATCCCACACCATCCCGATTCACAAATCCATTGTTAGCCTTGTAAGCAACTTCCTGCTTGGAGGCTGCACCCGCAGAGCTTGAGGAGCTAATCACAACTGCCTGTGCTTGCTCATTCCAAGTTACTTGTCCGCCAACAAGGGAAGCAAGAAGTCTGGCAGGCGCATAATGAACACCCGATTCCGTGAAAAAAGAACCTTTTTCTGCAAGAGACAACCCATTAATCAAAGTACTGTTCTTATCCAAGGTGACATTAATCGTCGGACTTCCTGCAGCTCTAAGCGCGCTAATGAATTGCGGGATATTTCCCTCGACTGATACATCCGGGGTAATTCCTACTTTGTTGACTGGTTTACCTAGCGGAGTGAAATATTGTTCGATGGTTACTTTCACAGCAGCACCGGAGGAAAGCCTGAATATACTTTGCACGCTTCCCTTCCCATAAGTCAGAGAACCGACGATTGCCGCTTTTCCGTAATCCTGTACGGCACCCGCAAATACCTCTGAAGCACTAGCGCTGCCTTCATTCACGAGTACAACTACCGGGACGTTAACAGACTGGCCATTCGTCAAAAGTACAGGATTATCTTTGCCATTCCGATCCTTAGTATGGATCAATGTCCCTTGGGGGATGAATTGCTCCGCCATATGCTGTGCAGATTCCAGTACGCCGCCTGGATTATTGCGTAAGTCCACGAGTAGGCGAGCGATATCCTGCTTCTTCAATTGTTGGAGCTGGGCTGCGAAATCTTCGTCGGTCAAGTCTGTGAACCCTGTCACTTGAATATATCCGGTCCGATCACTCAGCACCCGGCTAATAACCGAAGGGACCGTTACTGCTCTACGATTCACTTTTATGGTCAGCAGGCTGTTATCGATGCGCTTTACGGTTAAGCTTACCTCTGTGTTCTCAAGTCCCCTGACTGCATCTGCAACCTGGTCAAGCAGCTTGGTCTCCGTGCTCTCGCCGTTAACTTCTACTATGTAATCACCCGCTAAAAGACCTGCTTCAAAGGCGGGACTCCCTTGGAACACCTCAACGATCAGGGTGCCTTTGGCATCTTGTGAGAGTCGGGTGCCAATACCGACATATCGCATCCCAAGCTCATTCTGATATTGCTCCCATTGTGCCTTCGTAAAATAAACCGTATAAGGATCGTTAAGCGAAGCAATCATGCCTTGAATGGCCGCATCTGTCAGCTGCTCATCCGTTACTGCGCTCACATGGTGATTTTGCAGGGCACCATATACTTCGCCGAGCCGGTTAAGCGCATCCTGCCTACTCTCCGCTTCCGCAGCATACGCAGTAATTGGAGCGCTAACGGAAGCGGTAATACCGCTTATCAGCACCCCGAGCAAAGCTGCATATATCCCGATACGAGCCGATTTGCTTGGCCCTTTAAGCATGTTTGCACTCTCCTTATACTGCATAAGATAAAATTAAACTAGACTTGACGCTTCAAGTCGAATAGAAAATTCATCGCCTGCATAGGCGTCATGTTGATCAGGTCGGCCGCCCGCAGCTGCTCCAGCAGCTTCTCAGCGGCCGCGTCCGCTCGCGGCGGCTTCGCCTTGGCGGCCGCCGCCGCAGGCGCAAGCTTGTCCGGCGGTGTTTCACCGCCGAACAAGCTGAGCTGCTGCACCGCAGAGGCTCCTCCCTCCACGGGAGGGGCCTCTGCGGCGGCAGCTTCGTCGCGGGCCAGCCGCAGAGCGGCCCGCGCTTCAAAATCGCCGAGCAGGCTGTAAGCCCGCTCGATGATCGGGTCTGGCAGCCCGGCAATGCGGGCGCAGTATATGCCGTAGCTCGTGCTGGCCGCTCCGCGGATCAGCTTGCGCAGGAACGTCACCTGCTGGCCGCTCTCCTTCACGGCCATGCAATAATTGCGCAAGCTCGCGAGGGTGTCTTCCAGATGCGCGAGCTCGTGGAAATGCGTCGAGACAAGCGTCCGGCAGCCGACTCGATCATGCAAGTACTCGATGACGGCCTGTGCGATCGCCATCCCTTCTCCGGTCGACGTGCCTCGCCCGAGCTCATCGATGATGACCAGACTGCGCGATGTGGCCTTAGCCGTCATCGACTGAATGTCCATCATCTCCACCATGAACGTGCTCTGACCGCCGACCAGATCATCCGCTGCGCCGATGCGTGTGAAGATGCGGTCCGTAAGCGGGATGCGCGCCGAAGCGGCAGGCACGAAACAGCCGATCTGCGCCATGATGCAGATCGTCGCCACTTGGCGCATGTAAGTGCTCTTTCCGGCCATATTAGGACCGGTGATGAGCAGCACATGCCCGTCCTGTTCCGACATCCGCGTATCGTTCGCCATGAATTGGCTGTTCTTCAATATCGCTTCCACGACTGGATGTCGGCCATCCTCAACCACCAATGCCCCGTGATCGACCAACTCCGGTCTCGTATATCGGTAGGCCGCGCTCACAGCCGCCATCGACTGCAGGGCGTCTACCGTGGCAATCGCCTCAGCGAGCGCCTGCAGGCGCTTCAATTGCGTCGCCACCTCCAGACGCAGCTCCAGGAACAGCTCCGCTTCGAGTCCGATCATCTTCTCTTCGGCTTCCAGAATAAGCGTTTCCTTCTCCTTAAGCTCCGGAGTAACATAGCGTTCAGCATTGGCAAGCGTCTGCTTGCGTTCATATCGGTTCTCCGGCAAATGGTTAATATTGCTGCGAGACACCTCTATGTAATAACCGAACACTTTATTGAAGCCGATCTTGAGCGACTTCACACCTGTCAGCTCACGCTCGCGCTTCTCCAGCTCTGCCAACCATTGCTTCCCATTCGAGCTTGCTTCCTTCAACTGATCGAGATAACTGTGATACCCTTCACGAATAAGGCCGCCTTCGCGTGTAGAAACCGGCGGTTCTTCGACAATAGCTTGAGTAATCCGATCTCGGATATCAGCACATTCATCCAAAGCTTCCCCCAGGCTGCGCAAGGTGGTGGAACCTGAATTCACGCAGCTCAACTTAATGAACGGCACCTGCTCTAAGGACAAGCGCAAGGCCAGCATATCACGAGCGTTAGCATTCCCGTACGCAATTCGGCCAACAAGCCTCTGTAGATCATATACGTCCTTCAATTGCTGTCTCAATTCTTCCCGAACGATCAATTGATTGTAGAGGCAATCGACGGCTTCCAGGCGCTCTTCAATCTTCACTCTGTTCATCAATGGCTTGTCCACCCAACGTCGAAGCAGTCGACCGCCCATGGACGTGACTGTGCGGTCCAACAGCCACAATAAAGAGCCTTTCTTAGTCCGCTCCCGGACGGTCTCGACCAGCTCCAGATTCCGGCGGCTGAACGGGTCCAAAGTCATATATTGGCGATGTTCATAAGCCTGTATAGCCGTGATATGAGATAAAGCACGTTTCTGTGTCTCACTTAAGTACCCCATCAGAAGCTTAATCGCGTCCAGTGAAGCAGCATTCAGCGCACTCAATTGCTCACTCGGAAAGTGCTCCTGTATCAACTCATCATTACCGCTCTCCCATACAGTCAGAAGCTTGGCAGAAGGCTGTGCCATTTGTGCCATTGCATGTTCCTTCATTCGCGCGAGCACATCACTTCTGCCGATAAGCTCAGACGGGGAGTATACATTTAATTCATCAATCAAGCCCTCCATCGAATCTTCGACAGAAGTTACGAACAATTCGCCAGTCGTCAAGTCGCAGGCAACCAGACCGAAGGTCTGATCGGCTTCCGATACGCTGACAATGAAATTGTTCCTGGATTCCCCTAATGCTTTGCCGTCCATTACCGTTCCGGGTGTTACTATCTTAACGATTTCTCTACGGACAACCCCCTTGGCGGTCGCCGGGTCCTCCACCTGCTCACAAATCGCAACCTTATACCCTTTTTCAACCAATCTCGCTATGTAATTCTCGGCAGCGTGATAGGGGACTCCGCACATCGGAATGCGCTCTTCCTGTCCGCCCCCACGGCCGGTTAATGTGATCTCCAGCTCCTGAGCCGCCTTAATGGCATCCTCAAAAAACAACTCGTAAAAGTCTCCTAGCCGAAAGAACAAGAATGCGTCCTTCGCTTGCGCCTTTACAGACAAATATTGTTCCATCATCGGCGTATACTTCGTCATCGTTCTCCTCCACCCGCAAGGTTCGTTTCTTCGGTTCCTATTATAGCATGAATTGCAGGGTTATGGACTTGCTCGAGGAAGGGTGGTATTTTCCATGCCGGACGGAAATCTTTTCGTTCATCCCAACACTGCATGGTTAGAATCGTCTGTTTAAAGGGATCCAGATAATTGGCAAGTGAGGCATAATCGGGTAATCGTTCCAGCTCCACCCACAACGATTGTGCAACAGGTAGGAGCTCTTCCTTGCGTCCCTCATAATACATTCTCTGCACTTCTAACCGGGCCAAGGGTCTCTGAATCAGCTGACTATAGTTCGCTGCGATTAAGGCAGTTAATGCAACTACCCCCTTCGTTATCTTCGGGGATACTAACCAGCTTGGCAATGTTCTGTATTCGAATCCTCCATGCTTCTGACGGCGAAAATCACCAAGGAATCCATAACGAGGTCGACGACGTGTCGATCTCGCCTCTTCCGCTAACACAAGCGGGAGCGCGACATAATTGTCCAGCGCACGCAGCAGCTGACTGTTCAGCCAGATTCGGCTCATATGTAAGTGACCGCCTAACGCAAAGCCGTTCGCCGGCATTGCTCCGGCAACCCAGATTAGTCGATGGTCTTTGATTCGATCAGCTGCGTAGAGCATGGCTCTGCGAATATTCCGAATCAATTGCCGAGGCTCCGAAGCAGGCTCAGGTCGGAGCTCAGCCAGAGGAAATCTCTGCACTCCGCGGATCGTAAGCACATCGCTGCCTGCCGTTCCGTACTTGGGCAAATATCGGGAGGCATGCACGATGCGACCTTGTTCATCGGCCAACAGAAACTCAGGATCCGCACCAAGCACAGCAGGGACCTTCCGTACCTTCTCCTGTCGCCATCCTTGATCGAATCGCTCAATCGCTTGAGCGAACAAGTCAGCTAATCGTTCATCGAGCTCCGGACAGGGGTTCACTGCCACAACATCTGCTTCGCCCGCTGCAGAATATGCAAGGTCCACCACGCCGAAATCCAACCCTAATGCATATACCGTCTTCACTGCTTGAAGAACAGCGGCTGCCTCCCGTTTAGTAAGTGATTCCAGTCCTTTTTCCTCATAAACGGGTATGACTCTTGCTAATTTAAGCTTGCGATTAGGGGACTGGATAACAGCATTGGACTTTCCGCTGAATAGGGTCAGCGCCTCCAAATGAAACACGGGTACCCTGTAATGGAAGGAATACCCTTTATCCTTGGCTGCCGCGAAAGGAGTGTATGCCGTAGTCATCCCATGCATATTCAGCTGCTCTGCCATTTTGTCCCTGTTCGTGCAGCCTCTCGCCATTGACTGGCGATTGAGGACAAACTCGGCCTGGCCGAGTATCGTTGAACAATCACTTCCCCACATGATTAACGCACCGCTTTTGTCTGTATGTCCGCCAGGAATTGTAAGTCCGTGAGGGATGTTTAATCGTTTAAGCAGCTTATACGGCTTCGACTCCTCTGAATACAACAAATATGTATGCACCACTATCCGCTCCTTTCCCAAAAAACAGGCTCGTGCACCCGCAGCAAACGCCTATTTCGAAACAAAAAAGAGGGCTATCGCCCCCTGCCGAAACCATAAATCCGTCATATAATGAACTAAACCTTAATCAAGTTCATCATCTAACAGATCAGGATCGAGATCTTCGAAATCGCCATCGTCACCGCTGAAATCAGTCGATTTCTCCGAGAAATCATCGCAGCCGTTCTCACAAACAACAACACACACCGTTGTTTCTGCTACCATCTCGACCTTGAATTCGCGCTCTACGCGAATTACAACGCCTCCGCCGCTCGAAGACACATTGGCTTCTACACAGTTAGGATCCTGCGTTGCGACCGCAGATACCTCTACCGTAGAAGCCCTATGCTTGGAATCCAGATACGAGAGCGGGACTGCTTCAACAAACGAAATGGTTTCCTTGGCAACGTCTGTCTTTCTGTTTTTGTCGTAAGAATACCAGATGTTAATATCGTAAGTACCCACTACCTCGACGCCGTCACTAGACTTCACCGCTTCGTATTCATGGTTGATCACCCAAGCGCCAAGAATACTAGTAGGTGTATGTGGCGGTGTTATCGTATGAGTGACCTGCGAAAACTTACGACCTTTACCGCAAACCGCTTTAACGCGAATTTCCCTACAACGCGTATTTGTACTTGTAGTCGACATCCTCTAAACCTCCTCCATACAATCATTCAATAAAGTGTATGCAGGACATTCGTCTAGAGTGACAACATTTTTTCAAAGACTTGAGGCAAATCCACGATGTTTCTTTTCTTTCTTCGCTATATTCAAGTATTGATGGAGCAATTGGCATAATTGAAATAAGGCAGACCGCACTTCAAACTCCGACCTGGTAACAGGCAGCGGCATGCTCTTGTACTTGAGCTCCAGCTTAAGCAGCAGCTTCTCAGCATTTCCTTTATACGATTCTCCCATTACGTCCCCGCTCAACACTTCAAACAGCTCTGCCGTTATTTTTCCTGTAGGCAGTGTCTCATATACTTGCGCCACCATTCCCAGCATCTGCTCCATAATATCCAGCTGCTGCTCCCGCATTTGAAAATAAGCGGTCCAGTATAAGTCCTCATGAACAAGCAGGCGATTCTCCTGTGCTCTTCTAGCGAGCTCAACTCCCTCATCAATAACCGCTCTAGCTTCTAGCAGCTCGCTGCCGTCCCATATATAACCATGATCTTTCAGATGCATAGCGATCTTACTAAATATGATGGAGAATAGAGAATCGGTGGCCGTTCTTTTCTGCCGCAGCGAACGTTCCGCATTCGGCATATAGACCGCATTTATGATTGTCGCTGTGCCAAGTCCTATAATCAACAGAAGCAGCTCGTTAATTAATACATCCATATTCGTATAGCCAAGCGAGAATACATGGAAGACCGTTACAGAACAAGTTGCCAACCCATTATGTAATTTGGCGCGGTTCAATACGGGGATAATCAGTAGAATATAGATTGCGATTACCCAATAATGAAACCCGAACAGCTTCATCATTACAGCGGCTAACACGAGTCCCAATATAGATGCACCGAATCGTTCAAGCGATGCAACAACACCCTTGCGGATCGTGGACTCTACACCCAGGATGGCCAATAGACCTGCTGACATCGGGAATTGCAAGGACATCAGCATGGCTAAATAAACAGCCGTAACGACTGCTACGGCTGTCTTGATCACTCGAATGCCCATTGTAACGCCTCTTTCATAACCGTAATGCGGTTACAGCTTATAAATATCCTTGTACTTGCCTTCGAAATATTGAATCAGGTAAGTTGGATTCAACTCTTCACCCGTAACCTGAACAATGATCTCTGTAGGAGTAAGCAGCTTTCCATGTTTATACACACGCTCTGTCAGCCAATCCTTAATCGGAAGCAAGTCTCCGCGCTCAATCTTCTGTTCGAAATCCGGCATTTGCTCAAGCAGGGTGTGACGCATCTGTGCCGCATACATATTGCCCAAGGCATAGGAAGGGAAGTATCCGAATGCTCCGCCTGACCAATGCACATCCTGCAGGACACCTTCTCCATCATTGGTCGGCTCGATTCCCAAATATTGTTTGTATTTGGCATTCCATGCGGCAGGCAATTCGTGAACTTGGATCGTACCGCTGAACAGCTCTTTCTCCAGCTCATATCGAATCATAATATGTAGATTATATGTTAACTCATCTGCTTCGATCCGAATTAAGGAAGGCTTCACATCATTTATTCCCCGATAAAATAGCTCAACCGGCACCTTACTGAAATGCTCAGGATAGTACTCTTGAAGCTTCGGATAATATTGTTTCCAGAATGGAAGACTGCGGCCGATCATGTTCTCCCAGAATCTCGATTGGGATTCGTGAATGCCCATCGATGTACCGGTACATAGCGGGGTGCCGATCAGATCTGGAGATATATTCTGCTCATACAGAGCGTGACCACCTTCATGAATCGTACCGAATAATGCACTTGTAACATCATTCTGCAAGTACCGCGTCGTAATCCGGACATCCCCCGGATTCAGCCCCGTGGCGAACGGATGGGCGCTCTCGTCAAGTCGACCCGCCTCAAAGTCATACCCCATCTGCTTCAATGTGAATAGACTGAATTCCTTTTGCAGCTGGATACTGAATTGTTGCTGTAAGAACGAGCGATGCGGCTTGTTGGGTGATTGTTGGATCGCCGACACGAGCGGTACCAGCTTGGTTCTAAGCTCGCCGAACAACTGATCCAGTTTATCCACCGTCATACCGGGTTCGTACATATCGAGCAATGTATTGTATGGGTGACCAGTATACCCCCATAAATCAATAAACTCTCGGTTAATGGCTACAATTTTTTCTAAGTATGGACTGAAGGTTGCAAAATCAGATTTTGGCTTCACCTCTTCCCAGATGGATTCGGCTTGCGAGGTGAGCACCACGTATGCTTGGTATTTCTCTGGGGGGATCTGTTTGCTCCGGTCATATTCCTTCTTGCATTCCGTTACGATCTTACGATTAATCGCATCCAATTGTTCGAATGTGTTAGGCTCCAACAGCACATCCAAATAACCGCCCATCTGATCCGATACGGACATCTTGAACAGATCTGCGGAGAGCTCTCCAATGACCTCTGATCTAGCTTCCATCCCTTTACGCGGAGCACCGGTCCGCAAATCCCAATACATCACATTGAGTGCTTCACCGTAGCTATTCATCTTCTTCACATGAGCGCGGAATTGTGTCAACGTGTCTTCAAACGATTGTCCCAAGTTCAGTCCCTCCAATCAAATTGAATCTGCTTACCATTGATCTTACTTTTTCTGGTCATAAGAATCAACTTTATGCTATTTTTATGGTAAAATAATTTGTTATACGGAATCCAAGGAGGAATCAGTGAAGATGCACATTACTTTTACATCTGAAGCCGTTACACAAATTCATGCCGCTCTCGGTACGGAGGCATCTGCTGCCCCTTATCGAATCAAGCTGGTCTATGACTCTGAAGGTTGCGGCTGTGCGGTGAGCGGGGTTCCGCAATTATGGATTGTGGAACGCCCAGAATCGAATGATTCTGAGACAGAAGCCTCGCCTATATCGGTATTATATGAGACCCGACAGGCTGTCTTTTTCGAAGAAAATGAGATGACCATAGATTATAATTCCTCGAGGAGAGCCTTCACACTCAAGAGTAGGCAACAAATTTATAATAATGGGATGCGTTTAATCGATAAGCGACACGTTGGACAGCAAGTAAGCCAATAAACGGGAGGAAATGTGTATGAGAAACGTTAAAGAGATCATGGAATATAATCAGAATTTCGTGGATAACAAGGAGTATGAAGTATTCAGAACGACACGCTTCCCCGATAAAAAAATGGTTATTCTGACCTGTATGGATACCCGATTGGTTGAACTGCTTCCCAAGGCGATGAACATCCACAATGGAGACGTCAAGCTGATCAAGAACGCAGGTGCGATTGTAACCCAGCCTTTCGGTAATATTATGCGGAGCATCATTGTTGCAATTTATGAGCTGAATGCGGATGAAGTGCTAGTTGTCGGACATTATGAGTGCGGGATGACAGGTCTTGATTCAGAAAAAATTATTGATAAAGCACGGAACCAAGGGATAGGAGAAGATATCATTTCGACCCTCAAGCATTCTGGTATCAACTTATCCCGCTGGCTGACCGGCTTCGACGATGTTAAGCAAAGCGTAGAGAACAGTGTAGAAATTATTCGCAATCACCCCTTGCTTCCGAAGCATATCCCTGTACACGGAATGTTGATTGATCCTGATACCGGTAAATTGGATTTACTTGTTGATGGTTATTATTATTTGAAATAGAGCTATATAGATATGAAAAGAACCTGGCTGAAGTGCGCCAGGTTCTTTTGTATAAGCTGTAACGTTATTGCTGAGGAGTATCCACTGTATTGGAGCCGAGCAAACGAAGTCCGCCCTCAAATTTCTCATATACATAGGCACGCGGGGCGTACGTTGGGGTAATATCCGGACTATTCGCAACATCTGCCGTCAGTTTGATTGCTCCATTCGCCAAAGCACCTGCGCCCTCAAGCGGATACTCCCAGGACTTCATTAGAACATCGTTGGAATCTCTGATTTCGATTACAAGAGAACGATTCTTATTCCCCCCTGCTACGGGATATAGTTTTCCACTGGAAAATGTGAAGTTCACTTCATATCGGTTCGAAGAACTTATTAACCGATAAGCAGAGAAATTATTGAACGTTACGCTGTAAGGGTATAAATCGAATGTTCCGAGATTATTAGCCGCATTCGAGATGCTGGTTACAAGTACTGTATCGCTCGCCGTTACAGCTTTGGCGACTGGGATCGGGAGCTGCGATCCCAGATTGGTCATACTGAAACGATGCACACTGGTAAGTGCAGTCTCGTCGAGCTTCTGACCGAACACCAGATCGTACTCGGTTAAGGAAGAAGATACAACCTCTGGCAAAGGCACCCATAGTGTGGTCAAAGCCACACAGCCGTTACAGAAGCGTCCAGACTCCTCCGTCACCTTTGCATTCCAGATCGACCCGTCTGGGCCGACGAAATAACCGGAATAAGGTACGATATTACCAATGCGTTTCTCTTTACCAGTCTGGATCAGACGAACCGCCAGCATCTTCTGGTTGGTGCTTGCGATTGTGAACACTTGCGAGTCGATCACCGACGCAACGGAACCGCGTCCTTGATCGGAGATTGTCCATTCAGAAGCCTTACCTATGGTCGCAATCCCATCATCTTGAATGGTGAAAGAAGCTCTCAACCATTCTTGTGTAGGAGTAACCGTTGCTGGAGCATTTGCATTAGTTCCCGCTCCTGAGGCTGCTCCCGAACCGCCGCCGCCGGAGCTTTGCGTCGTCCCTTCCCCAATAAATATGGTTCCTTTGGAGGCATCGAGTGTATAAGGAATTTTACTGTATAAATAAACAGTGGTCGTATCGTTAGGGTTAATATATGCAGAAGACTGCAGTCGGACCGCCTTGCCCGTGACTTCGAAGTCCCCGATAGAGAACCCACCATATAAAGGTGGTAACGTAACGATACTGCCTGTAACATTTCGAACTGTAAACTCACTTAACAATACATCATCACTCTCCAACGTTAGCCGTTGGGTTTGCTTCCATTCAATGGCTAGGGCGCCTGCAGATGTGTTCACCGTTGTTCCATTGGTTGGAGTTATAACCCCGGAACCTGAAGGGTCTGATCCTGCCATACTGAAGCTTATTATAGGCAGCAAGACAGCCGGAGTTCCGCTCTTCTTCTCGAACAGGATGAGACTTGTGTCTTTCATATCCGCACCGATTGGCAACGTGGCCCGGAATGTTTGTGTGATCGATTCCTTAGGCGATAAGTACGATTGGGATACGGCCTCAGAAGAGGCTACGGATAGACCGCTTGTATTCCCCTGATAGGCAGCCGATATCGCAGGTAACGTAATGATGGACTTCCCGTTATTGATTAAATCTACTGTGGCATCTACCGTGACCCCATCGGCAAGAGATTTGAAGCTTGCGTGATCAAGGGAGATGGTTACGCCATTTGGATAAAGTGATGGCAAATCATGCACTTGTCCGACTTGGAACGAGTCCGAATTCAGAATGGCAAGCGAGCCGAGCAGCGTCGTCGCAGTCTGGGTCTTACTCAAGAATTGAACAGAGAACTGATCGTCTGTAAATGATCCTCCGACATTGGCTTGCAGAGTCAGCTTACTAGCTTGCTTAGGCAGTAAAATGTCATTGCCTGCTGCAGCCGTTGCCGTGAAGGAAAGCCCTCTGGCATCGACCAATTGAAATGTAATTCCTGCAGGAAGCTTGAACCCGGATGATCCCAAATTCTCTATACGCAGGTTCACATACATCGTCCAGACGCCATCCTTGACAACCTTCGTGCTAGAGACAGGTTCAATTGACACTACTGCATCGACTGGCAAAGTGGCATCCACTTCACCAATATTCAAGATCAAGGACTGTTTGCTCGTCGTCTGGTCAGATGCTGCCTCCCCCACAGACAAGGATCCCAAGTCACGCATGTAATCGGCCTCACTTGAATCCCAAGCGAACAGAACCACTCGTAAGTCGCTAACGTTCAGTCCCGATGTGATCGCACTGGAATACTTGAATGCTTGCGCCTTATGCGGCTGTACTCGTGCTGAAGTTTTTTCGCTTAATTGAACGGAGTAGCTGCTCCCGGATGAATCGGTTACTCTGGCACCAAAAGCATTGTAATCTACAGCATTATCGCTGTCATTGACGAGATTCAGAGCGAATCTTAAGTTCTGAGAATCCGATCCGGACGACAATAGTACATCACTTAGCGTAAAATATACATTATTACTGAGATACACCCCTTCTTTACCTGCTTGAGCTGGAGTGGACCATAAGGGAGCTATCACCAGACTAAAAAGAATAAAAAGGAGCAAGTAAGAATAGCTGCGATGGCCATGGCGCTTGAGTTTATACATGTTCCTACCTCCACAAATTACTTAATGTAATTAACTAATTAATCGAATCTTAATGCATCAATCGGACGGAGCTTGGACGCTTTGTTGGCAGGATAAAGTCCGAATATAATACCCACAAGTGCTGAGAAAAGGAATGCGTAGATACTAATATCGGCAGAAATCTGAGTAGGCTGGTCCGGATTGAAGGCAGGCCAAGCAATCGACAATCCGATCCCGAGCAGTAATCCGAACAATCCTCCCATGCCGCTGATGACAGCAGCTTCCACTAGAAACTGGAATAATATGTTTCGTCTCTTTGCCCCGATGGATTTGCGAATCCCGATCTCTCTCGTTCTCTCACTGACAGTCACGAGCATGATGTTCATAATCCCAATGCCTCCCACGAGCAGGGATATACAGGCTACACTGACTAGCTGCTTCGTGAGTGTATTGGTGGTCGCTGTCTTCGCATTCAAGAGCTCGTCCTGGTTCACCAGCTGAAACCCGGTATCGCTTTTGAATTTGTAGGTTAAGTATTGCTTCATTGTATCTTGCGCTTTATAGATGTCCTCTTTGGTCGGCGCTTCAATATAGGTGGTCCGGATATTCCCCAATTTGAATTGCCTTCTCGCGCTTTCGAGCGGAACCATAATCATGCTGTCAATCGAATTGCCGTTAATGTTCTGTCCTTTTTCCTTCATACGTCCTACAATTGTGAACACTACACCGTCAATATTGATTTGCTCCCCTATTGGACTTAAGTATCCGAAAAATTTCTTCGACACTTCACTCCCCAGTACAGCCACGTTCGCCCTCAAATCCAGATCCGCTTCCGAGACGAATCTGCCTAGGTCCACTTGGGCTTTATTGATTGCCGGGAATCGATCGTTCGTACCAATAACGGTATACTTCTCTTGGGTACGGTCGTATTTCACATTCGATCCTGCTTTTGTAATCGTGGGAGCAATGGTCTCGAATTCGGGGAATCCTTCGAACTTCATCAATTCATTGTAATCCAACTGTGTAGCTCGACCGTTACCCATCACATTCACGACAAGCATATTCGTACCCAGATTCTCGTATTGCTTTTCAATCTCTGCGGACGTCCCTCTTCCGATCGCAACCAAGGTAACTACCGAAGCTACACCGATTATGACTCCGAGCATCGTAAGAATGGTGCGAAGCGGGTTAGCTAATACCGTCCGCATTGCCATTGCAATTAGTTCTCCCAGCCTCATGAATGCATCGCCTCCTGCAAAGTCTTAACAGTGAACGTGTTATTCCTGTGATCGCTGACGATCATTCCATCACGGAGTGCCACTACACGTTTGGCGTAACTGGCTATATGCGGGTCATGCGTAATAAGAACGATCGTATTTCCTTCTTCATTCAGCTTCATCACCAGCTCGAGCACTTCTTCACCCGTCTTGGAGTCCAAAGCACCCGTTGGTTCATCGGCCAGAATTAGCGAGGGCGATATGGCTAACGCCCTCGCTATAGCCACGCGCTGCTGTTGTCCACCGGACAGCTCGCTAGGCTTATGATGTCCTCGCTCAGCCATACCGAGCATCTCAAGCATCTTATGCGCTCTTTCTCGCCGTTCTTTCTTAGTCACACCCGCATAGATCATGGGAAGCTCTACGTTCTCAATTGCATTTAACCTTGGCAGCAGATTGAATTGTTGGAAGATGAAGCCGATCTTCTGATTTCTAAGCTGCGCAAGCTGATTATCAGACATTTTCTCGGTTGCTACACCGTCCAAGGAGTAGGTGCCCGAGGTAGGGGCATCCAAAAGCCCGATCATATTCATCAATGTCGATTTGCCTGATCCGCTCGGTCCAATAATGGCAACAAAATCGCCTTTCTGCACAGACAAAGATAGTTCTCTGAGCACATGCAGCTCCTGATCACCGCGACGGTAAACTTTAGTAATGTTGTGAATGTGTATCATATCCATAGCTGCCCCTCCTTCCCGCCATTACCGGTTCGCTGCTCCACCTGCATTGCCTCCGCCTGCGTTCGCGCCACCGCCTGCATTGCCTCCACCGCCTGCATTTCGACCTGCATTGCCTCCTGCATTGCCTCCGCCTCCACCGCCATTGCCGAATTGTTGGCGAAGCTGCTGAAGCTGTTCCATCTGCTCCGGACTGATTCCGCCTGGTACGGCGCCATTTGCCCCTCCTTGCTGGAACTGCTGTCTCAGTGCATCGATATCAGCTTGACTCATATTCGCTGCCTTTTTAGGCAGAGGAATGACGACCTTATCACCTTCCTTGAGACCTTCGGTTATCTCTACTTCTGTCTTGCTACGAATACCGATCTTGATCTCATGCCGTTCCTCTATGCTTCCATCCGCCTTCTTTAATGTAACGAAACGTCTGCCTTGCGCTTGCTGTAAAGCTTCATTAGGAAGTGTTATAATCCCTTTCTTATCCTGAATCAAGATTTCAGCCGTAGCTGTCATTCCATATTTCAACAGGCTGGCATTCTTCACCGTTAGTACGACATCATAGAACGTTACCCCGTTTGTTGTTGTTCCCACAGTAGAAACTTGACTTACTTCCCCTTCGAAGATTCGGTTTTGGATGGAGTCCGCTTTTATCTCTGCTTTCATCCCTGCTCTTATATTGGGCAGATCTAGCTCATCCACTTGAATCGGCAGCTGCATCGTATTCAAGCTGGCTACAGCTCCAAGTTGAACATTGGCTTGAATCTTTGCACCAGGTGTATAGGTTGTAAGAATATTGACTCTTTTGTTAACGAAATCCGTTGAGAATGCACCTGTGAATGGAGCAGTAACCTTCAGTGCTTTCACTTTTTCCGCAAAGTCATCCAATGTAATTTTTTGCAAATCAATGGCGGACTGTTTATTAGTGATATCATCCTTTAATGTTTCATTCGTAATTTTGGAAATAATGTCCCCTGCGTACAAATAGGCTCCCGTCTTATAATTTAAAGTGTTGATCGTTCCAGGAACATTGGCTTGAATCGATACGATTTTGCTATATCGTAATGTACCGGATTCTTTGGAAATGACCTCCCGACCATTTAGTATAACGCTCGCTTTGGTCTTCAATCCCGCTTCCATTGTTGCATCGTTCGTGATGGAGATCTCTATATCAATCATTTTGCCACCCTTGCCGTCACCACGAGGATCTTTTCCGATTGATATGATTTGACCGGATTTGGACAGCATGAATCCATCGATCGCAAGATCAACATCCATTCCTGGCTTGAATTGCACTGCATCTTCTAATGAAAATGGGATGCTTACTAGCAATGTGGAGTTATCCGAGATCGTCCCGATCAAAGAATTTTTTGTTACCGTTGATCCAACATCTAATTTATCAGCCAAGGTAAACTTCCCATTTATTGGAGCTAGAGTTGTTAATGCCGCCACTTGTGTGTTGATATCCACTAAATCTTTTTGCAAGGAGGCATATGTCGCTTGCGCCTTTTGAAGATTATTCTCAAGCGTAGGACTGCTTACCTCGAACAAGAGGTCTCCTGCCTTCACTTCCTGGTTCCGTGTCAGATTCATGGTCTTAATGGTTCCATCTGCAGGAGATGTAATAATTTGCGAATCTTTGGCTTCTAGTTGGGAGGTGCCGGATACCGAGAAACGGATATCGGATTTCTTCGCTTCGACGACCACTTCGGTCGCTTCTTCAGCACTGCTCTTTCCGCCTTGCTGCATGTAATAATAAGTCGTCCCTCCACATACTGCTATGACTACGAAACTCCAAATAACTGATTTTTTGCGCAACCAACGCATGTTATGACCTCCTTAAAAATTTGCGAAGCAAATTTACTTCGTAAGCATAATCTAATAATTTTCGAAGAAAATTTACATCGTAAGCATAAGCTTAAATTTTCGAAGAAAATTAACATCGTAAGCATAAGCTTAAATTTGCGAAGCCTAAGCTTAAATTTGTGAAGCAATTTACTTCGTAAGCGCATTCCATTTCTTGCTCTCCAACAATTCAACAAGCTGCTGTTCCACATTCTTATCCATTGGAAGTTCAGGTGGAGGGGTAGGATCGAAGCTAGAATCCTTCGGATCATCTGAATGGGATTCGGTAAGTCTCCGCTGCTTAAGATCCTCCATCAGGACTTTCCGATCCTCTTCCGTCATGGTTGAACCAGGGGGCGGTCCGGGCTTGCGGTTCAATGCCCTATTCCTCATCTGAGTCTGGATCTCTTCAAAGAAAATTTGTTGCTCAACATTCAACGTACTTTCAAGAACTTTTCGCATGGCTTGAGACAATTCACCTGATGACATCGCCTCTTTCACTACTGGCAATAACGTTTCAGCCTGATTGTCCTTAATGACGAGATCCGGTCTCTTGTCCATCTGTAAAAGAGCAAAGAAAACGATAAACAACTGTCTCTCTGGTTGACTCTGGAGGAATTCATCGGTATTCTCGTGTGCAGCATCCTGCTCTTTTACAATCTGGCTGACATTATCCTTTTCGTGCCCTTGGGCAAAAGACATCCCGCCGCTTGCACATCCTGTTAGCAAACAGAACCAAACCGCACTGCTTAATAATAAGAGTGTTCTTCTCCTCACCGAACCTCTCCCCCAATCATCCCGTCCATTCGTCGATTGGCCTTTCCTTTCATCATGCAATTCCTGTCTTCTATCAGCCTACGGAACCAGAATAGGCCATAAACTTGATAGAAGAGTGTGCGATTTGTAAATTAAGTGTGAAACATAAAAAAACTGATACCAGCGCTTATTCAGCAGCTAGTATCAGCTAGTTTGTTTCTCCATTATGGGTTCTTCTATAAGGATAGGAAACTTCAGATGAAATTCTGTCCCTTCACCTACACGGCTCGATACATCAATCTGTCCTTTCATACCGATCACCAAATGTTTCACGATAGTCAGACCAAGACCTGTTCCTGTCGTACGCTCCCCCCTGGAGCGATCGGCTTTGAAGAAGCGATCCCAGATGCGCTGCATCTCGTCTTCCGTCATTCCGATTCCATTATCCTTGATGATCAAGCAACAAAACTCATCTTCAGCTTCCAGCTTTACTTCAATAGTCCCATGATTCGGTGTGAACTGAATTGCGTTATAGAGCAGGTTCTGAATGATCTGAGCGAAACGATCCGGATCCAGCATACAATAGATCGGCGGGTTATCCGGATGAGGAAAGTGAATATGAACTTGCAATTGCTTGCTTTGAAAGGATGGGAGCAGCCAATCCAGTACTTCGCCGGTCTTATGTGTCACATCTAGACGCACCGGATCGAAGACATCCGTTCCGTTCTGAATGCGGGCAAGATCAAGCAAATCACTAACCAATCGTTGAAGTCGTTGGACTTCATAATCGCATATTTTTAAATAGTGGGGATGTTTCTCTTCCGGAATAACCCCGTCATTCATAGCTACTATGAAGCCTCGTAGTGTAGTTAGCGGCGATCGAAGCTCATGAGACACATTGGCCAGAAAATCTTTGCGGGAATCCTCCCACTGTTCCAACTGATCCACCATGAAATTGAAACTGCTGGCCAATTGACCGATCTCATCATTGGATATGATAGGCACCCGTCTGCTGAAATCTCCATCGGCCATGGCTAGTGCGCTTGAATTCATTTGCTGCAGCGGCCCTGCGAGACGGCGGGATATGGAGAAAAGAATAATACCAACAGCAAGCAAGGAGAACATTAACGGCACAATGATATTCCACCTTACCGCTTGAACTGCTTCGCTGATGTCCTCGGCAGGAGTATGCAGGAAGAGAACAGCCGGTTTATTGTTATAAGTGATGGAGGAATAATACGTCAGTACATGTTTGGCAGTTTGCAGATCTCCTTGAGCAAGAACGGTTGTAGAATAGCCCGATTTGCTGCGAAGGGCATCCAGAAACATGGAGTCCATCGTTTTGGGAATCAGCGTCCCCTCACGCTCCAAGGAGCTATAGAGGATAACTCCTTTTTGATCCACGATCCACACTTGACCATTGAAGCTTCTGCCCAGAATCCTTAGCCCGAGACGCATTTCTCGAACGGACATAACTCCTTCTTGAACAGGAGTGAGCAGCTTGTCTACCTCTCCAGCTCTTTCGAGCAGAAGCTCTTTCTTCTCTTTATAAAATAAATCGGAAAAATAAAAGTTCCAGAACAAGGCCAATGCCGCAAAGAACAATACACATGTTGCCAAAAACGACAAAAATAGTTTAAGATACAAACTCCGACCAAGACGTTTAAACATCAGGTTTAATCTCAAACGCATAGCCGATCCCCCATAACGTCTCGATGCTCCATTCACTATGTATGCCTAACTTCTTGCGTAAATTTTTGACATGAGCATCGACCGTACGAGTACCGCCATTGAAATCAAATTTCCATACATGCATTAACAAATCTTCACGAGTATAGACACGATTAGGGTTGGTCGCGAGAAAATGAAGCAGCTCAATCTCCTTGGGAGTCAAGTCGATCCTCTGACCGTCAACCGATACTTTATAGCGCTGCAGATCAATGGAAAGGGTACCTATTTCAAGTCCCTTTTGTTTCTGCGGCTGCGGCTCGCGTACTTCGTCACTCGTCTTCATGGCGGCGCCGTTACTCCTGCGAAGCACCGCTTTGATACGAGCAATAAGCTCGTTTGGATCGAATGGCTTCACAATATAATCGTCCACGCCCATATTGAACGCTCTCAGCTTATCCATTGGTTCGCCTTTTGCCGTAAGGAATATGATCGGTACAAGTCCTGCTGCCCCCTCCAACGATCGGATCTGGTTACACAGCTCGAAGCCAGATCCGTCTGGAAGCATCACATCAAGAAGAACGAGATCATGGTTATTCTGTTGCTTCATATAATTGAGGGCATCCTCACAGCTATGCAGAATCACGGCCTCGTAATTCGCGTGCTCGAGGTAGAGCCGAATCACCTCCGTAATATGGGGCTCATCATCTACAACAACAATTTGAGTAGCGGTTGATTTAACCGTCAAGACTTTAGCTCCCCTTTCGTCTTAGTCTAGCTTGCTCCTGTCTGGCAGCAATGACCTCGGACCGATCCCGAAGGGTATGTTTATGAATAAGCATCCGATCCTCCAGCATGCTTGTCGCTTCCCATGTCAGGCCGAGCTCGTTACACAGCTCCAGGCATCGATCCAGCAACAGCTTATCTGTAATAGGCAGATTAATATCCTGAAAAGATACTGGATTCTCTGCTAGTTGAACTAGATCAGCACGCTCCTGTACACGCATCAAAGTAAGCTCAGCATCCAGGCCTAAGCTCAACAAGACATCAGCTTGCAGATTCTGCACGGCGCTGTTCAACATCTTGACTGCGCCAATCTTGTTTCCTCTGCGCTCATGGTATAGACCAACCGCAATCTGGATCAATCCAACCCACGTGCGATTTCTAGTATCGTCGGGATTCGACTTCCAGTATTCCTCAAGGATTTCATGACATTCGAACCAATCCCGATCCCCATGAAAATGAACCAAATATTGTATATACGCTTGCGGATAATTGTTCACAACAGCACCTCTTACGACTATTCAAAAATATTTTTCTATTATATCACAATCCATGTTATAAAATATGAAACCTTGGCTCAATATATTCGTAGAACCATATAGGTACAAAACTATGTATTTATCACAGGAGGGTAAAGAAACATGAAAAGAATGATGCTGATTCTGATGGCTTGTCTGGTGGTTGTCTCCTTCAGTTCAGCCAACTATGCGGATGCAGCAAAAAGAGGCAGTTCTTACAAAGCCCCTAGCAAATCCTATTCACCTACTTCTCCGTCTAAGGACAGTGGAGTAACAAAGACTGATCCGGCGAAGTCAACAACAACACCAGGGGCAGCTACAACAGCAAATCGTGGATTTTTCAGCGGTGGCGGATTAATGAAAGGCTTAATGATCGGTGGATTAGCAGGAATGCTGTTCGGCGGAATGTTCGGAGGCTTAGGCTTCATGGGTGATATACTCGGAATGCTTGTCAACGTGCTCGCCATCGTCGTCTTGTTCGTAGTAATCCGCAAAATATATGTGTACTTCCGTGATCGTAACCAAGCACAGAAGAAGAGGTTCCAGGAATGAGACTAACAGAGCAGGAGATTGTGAATGCAATCTGCTTGCACATTTCGGAACGCAAGCAAATATCCCCTAACCAAGTCCATGTGGAACTCATGTGGGATGAAGAATTGGGATACTCAGCAGAAGTTCAAGCTGAAGGCCGAAGTCAAATTCTGATCGAAGCCAATATGTTGGAAGCGATCGAGCGATATGTGCTGAAACAATACAATCAACGCGTATTTCGCAGCCAGATTCAACTGGATATCGAAGATGAGATGTACGCTGACATTACAGCTTAATCCATACGCATCATAGTCAAATTTAGGACAAGACCTCTCGGATTATTTGAATCCGGGAGGTTTTTTAATGCTGCCACAAGTTTTTTCTCCGATATGTAACAAATATCCACGCAACTATTCTAGCATTCATACGTTATAATCTAAGAGACTAACTAGAAGAAAGAGGAGTGATCAATGAAGAAGAGTATATTGTCTGCAACCCTTGCCGCAACGCTTGGGCTATTAGTACTGCTTTCCCTGTTCGCACCTGGTACTGGACACGCGGCTGATTTGACGACTAAATATAGAGTCTATCAGAACGATGTTGCACTAACGGAATTTGCTAGTTTGCAGCAAGCGACCCAGTATGCATCCTGGTTCCACAATAGTTATGTTGAGGAAATAGGCACTCGACAGTGGGTCTGGAGCAACTTTCCACGCTATCGGGTCTATCAATACGATCAAACTTCCCCTTATTGGAATTTCTTCACTCTGAATGAAGCGATTAACCAGGCCAAGAAGTTGGATCATGCCAGCGTCAGAGACCTTCAAGGAACCGGCTGGGTCTGGAACAACTACCCGAAATATCGTCTCATGCAGGATGAGATCACATTGGACACTTGGGAATTCAGTACTTTGCAAGAGGCTATTAACGCGTCGAGATGGTACACGCACACTCACGTTATCGATTTGACGACTAACCGCTGGGTCTGGGATAACATCCCTGCTGCAGACAAAGAACAACGCAGAGCTGGAAAGGCGCAGTACAGGTTATATCAAGGTACTTATACTGAACCATCCTGGACATTTGCTTACTTAGAAGATGCCATTATCCAAGCTTTTTATTGGTCCAACTCGCGTGTGGAGCGGATCGACAACAAGAAAGTGGTTTACACGAATTACAGCTCGTACAAAGTGTACCAGGATCAGAATTACGTTACGGAATTCACTAATATGGATGATGCGATTTATTTTGCCCAATGGTATACGAATATCCGCATCAAACAGAACGGAAAAGAAATATGGAATAACTTCCCTTTCTACCGTGTATATCAAAAGGATTCATTCGTAAGTGATCATACGCAATTATCTCATGCGCTCTACTATGCCACTCATTATTCGAACGCATCCGTCCGGATGTACGACGGCACTACGGTCTGGAACAACTTCAAGAAGCTGCAGTATTGGGGCTGGAACGGCTCCTCGGCCTTTGATACCATTAAGAAACAGGTACAGAATACAGTTGGTCTCGATGTAGACTCCCCTACTTGGTTTCAGCTCGCTGATGCCGAGGGGAACTTGAAAGATACTTCCAATGCCGAAAGCGTGGCTTGGCTCAAAAGCCGCGGTCATGCCGTCCATCCATTGGTGGCCAATCAATTCGACTCCACGCTCACATCCAATTTTCTTGGAAATGTTGCCGCCCAACAAAATTTCATCAATAAGCTTATAGCCAGATGTCTTCAGTTAGGTGTGCAAGGCATTAATGTGGATTTCGAGAACTTGGCTGGGAAAGACCGCGCTGCCTATACTGCATTTATTAGTCGGCTTTCTCAAGCAACTCACAGCAATGGATTGATCTTGTCCATTGACCTCCCTCGCGGAAGCATCAAATGGAATCACCTATCTGCCTTCGATCATGAGAAGCTTGCCGGCCTTGTCGACTATGTCATTACGATGGCTTACGATCAGCATTACTCGGGTAGTCCAACCGCAGGATCCGTATCTGGCTTGCAGTGGGCAGAAGAAGGCGTCAAAGAATTCCTTAGCTATGGGATTCCTCGTGAGAAGCTAATCCTTGGTATTCCTTATTATGTGCGGGAGTGGAAGATTGACGGGAATGGAGCTATGGTCAGCAACCGTGCGCTCTTCATGAAGGATATCCCAGGCCTGATAGCTAGCAAAAAAGCTACCTCTACTTGGGATGAGCAGTTCAAACAATACCGAATCGACTATTACGAAGATGGATTTCAATATGTGTTGTGGTTAGAAAGTGAAGACACGGTTAAAGCTCGTCTTAATATCGCGAAGAAATACGATCTTGCAGGCGTTGCCGCTTGGAGGTTGGGGTACGAGAGCTTGGAGCTATGGAATATGATGCTACAAAATAAGTAACGCACACAAGGAAAAAGGTTAGAAGCTGACAGCTTCTAACCTTTTTCTGTACGCTACTCTACCCGATTTTGATCTCAAGCAGCTCGTATTTGATTAATCCTGCAGGTGCCGGTACCGTGATAACGCTGCCTACTTTTTGACCCATCAGGGCGTTTCCGAGCGGGCTCTCATAGGAGATCTTATTATCCGCTACATCTGCTTCTGCCGGACCGACGATTTTATACTCCAGCTTCTCTTCGAATTCAATGTCATTCAGAATAACAATGGAACCAACATTAACAGTTGAGCTATCCAAACTATCTGCGTCCACCACACGTGCTCGTTTGATCATATTCTGCAAGGTAAGGATTCTAGTTTCCATGAAGGACTGATCGTTCTTAGCAGAATGATACTCACTATTCTCCTTAAGGTCGCCGTAACTGATCGCAAGCTTGATACGCGCGGCTAACTCTTTACGCTTGACTGTCTTAAGATCCTCTAATTCATCCACTATCTTATCCAAGCCCTCACGGGTCATAATGATCTCGTCCTTAGTCATGCATACAGCTCCTAATCGTTCATATAGTTGGTCTTCTAACATTCACTGTACAATTCTACACTATATCCAGTAAACATGCGAAAAATTTATTAAAAAAGAAGTCAAACATAGAAAAAAGGACTATCTCACAAGGCGCTCTTTAGTGGCCTGCAAGATAATCCGATACGGTAGACGCCAGACTATGTTCCGTTTTGAAGCATGATTGTTTTTAATCGATCGACAATGATAACCGCTTCCTGTTCTTGAATATGTAATGGATTAATGATGAATGAATTAGGACCTGGCGGTGAAGCAATTAGTATACTTGGCGATTCAGTCAGCAGCTTCTCAGCAATCTCATCTGAGCGAAGGCTCAACCCGCTGCAATCGACCTTTACAAGCGAATAGTCTTGTCCAGTCGGACCAGGATAAGTTAATGCAGCTGGAATACCAGCGTCGGCTAAATGATCACATATGATCTGCGCTAACCTCTCATGAGCTTCCTTGGCAAGAGCATGATCCAATCCTATGTAACGTTCAACGGCAGCAAGTAATCCAGCCAGCTCCTCTTTTCCTACCTTCATCGGTCGTCCTATTGATTCTCTGGCTCCGACGAATAGTCTGCAAGCCTCAATGTAGGACTGCTTCCCCACAATAAAACCTGAGCTTTGCGGTCCGCGTAAGGTTTTGCCACCGGAGAAAATAACCATTTCGGCACCCATCTCCGTATACCTCCACAAATTCTCAACTGGAGGCAATTGCGCGGCTGCATCCACAATAATGGGTACTCCTTGAGCTTTGCAGATCTGAATGATTTGTTCAAGGGAGAGATCCTTTATCGTATAGTTGGAAGTGTCAAAGTACAATACACAAGCTGTCTGTTCATGTATCGCTTCTTCTAATTTCTGGGCAGCATCCGGCCCTTGTTCATTCCATTCTATGATTTGCGCCCCAGTCAGATCGACTGCCTTCAGGAAGCCGTTGCGCTGGTTGCCAAAGATCAACACTTCCCTTTTCAGTCCTTCCGTTCGAGGTAAGTCAATTGCGCGAGATGGTTCGTTTAATGTCATACACGCCGCTACGGACACGGCTAATCCGGCAGCCGCTCCACTTGTTACGACCGCCGCCTCGTTGCGAGTCAGTGCTGCAATTCTGGAGCCTACAGCCAGATGAAGCTCTTCCAGGGAAACGAAATGGCGGCTTGCTTCAAGCATCGCTTGAGTGACCTCTTGAGGCATGATGGAGCCTCCTATCATCGTGTAAGAGTCTGCTGCGTTAATGACCGTTTTGACACCTAACCTATCATAAAAGCTATTCACTGGTGTTGGCCCCCTTAAATGAGATGCTTCAAATCAAGAAATATACACTTCTAATTATTGCATAGCAGGCAAAAAAGGACTATCTTTCAATTGGTCACATCATCACCTATTGAAGAATAATCCTTGTTTCTGCGTTGTTGATTCTGGTGATTCTCTCTACACACTCGCTAAAAGCTCTTCAAGCTCATCCAAATCAGCTACGGGAGCTTGACAGGCATAATTCTCACAAACGTAAGCAGTTGCACGACCACCCAGTGACAGCTTGTCCTGTACCATCGGGATAAGCTTTCTGACCGCGTCCCCATCTGGTCCGTCAGGAACGTGAATAATAACGGCATTCGGCAAGTAGCGCTTGTGAACAAGCTCTAGCATTGCTTTACTATTACTGTTATCTGAACCCTTTGCATCCGCAATGACAATCTCCACAGGTGCTCCAGTTGCGAAATCCACTGCGGATAAGAACATAGCGTGACCGGAAGGGTAACGTGTGACGGATCCAGCGAAAGCACGTAGCTGCTCTTCGACCTTCTGAGCCAGATTAGCATCATATGTATATCTCGCTAGGCGCTGTAGATTAAGTGCAGCAATGGAGTTCCCGGATGGCTGAGCTCCATCATAGATCTCTTTCATCCGAGTCAGCAATTGCTCCCCGTCTGAACCGTAGAAGAACAATCCGCCCTTCTCCTCATCCCAGAACAGCTTCAGCATGTCATTCGTAAGCTCCTTGGCTGTAACCAGAAGTACCGGGTCGAAGGTGACTTCATAGAGCTCAATTAGTCCCCAGACGAGAAAAGCATAATCATCGACGTAACCGAGATAGGCTGCCTCACCATCCCGATATCGTGCCAATAAGCGTCCATCCTCAGGACGGCGGAGCTTATCAAGAATAAAGGTAACCGCTTTGCGGGCTGTCTCCACATATTCTTTGCTCCCTGACACCTTCGCTGCCTTTGCGAAGGCGGCAATCATCAGACCATTCCAAGAAGTCAAAATCTTGTCATCCTTGTACGGGTGAATTCGCTGTTCCCGATAAGCGAACAAAGCTTGTCTGCAAGCCTCCAGTTTCGATACAAGCAGCTCTTCGCTTAGTCCCTTCAATCGGGCGAAGCGATCCGGAGTCATCTCGATTAGATTCGGAATGTTGCGGCCTTCGAAATTGCCTTGGGAAGTAATATCATATAGGTCGCAGAACCATTCTCCATCCTCTTCACCAAGGATCTCAAGCACTTCCTTCTCATCCCAGACATAGAACTTTCCTTCATGGCCTTCGGAATCCGCATCCTCAGCAGAATAGAATCCGCCTTCTGGATCTGTCATATCACGCTGAATGTACGTCAGAATCTGGTGCATCACATCCGCATACTTCTCATTGCCAGTAACTTGGTATGCCTCGGCGTAAGCGATTGTGAGAAGCGCATTGTCGTATAACATCTTCTCGAAATGCGGGACAAGCCATCGCTCATCGGTAGAATATCGGGCGAAGCCGAAGCCAATATGATCATACATACCGCCTCGATACATCGCATCCAGAGATTTCTCCACCATCGCTAGCGCAGTCTCATTGCCCGTCTTCTTATAGTAACGGAGCAATAACGACAAGTTATGTGCAGTAGGGAATTTCGGAGCACCGCCAAAGCCGCCGTACGTCTCATCGAACGTTTGGGCATAGTGTTCATAAGCATTATGCAACAACGCATCAGTGGCATCCCCGTGGATGTTCGACTCCATCCGCTTGCGTGTCTCCTCCGCCATCTCTTCGCCGATCTGTTCGATCTTTCCCTTGTCCTCTGTCCATTTGGAGGCAATCTGCGGCAGGATGTCCATCATCCCATAGCGACCATGCTTGCGGTTTTTCGGAAAATATGTGCCAGCGAAGAAAGGCTTCTTCTCCGGCGTCATAATAACTGTCAGCGGCCACCCGCCCTGCCCGGTCATCGCTTGACACACTTGCATATACAAGTGGTCCACATCCGGCCGTTCCTCGCGGTCGACCTTGATCGATATGTAATCTCGATTAAGCAGCTCGGCTACTTCCTCGTCTTCGAATGATTCGTGTTCCATTACGTGACACCAATGGCAGGTGCTATAACCGATAGATAAGAAGATGGGCTTGTTTTCCTGCTTAGCTTTGTTAAAAGCTTTTTCTGACCAAGGAAACCATTCTACTGGGTTATAAGCATGTTGTAACAAGTAAGGTGACTTTTCCTTGGCTAGTCTATTGGGTTTATTGTTCGTTGTCATGGGGCATCACCTTCTTTTTATTTGGATTCTTTTGTTGTTGATTCAAGTTTAGCATATCCCAGAGGACGATAAAAACACATAATAGGAAAAAGAGATGCCTTGGGTTAGGCATCTCTATGTATTACCAATCCATGTTCGCATAACGAGCATACATTTCCGATTCCATTTCCAAAAAACTATGTAAACTTTCATCAGATTGAGTTGCGATATTTAATTGTTCAATGAATTCCATATCATATCTAATATCTATACCCGCTTCAAGAATTTGGTTCGCCCTAGACCATTCAGAAGTATTTAAATACAAATCAAACTCATCGAACACTTTGCATACTTCTGTAAAATTAATATCGTAAATGGGTATCATTGAATATGTACTTTCATTACGTTCTCTTTGAGGTAATTCTACCGGGATAGCTCCAATAGTCTGTACGTGAACAAATAACGAACCGTTCTTTTTCTCAAATCCTCCATGGGTATATTTATTACGCAGTTCCTTTATTTTCCTTAAATTTTCATAGTACTTCATTATATTTGAATTTTGTTGTGGTTTAAATATTCGATTAAATTTTGTAGTCCAATCGCTTCCAATGAGTTTAGTTATGTTATCCTCATCTTTATTAAATTGACTAAATGGTAATAACAAAATAAGAATATGCTCCTGAAAACTAAAATAGGAATCCAACATCGCTTGTATGTTGAATAAAGCCTCCCATTCTTTTTCCGTTTGACTATTCATTAAAGCTACTAATGCAGAGATCTCATGTTCTGGCTTTTCATGCTCAAATTCCAAACACTTTTGTACATTGTTGCGAAAATATAAATACCGTCTCCTTAGAACAACAGACTTATTTTCTAGAGTAAAATCTCCTTTGTTAATGGTTTCCTCAATTATAGGGCTCAGTAATCTATTCGCTATTTTTATTGCAGTATTTATCCTATTGAATAACTGTTGTATTATCTCCTTGTTTTTCGTAGATATTGCAAATTTCAGCCCGAACTTTTCCATTGAAAAGATACAATAATGTCCCTTGTATATAAAAGGTATTACATATAAGACCTTTTCCATTGGTTGATATTGGTACGTAAAACTTTTCAGCTGAGCAAACACCAAAAAAATCATATAGGGTTCTGTGTATTCTACATCTAGTGCTTTAACTTTACTTGAATATAATTCTTTATATCTATCTTCTTCTTCATCTACTTCTGAAAATTCTGATGTACACTTTTCGAAGTTTTCCCATAGTGTAGGATTACTTTTTTTAACTCTTTCATTAATCTTCATATTACCTCCAATGACATGTAAGTGTAAGTAACCAATCGTTAGCTAAACACAGTATGTGTAATGGGTTTGTTTTCTCTTTTACCCGAGCATTTAATGGGGTAGAAAAAAGGTTATTCAAAGTAATAACTACTTAATACCTGCTGACTTTCCACTTGCTGAATTTATTAGTGTCATTGGGTCTGGCATCGTGGGAGCGGAGTCACCCTTTAATAACCCAGTATCTGCTCTACTAAATAGTGCCTGTAATACAATTCCCCTGTCACTATCTTCCATTGCTTTTTCATTTCGTAATGATAAATAAACGTTCGTTAATTGCTTCCGTTCTTTTGCATCCATAGATAAATGGAATGAGCTTAGAGTCATTTTAACTAATATCCTGATGATGTAAGCAATAGTAGATATTATTAATGCGAATAGCACTGTTCCTTTTATATTCTTCAATAGTGAATTTTTGTCGTCAGCATTCACCACCCAAGATGGAACTTCATAAAGTAAAATCGTGAGAAAAATAATGAAACCAATTACAAATAAAGCTGTTATTGATGCCCAAATTATTCCTTGAATTTTGTAGCTTTTTTTTATTTCTTCCCAATGCAAGGCTGGCCCTTTTAAAATCATTTGTTCAGTATATAACTCTTTAATCCTTTCAAATTCCGCTTCACTTTTATTTAAAAACTCCATTACATTACTTTCGGTTTGACCTTCCCATTCATCCAACTTATCTCGCCAAATTTGTATATCCTCTTGAAGTTTTTCATAATTTTGAGTAATCGTATGCTTCGAATATTCATATTCTTCCTTTAGTATTTTTCTATCTTCTATATAATAATCTCGTATCTCAGAGAGTGCTTCTCTTTCACTTTCAGTTGACTTTTTCAATATTTCTTTACCATTTTTCGTAATTACTACATCTACAACTCCGGATAAATAATCAGTTGTATACCCTATCAATTGTTTGTGTCTAAGATTGTCTAACCAGGCTTGAGCAAATTGACTATTAGTCTTGTTCAAGTTTATTATTTTTTTTGACTCAGGAAGTATTGAAAGAAGGTTAGGCCATTGATTTGGTTGAAATATGTTTAAGGCATTTGTAAGTAGATTAATGGCGTGAGGCCCGTTATTCAATTGATAGTTTAGTGCTTCGTTCAAATAGTTATTAATTTGATGATAGTTTCTATATATTTCGTGATTTTGACCTAACGCACTCCAAAATTCAACTTCTTTCTGAATAAATTCAATAAAATCAGTAAGCTTTTTAAAAGCTATTTCTTTACCTGTATCTGGAAGAGTAATCTTAATATTCCTCCCTTGAAAAGCATTCTCTAAACCTTCAGCTATTTGAATAGTTGTTTCCAGATAACTCACCTCAGAAAAATGTATTGGTAATTCCATTCCGACATGCTTTCACAATTTTCGACGGCCAACCAGGAAATCCCTGCCACACAATTAAAAAATTACCAAACAACAAAACAGCCTCCGGCGATTCTTTCGCACGAAGACTGTTTAGACCGATGCTTTCGGATTTGACTCTATATTAGAATATACTGGATATAGTGATCCACCACTTATTTTAAAGAAACTGAATGTTTAATTGAATGTTACCACCATCACGAATTACTTCAATCCGATCTATAATCATTTTAGCTAATTTGTTCAACTCATCCTTATCAATACCCTCCACATTCCAAGCTTCCTTAAACCTTTTGATTGCTACTATACGGTCATTATCTGTCCGATCCGTTTCCATCACCCCAAGCGAATTTTCGAGGTTTCTGATTTCTTCTTTACGGGCCTGAATTTCCTTTTCGAGTTTATCAGTTCTTTGTTTCATTTCCGTTTTATCAATGTCCCCATCAATGTATAAGTCTTTAATACGATCAATACCACCTTCAATTTTAGCCAATTCTGCCTGTTTATTAGAAAGGGCCATTTGAAGAATTGAACTATCCTTAGAATCATCTGCACTGTTATTTGAGAATAACTGCTGTTCATAAGCTTCAAGGTCATAGAATAATTGAGCATATAAAATTTGAATATCCATTCCGCTATTCTTACAACGGTGTCCTAAGTGATCCGCCTTTGAACAGGGTTTAACGTAAATTCTACCGTTTCGTTTATCAATGAAGGACATGCATTTTTTACACTTACCGCAGTATATGAGTTTGGATAAAACCTGTATGTTTTGACGTGTTCCAATAGGCTTCAATCTCCGCATGTCCAACAATGCTAAAATTCGTTGGTGTTCTTCCTCAGTCTTTAATTGGCGGTGCGAGCCTTCTGCAACAATCCAATCATTTTTATCTTTGACTGTTACACCTTTAGATTTCCGTTTGTTCTTATGACCGCTTCCCGAGGTTTTGCCGAAAACCACCTTGCCTAAATGAACTTCGCTTGTAATGATACGATAGACAGCATTTTCACTCCACATAGCATCTCGGTTCGTCTTGAAACCTAATCGGTTTAGTTCCCAGGCTATTTCATGAGATGGTTTTAAGTCGTCTAAGAACAATTTAATCATCAGCCGATACACTTTCTCTTTGTCATGGTCAACATCAAGCTCTCTTGTTAGTCGGTTATAGAAATATGGGAATGGTGGTGTACCGTTTGTCCATTTCCCCGCCTTAGATCCTTGTTTCTTTCCTCGGATCGACCTCTTCTTGATCATCCGATATTCATAGTTAGCAAAGACCAACTCAATGTCAGTAACTATCGCTTGATCATCATTATTAAAGTCATAAACCCTACCCGTTGGAGTTAATACCATTGTATTGGACTCACGAAAAACCCTCTTTATACGACCTCTTTCTTCATCATCTCCACGACCTAGTTGATCAATGTCAACAACAAGTACTGCATCGTATAAATCAAGCTCAACATCCTTTAATAATCGAATCATCTCTGGTCGAGCATCTATGTATTCAGAACTTCCAATTTCCTTGTATATCCTATATTTCAGATTATTCTTTTTTGCATATTCCAAAAGTAAAGATTCATGCTCAGCAAGCACATCCTCTTTACCGTCTGTTTCATCCCTTGATTTACGTAAGTACTACCTCCACTTCCTCATCAATAAGACCAAGATAAATAAAGTAGTCAAAAATAATGGTGGAAATCACTTCCAGATCGCTACTATCAGGGACCAATCCAGCAGCCACAAGTTTTGTAAAAAAGTAATCTTCAATGTCCTTAGTTCGAATAACATCTTCCTGTTGGTTTTCATTCATTTTCATCCACGCTCCGTTTTAGTTTTGATTTTCGTTGCCTGTTCGAAATCTAAATAAGAATTATTAGTTTGGTTGACTCATCTTTTGAAGAATATTCCACATTGCATTCTTTAGCCTTTGTATTAATAATCTGGCTTAATATTTTTCTCAATGTTTTCATATTGTTGGCAGATGATAACAAATCACAAACTTCCATAAATAAATCATCATCTTCACCCACCAAAGTTTCGGGATTAACTTCTTGATCATCGAACAAAAATAATTGTTCAACTTGCTCATTCGCTTTTACATTTGCCATCTTCTTCATCCTCCAAATTTTGGTTTTTTTGATTAGCGCTGACCGTCCGCAAGACCTCGATGGGCATAGCTTCGCCGCGGACTCGATCACTTTCGATATTCAGTTGTCAACTTACACCTAGGTTATACATAGTTCGTTTCAAAACGTAAACCAGATTCCGAAGAAAGACAAAAAAATAAGACCCGCATCAGCGAGCCTTCTTGAAACACAATTAAGCACCTTGTTTCTCCTCAACTTTTTCCTCGGTTGAAGACGTTTCTTTAACCTCAGCAAATTTGAATGAATTATCATTCCAATCCTTGTCCTCTCGAATCGACTTCATGATGGGCGTGAAAGGCTTCGTCTTCAATTCCATCGTTTCTTTAAAGAAGGTAGCGG
Source organism: Paenibacillus sp. J2R1T-4 (assembly GCF_059692235.1). Classification (NCBI taxonomy): domain Bacteria; kingdom Bacillati; phylum Bacillota; class Bacilli; order Caryophanales; family Paenibacillaceae; genus Paenibacillus; species Paenibacillus sp. J2R1T-4. Next base: position 238,524 of record NZ_JCAUBA010000002.1, on the reverse strand, counting down.
CCGCTTTAATGGAAGGAAACGCTTGTTTAAGTTCACCTTTAACGTACCAATCAACTTGTTTACCATTCTTGCGCTTATTTGCTTTTTCCACTTTTGTCTGTTCTTCGACCTTTTCCCTAGTGACAGCGGTAACTGCTGCTGCATTCGGTTCCGTAACTTCCAAAGTTTGAGTATTGGTTTTTGTGTTTTTAGTCATTTTAAAAAACCTCCGTTATTTTCCCTTTTTAATAGCCACACATGAATATTAATCTAATATGCTATGAACTGTAAATGGAAAATGTCAGAATTTTCTGATATTTAAAAGCATAAAACTAGACGATGAATTTATTTTTTCGTCTAGAAGTTTCAGTTTGTTAAAATAGTTTATTTACTTCTTTAAACATATTCTCAAATCTATCTAATGTAGCAGGAGAAAAATCTGTTGCGCTTAAACCCATCTGCGTGAGTTTATAAGCTGGACGATAATGATTGTATCTTGATTTACCAATAGCTTTGTTGACCTGAGGAATAATCTGATTTATTTTAGAATCCAACTGAACAAGTTGTAAATCCTCATACTCAGTAAAAGCAAGGTTAAACCAATTAATGTATTCTTCCTTTTCAAATAAATCCTCAACATCAGAGTAGTTGCCTTGTATAGTGGAAAATTCATCGAAGAATCTTATATTTTTTTCTTTGATTATTTGATGCATGATCAAGCTTTCTACCTTCTGCTTTCCTTTTTGGTCGGTGAAAGTATCTAATAAGCAAACGACATTTAATTTACTACCCCTTAGTAGAGATATAAATGTAGCTACTTTATCCAAACCTCCAACCGGTACAATAGTTATATCATTCTTCAATCCCGTTCGGCCAACAGATTCAAGGACCCCTGTCATAACTGTAAAATACAATAAGTCTGCAGGCCCTTCAACCAATAAATTGTTTTTAGAAACATATAAATTTTGTGCAATATCATAACCTAATGCTGCTTGCAGTGGGAATAATGTATCAGAGTCCTTTTCCTCAATTGCATCTGAGATATAACTTCCCTTTTTCGGATCCATTGAATCAAAAACTGTTCTAACTTGATGTAACTTACTTGAATCAATCATAAACGGAGAATGTGTCGTGTAAATTACTTGATATTCAGAAGCAAGCTTTTCTTCTATGAACCTAAGTAAGTCTCTTTGTGCTGAAGCATGAAGATTTAGTCCTGGCTCATCTAGTAAGAGAATATATTGATTAGACCCCTTATTTTGGATTTTGCTGAACCAAACAAGAAACGAAAAGAACCAAATGAAACCCTTACTTCTATTTTTCAATGGTAAAGATACTCTGTGTTTTGTATTCCGAATTCGTATGTTTAAAAGTTTGTCTTCTCTTATAATTGTATTATTGTTAGAATTCTTTTCAATTAATTGTTCAATCTCAAACTTAATTTCAAGGTTACTATTTGTTGTCCAATATTCTAGAAACTCATCAGTAATTGCATTTGACGTTGCTTCTAATTCAGAAATAAAAGATTCGAAACTGTCAGCATCACTTAACTCTTCTAGATTAATATTGGCTAATTCGAAAAGTGCTTTAGCTGTGTTTAACTCTTCAAGAGAAAATTCTGAATCTATGATTTCATTCTTCATTTTATTAATACTGATACGAGAAGGTATGGTAAAATACTCATCAAAATACCAGAATTTTGGCATTCGTTTTTTTAGATATTTAAATGCAACATAACCACTGAGTAAATTATCCCAATCAAAAGCAAATCTCACTATTTTCAGTTGTAAATGTTCCAATATTTCAGCGGTTCCTTCAATGTTATTGCAAAGTTCTATTAGTTGCTTAACTGTTGTGGCTTTTGTTAATGAAGTAACAGTTTCTTCTTCCAATTCGAATTTACCTAGTAAATAAGCTATGTATTTTTTTTCATTTGTAAGTACTCCATAAAAATTGTTAGTACCTTTATATCTAACACTATAAGAAAATTCTTTACTTGTAAAAACATCTTTACCAATATCAGATTCTATTTCCTTTAATATTGCATCATCTAGTTGAAATGTACACTTTACAACCTCAATATCCTCCAATCCATTTTTTTGATAAATTTTCCATTCATTCTTTGGAAAATCAAATGAATCATCGAACTTGAATGATGGTACATTTTCAAAATAATTAAATTTTGCAAGAGCCTCTAAAAGTGATGTCTTTCCTGATTCATTCTTACCTACAACTCTGGTAATTGCCTCGTCAATATCAACCTCTTGTTCATGTAAAAAGCTTTTATACTTATTAATCACCACTTTTTTTAGCTTCACACCCATACCCCCGCCACTAATTACATTGTTTTAGTGAAACCGACATTTTCCACCATAATTATACCATTTTCTTCATATTGGTGAAAGTATTCCAGTATTACATGCCATCAATGGCAAGTGCTATAACCGATAGATAAGAAGATAGGTTTGTTTTCCTGCTTAGCTTTGTTAAAAGCTTTTTTTCTGACCAAGGAAACCATTCTACTGGGTTATAAGCATGTTGTAACAAGTAAGGTGACTTTTCCTTGGCTAATCTATTGGGTTTATTGTTCGTTGTCATGGGGCATCACCTCCTTGTTTTTTCGGATATTTTTGCCGATAAATTGAGCTTAGCATTCCCTTCAATAAAATCAAAAACCCATGTAGAAATCCTGAGAAATTGTTCGTCCTTAGATCGTCGACTTCCTTTACGCCTTGATGAATGGATTTTCTGCTGTATCAATCTTTGCAGCTGGGTCTTTAGATCACAAAGGAAAAGCTTACTTCTTAAACCTTGGAAATGCCAAAAGGTCAGGAATGGCAAATCGCCATTCCTGACCTGTTATGCTTACCGGGTTGCACTCAGTGTGGGTTAGATTTGGCAAGCCATGCGCTCCCTCGCATTGGTTTGTTTCACTACCCAAATACCAAATTAATATGCTAGTGAACGGAATTGTGTTGGTAAGGCGCGAAACATTCCTACTTCGTAAGCTCGTAATGAAGCACGACGTTTCCGGAGTCGAACGTTATGGCCTCTACCAGAGTAAGCTCAAACTGCTTGACATCCTTAAATAAAGGCTTGCCTTCGCCTGCTACAACGGGAGTGACAATGAAGATATACTCATCAATTAAACCTTTTCCAGCAAGCTGCTGTACGATGGAGCCACTACCAAGCAGAAGAATATCACAACTGCTGTCTTGTTTTAATTGTTGAACGACTTCTATCAAATTATCATTATAAATTATGGTATTGCTCCAATCTGATGCATACAATTTCCTTGAGAACACGACCTTGGTCATATCGGTTAACTCTTCCGCTATAGCCTTCATCTCCTTGGGCGCATTGGGATTATTCAGAATGGGCACCCAGTAACGTTCAAAACCTCGATAAGTCGTGCCTCCCAGGATAAGCGTGTGCATTTTGCCGCCGATCACATGCGCTGCCTTGTCAACCTCCGAGTCATGGATAAACCAATCCATACCAAAATTTGCTTCATTCGGGCTAGCAAAGTAACCATCAATCGATATCCGGTTCAACATTTTAATTTTGCTCATGCCAAATCACTCCTTGGTAAGTGTTATTTCCTAGTGGAATAACCTGATCTTACCCGAAATGGTTGACATAAAATTGGACGAAACCGTCCTTTTCTACAAATATGAAGACCCGGCCAGGTCACTATGAAATTCACTGACCTTCATTGCTATATGTTTCGGGCTTACCCAAGAGAACAACTTCATATCGCGTATAAAATGAGACTGATCGTAATAGTTCAGCGCATAGGCGACATCGGACAATTTTTCGTACTGCCCTGAGTGCATCATCCGTAATGCTTCATTTACGCGTCTTACCCTTATGAATAAGTTTGTCGGCATACCAACGACACGGGCGAAGCGCTTCTGGAATTGCCGCTCAGAAAGATGAACAACAGCTAACAGCTCCTTCACTGAGATACTCGCGATATGATCACGAATATAATCCAGCGTCAACTCAATGAGCTCGTCCCGCTTATTTGTCTGTTTCATTTTCTCCATTACGAAGTAATTGATCAAAGAAACCCATTCCTCAATCGAGTTCACAGACAGGAGTTGTTGCTCCAGCTCCACCGCGCCAAATTGATCAGAAACCATTAGGCCTTGGTTAAGAACAGACGCGTCCCAACCAAACACGCTATACAGAGCGTGGGGCTTAAATACCACCTGAATCGTAGTATATGGTGTGCCTCTAAAGCGCATGATGCTTGGTTCAGACCCTTGTCCATGAAGAAACAAAATAGGAATATTTGATGTTTGTGCAGAACGGATTGCAATACTTTCAATCGCGGCAGTTCCATCAGCAGCAAGCTGAAACACGATGCCCGGGTAACCGCTCGGACACACCTTAACCTCGAGTGGCTGATTTCCTGTGTGTGTCGCGATTCGCAGGCATTCGATATCCTGGCTTAAAGCGTGGGGAGGCGGCATAACGGTAAAGTTAATTGTTGTCATAATTCTTTATTTTACAAGAATTAGTAGCAATGTTAAAGTTCCCTTTGGCGATCAGTAAAGCGCAAAAAGCCCGACCATTCAGTCGGACTTCGACATCGCCCCGGCAATTGCAATCAAAAACACGGTCAGCATATGAAGTATTCCCATTACCAGAAGAAGCCTTTTCGTTTCAATATGCTCTTGAACACGTCCGCCGATCAAGCTTCCGATAACAATGCACATCGATATTGGAAGAAACATTAAACCGGTCTGACTCGGAGTCAACTCAAACCGATCGATAACAATATTAGGAAGCAGAATTAATAACATATATAATACGGAATATTGCACAGAACCAAGCACTACGATCGCGAGTCCAATCCGATGAGTCAGCACAACGGATAATTGCCGCAGCTGAACGTTGCTCTATAATGGTTAATGGGTAGCTAAAACCGCCTTCCCATATATCTGACCATAACAACTTAAAGGTCGTGAAGAACACGCCGCTTCCATACAATGAACATCCTGATCGAGTAATTCGGGTGGATTGTATGGAAGCGGCTTTTGTTTTCTGGCTTATATAAACATTAGCGCTTGATAATTAGGTTTTTATTCTGCTACTTAACTTCCCATTACAGATAGTCCAAATTGTTGCGAGCAGCTTGCTCACTGAAAGCAATTTACATTGCATAAAAAAATTAAATTTGATAAAATAACTGACGAACGTTCGTTAATATAGGGGTGATTTTATTGAAAAGTAAAGAAATTAAAGACATCGCTTTAAAATTTTTCACAATTCATGGGTATGAGGGAGCATCTCTTTCTCAAATTGCCGACAATGTAGGTATGAAAAAACAGTCTCTCTATGCTCATTTCAAAGGGAAAGATGATCTATTTCTACAAGTTTTACAAGATGCCAAAGAGGCAGAAATCTCATCGAAGCTAAAATATTTGAGTAAAGTGGATACCCAAAATCCCAAAGCGGATTTATTTGGATATCTGCAATTGGTCATTGATTTGTTTCAACAGAGCGAGCAGTTAAAATTTTGGCTGCGCATGTCTTTTTTTCCACCGCTCCATCTGGCAACAGCGATTAATGAGGAAGTAATCGATACGGAAATAAAGATTCAAACTGTAATAGAAAGCAAATTTCAAGATTGGATCGATGCCAAAGCCATCATGGAAGATGAAGCCTTCATCCCTACTCTTGCCTTCTTAGGTGTAGTTGATTCAATCATGTTAGAGCTTGCATATGGGAATAATGAAAAACGTTTAAATGATAAATTAAATGCCTCATGGACTGTTTTTTGGAGAGGTATTTCACAGCTATGATTTTATATAGAGAGGTATTGCATCATGAAGAAACTATTGAAAGAACAAAAAACAGTCTTACTCATTCTACTAAGTAATATATTCATTGTTTTTCTAGGAGTCGGACTTATCGTCCCTGTTATGCCATCCTTTATGAATATTATGCATCTATCAGGCCAAACGATGGGTTATCTCATGGCGGCCTTTGCATTTGCACAATTACTCATGTCTCCCCTTGCAGGACGATGGATTGACACTTTTGGCAGAAAGAAAATGATCGTAATCGGCTTATTCCTCTTCAGTATATCAGAGGTGATCTTTGGATTAGGCACACACGTATCCGTTCTTTATTTATCTAGAATTCTAGGTGGCATTAGTGGTGCTTTTATTATGCCAGGCGTAACTGCTTTTGTTGCAGATATTACCTCAGTAGAGGAAAGGCCCAAAGCCATGGGTTATATTTCTGCTGCTATTAGTATCGGTTTTATTATTGGCCCAGGTATCGGAGGTTTTATTGCTGAGCTGGGTGTGCGTGCCCCATTCTACTTTGCTGCTGGCTTCGCATTAATAACATGTATTTCATCCCTATTTATTTTAAAAGAGCCACTAACCAAACAGGAGCTTTTGGAAATCACTCAGCTCAAAAAAGGTACCAGCTTTGTAACTGATCTTAAACGATCGCTTCATCCACAATACATTATTGCCTTTATTATTGTGTTTGTGCTGGCCTTTGGTTTATCAGCATATGAAACAGTATTTAGTCTGTTTTCAGATCATAAATTTGGTTTCACTCCAAAAGATATTGCAACCATTATTACAATAAGCGCAATCTTCGGGGTTGTAGTTCAGGTGTTTATGTTTGGTAAAATGGTAGATACACTTGGTGAAAAGAAACTCATCCAGATATGCTTAATTGCTGGCGTATTTTTTGCGGTAGTATCCACCATGATCTCCAGCTATTTAGCCATTTTACTAGTAACTTGCTTCATCTTTCTCGCATTTGACTTGCTGCGACCAGCATTAACGACCTATTTATCAAAAACGGCCGAAAAAGAACAAGGATTTATCGCTGGAATGAACTCAACATATACAAGCTTGGGCAATATCGTCGGGCCCGCGTTAGGCGGTATACTATTTGATGTAAACATCAACTATCCGTATCTCTTTGCCGCTGTCATTATGTTTATGGGTCTTGTCATTACGATGATGTGGAAAGAAAAACAATCAGCTAGCAGCTTGGCAAAATAATAAGAAGAACACGCGCAGCGGTACAAAATGGTGTTGGATGCGTGTAAGAAAGCCAATTTTACACCTGTTCGCACATTCAAAACTGCATAAGGAGTGATAATAAATGGATAGCTGTTGTCAAACATCCACCGAAAAGCCAACAACACCTACTCAATGCCCTGTTTGTCATCAAAAGTGCAAAAGTATTCAATTGATTACGCTCAAGGCATTACTTCAACCAACAGCGTTAGAAACCATTCAGCCTGACTTGACTTACGCTTTTTGCACGAATTCGTCATGCGAGGTTGTATATTTTAGCGGTGTGCAGACATTTGGCAAAGATATGCTTAAAGTCTCGGTGTTCCAAAAAGACGGTGCGTTGGATGGACCTGTTTGCTACTGCTTTGGATGGACAAGAGAACGCTTAATACAAGCTGTTCAGGAGAATCAACATCCAATTGACCATATAAGAGAACAAGTTCAAGCTAATCGTTGTGGGTGTGAGGTTAATAACCCACAAGGAACCTGTTGTTTGGGCAATGTCACTACATTCATTCGGAGTCTCGACAAGAGTTAATCTCTTGTCTTCTCAATTAGCAACAATTCTTACGAAAAGAGCCTCTCGTAAAAATATAAAAAGCCACAATTAAGCGGCTTTTTATAAACAAGTACAGGAATTTGACTGACTAGTAGTTATGCCTGATTAATTTTGTTCCAACAACCGAAAGGGGGATTCGATGGATACAGGATTTTTCAGTTTTAATAATGAATTACTCCGATGATTCTTCCTCATTCGGTTCCCATTCCAGGCTACCCTCGATTAGAATCAGATCCCCTTCCTTTACATCGACAGGCACTTCAAATTCCACGCTAATGGCTTTACCTAAAAAACCGAAATCACAAATACACTCATACTCATCCTCAACCTCGATCACCCGTCCTACAGCTTCAATATGAGAGGAATTCGCCAACGGCTGACGATAGCCGGGCTGTGATTCATCGTCAACTTTCTTACAATCCGTCACCCATTGTATCGACAGCCGGCCGTTTACCCGTTCCCCAGTACGAAGTTTTTGCGACTCCTCTCCCGAGTTCAAATACTCATCATGCTGCAGGAAATGGCACCAGATCGTTTTATTGTCGTGAGCTGCGAATTGGGCGGTTCTTTCATAACCATCTGTTATTAAATGTAAGAGCTCCATCTGTATCACCTGTTTTACCTCCTGCCTTTTCTCGTTTCATTACTGCAGCTTGTTGAAGGAATTAGGATCGCTTGGCATCATGGACTGAAACTTCCCGTCTCTGACGATGACGACGACTCCCTTTTTAGCCTTTTGTGCTCCCTCAATGAAATAGATATCCTTGCCGTCTACATTGCGGTGGATGCCTTGTTGAATGACTCTTTCAACCTGATTTGTAAATTGTTCAAAACCTTGAACCGACAGCTCGAAGTCCTCTGGGGCCACGCCAAGTCTTTGGGCGAGGGAAGGAATCCGCTTAGGGTTATCCCTCCAGTAATCTGCAAAATGCTTAATCCCCTGATTCGTCCCGTCCGGAAGCGTCCCCCACTTCTCGCTGGAAGGCGAATCCAGCATCTGCTGCTTTAACTCAGGATCGGCTACATTTTGTTGTTCGCTATTAGAAGCATTGTCTTCTTCTCCGTCTTTATTCCCACTGTCACCATTGTCTTTTCCATCGTTATGATTACCGCTGTCATCATCGCCACCATCGTTGCCGTTGTTTCTTCCATCGTTACCGTCATTGCCGTTGCCGTTGCCGTTGCCGTTCCCGTTCCCGTTGCTGTTCCCGTTGCCGTTCTTACCGGAGTTACCGCTCGATCCGTCAGCTCCGGCATTACTTCCATCCCCTCTGCTGCCGCTATCGGCACTACTGCTTTCACCTCTACCGGATGTACCTCCGCTGAAGTCGTCCGCATGATCTCTGCCGCTCGAACCTCCGCTTCCGATCCCACCGGTATCTCCCCGGGCATCCGGTGTACCTCCTGGGTGGGTCATCACAGGCTTCTTAAATTTCAGTAATCTGCCAAAAGGAATACGGTTCAGCAAGAGCTCCGTCCCAAGTGAGATAGCTGTTGACGGCGATAGCAGTCTGGATGGATTGCGGATGGTTCCGGCAATCTCATGGCCGCTTGCCGCAATCCCCGAGAGCGTGAGGCCGAATCCTACAGCCGGCATGAACTGAACAAAGAGCATGGCAATCGCAATAGCTCCCAGTATCAGAGCTCCCTGCTCGTACCATTCCAATCGGTCCCACCAGCTCTGCAACTGATCAAACTGGCAAGCGAAGCAGGCTTCTTGTGCTCCCTTTATAAGTGCTGCATCAACCATACCAACCACAAAAATGACGAAGAGAAGTCCAAGAGCTAGCGGCTTCGCATACTGCGCTAACCGTTCCCGGATCTGGGGCAGACGTTCTACCGCCTCTGTGTTTCCATACAGGAGCGTAAATCCTGTCTCTCTTCGTTCTCGAAAGAAAGACATGTAACTACCGAATCGGCCTCTGTCTGACAGTAAAGCCCTGACAATCGCCTCAAGCTCCGAAAACGGCTGAAGCCATCTCTCACCCTTGCGCATAGGAAGCTGCCCTCTTACTTTGTTGATGGTCCAATAGTCATGTATGGTAGCGAATAATAACATGGCTAAGAGAAGAGGTTCCGCCCAATACCCGCTGCCCAACCAATCGTTAACGGTATCCATCCAATCCGGCAGTCTGCCTCCCCCATTCCATACGGCATGAGAGAGAATAGCCCATAGGAGCAAAAAAGTTGGAAATGCATAACTGTAACCATTCATGTACTTACGCAGGCATCTTACAGCGATTCCCAAGCCTAGCGCAACCACAGCCGTAAAAACAGCATGACCAGTCATCATCAGCCCTTTAAACAATTCCTCTTCAAAATACCCTGGAAATAAATCAAAAAATTCCCAATGGATCGTTTGTCCGAACATCGTGTGCCCGTATGGAAGGCTTCTGCCTGAAGTCCAGCGTCGAACCATTTCCTCCATAAACTGAAACCCGGCTCCTGAGGCTGCCCCAATCAACATATAGTCGGTTAAACTAAGCGTACTGGCTCTTCGGGAAAAGAACAAGTAGCCCAAGAGCGGAAGCAGCTTCAAAATTTCCTCGACGATCGGCGTGGTTACAGCCATACTCCACGCATCGCTGGTCCGGCCTCCAAATATCCAATGAATCAGTTCAATCGAAATGTTTGTTAGCGGAACGACCACATAGGCACCGCAAAAAAAGAAAACCATAAACTGTTTCCAAGTTAGCGTCTTGCTCCTGGACAGCAGCCAAAATTGAATGAGTAAATAAAACGTCCACAATGACTGGACCAACATTTTACGCGAACCCTCGAAAAACAAAAGGCTAATGACAAACCACAGCAGCGCTGCCCACAACAACAGGATATATGCTTTGACAAGGTACGGATGCTTCTTAATCAAGTTATTTCCCTTATCGTAAATGTCCTCTAGCCAATTCCGGATTGTATTGCGATACTGAATGATTGTGTTCATTGTCCCTCCTTCAACATGTCGAACAAAATAAGAGTCCACATGAACCGATTATACATGCTTCATTTTGATATGTACTTCTCAGCAAGTAAAATCCTACAAAAGTCTCAAAATTGTATTTGATTTCCATATACGATCATAAATAAGTTAATAAGACCTAGTTTCTCTCCCTGTTCTTATGGGGTAATGTCTTTTAATGCGATGCTCGGATGGTTGTATGCCCAGCAAAAAAGCAGAGCATCCTGCTCGTACATGAGAAGGATGCCCTGCTTCTGATTTGTATTTCTGCGAACAATTCTATCGATGATGAATGTGATTATTACTTGACCCGCTTAGCCGGATTAAAAGCATTTATATTTCTCTTAATACGCTCATCCTTTTATTTTTGAGTATTTCAGAATCCTTCTGTACATCGTTTTGTCCTTCAGAGTATTAAAAATACTCCTATCAGGTTCAGTATTAATCTCCAGAATCCATGGCTTCATTGTAGAGTCAATCGCTATATCAACACCGAAAGCTCCCTTACTTCTATAACTTCTACCAAGGACTTTGCTTGCTTCTTTCCCTAATATCTCAATTCTTTGAATATATTTTCTCCTTATGTCTCCTTTAAGACGTGATTTAAGTAACATGTCTACGGGTAAAGGAGTGCCTCCAGAATGATAATTTGTTACTATTTTTTTAGGCTTCGCTAACCTACCAATAATACCTGTCGGGATCAATATTTTATTTTTGTCCTTTTGTACCATAACTCTGATATCAAATGTTCGATTGTTATGTTTTAACAAATCAATACCTTTTTGAACAACATACTTATTTTTAGTGAATAATACATGAAACGAACTGTATAAAGCGTCAATTGAATTGAAAAATTTAGAGGCAGTCCCGCTTCTTAACGAATATCCGTTATTGGTTTTTGTTAATTTAAAGATCCCTTTTCCTCCTGTTCCCTCATCCGGTTTTAAGTAAAGTGATTCATATAAGCCTATCATTGTTTTTATATTGGATTTAGTGGCTTTTCGAGTATCAGGAAGGAAAGCGTTTATAGCATTAAATCTTTTCATGAAATTATATTTTCCTAATTTACCCATCTTGTACTTAACCTTTTTCACTTAATCTACCTCCTACATCTTCCCTGGATTAATATATGTGCACAAGTAAATGAAGGTAAGGGCAATAGTTGGTTTTGAAAATTAAATAATAGTACAAACCAAAAAAGCACGTACCGTGATGTTTCCGGCTTGCGCTTTTTTGAATCAACTTGTTCAATTTGCTTATTTCCAAGGCAGCCACATAATAGTAGATACTTTTTCTTTATAAGTCTTTCCATCTCACTATGTATCCATGAACCTAGTAAGTTCCCTCATCTTCTCAAAGGTTCGCTTTGAAGAAATCAAATGCTTTATTCCCCGCAAAAGCATGCTTCCCAGGATGAATATCCGCATGCAGGTTTTCCTCAGCCCCGGCCGCCTTATAAATATTACTCACACCTTCATACCCTTTCAGCATGTCCTGAATATAAAAGCACTCGTCATAAATTCCCATCTCCAAGAGCAGTGGACGCGGGGCAATCAATCCGGCGATGTCATGCGTATCGAAGTATTTGTAAATGTCCGGAACCATCTGTGATCCACAGAAATTGGCACGCTTGATGCCGAATTCTTCCCACGGGTTCACATAAGCGATAATATCTGCGGCCTTGATCCGTTTTTCGGCTGCGGCTGCAAAGGCGGTCATCGTACCACCCTGGCTTAATCCCATCATTCCAATACGATTGGAGTCAACCTCCGGTCTCGTTTCTAAGTAGTCAACACAGCATTTGATGTCCCAAATATTCAGTGTCAACGTAAAAAGGCCCAACATCGCCCCTTTAATAAAATTGACGTTGCAGGCATCCCGACCTGGAAAAGGGTCGTACCCGTCCCGGCGCTCACCGAATCCTCTTAAGTCGGGGGATATCGTCAGGAATCCCGCCCTGGCCATTTGTTCGGCGTAGTTATAGTTCGCGGCTTGGATTTCCCGTTCATGATCTTGGTTCTTTCTCATCCCCGCCACCGGATCTTTGCCATACTTTCCGTGCCCGTGGCTGCAGATGATGGCTGCATTCTTGCCGTCGGCTTTCATCGTTTTTGGGCGCAGCACTTGACAGGGTACTGACATAAACGCTTCAGAATCGAAGACGACCCGCTCCCGGATCAAGTCTCCATCCTCGACGGAATATTCTGTCTCTGCGTTCAATTCGACTTTAGCAGGAAACTCTCCAAGCAGCTCTAGAAATTTGGGATATGCCTCCTCCTGCCAACGCTTCCAGTCCGATTGGTTACTGCCCGTAAACGACATCTGAGGTAGCCGGTTTACAACTTGGTTTTCCCAGTATCGGGCCATTGAAAAATTTCGCTTGCTCATGAACGTACCCCCGTGGTTGACGAATTAGATTGGATTCCTGTTACTAATTCATTGTATGTCCCCGGCCCGTTCAGTTCAATCCTAAATCTTTTTTCCGCTTGCGGAAGTTGCGTACCTTCATAAGGTTGCCGCACTCCGTATCGCTACACCAACGTGCCGTACGGCTGCGGCTCCCGTCAAAATACACACATCTGCAATCGATATTTTCGCATATTTTGATCCGCCGATAATCCTCATGGACAAGAAGCTCTGTGAAGGAAAGAGCGATCAACCCAAGGATGGAAGGCCATCCTACGGCAGAGACTTTCCTATCCAGGCGGAAACCGTCTGCTCCCTCCGTCAATTGCGGATAAGAAGGGATCTGCTCCATCGCTCTATTCAAATAATCGATGTCTGCTTGCTCAGGAAGGCGGCCTTCACGCAACATTTCCGTAATGGAACGCAGCCTGCTGCGCATTTCGCCTAGGGCCATACGGTGTTCCGGTTCCGGCGGGATTGGGGCTTCAAGCTTCCATTCCGCGAAGAACGCTTCCAACCAGCCGGGACGATCCAAGCGGTCTTCCTTGCGGCCCGAACCCCGCCAATCGCTCCACTCGCTATTTATAAATTGCAAAGCTAACGACTCCAAAAAAACTACCTCCAAAATAGGATTGAATTCTTTTAACGAACCGTGGTAAAATCGTCTTGTAACCACCAAACACACAAATGATGGTTACACTTATTATTGTATCATTCGACGTACAAGGAGGAAACATGATGAAAAGTATGGATTTGCTGCTGCGGGGTTGGGCACACGCTTACGACAAGGAAGACTGGTACCCGCCTTTAAAAGATGCTTTGAATGGTCTGACTGCGGCCCAAGCCGGCTGGCGTCCTTCCGGTGAAGCCGCCAATACGATCTGGGAAAATGTGAACCACTTGATCTATTACAAAAAACGTCTATTGGAACAACTGATTGAGGCAGAGCCCGACCATTCCGCGAGCAGTAACGACGATACGTTCCAAACGCAAATCACGCACGGCACCGAACAGGATTGGCACAACACCTTAGCCGAATTGGAATCCACCTGAAAAAAGACCGCGCTGAGCGCGGTCTCCTTCCTTGCCGAACAAACTGTTTTCCAGCCAAGCTAGGTGTTCCAAACTGACTTGTTCTCCTTATGTCGGGTCTATATCTTCCGATTGGAACTCCCGCATGTTTTTCCTAGCGACGCCAGTCCGATATGCTGCCTGAATGACCGCTTCTCTTACTTTTTCGACGACTTTATTGTTGAATACACTTGGAATAATGTACGTTTCTGATAATTCATCATCACGAACGACAGACGCAATCGCATGAGCGGCTGCTAACTTCATGGCCTCGTTGATCTCGCGTGCCCGGCAATCCAGAGCACCACGGAACATACCTGGAAAGCAAAGTACGTTGTTAATTTGATTAGGCTTGTCTGACCTGCCCGTCGCCATGATCCTGACATATGGCTTGGCAAGCTCTGGATCGATTTCTGGAACCGGGTTGGCCATGGCAAACACGATTGGATCCTTAGCCATCTTGCGCACATCGTCCACTTGCAAAATACCCGGGGCCGATACCCCGATAAACACATCGGCGCCCTCGATCACATCCGAAAGCGTGCCGCTGATGCCATCTGGATTCGTCATTTGAGCGTAAGCATTCCAATGCGGATTGTCATAGTCCTTATTGCGGTGAATCGCGCCCTGCCGATCAACCCCGATTAAATTACCTACGCCAGCGGAAAGCAGAATTTTGCTGCAGGCGATACCTGCGGCACCAATGCCACTAATTACGACTTTACATTCCTCCAGCCGTTTCCCCGTAATTTTGAGCGCGTTCAACAAGCCTGCAAGCAGGACAACTGCAGTTCCGTGCTGATCGTCATGAAATACGGGGATATCTAACTCCTGTTTCAAGCGCTCTTCAATCTCAAAACAGCGCGGCGATGAAATATCCTCCAGGTTAATCCCGCCAAAAGCCGGTGCGATCGCTTTTACGATGCGAATAATCTCCTCCGGGTCTTTTGTATTCAGGCATAACGGGAATGCATCCACACCGGCAAATTCTTTAAAAAGCATTGCCTTACCTTCCATAACCGGCATGGCAGCCTCTGGGCCAATATCCCCAAGTCCGAGTACGGCTGTACCGTCGGAAATGACAGCAACCATATTGCGCTTGATCGTTAAGGTGTAAGAGTTGTCCGGCTTCTCGGCAATCGCCATACAGACTCGGGCAACGCCTGGCGTATAAACCCGTGACAAATCATCGCGATTTTTAACAGGAATCTTGGACTGGATTTCAATCTTCCCGCCCAGATGAACGAGAAACGTGCGATCCGACACATGAATGACATTGACGCCTTCCAATCTCTGCAAAGCTTCATTGATCCGTTCACTATTAATGAGATCACTCACGTTCACGGTAATGTCTCGAACCGTATGTGAACGGTTGGAGGAAATAATATCAATCCCTACAATATCTCCCCCACCGCTTTCAATAATCATGGCGATATTGCCAAACAAGACCTGTTCCTTCTCAATCTCCAACCTATAAATCATATACGTGCTTGCACCGCTAGCTATTGACATGGATTTATTTTTCTCCTTAGTACAACCAAATTTTCTATTTCAACAAATACAAGAAACGTCATCATGCCGCATTTTTCAATTCATCAATGGATTTCAAATATTGTTTAGCACGGGCTTTATCATATTGGCCTTCCATCTTGGACATGACGATTGCGGCTAATCCATTGCCGAGCACGTTCACTACCGTACGGGCCATATCGAGAATGCGGTCAATACCGGCAATAATTGCAAGCCCTTCAACTGGAATACCAACGGAACCAAGCGTAGCAAGCAGGACAACGAAGGAAACGCCAGGTACGCCTGCGATGCCCTTGGACGTTACCATCAACACGAGCACGAGTGTGATTTGCTTCATGATCGATAAATCAATTCCATACATTTGTGCAATGAATAGTGCAGCAATTGCTTGATACAACGTTGAACCGTCCAGATTAAACGAATATCCTGTCGGAATGACGAAAGAGGTTATTGCTTTTGGGCAACCGAATTTCTCCATCTTTTGCATCAGCTTCGGCAGTACCGTTTCTGAACTCGCTGTCGAATATGCTAGAACAAGCTCATCCTTCAATATTCGGATCATCGTGATAATACTAGTTCCCGCCATCTTCGCAATAAGAGCGAACACAACGAAGATAAAGAAGAACATGGCTCCGTACACCGTCAAAATCAATTTTCCAAGCGGTATGAGCGAGGAAATCCCGAATTTCGATACTGTGACACCGATTAACGCAAATACACCGATTGGAGCAAATTTCATAATTTGATTGGTGACCCAGAACATCGAATCCGAAACACCTTGGAAGAAATCGATGACCGGCTTCCCCTTTTCTCCAATTGCAGCAACGCCCAAAGCAAACATAATGGAAAAAAAGATGATTGCCAGCATATTTCCGCTAGCCAATGATTCAAAGATATTGCTCGGTACAATATGGACGAATGTATCAGCAAACCCATGGCTGCTTACAGTTTCCGCCGTATTGACGTACTTGGTGATGTCAGTTTTGATGAGTTGCTCCTGGTCAAGTCCTGCACCTGGCTGAAATATATTTGCCATAAGCAATCCAACTATGATCGCGACAGCCGTTATGATTTCAAAATAAAGCAGAGTTTTACCGCCAAGCCTCCCGAGCTTCTTAATATCGCCCACACCTGCTACACCAACAATCAGCGATGAAATCACAATGGGTACAACGATCATTTTAATTAACCGGATAAATACATCACCGAAAGGTTGCAAATAGGCAGCAATCAAAGGGTTTCCATAAAAAATAGCTCCAATGATGATCCCAAGCGTTAAACCGATTAATACTTGTATAGCCAAGCCGAATTTTTTCATATTTTCACCTCGCCCATTTTTAAAGCGCTTTCTTCAGATTGACCACGCTATAAACAGATCTTATAATGGCACCTATCAAAATCTATAAAATCCTACATTTTTTTTCGAAATTACAACCAAAAAACGTATACATTTTTATAAATTGCGTTATAGTAACCAAAAAGCAAGGGATGGTCTGTTCATTGAAACAAAAGATAATGATCTTGCTTCTTATGGTAGTTGTGGTATCTTTTGCAGGAGAATTCAAGTTTTACCCGTTCTACAGTAATTTTCGCTTTAGTTTGGCTACTCCGGCATTTTTCTTTTTTTTGCTGTGGAATCGTCATGTTCATGCCCTGCTATTCGGAACGATTACAGCCTTTTCGGTCGTATTTTTTCGCATAATTGAAGACTTGATCTTTCACGATCAGACATATTTTATCCAGGCATTACAAATCCATTACTCCGCTTTTTTCTACTATTTGACATACACCTTACTCTTTTATTGGTTACGAATTTATCGATTTCAGCATCGACCGATCGTTATGGGAGTACTAGCGATTATCACGGAAATCGCAGCCAACCTCGTGGAATTGCAGTTGCGTCATCCAGCTTACGTTGATGCTACTACAGCATCTGAAATTAACGGAGTCGTATTGGTCGCAATATTTCGCAGTTTTTGTGTCGTTGGCTTGTTCACCCTTCTGAAGCATCGAGAACAACAATTGGCGGAGCTGCAGCAGAAACAGCAGTATGAACAAATGCTAGTCCTCATTTCCCACTTGTACGAGGAATCGATTCAATTAAAAAAAACACAGCAGGATGCGGAGCGGATTACAAGAGACAGTTATGCTTTATACCAACGATTAAAAGAAGAACCCTCTTTGACGGATGGCGAACAGTTGGCCAGAAGCGCGCTGCAAATTGCCGGGCAAATTCATGAAATCAAGAAGGATCACCAACGCATCTATGCAGGTATTTCTAACATAATTTCCAGTGAGAGCGTAACCGATGTCATGCCCATTCATGAACTAGGTGAAGTAGTGGTAAAAACGAACCAGAAATATGCCCAAATGTTAGGCAAGTCGGTTGAGTTCCAGCTATCTATCAACGGAACGCATCCTTTATATCCTGTTAATACCATACTGTCGCTTCTAAATAATTTGGTCGTCAATGCGGTAGAATCAATCACTGCCAGGGGTACCATTACAATCTCCGCTCATCGTGCAGAAGACTTCCTCCTGTTCGAGGTTCATGATAACGGTCCGGGGATATCTCCAAAGATTCACAAAGCTCTGTTCGAACCCGGGTTTACAACGAAATATGATGTGTCGGGGAATCCGTCAACTGGCATAGGGTTATATTATGTAAAAGAATTGGCGGAACGTCTGCATGGTGAGATAAGCTTTCGCAGTTGCAGTACCGGGGAAACCGGGACGACCTTCACCCTTCGACTTCCGATTTACAATCTAATCAGCAATAACAAAGGATGACATCATATGCGTTTTTTTATAACGGACGACGATCCGGCGATTCGTTCGATGTTGGCACAAATCATTGAAGATGGGGATTTGGGCGAAATTGCAGGCGAAGCAGTGGACGGATATTATGTGAACAGCCCCTTGTTGGCAACCAAAGAAGTAGATATTCTACTTATCGATTTGTTAATGCCCCTTCGGGATGGCATCGAAACGGTTCGCCTCATTGCTGAGACATTCCTTGGTAAGATCATTATGATCTCGCAAGTTGAATCTAAGGACATGGTTGGGAGCGCCTACTCACTCGGTATTGAATATTATATTACGAAGCCAATCAACCGATTGGAAGTGATCGGAGTGATTCAGAAGGTCATCGAACGGATGAAGCTGCAAAACTCGATTCAAGAGATCCAACGATCGTTAGCGGGTTTAGGCATTGGTCAAGGAAGAGAAACGGTCAACCATCCTGCTGCTGTAAAAAACATTCATACTCCGGGCAATTTTCTATTATCCGAGCTGGGTATGATAGGCGAGGCTGGCTGCAAAGACCTGATAGACATGCTGGAGGAATTAGACGCACAAGAAAAAGAGAGCGCCATGAAACAAGGCTTCCCTTCCCTCCAGCTTCTTTTTGAGCTGATAGCCGTAAGGAAATTAGGAGAGGGAGCCTCTCAGGAAATATTAAAAAAAGAAATGAAAGCAGCAGAACAAAGGGTGCGCCGCGTTATTTATCAAGCATTGAACCATTTGGCTTCACTCGGTTTGACCGATTATTCCAATGCCAAATTTGAAAATTACGCCTCCAAATTTTTCGATTTCACAGAAGTTCGCAAAAAAATGATTGAAATTGAAAAAGACATCGACCCCAAACAATCCGGTGTTCGGTTAAACACAAAAAAATTTATTCAAGTCCTATATATGGAAGCAAAGCAGTTGATGAGTTAACAGATCGTAAATATTTTTCCCAAATAAAGGCATACTATCAAGCATCCAGCTTGACGGTATGCCTTTTTTTTGCGGCTGTTCAACTACCCATACATGACATTTGTCATATACAGGTTCATACGTTTATGACTACCTGCTATCCAACGAGTGCCCTACAATAGAGGTAACATACAAGCTCTATGACGATCGGATTCAATATTCCGGCGTCTCATCTGAGGAGGAACCCAAATTATGTCGAAAGCCAAAGAAATGCAACTGAAAAAGGACGTAGCCCCCTTCGAGAAACAGAATGTAAGCACAAGTGTCAAACAGCTAATCAATACGCTGTTACCATTGGTACTGCTCTGGATGGCAGCTTACTATAGTTTGTCTGTATCTTATTGGCTTACACTGCCAATAGCGGTAGTAACAGCCGGATTTGTGATCCGGACCTTCATCATCTTCCATGATTGCTGTCACCAATCCTTTTTCAAAAGTAAACTTGCTAACGAAATTATTGGGACCATAACAGGTGTATTGACGTTGGTGCCTTATCATCAGTGGAGAGCTACTCACTCCATCCATCATGCCTCCAGCAGCAATCTCGACAAACGAGGTATTGGCGATATGTGGATTATGACGGTCAATGAATACACTTCCGCTTCGCTCTGGCGCCGCATCGCTTATCGTTTCTATCGCAATCCGTTAGTCATGTTCGGGATCGGACCGATCTTTATATTCTTGATTGATTACCGTTTCAACCGCAGAGACGTAAGACGCCGGGAACGGATCAATACTTATATTACCAACGTTTCGCTAGTCGGATTGTACACATTGCTCTGTTGGGCGATTGGCTGGCAAGCATTTCTAATGGTTCAGGGCACTGTCTTTTTCTTTTCCGGGTTAGCAGGCATCTGGTTGTTCTATGTACAACATCAATTCGAGGATTCGTATTTCGAGAATCAAGAAGAATGGAGCTATGTAAAAGCAGCAGTCGACGGCAGCTCCTACTACAAGCTTCCAAAGGTGCTGCAATGGATCACCGGTAATATTGGATTTCATCACGTGCATCACTTGAATCCTAGAGTGCCGAACTATCAACTTGAAAAGGCTCATAACGCGACACCTCCCTTACAGATGGCGACGACAATCGACATTCGCACGAGCCTGAAATCCCTCAACTTCCGCCTATGGGATGAGGAGAATAAAAAGTTTGTCAGCTTCCGGGAAATTAAGCAAACCCTTCGCAAACTTAAGCAACAGCAAGAGCAATCGAAACCGTCTATCCGTCCTGCAATGGACA
This sequence comes from Paenibacillus sp. J2R1T-4, assembly GCF_059692235.1. NCBI lineage: Bacteria > Bacillati > Bacillota > Bacilli > Caryophanales > Paenibacillaceae > Paenibacillus > Paenibacillus sp. J2R1T-4. The sequence continues at coordinate 217,963 of NZ_JCAUBA010000002.1, read as the reverse complement.
GCAAATAAATTCATAACCAGCAATTGTGATACAATAGAATACAAAGCAAAGACATAGCAAGGAGGGAACAGCCATCCAAAAATGGTATCAGACATTTCATAAGAATACGGGACTCAGCCCGTATGTATGGGTCGTCTTCTGTATCCTTCCTTTTTATTTTATATTCCGGTCCTCATCGATGCAGCAAGTCGTGATAGGCATATCGATGATTCTTGTTTTCTTCATCTGTTATGTGTTGTCCTTCATCTCCAGAGGCTGGCAGGTGTATTTCTGGACTAGCATGCAGATCGGGATTTCATTAGCAATGACGGTCGTTTTCGGCTACGTATATTTTTCGCTGTTTCTCGCTTTTTTTATAGGTAATATCCGAAGTCGGCCAGGTTTCTACACGCTGTATACCATCCAATTAGTCAGCTCTATTGCAACGATCAATTATGGCTTCGTCACCAAAAACGCCTTATTGGTCACGCAATTCCCATTCGTGCTAATTAGCTTAATCGCGGTGATTCTGCTCCCGCTTAATACTTTTAATCGCAATAGACGCGAGGAACTACAGGGACAGCTTGAGGATGCGAACAAGCGAATTTCTGACTTGGTCAAGCTCGAGGAACGTCAGCGGATTGCTCGCGATTTGCATGATACCCTCGGACAGAAGCTCTCTCTCATCGGGCTAAAGACGGATTTGGCAAGAAAGCTAATGAAGTTACAGCCGGATAAGGCGCTTGTAGAGCTCGATGAATTACGTCAAACGGCTAGAACTGCGTTAAAAGAGGTCCGGGAGATGGTGACCCACATGCGGGGAATGCGGCTCGAGGATGAGATGTTCCGAATTCAACAAATCTTGAAGGCTGCGCAAATTGAATTTATTCTAGAAGGCGATCCTAAGCTGACTGATATTTCCTTACTGAACGATAACGTGTTAGGGATGTGCCTGAAGGAAGCAGTAACGAATGTCGTAAAACATAGCGGTGCTTCCATATGCTCCGTTAACATAGAATCCAACCGTGCCGATGTGGTCATAACCGTGACTGATAACGGTGTAGGAATGAATAAGGCTACCGGATATGTAAGAGGAAATGGATTGCGAGGCATGAAAGAAAGGCTCGAGTTCGTTAATGGAAGCATGGAAATTAGTTCGGAGAACGGTTTCACCATCGTCATGAAGGTGCCGAATGCTGTCAAACAGCCCTTGGAGGAGGCCAAAATATGATACGTATCGTCATTGCCGAGGATCAACGGATGTTGCTTGGCGCTCTTGCCTCCCTGCTTAATCTGGAACCGGATATGGAGATCGTAGGAAAAGCGGCAAACGGCGAGGAAGCCATTGAGCTTGTTCATCGTCTCAAGCCTGATATTTGCTTGATGGATATCGAAATGCCGGTAAAAAGCGGTCTCGAAGCAGCAGAGGAGCTAAAAAAACTCGATTGTAAAGTCATCATTCTTACAACATTCGCAAGAACCGGTTATTTCGAGAGAGCACTCAAAGGCGGTGTGCGCGGGTATTTGTTAAAAGACAGTCCAATCGAAGAGCTTGCTGATTCTATTCGAAGTGTTATGATGGGACGGCGAATCTTTGCCTCCGAGCTTGTGGATGATGCTTATGGTGAAGAGAATCCATTGACCGAAAGAGAACAGGAAGTTCTCGGTTTGATCGCCGATGGTAAAAACACGAAGGAAATAGCCGGTGAGCTATATATTACAACTGGAACCGTTAGAAATTACATTTCGGTCATCTTGGATAAATTGAATGTGAGCAACAGGATTGAAGCTATCGTGCGATTCAAGGAAAAAGGTTGGTTTAAATAAGGGATCTGGAGAAGCACCAAACCTAAGCAGCATTAAGGTTTGGTGTTTTTTTTTGTGATTTTTCTTTCAGGATGAATAATTCCCTTAAAGTAAGGGGAAAACAATGTTGTCTAAATCTACTAGTCGAAAGCGAGGGTGTATTGGAATGAAAAAAATGATTTCGATTTACTTCATATTAGCCTGTGTCTCCATGTTGTTCTGCTTCACTGCAGTTGCTGAAGTTACAAGTACTACAGGAGCTAATCACAGTGCAACTATGGATCATTCTGTTCCGCAAGATGGTGCTCTATTGACCGATGGCAATCGCGATATGGGTACTCAAGGATATGGAACGGGTTCGAACCCGACCCATCTCAGAACCTACGCAACAACAGGTAACAGGCCTTTTAACTGGGGCTGGATTGGTCTCTTTGGATTGATCGGGCTAACGGGTTTAAGAGGAAAGAATCGTGACCGTGAACGCACATAGCTAGCAGCCACAAATATGTACACGGGACGGGAATGGTTTATTTGAAAGCGCCCTCCCCCTCTCTCATAAAACGTCTGCTTACTTAGCGGGCGTTTTGTTGTTTATTATTCACCTTATCTCTTCTTCTCACGGTACTCAATTATCAACAAGGAGGGTTTTAGAATGAGCGCATCGGCAAGTGCACTAGCAATTCTCGCTCTGGGCGGGGTAAATGAAATCGGCAAAAATATGTATGTGATTCAATATAAGGATGATATCATTGTCGTGGATTGCGGTTCTAAATTTCCTGATGAGAATTTACTTGGAATCGATCTGATTATCCCCGACATATCCTACTTATTGGAGAACGCGAGTAAGGTTAGAGCAATGATTGTCACACACGGACATGAAGATCACATCGGGGGCATTCCCTATATCCTGAAGCAGTTGAATATACCGGTGTATGGAACACGTCTAACACTTGGTTTAATCGAGAATAAGTTACAGGAACACGGACTGCTTAGGCAGACTGAATTGAACCAAATCAACTCAGACACCCGAATTACGCTAGGTGCCATTTCGCTTAGCTTTTTCAGTACGAATCACAGTATCCCCGATTGCCTCGGCATAGCCTTTCACACGCCTGAGGGAACGGTAGTACATACTGGCGATTTCAAATTCGACCTTACCCCAGTGAATGAGCAATATCCGGATATACATAAAATGGCTGACATAGGTAAAAACGGGATCCTGGCCTTGTTATCAGAAAGCACGAATGCGGAACGACCTGGTTTTACCCCATCTGAGCGTCTAGTGGGTGAGCATATTGAAGAAGCTTTTATCAAAGCCCGGCAGAAAATATTCATCTCAACATTCGCTTCTAATGTTCATCGACTCCAGCAAGTGATAGACGCTGCTGGGAAGACTAATCGCAAAATCGCCCTACTAGGCCGCAGTATGGTCAATGTGGTAACTATTGCATTGGACTTAGGGTACCTGAACATCCCTGAAGGCATGCTGATCGATGCAAGTGAAGTGAACCGATATACACCAGAAACGGTTGTTATTCTATGTACAGGGAGTCAAGGAGAACCGATGGCGGCACTATCCCGTCTCGCTAGCTCTAACCATAGGCAAGTAGAAGTGCTGCCTGGAGACACGGTTATTATTGCAGCAACGCCTATCCCAGGCAATGAACGAAATGTGGCCCGCATCGTGGATAATCTTTTTCAATTGAAAGCCAAAGTTATATATGGCTCCGGCACGCTTACCGGCATGCACGTTTCCGGTCATGCCAGCCAGGATGAGCTGAAGTTAATGCTAACCTTAATGAAGCCCAAATACTTCATCCCGATTCACGGTGAATATCGAATGCTCCATATGCATGCGTTATTAGCAGAATCGGTAGGAGTCGACAAAGATAACATTTTTATAATTAATAACGGTGATGTTGTTGAAATTGAGAATCAAGTTGCCCTTCAATCTCGGAGAGTGTCAACAGGGAATATTCTTGTAGATGGATTAGGCATCGGCGATGTTGGCAATATCGTTCTGCGAGATCGCAAGCATTTGTCTGAGGACGGGATTCTCATTGTCGTAATCACACTCAGTAAGACGGAAAGCAAGGTATTGTCAGGACCTGACATCATATCCCGAGGCTTTGTCTATGTTCGAGAGTCAGAGGATCTCATGGTTGAGTTAAATCGAATCACGTTAGCTACGGTCAATACATTGCTGGAATCCAATGCTAGTCCCTGGGGGACTTACAAACAAACGATCAAAGAAGCAATCGGTAAATATGTATACACTCAGACCAAAAGACGGCCGATGATTCTTCCTATCATAATCCAAATATAGCCGCACACATAAAAACCTTTTTCGCCCCTGACGAGAAAGGTTTTTATATGTGTAATATAGTTAACCGTTGACGATCTCTCCGCCATTCACATGAAGAACTTGCCCTGACATATAGGAAGAATCATCCGAAGCCAGAAATACGTAAGACGGTGCCAATTCTTCCGGCTGGCCTGCTCGCTTCATTGGTGTATCTGAACCGAAAGTTGCAACCTTTTGTTCATCAAATGTTGAAGGGATAAGCGGTGTCCATATAGGGCCTGGAGCAACAGCGTTAACGCGAATCCCTTTATCCGCAAGATTCATGGCCAATGAACGCGTAAAGGCTACAATGGCACCTTTCGTTGAAGAGTAGTCCAGTAATTGCGGGCTTCCCTTATAGGCTGTTATAGAAGCCGTGTTAATTATTGCACTGCCAGAATGCAGATGAGGCATCGCCGCTTTGGTTAAGTAAAAAAAGGAGAAGATATTGGTGCGGAACGTTTTCTCCAATTGCTCCTGCGTTATGGCTGTAATGTCTTGTTGGGGATGTTGCTCGGCTGCATTATTCACTACAATGTCCAATTTGCCAAACGTATCGACCGTCTGCTTGATGACGTTCTGGCAAAAGGGTTCTTGACCAATATCCCCTGCGATTAATAAGCACTTGCTGCCTTCCGCTTCAACTAACCGCTTGGTCGCTTGGGCATCCTCATTTTCGTTCAAATACGCGATAACAACATCAGCGCCTTCTTTGGCATAAAAAATGGCAACCGATTTGCCTATCCCGCTATCCCCGCCCGTTATTATGGCTACTTTGCCTGTCAGCTTGCCTGATCCTTTATAGGTCTTATCATCCGATTTAGGTCTCGGTGTCATTTCAGTTTCTACACCGGGCATATGAGTCTGATGCTGCGGAGGAAAGGTTTGCGTCTGTGTGTTGTTAGAACTCATCTTGAGATCATCTCCTTTGGTCCGATAGCTTACGTTTTATTATCGAAGGTTTTACCTGTAATTATACGAATGCTCGACCGTTCCATCCTTGCGATGGATGATGGCGCTTATATTGCTGTTGGAAGCTAGCTCTTGCGCTTTCTCTACTGCCTCTGCTTTCGTGTCTGAATGATAAAGAGGCTGATCCTTCCCTTCTTCTTTCACTTCCCACTGCTCGTCCCTGGGGACGACGTGAATATTGGCTCGAAGTTGATTACGGTTAGAATCATGATCATCGGTATGATCCGGATGGTTGCTGCTCCATTCTTTGGCTTGAGCCGTTGCAATAGCAATAGCGCGGCCTTCTTCATATCCATCTTCTAACAAGGCGTTGGCGATCTCTATTGCTTTATTGCGGGTTCTCACTTCCATATTTTTCATAGATGGCGGATAGTCCCCTTTGTTCCATGGCATTATGGTCCCCTCCTTAAGTAAGCCTATTTATTTTTAAGCCATAGAGATATATTTGAAACAAAAGTCACATGGATAATATGCATTTATCGAGAAATTACTCATCTGTTATGGGCACGATGATCTTGTCATTTTTTTGTTCCTCCATAGACTGAATGGTCGTTATGATTGTAATCGCCGCATTCCATTTCCCTTGATTTATGCACTCGTGTAATATTTCAATCAGATCGGATTTGGTCTGAATGTAATAATTATTCATTAATTTATCCCCCCATTCCAAATTTACCCGTACATTAATCTCTATAGACCGTTGGATCACCTTATGTGTAAAATAACAAGAACCTCTGGAGATATTACGCCAGAGGTTCTTAATGTTGAATTCTGTTATTAGCAATTCGATTAGTACAATGCTTTGTCGATCGGGAACGGTTGCCCGCTCCATGCTTTCTTGGCCGTCCAATCCGCATCGCCCTCCCAGAAGCGATCTTCGGCAGGTAAGCCGAGCGGCAAGAATACAGCAGTACATAAATACAAGCTCCCCGTCGATATATAGGTTTCCCCGATCTCCGGTTGATGACCGCAGAAACCGATAGTTAACCAACCGTTCTCATCGAAGGTTCCTGGTGCAGCCATAACGCGTCGAATCACCGCCGTCAAAGCATTACGAACTTGTGCCGGATCTATAGCCGCATCCAGTTGATGCTGCAATGCCATCTGGCTCAACAGCTGGAATGCCCCGAAGCGATAAGCTAATGAACGACCGACAGCCGGGAATGTTCCTTCCGGGGAAATCAGACGCTCTTGTTGCGCAGCATGTCGCTGGGCGCGCTTTACAATCTTTTCTTTCATCTTAGCCCACTCGGGGTCTTCATGGCCCAATGTTTCCAGAATATCTACCAACATGGGCTGAATGACGAAGCTATTGTAGTAATCTGCATGATAATCAGGTCCGTCTCCATAGATGCCATCGCCTTTATACCACTGTTCATGCTGCTTAAGTGCAAAGTCCACGCGCATCCGATCCCAATCCGTACCAGCACGGTACAACATCGTTTCAATCATTGCCGCGAATAACAGCCAGTTGCTGAAGTGGGGCTTGCGTGTTCGAGTGGCCTTCAAGGCATGAATCACTTGATTCTGAACATTATGTTCAAGCTTGTCCCACAATTGCTGAGGTGCCCGAATGATAGCATGAGCGAGGAATGCCGCATCTACGATTGGCTGCATCCCTTCCGAGAAATTCATAAAGTCCGGTGACGAAGGGTCGGTTCCTGCATCGATCGCTTGACGCGCCAATTCAGCATATCGTTCTCGCTTCATGCCTTCCTCCCCGTCCCGTTCACCGGATTCCAACCATGGTGCCATGCCGGTAAGCAATCTTCCAAGTGCCTCTAGGTGAGTGTACATATGTCGGTCCTCGAGCTTACGTTCAATGGGCATGGATTGCTTAAGCGTACGATTGGATAGATGGTGAAGCACAGGCTCTGCAATTGTGCTCATGGTCTCGATCCAGTAAGTGCGATCTTCTAAACCTTGGGGCATGTCAATTCCTCCCAGTAAGTTAGTCTTCATTAGAAAATGTTCAAGACACAACAGAAAGTCTTCTTGTACAATAAATTTTAGACGTAAACCAAGAAAGGAAGTGTTCGTGCACAATGGAAATAAAAATAAGAAACATGCGAATCAGGGCTTTCGGCAAGTCAAAGAAAGAGTGATCCTCGGGAAATATCCAACTGCATTTTATGAGATAGATCTGGAATAGTCAAGTTGCACTCCAACTATTCTGCAATAATCGTTCTGTTCCTCCCGCTACCCTTGGCTTTGTACAAAGCTTGATCAGCAAGAGTGAATAAGGTCTCGATAGTATCCGTCTGGGACGGATAATGAGCAATACCTAATGAAATGGTAACAGGCTTGCCGATTCCTGCGTCACTATTCTCGACTGCGATCCTTATTCGTTCAGCCACGACATAGGCTTCTTCCGCGGAATGGCGGGCCAGCAATACTACGAATTCTTCCCCGCCGTATCGGCAGCATTCATCACTAGAACGGATCGTTAAAGAGATAACCTCAGCCAGATGCTTTAATACCTCATCTCCAACTAGATGACCGTAGGTATCATTTATCGTTTTGAATTTGTCTATATCAATCATCACCAGAGAGTAGGGGATTTGGTTTACTGTCCAATTGTTCATTAATTTCTCAAGCGTTCGACGATTATGAAGACCGGTTAAAGGGTCTGTCATGGCATCTCGAGTTAATTGATCGGTTTGTTTATTAATATACGTCAGAGCAAGGCTAATGGTCTTTGCCAACAAATCAGCTTCCCTGTTCCAGTGATGCTTGACTTCAGGAGGATTGACTCGCCCCCGCCCCATCATACTCACAAGGTTAGCAAGAGATACGAATGGACTGGCCAATCTGCGCGCAAACCATATAACCGCCAGTAATAGCAATATAAACGCAGGCAATGTGTAAAGTAATATAGTTCTGATTTGAAGATTTAACTGTTCCTGCACCGCACTTAAAGGAGAAACCACGGCAATCCCCCAGCCATTCTCTGGAACGCTAGAGTATCCTGCCAGAAGAGGCACCCCTTGTAAATTGATTACCGGTCCATATCCGCTTTTACCTTGTACGAGCTTCTGGACCACTGTATTGGCGTTCACATCTTCACCTAACCGACTTTTGTCGGGATGGAACAATAAATAACCATCTGATCCCACTACATACATATAGGAACCGGTCTCTTCTGAGTTATTGCTCCCAAAAATCATATTCAGAATATTATCCTGCTGCAAATAAATGGTTCCTCCAAGAAACCCGCGATAGGTCCCGCTCCCATCGAATAGAGGTTCGCTCATAAACACGATTAGTCTTCCGTTTGCTGAATAGTATGCTCTAGATAAATAGGATTTCCTGAGAGCAAGAGCTTCCTTGGCAGCCTCTGTTGTTATTGTTCTTTCTATACTGCCGGCAGATTGAGGCGATACACTGCGGACGATCCCATTCTCATCAACAGCAACAAGGGAGTTGAAATAGTTGCTATTGTTCCGGGCTAATTCCAAATGCTGCAGCATATCTTCACTCGAAAAATGTCTGCTGTTCGATAAAGTTGCCACTGTGTATTTCAGGCTGCTCCGCATGGATTTGAATAAAGAATCCATAGTCTGACTCATCTTCGTAGCAGAGGAATAGTTCAAAGTAAGCGTAGTGTCGTGAAGGGCTTGCTTATTAGACTGATAGGATGCAATTATAAGAATCGTTAATGTGAGAATAACAGTAAGGGAAACCAGTCCAGTAAGAAGAGTAGCAAGACTAAACTTATTCCTTTGATTGGATTTCATCTCTCGCAGTACCGTCATGTGAAACCCCCTTTTACCCGAGCAAAAACTGCAATAAAAATGTATTCGACGAAATTCGACAAAACCCTCTTCATCTGTGTATACTCCAAATTCTGGTACCTGCTATGATCATCATCTAATCGTTATTTCTCCTGAATTGATTTGGAGTCACGCCGGTTTTTTTCTTGAATAGCCGGTTAAAAAATTTGATGTCCTGGTATCCGACCTGTTGCGCAATTGTAGCTATCTTATGTTCTGTCGTCAGCAGCAGATCACAGCTCGCTTCGATTCTACACTTATGTACATAACTAATATAGGACATGCCGATCCGCTCCGTAAATCGTCTTCGAAATTGCCGTTCACTAAGTCCCGCACTCTCAGATAAGACTGGCAAATACAACTTGCAGTCCATCTGCTTGCGAATCTGTTCTGCACAAGCATCAATAGCTTCATCCGTATGTCGTTTCCGAACTCGCACCTGTTCGATGCCATGCTCAGAATCAATATGTTGAGAGCAGTGAGCGTTCTGCATCCGACTCATAATTACAAGAACACGTACGATCTCTGCTTGAATGAGCGCGATGTAATGCTCCTCTTTCCTCAAGAACTCTTCGTACATGGAATTGAACGCTCGATATAGAACACCTTCCCGATCTCGTACATGCAGCCAATTCTGTTCAGGAACCGAAGACATGAGCAGTTGACGAATACCATCACCTATCAGATACTCCTTGCTAAGTCCAGCAGCCCACGAGGGACTGAACAAACAATTGTACACAATTAATGGATCACGTCCTGACATAGGTGTCGTAGGGCGGAATACATGGGATACTCCTAATGGCAAAAAAAATACATCTCCACGATGAACAGGAATCGTCTTCCCCTCGATATATTGGTACCCGCTCCCTTCGACTACATAGTTCATCTCAATGAACTCATGCTTGTGTTGACCCAGAATAAAAGATTCTGATACCCGATTCACAAACACAGGTGACTCTTGAGTCAAATACATGCTGCTGCTCGTTGTGGTGATCCGATTATTCTTCATCCTCTATTGCTCCTTCGTATTACTGACGCGACCGATTTGACCCCAATAATTGTCCGAAACGACAGGCATGTTCGTATTCTCCTCACCTTATAATAAAGCTAGTATTTTGTAAAGTTGGTACAAACGAGGGTGACATTGGGAGGTTGAAAAGTTCGATGGCTAATTCAAGCAAGACAGTAATATCAGAGGATACCGAATGGCAAGCAAAATGGATCTGGGGAGATGGTCCTGAGAGCCCAAGGAATGAATGGCGCTGCTTCCGTAAATCATTTGTTGCGCCCGAACATGGCTCGGAATCGGCAACCATTCGTCTGACGGCTGATTCTCGTTATGTTTTGTACGTGAATGGCAATCAAGTTGGACGCGGTCCTGTACGCTCATGGCCATTCGAATTGGCCTATGACGAATACGAGATTGCTCATCTTCTTATTCCCGGGGCATGTAATGTGATAGCGGTGTTAGTTATGCATTATGGAGTCCCGACATTCCAATACCTGCGCGGTCGCGGCGGGTTACTTGCACAAATCAGTCTGAACGAAGAAGATACCCCGTTAATAACGGACGAATCTTGGCTAACTTCTATTCATAAAGGACACGACGTTCATTCCTCGCGTATATCCTGCCAGCTTCCATTCACCGAAATCAATGATGCAAGAGCATGGGATGCTGGTTGGACCCAATCTCAATTCAAAGATAGCGATTGGGACCAAGCTGCTGTAATAGGTCCTGCGGGTATGGAGCCCTGGGTGAAGCTGGTTGAGAGAGATATTCCTTATTTGACAGAGGAAACTTTATATCCTGTACGTGTAGAAAGCTTAAGCGCAGTAAAGCCAGTTCCTTGGGCTGCCGTTATCGACTTGCGCAATCATTTCGTTCCAGAGAGCGAGAATCATGCTAACAATGTATTTTTTTCCGGTTATTTGGCAACAGTCATACATGTTAAGAAGCATGCCACATGTACAATCGGAATGGTAGATGATGGGCGTATTCCCAATACAATTAGTGTTAATGGCATTTGGTACGACTATAGTGCATACACGGGTGAAATCCCGGAACGATTCCTTACATGCGAGCTGCAGCAAGGGGATAATTTCATCCTAATGAATGTCAGCGGATACAGTCATGGTCATGGCTTCCATATCGGATTGGATTGTACAGAGCCATTCGAAGTGCTTAATCCGCTTGAGCACCTTGGTAATAAGGCTCTTGATACAGTCACGAATTCTGCCTCTTCCCCATTCGTCACGATTGGACCATTTGATACAGTCGAATTAATCGATCATCAGGAAGAGAGATCACCTCGAACCGACCATCCTGACTTCGAACGGACTAAGCAATTGTCTAGAGCCGACGACTTATTACAGGTAGAGCATTGGGTTAGACCTCTCAACCAACCGTTCATTAATCTTCAGGATGTGTTTGGAGTCTGTGTATGGAAAACAGAAAGCCATATGAAACCTGTTCCCCATTCTATCCAGAACGCAGTTATAGCTGGTCCTAATGCAGCAACGATTCCTGTATATGGGAATTTGGACACGGAGCTAGTCATTGATTTCGGTCGGGAATTGTCCGGTTACATCAGCTTTGAGATTGATGCCCCCACTGGTGCAATTATCGATTGGTACGGATTCGAGTACATGAGGGACGGATGGAGGCAGAATACGTATCAGGTTGACAATACGTTGCGATATATATGCAAGGAAGGCAGGCAAATTTATACATCTTTTGTACGGAGAGGGCTTCGATATTTAACGGTCACCATTCGCGGGGCATCAAGACCTGTCAAGATTTATGAAGTGTCTATGGCACAGAGTAACTATCCAGTAGCTGAAGTCGGAAGATTCCATTGCTCCGATCCGTTATTGAATGACATATGGGAGATTAGCCGCAATACGACTGTGATGTGCATGGAGGATACTTTCGTAGATTGTCCAACCTTCGAACAGGCTTATTGGGTCGGAGATGCTCGTAATGAAGCGTTAGTCAATTACTACTTATTCGGGTCCAAAGAAATTGTGGAACGCTGCTTGAAGCTTGTGCCGGGCTCCTCCTTCCAAACGCCGCTGTTCGCGGATCAAGTTCCCAGCGGTTGGAATAGCGTGATCCCCAACTGGACCTTTTTCTGGGTGAAAGCTTGTTATGAGTATTATTTATTCACCGGTGATGCAGATTTTGCTTCATCCGTATGGCCGCATGTGAAGCATACCCTTGATCATTTCTTATTAAAGGTGAACGACCGGGGATTATTCTACATGAAGGGTTGGAATCTGCTGGATTGGGCACCTTTCGAGCAACCGCGAGATGGAATCGTTACTCCGCAAAATATGATTATGGTCCAAGCGCTAAGAGATGCCGCCGCGCTTGCCGCCATTACTGGAAATCATACGGAATGCACAGAATACATGGTCAGTGCCGATAAACTCCGAGAAGCAATTGATCAGTATTTGTGGGACGAAAGCCGGCAAGCCTACGTGGACTGTGTATATCCAGACGGGCGATTGTCCACAACTACTAGCATGCAGACTCAAGTAACAGCAATCTTGTGCGGTATTCCTCAGGGCGCCAAGGCACATTTGCTTGAGCGTTACACGATGGATCCGCCCGAATCGTTCGTACAAATTGGCAGTCCTTTTATGTCCTTCTTCTACTACGAGACACTAGTCAAGCTGGGCAGATATGATGTGCTTATAGAGGACATGCGTAAGCAATATGGAGTTATGATCGAGAATGATGCAACCACTTGCTGGGAAATGTATCCGAGCAGCGGTTACAACAAGAATCCAAAGATGCTCACTCGCAGCCATTGTCATGCTTGGTCCGCTGGACCAGCTTACTTTCTCGGGGCTTATGTATTGGGCGTGCGCGGCTTGACACCAGGATGGACGAAAGTAACTATCGCTCCTCAGCCTGTTGGACTTACCTGGGCGCGCGGTTCTGTTCCGCTCCCTGGAGAGGGCCGCATCGACGTCTCTTGGCGTGTAGATGAGGCAAACCGAAGTATGATTCTTCGTGTAGAAGCTCCTAGAGGCGTAGAAATAGAAACTCAAGCACCTGAAGGATATGACTTAGGTTATGAGTTGATTGAGATCGGTTAAAATGCTGCTAGTATTGAGACTTGCTCTTGCATCGTTGTTCATGCAAAAGCAAGTCTTTAATCGGTTTTGAGCGTATCGAGCGTTTCTTGTATTCTTCTAGCTCTTGTTTCTGCTTTCTTGGCATTGAGAATAGAATCTACGATCTTGCGTTGTTTACTATAAGATAATTTCTGAAAAGCTTCATTCAGACCCCTAGTATGAATCCCCTCTTGCAGATCTGCTGGAATATCCACAACTCTTGCTTCGTTGTCGACAAATAACGACACGCAAACAATATCCCCTGGAGCTTTGCCTATTAGTTTTCTTATTTGTTGTGTGACACCCAGACAATGTTGGGCTAACCCCATATTTACTAAAGATCCTCGATACTCTGCTTTTTCATCGAATACAACCTTCACTTTTACTTGTCCCTTGGTTCCGAATTCCTTCTCTACATTGTAAGGAAACGTTATGTAGGCTGCATCCATCTGCTCATCTTTAAGAAGTTTTGCTTCGAATGTATAGGTTTTCATCGGCTATACTCCTCACCTGTATTTCCTTTCGTTTGAACACTTCACATTCTCTCATTCTGAGCTTTATATCACTTTTTGTAAGGGTTGTCAATCAAATTCAGGTTACAAATTCTCATTGTATTTTAATAATACGCTTTCATTCCTTGAGTCTCTAGACCTAGTTGCATGGGTGGTAAATGGTGGTGAAAATAGTTCTGTTATACTACTTTCAGGTGGCCGCCTATGGAATTATTCCTTACAACTAGAATCTATCTGGAGGTATTTATGCATACATCGTTTAAGCGTTGGATGAAACCTGTAGTGAGCACAGCACTTGTCCTTACAATTGCCTTATCAGGTAACCTGGCGTTCGCTTCGCAATCAGCACAAGCTGCAACTGTAGAAGTAGATGCTTCTAGCAGAGCAGACCGCATTGTCTCAATGGGATTGAAATTTTGGGGGACTCCTTATAGATTCGGCGCAAAAAGCGGAATAACTAGCGCCTTCGATTGCTCTTCTTTCATGCAATATTTATTTAAAAAGCAAGGTATCTCTTTACCAAGAACCTCGAAGAACCAAGCACAAGTCGGTCACTTCGTATCCAAGAGCAATTTGAAAAAAGGTGACCTTGTCTTCTTCTCTACAGGTGGTTCAGGAGGTAAAATAGCTCATGTCGGCGTGTATATGGGGAATGGTAAATTCCTTCACACTTACAAAAAAGGAATTGGCGTTACAACTTCAAAGCTAAACTCCTCTTATTGGAAATCGCATTACATTACAGCTAGACGCGTACTATAATAATATGGATCTTCCACATGAAACCTTGAGGCCTATTCAATTTGAACAGGCCTCTTGTTCACTTTTCTGGTCAAGCTCGCATCTCCATAAACAGAACCGTAATCGTCGTACCTACTCCCCATTCGCTCTCAATTTCGATTCGCCCATTATGAAGCTGTACGATTCGTTTGGCGATGGCCAAGCCAAGACCGACGCCGCCCGACTGGCGTGTTCTTGCTTTATCTACACGATAGAACCGATCGAAAATATGAGGAATTTCTTGGGACTCAATCCCGATGCCTCGGTCTGCGATCTGGATACTTACGAATCCTTCCTTGTTTCGGATCGATACCGATATTGGCTTAGAGCTATACTTAATCGCATTGTCTAACAGGATAATAAGAAGCTGCCGCAACTTCTCAGAATCGCCAGACACATAATAACTCCGGGCATCACTTTGCACCGAGACCTCGCGATCAAAAGAACGCTCCATTGACGAAGCCACATTCTGGATCAAGACTACGATATTTAACGCATGCATATGGACCGTTTCTTGGAGATCGGGATTAACCAACTGCATAAGTGACTGGACAAGTCCCTTTAGACGCTTAGACTCGGCAATAATGGCATCCAATGCTTCCTGTCGCAGTCCTGGATCGTTGCTAGCCCAGCGGTTCAACATATTCGCATAACTTTCAATGATTGTTAAAGGGGTTCGCAGTTCATGGGAAGCATCTGCAATAAACTGTTGTTGCCGCTGAAAATGATCTTCCAGCTTGTCGATCATCCCGTTAAACGTAATACTTAGCTTCCCCAATTCATCCTCACGTGACGTGTAATCCAGGTTCAGCTTACGGAAAGTGCCGCTCTCTTGAATGATTTGCATCGTTGCGAGTAAATGGGAGATCGGTTTGAATATAAACCTGGAGTAGAATAAGGCTCCGATAATTGACAAGGCTACGGCTCCAAGTGAGGTAATAGTCAAAGCCGATAGAAGGACGTCCATATACTCATTCCACAACCGCATCGTGCGACCAATTTCCAGCATCCCTACTTGTTCATTTCCCGCCAGCATGGGCACCTGGACATATAGATATCGCTTCTTGTCTATATGAACAATCTTCGTATGGTAGGAAGTGCGCCATTCTACTGGTTTCTCCGTTAATTTGCGATCGGTATACACTTGTATCTGAATAGCTCCCAATCGACCAATAATTCGGATCATCTCATTCGTTACGAGGAATTCCTCAAGCAGAGAAGGATCACTCCAAAAAACGGGATCCAGCAAATCCTTCCTTTCGAGGATGGCATTAGCTTTATTCAGCATGAGCTCCTTTTCACTTTTGGTAGTAATGTTAACAACGAAGAAATAAATGAACACATTGAACAAAACCAGGATCAGCACAAGCCAAACCGACGAGAGCACCATAAGACGAACCTTTAAGCTCATAGTCTGCCGCTCAGTCTGGCTCACGGACGAAATAACCTACGCCCCGGCTAGTATGTATCAACTTGGTTTTGAACCCCTTATCCACCTTTTGCCGCAAGTATCGAATATAAACATCGACCAGGTTCGTATCGCCTGCAAATTCGTATCCCCATACCTCGGACAAAATTTGCTCACGAGTCATGACGATTCCCACATTTCTAAGCAGGTATAACAACAAATCGTACTCCGTCGGGGTTAACTCAATAAGCTGTTGGTCTCTTGTTACACGTCTCGATTTGCAGTCCAGGCTAAGCCCGTCGAGCTCGTAGCTTTCCTCGCACTGAGACTTTACTTGACTCACACGCAGTAGACGCCGCATTCGAGCTAACAATTCTTCGATGGCAAAAGGTTTGGTAACATAATCATTAGCCCCAAGATCAAGTCCAATCACTTTATCCTTAATATCATCTCTTGCAGTCAAAAGAATAACAGGCACTGTGCAATTCTGTTCTCTTATGTTACGCAATACTTCTAGACCATCCTGCTTAGGAAGCATTATGTCCAGAAGAATAATGTCCCATGTTTCCGCGAGAGCAAGCTCTAGACCTGCTTGACCGTCCGCTGCTCGAACAGTTTCATATTGTTCGTGCTGGAGCTCCAGCTCCAACACCCTGGCAATTCTATCTTCATCTTCAATCAATAAGACACGTCCGCGCATGAGGCCTCCAAAAATTTAGAGATACCTCTAGTATGCGCGGATTATGCGATTTTACTTATTGCTTCTCAAGATCCGATGCCACAGCATAACGGCTATGCACAATAATACACCGCCTGCAGCATAACCAGCTATTATGTCTGTCATATAATGCACACCCATATAAACACGGCTGAAGCCAGCCATAATAATAACTGCAAACGTAACAACGAGGATTAAGGTAGACATGCCTTTCTTTTGATTAGCCAATCGAGCAAGCAGCAACCCGGCAAACCCATAGAATGCGGCAGCCATCAATGCATTACCGCTAGGAAAGCTGCTGCCGGTCGCTTCCACCAAATGCTCAATCTCAGGACGCGGGCGATCAAATAATAATTTAGATCCTTTGTACAAGACAAAAGCAACAGACAATTGAGCAACCAACATGATTACGTCTATCCATCTGCGTGCAAAGGCCAGCCCCCCGCCAACAATCAGAAGTATAGCAGCGAAAACAGTTGTAGAGCCTAACTGTGTTACTCCAAGCATCCATTCCGTCCTCATATCGGTACGAATCGATTGCATCCAGTCTTGCACGTTCTGATCGATCCCTATTGGACCTGGACCGGAGCTTCCAAGCTGAACCACTAACCCAATAAAAATAAATAACAAAATAGCAAAAATAAACCATACTCTCAGTCTTCTTCTCTGATCCATTACGATCCCCCTATTATTTGCGATGCATTAGCCCGTCGCCCACTTGAATCACAGATTATCGTACCATATTTTCACTCAAGCGAGCAGTCATTTTCGATGTCTATGCAGGTCTATACTTGTGATTACTGGATATTGGTTACCGGGATGTTGTAGAATAGAAAAGATAATAATTGAAGGAAGGTTCGTCCATGTTTGTAGCAAACGATTGGAAACAATATGAGCTTCTTGATACAGGGAGCGGGGAGAAGCTTGAGCGCTGGGGAGATGTCGTATTACGCCGACCGGATCCTCTCATCATTTGGCCGTTGGCCAAGGAAACTTCCATATGGCAGCAAGCAGATGCGCATTATCACAGAAGCAGCTCAGGCGGCGGACAATGGGATATGAAACGTCAATTGCCGGACCGATGGGTCGTATCCTACGATAAATTGTCCTTTTACATTAAGCCAACCAGTTTCAAGCATACCGGATTATTTCCGGAGCAGGCCGCGAACTGGAGCTGGATGATGGACAAAATCCGCAAAGCGAACAGACCCATTAAGGTGTTGAATTTGTTCGCTTATACAGGCGGAGCTTCGGTAGCCTGTGCTTCCGCTGGAGCTGAAGTATGCCATGTTGACGCATCAAAGGGTGTTGTGCAATGGGCCAAAGAGAATTTGCAGCTGTCTGGTCTCGGGGACAAGCCTGTTCGGTTTATAACAGATGATGTATTCAAGTTTGTGCAGCGGGAAGAACGCAGAGGCAACAAATATGATGCTATTATTATGGACCCGCCTTCGTACGGAAGAGGCCCTAACGGAGAAACATGGAAGCTGGAGGATGATTTGTTCCCTTTCGTACAGTTCTGTACGAAGATCTTGTCTGATAATCCGTTGTTCCTCTTAATTAACTCTTATACAACGGGCCTATCCCCTACTGTTCTTCATAATCTGTTAAGTATGTCGTTAGGCAACAAATTCGGCGGGCAAATTACTTGCGGAGAGATCGGGCTTCCGATCACCGCCTCCAAGATGATTATGCCAGCTGGGATATTAGGACGTTGGGAAGCCAACTAAATAAGATCATTATGACAAATACCTAGCCGAGATTGGAATATCTCGCTAGGTATTTTTGTATGCATCACTATTGACCGTTAATCGGGAAGGGTAAATGGAATCCTTAATTAGCCACCTTACCCAACAAAAAAACAAGCATCTGCTGGTTGTGTGAGGAGATTCGATCCAACTGTGCGTCAATAAAGGAATTACGGACCAACAGACCTCGCTCATGCTCAGACAATCCGCGCTCTGTAGGAATAATCCATACAATACGTCTGTCTTTCTCATCCCTCTGACGAACGATCAACTCATTCTTCTCCATCCGATCGAGGAGTGTTGTTATCGCCGCAGGAGTCGTGTGCAGATGCTCCAGCAGATCAGATGGCTTCATACGGCCTGTGCCCTGCCTCTCAGCCTCCTGCAGCACCTCCAGCACATGCAGCTGACCTTCAGTAAGCCCTGGAGCAAGCTCCGTCTCCATATGCAGCTTCAAATCCTTACTGATCTTACTCCATAATCTTGCAAATTCAGATGAATGCATCCTAATTCCCTCCCGTTCAAATTCGTTCTTATATATCCATTATACCAACACTGCTTGTCGGATAAAAGGTTAATCCCGTTAATATTTTATTGCATAAATCGAGCCGATGAATAACCTTTCGCTAGGCTTTTACATATATTGCAGAAGATATACAAATAATTTGACGAATGAGCATGTCTTATCGGCAACAAAACAATTAGGCGAGGAGTGGATTCGTATGGATCAAGCACAAAAACTCGAGATCGTAAAGAAGGCGCTGACCGAGGGCATAATAAAAGACCCACAATGGTTGAATAAGCTGGATGAGCCTATGCCAGTGTGGGCTGTTATGGAATTGTTCCTGAATTTGATTGAAAAGCTGGACCCGCCTTACGAATCATACGATTGATAGGTCAACTTATATATTTCCATCTACTCGATCTTGGTAAGGATGCCTCTCTTCAATACGACTGCGACCTGATCTGTTTTGCCAACGGTAACGATTGCTTTACCTGGTGATTTGCGTTCCTCGATTGGAGCTTGCTCGGAAGAGAATGTAACTTGCTCCCCGCTCTTCAGTATCGCACTTAGCTGAAGTGCGTGTTTGACGAAGAAGGCTTTCACCAGCTGAGACCCATTCGGACGAACCCGCTTGCCTTCCTTGAATTCAAAGGTGATCATTCCTTTGCCGCCCCTGCCCTGAACTGGATAATCTAACAGCAATGAGCTCTTGGCATATCCCATCTCGGATATAACTAGAATCTCACCCTCCTCACCTTCCACCCATTCAGCCGCAACGATCTCATCATCATCCTTAAGTTGAATCCCTCGAACCCCGCCTGCTGAGCGTCCCATCGGATTCACTTCCATCTCACGGAAGCGTATACTCATTCCGTTCTTCGTGACAAGTAACAGATCCTTGCTGTTATCGCTTAATCGGACTTGCAATACCTCATCCTGGTCACCAAGCTTAATGGCTACGATACCGCCGGAACGGTTCGTATAATATTCCTTAATCTCCGTACGTTTCACCTGTCCACGCTTCGTCACGAACACGAATGACTTGGCAGGATCGTCGAAATCCTTAAGCGGGATGACTTGTACAATCCGATCGTCCTTGGCAATAGGCAACACATTCACAATAGCGGTGCCGTTCTCCTTCCACTTATACTCCGGTACTTGATGAACCGGGAGCACGAAGGACAAGCCCTTTTGCGTGAAAATAACTAAATTCTCTATCGTATTTACTTCAAGCCAATATTTGACGTAATCCTTGTCCTTCAGACCGATGGTCTCCAGCTCTCCGCCAGAGCGATTAAAGGACAAGAGACTTGTGCGTTTCAAATACCCCTCTTGAGTAAGCGTGACAAGAACATCCTCAGCTGTAACCATGACTTCCAGATTAACCTTCAGTTCTTCTACTTCGCCATGGATCTCAGAACGACGATCGATCCCGAATTTCTCACGGATCTCGTTCATCTCTTGTTTAATGACACCCATCAGCTTCTTATTGCTTTCCAGAATGGAGCGCAAATAAGCAATAGTCTTCTGAACTTCTTTCAATTCCTTCTCGATTGAATGAATCTCAAGGTTCGTCAACCTATACAATTGGAGGACCAGAATCGCATCGGCCTGCCTTTCGGTGAAGCCGAAACGTTCGACGAGATTATTCTGAGCATCCTGACGATTCTTCGACGCTTTGATCGTCACAATGATCTCATCCAGAATATCAAGCGCTTTGGCAAGTCCCTCCAGAATATGGGCTCGGTCTTCCGCTTTGTCCAGATCGTACTGGGAACGCAGCGTTACGATTTCTTTCTGGTGCTCGATATAAGCTTGAAGCATTGCCTTTACGCCGAGCTGCATCGGGGTCTTATTAACGATGGCTACCATGTTGAAATTATAAGTGACCTGAAGATCGGTCTTCTTCAACAAATAAGCTAATATCCCGTTGGCATCTGCATCTTTCTTCAGCTCCACAACGATGCGGAGTCCGTTACGCCCGCTCTCGTCGCGTACTTCAGCGATTCCTTCCACTTTCTTCTCCAGCCTGATATTCTCCATAGCTGTCACAAGCTTAGACTTCACTACTTGGTATGGAATTTCAGTAATGACGATTTGTTGGCGAGAACCTTTCATATCTTCTATCGCTGTCTTGGAGCGGACATAGATCCGTCCCTTGCCAGTACTGTAAGCTTCCCGTATCCCCTCTTCGCCCATTATAATGCCGCCTGTCGGGAAATCCGGACCTTTCAGAGTGGTCATTAGTTCCTCAAGCGGCATGTCCGGCTTATCGATCAATGCTATGCATGTGTCAATCACTTCACGTAAGCTGTGGCTAGGAATTTCTGTTGCAAAACCGGAGCTGATCCCGCTAACCCCATTTACCAGCAAATTCGGATAACGCGAAGGTAGTACAACAGGCTCTTTGGCCGTATTGTCGAAATTATCTTTGAACAAGACAGTCCGTTTCTCGATGTCCCGTAATATTTCCATAGCTATAGGGGATAACCGCGCTTCTGTATAACGCATAGCCGCTGCCGGGTCATCATCAAGCGAGCCCCAGTTCCCATGACCATCAATCAGGGTATGGGACATTTTCCATGGTTGCGCCATACGGACCATGCCGTCATAGATGGATTGATCTCCATGCGGATGGTAGTTCCCCATGACGTCGCCTACGGTTTTGGCGGACTTGCGATAAGGCTTGTCCGGTGTATTGCCGGATTCATACATCGCGTACAAAATACGCCGTTGCACAGGCTTAAGGCCGTCTCGAACATCTGGTATAGCACGGTCTTGAATAATATATTTGGAATAGCGACCGAATCGGTCTCCAACGATTTCTTCCAGAAACGCAGGTAAAAACTTCTCCGATAAACTCATTCTTTCTCATCACCTCATAAAATTTTACCGCGGCCTACTCTACATACTCCGTGAAATCTACATTCTCGATAATCCAACGCTTACGCGGGTCAACCTTATCACCCATCAGGGTAGAAACTCGACGCTCGGCTTTGGCTGCATCCTCAATTTGCACCTGCAACAAAGTGCGAAGCTCTGGATCCATCGTCGTCTCCCATAGTTGCTCCGGGTTCATCTCTCCAAGTCCTTTGTAACGCTGAAGCTCTATGGATTTACCTAGCTCTTTGGTCACTTCATTCAGCTGTTCATCCGAGTATACATACCGCATGGTACTGTTCTTTCCAGCCTTCTTGGTAACCTTATACAACGGTGGTTGGGCGATGTAGACAAGGCCGTTATCGATTAATGGCTTCATGTAGCGATAGAAGAAGGTGAGCAGCAGCACTTGAATATGTGCGCCGTCCGTATCGGCATCTGTCATGATGATGATTTTCCCGTAATTGCTCTCCTCTGCTTCGAATTCTGAGCCGACCCCTGCACCAATCGCAGCAATAATCGCTTTGTATTCGTCGTTCTTGAGAATGTCGATCAGCTTGGCTTTCTCAGGATTCATCGGCTTGCCCTTGAGCGGCAAAATAGCCTGATGACGGGAATCGCGTCCTTGCTTGGCTGAACCGCCTGCAGAGTCACCTTCTACGATGAATAGTTCATTGCGAGCGTGATCCTTGGATTGAGCTGGTGTGAGCTTACCGTTCAGATTCGAGCTCTCACTTTTCCCCTTTTTCCCGTTACGCACCTCTTCGCGTGCTTTACGAGCGGCCTCGCGAGCCTTTGCAGATTGAACCGCCTTCTTCAACAATTGTTGGGCTACCTGTGGATTCTCTTCAAGAAACACATCCATCTGCTCCGATACAACTGCATCGACAGCACTTCTTGCTGATGCACTTCCCAATTGATCCTTCGTTTGACCGACGAATTCTACTTCGCCCATCTTGATGTTGATCACGACCATCATACCTTCACGCAGATCAACACCCTCCAGATTCTTGTCCTTTTCCTTCAGGAGCGCTGCTTTACGGGCATATTCGTTCATAACCCTGGTGTAGGCCGTCTTGAAACCAGTTTCATGTGTGCCGCCGCCGCGTGTCGGTATCGAGTTCACGAAGGATGCAATAGTCTCGGTATAACCATCGTTGTATTGGAAAGCAACTTCCACCTCGATGTCATCCTTCTCGGCTGCAAAATGAATGACCTCATGCATGACGGTCTTATCTTCATTGAGGAATTGCACGAATTGCTTCGCGCCGCCATCATACTGATAGGACTCCTGTTTATCGGCACGCTCATCTTTGATCGTCACCTGCAGGCCCGAGTTCAAGAAAGCAATCTCTTGCAGCCGTTCAGCTAACGTATCGTAGCTAACTGCAGTTCCTGTCTGGAATACCCGCTTGTCCGGCTTGAACGTAACTTTAGTGCCAGTCCGGTTCGTATTCCCGATCACTTCCAAGCTTGTAGTAGGCTCACCCACATGCTCTTTACCCGATGCGTCGATCCAAAATTCGAACCGCTGACGATGTACCTTACCGTCACGATTAATCTCAACCTCTAACCATTCAGAGAGCGCATTCGTTACGGAAGCACCGACACCATGCAGCCCGCCGGATTTCTTGTACCCGCTGCCGCCGAACTTTCCTCCAGCATGCAGCATCGTGAATACGACTTGCGGTGTTGGTATACCTGTCTTGTGCATGCCGGTCGGGATCCCCCGTCCATTATCCTTAACGGTAATCGATTGATCTCTATGTATGATTACGTCGATCTTGGAGCAAAACTTGGCCAGATGCTCATCAACCGCGTTATCTACGATTTCCCATACCAGATGATGCAAACCGGAAGCACTGGTGCTGCCTATATACATTCCCGGTCTTTTGCGGACTGCGGTTAAGCCTTCAAGCACTTGAATATCATCAGCATCGTAGCCTGAAGGAGCGTTAACCTGCGCGACCGGCCCGGAAAACAAATCCATTTGTTCGGCCATCCTTATGCCCCCATTCAGCAAAGTTGTAACATATTATGCATTATATCATCGTTTTCAATTAATTTAATACGTCTTTTTTCGTGAAGCTCCAGAAAGAGACCGCTATTGCTGCCACAGTCCACACCAATAAGACGTTCAAAGAGAAGGCCAAATTCATCCCCTCAATCGGTGGAAGCGTCCCCGCCAGGTAATCCGTTAGCTGCAAATTGACCATAAATAAGTACTTGGCTGTCTCCCATGAGGAAGCCATATTACTCAGAATTGTACCTGCAATGAGCACCGCTAGCATAATGCCCATGCCTGCTGCTGTGCTTCGCACGAGCACCGAGATCATTAGCGACATACAGCCAACGACAAGCGCCGATACCCATACCAGTCCCAGCTCCATAATGAGGAATAACCACTGCGGTACAGGATGAACTTTGCTGAAATCCACTTCAGTGCCAATAACCTTGAACCCGCTAAAAATCGGTATATTCCACCCTCCGTATCCGAACACTAGCCCAGAAATGAGGTAACACATCGCCGCGGTTGCAAATACGGTAAGCGATACATAGAACAGCATGGCGATATATTTGCTGAGCAAAACTTTCCATCGCCGCACAGGCCTTGTTAACAGCAGTTTAATGGTTCCGGTCGAATGCTCGGAAGAGACTAGATCGGAAGCGATCACCATAATCATAAGCGGGATGAACAACCCTACGGCATTCCGCAAAAACCCGACCGTGAACGTGACTCCATTGGGAGTTTCCGGATTCACATTTTTGTCCAAGTAGTATTGCAGCACCCGAACCTGAACTTGCATGAACTTCTTCCATTCTTCCGGAACTCTGTTGCTTCCAATACGATTGGTGTAATCATTAATCTTCTGCTGATTCACCAGGCGCCAATCCTGATTACCGAATTGCTTCTGGTTGTTCTGAGCTACTTTCATTTGGGCATATGTGAAAATAGGAATAAGGGCAGCCAATATTAACAACACGACCAGAAATCGTCGTTTCTTCATGATCTTTATCGTTTCATTCTGTACTAATGGATATAGACCGATTTGGGGACTAGTCAATTTTCTCGCCCTCCGTCATCCTCAGGAATAACTCTTCTAATGTCGGGTTTTTCACTTGAATACCAGATACTTGAACCTGTGCAGCGACTAATTTGGCATTAATGTCCGGTATTCGGTTGGCATCATCAAGCTGTGTGGTAATCGGTCCTTCTGAGCTGAGAAGCTGAATGCCCGTCTCGGCTTGAAACACTTGAATCGCCAGTTCAATCGGTTCCAGATCCCATATCACGCGGCTTCCAGCTTGCAGAAGCAATTCATTCACGCCGCCCACTGCCAAAACCTCGCCATGACTAATGATGGCAACCCGATCGCACATTTGCTGAATCTCGCTTAACAGATGGCTGGAGACGAACAAACTTAGCCCTTGCTCAGCCAATTGTCGAATGAACTCCCTCATTTCCTTGATCCCTTGCGGATCCAGACCATTCGTGGGCTCGTCCAATATCAGCAAGCTAGGCCTCCCCAACAATGCTTGAGCAATCCCAAGTCGCTGGCGCATCCCAAGCGAATACGTCCTGACCTTATCATGAATACGTTTATCCATCCCGACTGTGGCAACAACTTCATGTATCCTTGCTTCATCTACCCCATGCAGCATGCGGGCAAAATGCTCCAGATTCTCCCACCCGGTCAAGTAAGTGTAAAGCTCCGGATTCTCCACGATACAGCCAACTTGACTTAACGCATCATTGTGCTCCTTATGAATATCGTAGCCGCATATTTGGATCAAGCCTTCAGTAGGTTTGATTAAACCGACCAGCATCCGAATCGTAGTCGTTTTTCCTGATCCGTTGGGGCCAAGAAAGCCGAATATTTCCCCCCTGCCAACATCAAACGATATTCCCTTGATAATGAGGCGGTTGCCGATCTTCTTCTTGAGATTTTTGACCGTCAATACAGCAGTGCTTCTATCCGTCATCCGTTCTCCTCCTTAATCCATAACGAAGCATTACCAAGCATAAACCCTATTCAATAGCTTGAACGATCCGTTCAGCAATACGTTCATATCCTTGTTGGTTAGGATGGAAGTGATCGGTGTACATGTAATCCGAGAAATTAAGTTGGAACAAGTCAAACGTCGGTACGTACACCATATTCGTGTACTTCAGAGACAGGCGGAACGCTGCATCATTCCACTCCGCTACATGAACCGAGGCGGAACGCATTTCCGGCAAATCGAAGAAAGGATTGTACATTCCGGTGTACACAATGGCTGCATTCGGATTGAGTTCGGCTAGCTTAGTCAGTATTTGTTCCAAACGTTTAAGAGGTTCCGGCATACGCTGACGCACTTTATCCGGGTCCAATTCGTCGGTCTGCGAGTTCAGTACATTTTGAGAGATTTCGAATAAATCGTTACCGCCCATAGTAAGCAGGATAAGATTGGCTTGTTCAATCCCATACGCAACACCTGGCTGACCTTGCAAATCCTTAAGCAGCTGCTCGGTGCGATAGCCGTTTACCGCATAATTGCCTATAAGGTTCACCTGCTTGCCCGTCGACTGCTCAAGCTTGGATTTCACGTTAAGCACATACCCTTTGCCACTAACGTCACCTGTGCCTTTTGTCAGTGAATCACCCAAAGCTACTATACGAATACTGTCTTGGTCGAGCGGCGATTGAACCTCCGGTTTGTCCGGTTCTGCCATATACGAGACGGCCTTTGGATTCAGCACATCCATAATCGCATACACCAATCCGAAGAGAAGCAGCAGTGTAGTAATGACTGCGGCTAAGCCTACACTTCTCCAAATGAAGCGAGTTCCATTCATATGTACCCCTCCTGGGCAAATCTAACATGGGAATAGTAAGAAGTTCTACTCTTGTAGATTAAAGGTTCCGTTTTTAATTTGCAAATTTCTACAGGATTATGGGGACAAAAAACGCAAAAAAGCCCTTCATACTCACATGAAAGGGCTCGTGAAAAGGCTAGGTGCGGAAATTCACTTATACTTCTTAATATTAAAGTTAGCTTCAAGCAGAGCCCAATTCTGGGGAAAAGATTGGCCTAACACCCAATAGCTCATCCCTCTCAATTGATACTGTTTGATAAGATTGAACTTCATCTGCATACTGCGAGCATCTTCGAACCAAACAATATGCTCCCGCGCTTCCTGATCGTAATATCGATAGTGAGGGGACTGCGCTACGGGATCGTATTGGATGTAGGCTCCTACTTCTCTCGCCAGATCGACCGCCGCGTGAGGGCTTAGGGTTGGAGCGAATTTGCCCCCTGGTTTATAGGGAAGCGTCCAATTATAGCCGTATAACGGAGCGCTTAACATAATTTTCTCACGCGGAATAACACTCATCGCATACTCCAGGACTCGGCGTACTTGCGGAAGTGGAGCGACAGCCATCGGCGGCCCTCCTGACCATCCCCATTCATAGGTCATCAGGATCACAAAATCGACAATAGCGCCATGAGCACCATAATCATGGGCTTCATACCATGGACCGACTTGTTCCCCGCTTGTCTTGGGAGCCAGCGCTGTTGAGATCAGCTTACCCATGGCATGGATGCGTCCCGTCAATTCCTTCAGGAATTCGGTGTACATATCCCGTTCACTAGGTAAAATATGCTCAAAATCAACATTGAGGGCAAAATAGGACTGAGCTTGCATCGTATTCTCTATATTAACGAGTAACTTCTCCCTGGCCACTGCATCACTAAAAATCGCATGCGCCACCTCGGCTGAGAATGTACCCTCTTTAAAGTTTGTAATGACCATCATAGGGACGGCATCCGTCTTTGCAATTTCGTCTAACGCCGCTGCAGCCTTGGGTGGGACAAGCGAACCATCCGGCTGTACGATATATTGAAAAATACTAAAGTAAGTCAACGCACGCGCCGTTTCCTTGACGATCTTACGATCATTCTCTGGACTGCGGGGCTGCAAATACCCGTTTACTTCAATGGTCATCTTGGGTTGGTTATCTACGGTCCCTGGTATGCGTAGTAGCGTTCCTGGGTACAACTCAGCAGGGTTCAGGATCCCGTTCATACTGGCAAGGGCTCCGACAGGCACTCCGTACGTATTCGCCAGACTCCATAGATTGTCCCCTTGCTGAACAACGTGAACCCGTTCTTTCACAGGAACGACTAAGGCTTGACCAGGCACAAGCCTGGTGTTATTCTCCATCCCGTTCAATCTAATCAGCTCTTCCAAACTCACTCCAAACCTTTTCGCTATCGCCCATAAGGAATCCCCTGGATTCACGGTTACAATCTGCACATGGTCCCCTCCTTTAACATGACATACTTTCCTTGACTGCTTAGATCGAGCGCAAGACTTCGATTCTATGCCTATTCCAGCCGCAGGGAAAAATGCATGTCCGTGTAAGTTCGGGCAAAAAAAAGGACCGTATGGAGATAACAATCCATACAATCCATACAGTCCTTCAGAGCCTAATATTTATTCATTCCTTACAGCTTCCGAAGCTTCACCTTCTCGGCTGCATGATTCGCGCCTTTGGTCAGGATCAGATCGGCTCGAGCTCTGGTCGGCAAAATGTTCTCCTCGAGATTAAGGAGGTTAATCTCACGCCAGATCGACGTTGCCGTCTCCACCGCTTCAGAATCCGATAAGCTGGAGTAACGATGAAAGTAAGAATTCGGATTGGCGAACGCCGTGCTTCTCAGCATCTTGAACCGTTCCACATACCATTCGGCGATATCCGCTTCCTTCGCATCCACATAGATCGAGAAATCGAAGAAATCCGATACATTAACCTCACGCACCATCTTGCCCTTATGCATATTAGGGGATGGCGCCTGCAGTACGTTGATGCCCTCGACGATCAGGATGTCCGGCTGACGGATTGTCTGCTTGCGATCCGGCAATATATCATAGGCGAGATGCGAATAGATCGGGCAAGTAACTTCGGGTAAGCCTGATTTGATATCGGCCAAGAATCGAATCAACTTCCGCGCATTATAGCTCTCTGGGAACCCTTTACGCTTCATCAACCCTCGTTCTTCAAGCACATGGTTCGGATACAAGAACCCATCAGTCGTGACCAAGTCTACCTTAGGATGATTCGGCCAATGGGACAGCAAAGCCTGGAGCACACGCGCTGTTGTGCTTTTCCCTACCGCCACACTGCCAGCAATCCCGATTATATAAGGAACCTTGGCTGTATGGTCGTTCAAGAAGGTCTGTGTTGCCTTGTATAATCGCTGAGTAGCTTCTACATACAAATTCAGCAGCCTCGATAGCGGCAAATAAATGTCCTGCACTTCAGCAATGGAGATCTTATCGTGCAAACCTTGAAGCTGCGCCAAATCCTGTTCCTTCAATGTCAAAGGAGTAACATCCCGCAATTTCGCCCATTCATGGCGTGCAAAAGTGTTATAAGGCGAAAACGATTTTTGAGATAATTGCGGGACTTCCGTCATGAGTTAACTCTTCCTTTCTAAGTTAAACGGCATCTCCTAAAAATTTATACTGTGCTTGTACCAAGCCATAATAAATGCCTCTAAAGGTCATGAGTTCATCATGACTGCCTTCTTCCATGAGCGTTCCGTGATCCATTACTATGATTTTGTCACAATTACGGATCGTTGACAATCTATGCGCAATAATAAATGACGTCCGGCCCACTAGCAAGGCTTTGAGCGCTTCTTGAATTCTGAGCTCTGTCTCTGTATCGATGCTGGCAGTAGCCTCATCAAGAATCAGTACACGAGGATCGGCTAACAAAGCTCTAGCAAACGATAACAGCTGACGCTGACCCATGGATAACACGTTACCGCGTTCTTCTACTTGCGTGTCATAGCCATCTGGAAGGGATGTAATAAAGTCATGAGCATACACTGCTTTTGCTGCGGCTTCCACTTCCGAGTCCGTAGCATCCAGTCGACCGAATCGAATATTGTCCCGGATAGATCCTGAGAAAATGAACGTATCCTGCAGCACGATGCCAATCTGGGAACGAAGACTTTGCAATGTAAAATCACGGATATCCTGACCGTCAATCAACACTCTTCCGCCAACCGGATCATAGAATCGGCATAACAGATTAATAATTGTACTTTTCCCGGAGCCAGTATGACCTACAAGAGCAATCGACTGTCCCTCCCGTGCTTCGAGACTTACATTTCGCAGTGCTGGGCGTCCTTTTTCATACTCGAATACAATATTCTCAAGCTTTATTCCACCGGTAATCGGAGGCAGCACCTTTGCATCTTTTTTCTCCCCAACAGTCGGTTCTTCATCCATAAATTCGAATATACGCTCCGAGGACGACATAGCGATCAGCATCTGCTGATACATGGCGCCAAGCCGATTGATAGGCTCCCAGAAGTTACCGATATAGTTGGCAAAAGCAACCAACAGACCGATTGTCAAAGCATCCGTTTGAATGAGATGAGCACCGAGCCAGAACAAAATACAAGTTCCCACTGCAGCCGTTAATTCAATAATGGGCCCGAACATTTGGTTGAGTTGAGAAGCTTTGTTCCAAGTCACACGGTTCTTCTCATTCATGTTCTGGAAATATTTAATATTTTCTTTTTCCTGAGTAAACGCTTGTGTTACCTTGATCCCTTGAATGCTCTCTGCCAGATGTGCATTAATTCTTGATGTATTCATTCTCACATCTTGCCAAGCGATCCGGATCGTGGTCCGCAGTTTTCCCGAAACAAAGAACATGAGGGGTACCGTAACAATGATGGCCAACCCTAGCTTGAAATTCAAGGTAAGCAGAATCGCGATAATTCCAATAAGTTGGATGGTATCAATCAACAGGTTGACTACACCATTCGTAAATAAATCCTGCAGCGAGTTCACATCATTCGTAATTCTTACTAGTACCGATCCAGCAGGCCGCTTGTCAAAAAAACGGAAGGAAAGCTGCTGGATATGTTTGAATAAATCATGTCTTAAATCATAAATAACGTTCTGGCCTATAGTATTCAAGTAACGAATTCTGTAATTGTTGACGAACCACTGCACAATGTACAACCCAAGCATGCTTGAAGCTAGTATGATCAGTAGTTTGCCGTTACCATCCAAGAGGGCATCATCAATTGCAAGGCTGATCAAAAAAGGAATCGTGAGCTTGGCTGCTGTACCAAGAAGCATAGCGACTATAATGACTGGTAAAAGCTGTTTGCGATAAGGCTTCAAATAGGTGGCTAGTCGGCGAAGCTGTGACCAATCAAACGATTTGGCCAACTCTTCATCATCTTGATACACGAATCTTTGTTTCTCGTTTGTCTCTGCTGACTGCTTAGCTTTCTTAGCTTCTTCAGCGGAATTTGTATGCGCACTGCTCACTTGGCCAACCTCCGTTCCATTTGCTTTTTGACAAGGGCAGGGTGGTCGGAATATTGAATTTTGTACGTTTCATAATAACGACCTGGTTCCCGCAGCAGTTGATCATGTGTTCCTCGTTGGACTACTCGGCCGCCGTCTAACACAACAATCTCATCTGCTTGCTTAAGGGAAGAGATTCGGTGAGCAATAATAAAAGTGGTTCTTCCCTTCATTAGCTCACGGAATCCTGATTGGATTTCATGCTCCGTTTCCATATCAACCGCGCTTGTGGCATCATCGAGAATAAGGATTTTCGGATTTTTGAGCAAGGCGCGCGCAATCGCGATCCGTTGTTTCTGTCCTCCGGACAGCCCCATGCCTCGTTCACCAACGACGGTGTCATAGCCTTCCGGCATCTCCATTATGAAATCATGGGCTTTGGCCAGCTTAGCGGCTTGTACGATCTCTTCCATACTAACATCCCGTTTGGCATACGCAATATTGTTGCGGATGGAGGCAGAGAACAAGAACGTTTCTTGAAAGACTAGTGCTATGTTCTCACGGAGACTGTTGATTGTCACATCTCGAGTGTCTATCCCATCCACCGTAATTTTACCTTCTCGGATGTTATAGGCTCTTAGCAGAAGCTGGATCACGGTGGATTTACCTGCACCGGTAGGTCCAAGCAATCCAATTACCGATCCCGCTGGGGCATCCAGATTGAAATCCGTTAAGGCAGGCTCTTTATCCGTATAAGCGAATGTCACTTTATCAAATTTCACATGACCTTTTACCTGCTCAGAGCTTAGCTCTATTGCATTAGTCTTGTCTTTTACATGCATATATTGGTTCAAAATTTCAAGCACCCGTTCACCCGATGCCTTGGATTGTGTGAAGTTATTGATATGCAACCCGATATCTCGCATTGGTGCGATAATGTACCACACTAGACTGAAGAAAGCGACGAGCTCCCCAATCGTCATCTTGTCTTGAATGACAAACCAACCGCCGACTGTTAGCAGTACGACTACACAGAAGTTGGAGAATAGCTCCATTAACGGGAAGAACTTAGCCCAAGCAAAGGCAAGAATGATGTGATTGGACTTGTAATCTTCGCTGCGCACCGAGAATTTATCTACTTC
Source organism: Paenibacillus sp. J2R1T-4 (assembly GCF_059692235.1). Classification (NCBI taxonomy): domain Bacteria; kingdom Bacillati; phylum Bacillota; class Bacilli; order Caryophanales; family Paenibacillaceae; genus Paenibacillus; species Paenibacillus sp. J2R1T-4. The sequence goes on along the minus strand of NZ_JCAUBA010000002.1, from coordinate 185,952 downwards.
GTAAGGCTCCCGCGCAAACGATTTCACGGTACGTACTCCTGTAATATTCTCCTGAACAGCTGTTGTTAAATCACTCATTGATTTACGAACAGAACGAAAGGCCGGGTGAACCGTACGCTCGAAACGCAATGCTGTAATGGCAATGAACGGCACCGATACGAAAGTGACTAGAGTTAGCTGCCAATTGAGCGAGAACATCATAGCGGAACCGAAGCCAAACATTAAAAACACGTTCAAAACTTGTGCGAAGCCGAATCCGATAAACTGCCGAATTGCTTCTAAATCGGCTGTTAATCTCGACATCAAATCCCCTGTTTTCGCACGATCATAATACTGGAACGATAAATACTGCAGTTTTTTGTAAAGCGCATTTCGTAAGTTGTAAGCCAAAGTATTCCCTAGTCTGCCACCTGTGAACCCATGCAGAAACTGAAAGCTGGCCTTAACCGCTATGACTCCTATTACTGAAAGTGCGACGTACGGAACCATGTTGTAATTTTCAGCCTTGATGACATCATCAATCAGGTAGCGAAGCAAGTTTGGATACACCAAACCTAGCGCCGTGGAGCACATCAGGAAAAATATTGATGCGAACAACAGCCGCTTTTCTTGCCAGTAGTACTCTTTCAATTGCTTAAGAACGTTCATCAGGACCCCCCTAAAAACATAAGCTTGACGTAAAAACGTAAGCATTTACAATCTTTATGAATCTTAACACCATACCTAACATCCATCAATCATCCGAAACGGGATAAACCCCCATAAACACGCTTAATTGTACGAAAAAAGAGAAAAACATGAACTATTCCATGCATTTCTCCCGTTTCGTCTGGATACCCGTTGATGTATACGTTTTCATGAAAATTGAAAAAAGCGGGCTGTTGTTGCACTTCGAAACCATTGAGGGATATCCTTAAACGTTCCAAACAAGATAAGGGCCTCCAGCCGCTCTTGAAGTAGTGTTCCTTGATTAGAATGATGGTTGGAACAATACTTCAAATGCGGCACGTGGACTTTCCGGCACCTTTTCTCGTCTTTCACTTATGGATATCTATAGATTTCTAGGCTCGACAAAGGCCCGCTTTTTTTCAAAAGGGCGGGGAGATGAAGTGCTTTATCTCTCCCCTGTCGAGATTTTTAGTTATGAGCTAGAGCATCAGTGCGGTCAAGAGCAAGAGCACGGTCTAAGAGCGTGATGAAGAGAGAGCGGTGAAGCGGTCTTGCAAGCGCCGCAGCTCGGAGATGTCATGCTTCATCTCAAGGGCGTCCATAAGACCCTCTACATGCTCACTCACGGATTGCAGCTGCAAATCGTGAAGCTTTGAGATCAACCGCTCGAACTGGGACGCGTAAGTATGCTCGATCAGGATTGTATGCCGCTCGATATAATTGGCGATTGGATCCTGCAAACGTTTCTCGAGGGTATCCTTCATCATCGTACGTCCATTGCCTTCGAAGAAGTGTTTGCCATTCTTGTAAAGGCTGAATAGCTCCTTCTCTTCGAAGGCAATTCCTGAGAGATTCTCCTCAACGGATGGCGTAATGAATTTAGCCGCGGTATATGTGGAGCCTTCGTATGTGGGGATTCGCTCACGAATCCCGGCAACGTTTCTCTCTGCTCTTTTGCGTGCAAGGCGATTAAGCACTTGCTCCATGCGTAAGGTTGTAGCTAACATTTCCTGCGACAGGTCGTAAGCGATCAGTCTTAACAGATCGCTCGATGCAGCCCGCAGCAGGGAGCGAATCGGACCTGCGTCTTCACGCAATGAAGCCGGATTGAACGCGTAAGTGAACAGTTCTCCAAAGCGATACATTAACCGCTGTTTAACATGGAATAACAGCTCACGGCCTTCTTTGCTAGCCTCTATTAACTCCTCAGATGGACTATAGGATGTAAGCATCGTTTCGATCTGCTGTTTGGCTTCACGCAGTCGTTCGATCCGTTGCTTGCGCTCCTCTTCGCCTTCCTTGGCGCTATCGATCCATTCACGCAATACCCCGGCCGCCCGGACGAATTCCTGATCCGCAGCATGCATTGCAATATCGGCCAGCTCCTCAAAGGCGAATCGAATAAAATCCTTCTCGAACGGGATAATACCAGATTCCGCTAACATCACGCTGTCTCCTTCTACCTTGCCGTCCAGAGCCGCTAAACTGGACACTGGATATATACGAGGATGACGGATGCCGTATTGAAGCAGGTTGGAGGTTACATGCCCTACAACTCCTTCAAGCTCGTCAGGAGTTGCAGCCAGGTCAGCGGCATTTACAACGAAGAACATTTTATCAAGCTCAAAGGTGTCTTTGACACGGCCAAGCTGTAACAGGAACTCTCGGTCAGCTTGTGAGAAAGCATGATTATAATAAGTAACGAAAAGGATGGCATCAGCATTCTTGATATAGTCAAAAGCTACTCCAGTATGGCGGGCATTAATGGAGTCGGCTCCCGGGGTATCCACCAGGACCATACCCTGATTCGTTAACGTACAGGAATAGTAGAGCTCAATCACCGATACATAACAGGATTTGCTCTCTTCTGCTACATAATCTCGGAACTCCTCCAGGTCCGCGCGAATCTCTTCGCCCAAGCGGCTGGCGGCGAAATCCCAGCCTCTTCGGACCGCTTTAAGGAACGTGTAATGCGGCTTGCCGCTTGGCGCAACCTGTTCCGGTTTCAGGCGATCAATCTGTACAAGCGCCTCGTCGATCCCGGATACTTCTTGACCTAATACCTGAAGGGAATATCGTACGTCTTCGAGCATGGCCTCCGCTGACTTCATCTGGACCTTAACGGAGCCATGCGGCCATTCAGATGTTGGCGGAACGATCTTGTTGATGGCAGCGGTCGTCGGGTTCGGTGATACTGGCAAGATGCCCTCTCCCATTAAGGCATTGGCGAAGGAAGACTTCCCAGCGCTGAACGCTCCGAACAGTGCAATCGTGAACGTGCTGCTCTGTAGTCGCTCGGCTTTCTCGTACATCGCATTCACGATGGACTTCATGGCCGGGATGCCTTGCAGCAGCTCCGCTCCGGTCTGCAGGCGCTCCGCCGTCAGCAGCATGCCGCGGCGCGGATCGCTGCCGGCCGCGCGGGCGCTAGCGTCCGCGCCTGGCTCCGGCTGCGCCGCAGCGCTCGCAAGCGCCGAGCCGGCAGCGCCGGGCCCGCGGCCTAGCGGCGTGGCCGCCGCTGCGGCGCCTTGCGCGGCCGGCTGCGCCGAGCCAGATCCTGCAGCGTAGGCTGCAGGATCTGGCAGTGCCGGCGCTGCCGCGCTCGCGGCGGCCGGCAAGAGCGCCGCCAGCGCAGCCGCGTAGGCGGCCTCGCGCGCCTCGAGCGCCTGCAGCCGGCGATAGGCGCCTAGTCGCGCTTCGAGCGCCGCTAGCTGCGCCGTAAGCGCGGCTGCGGTCTCGCTGCCAGCTGCAGCCGCGTGCGCACCGATCTCCTCCGCGATCGCGAACGCTTCGCGGCGGAAGAGCGTCTTCGCGTCTGCTGCCAGCTGACGCGTGTAGTTGAGCGTATATTCGCCGGTGAAGCCGGCTCCGCTCTGCACCTGCGCGGCTAACCACTCGGGCCCCGTTGAAGCGGCCGCTCGTTCTAACCGCGCGTCCACATCGGCGGCGCTGATCGTGCCTGCCGCATACCGCTCTGCTTCCCGAAGCAGAAGCTGTCGCAAATGCCACACAATGCTCGCCTGTACCTGCTCCTGGAAGTGGCTCGCGAACACCTGCAGCCGCTGCTCCGTCTCTTTGGCCGTCGCTGCGGCACGAGCGAATATGCCGACCTTGAAGCCCGGCTTGCGACTCTGAAGGTACGTATGGGCCAGTTCTCTGGTTCCCGCTGGAGTAATTGTTGCATTATCCAGTAAATGAGCTATTTCCTTCTTCAGCTCAGGCAAGTACGAATAAGCATGCTTATTCATCTCCTCCTGTTGAACTTCTATAGCCTTCACTTCCCCTAACACGATCGGCAGCTCATCTTCGTCCAAGGAAGCCCGCGCTTGTTGCTTCTCCTCTTCACTGCGCTCCTCGAGCCATGCGATATGTTCACTCGTCAGGAAACGTGTAGACTGTATGACGCTTCTCGTTCTCAGACTCTCTGACAGCTCTGTTAAGTCTGTAACGATACGTTCCAGCTTGCTCCACTCATTGAGAGGATGCTCGCTTACTTTTACCGAGGTATACAGAATGCCATCGGGTTCAATATGCCAGTTCTCAAAAGCTTCTCTTACACTATTCCGATACTGTTCGAATGTGAGCTCCTGCTCCCGATGCTTGTCGATCTGATTGACAATCAGGTAAAGCGGTTTGCCCCATTCCTTCAAGCGCTTGGAAAAAGCAAAATTCACTTCAGATTGCACATGATTGTAATCCATCACATAGAACACAACGTCGGCCAGATGAAGGGCTGATTCCGTAGCAAGCATATGGGCTGAATCGGTTGAGTCGATTCCAGGGGTATCCAGCAGTGCAGCTTTCCCTTCCAAAAGGGGAATCGGGTACCGAATTTCTATAGAGGCAATATCATTGCCGTTTTTGCAATAAGCGTCCAATTCATCTAAAGCAATCTCATCAGACAGTGATGAATCTGCGGCCTTGCCCGCTACAGGAATCACAGTAGCTCCTGGCGCTCCGCTTCTGATCGTCACTACATTAGCACTTGTTGGAATTGGGCTGGATGGCAGCAGGTGATACCCGCACAGCTTATTGATTAAACTCGATTTTCCAGCCGAGAAATGCCCGCAGAATGCAATCCTTAATAGCGGATCTGCCGCCTTGTGAGCCAATTCCCCTAGCTTCTCTGCGTTAATGAGATCTCCTTCCTGTACCATTCGTTCTCGAACGGCAATAAGCGCCTCGGCAGTCGCTGTATCCCGGAAGTGGTGCAGTGCGTTCATGTTTCATTCTCCCCATTTATCAGTTATTTCCATAAAAAAAAACCGAATTTCTCCGGTTTCTAGTGTACCACACTTTCATTTTCAGGTATAAAAATTTCAAACACATCACCGTGTTGAAGAATCGTAATATTACGATCACGGTGTTTCATTACAACGACATCAGGCTTGATCTTCATGCGATCCAAGTAATTCTCAGGTACATCTCCGGACTCAAAGATCGTAACGCCTTCTACCTCTGTCTCCTCATCGGTTCCGAGGGGGGTGTTAATAACCTTCTCGAAAATATCGGAGAACACTTCAAAATCATTCGTATAAACAGCTATGCACTTCATGCTGATCATTCCTCTCTCTCTAATCTTCATTCCTTAGATTTCCTTTTTTTCGGGGTTTTCATACGTTGTCTTCCATCCAAACAAACTTCTAACAGCGGACATGCTTCACATTGCGGATTTTGCGCTTTACAATGATACCTTCCAAAAAAGATTAACCGGTGATGGGTTTGGGTCCATTCATTCCGGGGAACTTTCTTCATAAGCTTTTGTTCCACCTGCAATACGGAGTCTTCTGGCGACACTAGTCCTAGCCGTTTGGATACACGCTCCACATGGGTATCGACGGCGATGGCCGGTACACCGAATGCATTGGATACGACAACGTTTGCTGTTTTCCTTCCCACTCCTGGAAGCTCTACAAGCTGCTCATGCTTTTCGGGAAGTTGTCCATCATAACGTGTCATCAGAATCTCGCATAAGCCTTGAATATTTTTGGCCTTGTTCCGGAACAGACCAATACGGCGTATATCTTGCTCCAATTCTTCTAACGGAACCGCCAAATAATCTGCAGGTGATTTATACTTTTGGAATAAGGCAGCGGTCACTTTGTTAACTGTTTCGTCGGTGCATTGAGCTGAGAGCAGGACGGCGATCGTCAATTCGAACGGATTGGAATGATGCAGCTCACAGTGAGCATGAGGAAACATTTCGGCTACCGTATCCAGAATATAACGAACCTTTTTGGCGGTCATCGAATGACTCCCTTCGCTTCTCATTGTGATTCAGTTTATCGGATGTGGACAAACTGCACAAGGGCAAAATATGATCAAATTCGACATTTTTGCGAAAAAAAACCGATGGTATGCACAAAGCATGCCATCGGTACCTGCCTTAGACGTGCTTATTTGGAGATTTCAACAATTTTGTTACCCATGAAATAAACCTGAACCGTATCGTTATTCATTAAGAAGTTCGGGCTTAATACGGATGTCCCTTGATGCACATAAGCGTTGTCTGGAAGAGTAAACACATTTATTTCATTTAGTGCTTCTTTTTTGAAAGTAATTTCCTTGGTGGTTGAATTATAGAAACTAACCACTTTTGTTTGTCCAGCTAATATTGCAAAAGTCGTTTTTCCTTTAGAATCCGTAGCAACCTGCACTCGATCACTGGGCTTCAAGGTTTGGAGAGTTGTATACACATTCCCATTACCCTTAATTGTGAAAGATGGACCTACTTCAATTACATGGGAGACATTATTGAAGTCAACTACTGTTACTTTGGAATTCGCTACATCAACCGCAGCAATCGCACCGCGAACCGAGGTTAGCAATTGAATTCCCTCTAATGTTTTGCCAATGTAATCGAACTGTACCCACTCATCCAGCGGGATGTCAGCTGCTGTAAGAGCCGTCTGGCCTGACCGAATGATTGGAATTCCAGTTAAGGAATGCGTAACCGAAGTAGTATCGGAATCTCTTACTGTAATAGTTCCGGCAGCAGCATCTTTGGATACGGTATGAACGATCAATGAATTTCGAACTTGAATATGGGCGATCTGATCTTGCGATGCATTGAAGACGGCACGAACAGAATCCCCAACCTTCAAGTCCGCAATGGTCGCTCCTGCAGGCTTGCTAGCCATTTCAACGATCGGATTCGATGCATATTTATACGTGTAGACCTGGTTGTTCGCAGTGGTAACCGTGAGCTCCCCCGCTGCTGTATTGATCTGCGCAACAGTTCCTTCTAGCTTCGTAGCAATCTGAATGGAGATCAAATTAGAATCAGAAACGGATAAGTTCACCTTTTTACCTTTAATGAATATGTTCGCAAAGCTCTCCAAAGGCAGCTCAGTTTCATCATAACGAATCTTCGTCTTGGCAGTAAGCTGGTACACGGCTGGTTTGCCGAGTTCATCCTTAACGTTCAATAGCTTTTCTTCAGGAATATAACTCACAATAGTTGCCATGGTAAATCCCTGCACTATAGTACCCGTTACAATAATCCGATCGATAACATTATTATTCACTTCCAGCTTAATGTCATCGCCAATGTTGAGATCTCGCAGAGAAGCGTAGGCATTGCCTTCAATAACTACTTGTGTCTTACTGGACACGGCGTAAGAAGCCAATCCCCCTGATCCTTCTCTTTGAATCGTGATAAATGTTTTGTCTATGTTGATATCATTCTTCAGCTTGCCTTGATCACGTATTTCTACTAATTGCTTAACCACGGAGACGGTATTAGCCTTGCCATTCTTAACTTCGATGCGTATAGTGTCTCCAGCATATAAGGCAGCAGGATCGAACGGCTTGTCCCCAATATTGATAGTGGTTAAGGCCGTAATCGGATAAGACTCCACCTGTCCGCTAACTGCTTCTTTAACCTTGATTTCTTTTGCTTGCAAATCCAAAGTGACAAAAGTACCATCTACTGTTTTGTTGATCGGCACTTGCTTGACGTTGATCTCAGCAATCTTGGAATTCTGAACGAGTGCATTTTTCTTAAGCTCCAGGATGGAATCTGGAAGCAGGCTTCCGAGACTAACGCCGCCGCCATTCTTATCAAGAATCACGGCATTTGAAGCGAGTGAATATGTAGTCTCCATCTCATCGACTAACATCTTAACCGATAAATCATTCATGTCGACACTTATTAAGGTTCCCGTTATCGATTGCATCTGTACTTCATCATTTACGACTTCAACATAATAACCCACTTGATTGACAGAGACGATATAAACTTCCGAGTAAAGCTTGACTTCACTTGCCGTCATCTTACGGCCTTCTTCCCCAACACCATAGACAGAAGCTGTCGGGTAAAGCTGTATTTGCTTGGAAGCGCCGTTCTTATCCTGAACTGTCCAGCTGTTGCCATTAGTCTGCGTTAAGAATCCTGCATACACACGGGAAGAACGATTCACCAAGTAAGGCTCAGCACGGCTAAGAAAGGTTGCCATCTGAGCGCGGGTAACGCTTCCCTTTGGTGCGAATGTGTTATCTTCAAAGCCATATACAAGCTTTAAGGTAACAGCTGCAGATATATATCCAACCGAACTGGCAGAAATTTGATCTTTATCTGCAAAACTCAATGGAGCGGTGCTAGTCGAAGCCAGATCTTGTTTGCCAATGACACGCACAATCATTTTGGCAACCCATTCACGGCTAGCTGCTCTGCTGCCCCATTTGGCAGTGTCGCTTTCCAATTCTTCGTTAACAGCAATTAATCCCTTCTCGAGGGCTAATGCAACGTAAGGACGCGCATCGTCACGAATATCCGGAAACGGAAGCGCAAAGGATGCTTTAGATCCTAGCGCCTCCTCTTCTAGTCCCATCATTCTGATAGCCATAATCAGCACATCCTGCTGACTCACCTGATTCTCGGGTCTGAATCCCGTTTCATCCCCTTGAACCACACCCAAAGTGGCTAGCTTATGGATATGCTTGGATGCCCAGTGCGACGTCTGAACATCCGGGAAGGATAACTTCACACTGGAAGATGTATTCGACTGACTTGTTGATGCTGAGGAGCTGCCTGTTCCAGTAGTTGGAGCTAATTCCGCATATGCGGTTGAAGCCAGCATCATTGTAGTGACAATGGAGCTGGTCACTACTAACTTGACTTTACGATTGATAGGATTATTCATTCCGTGCGCTCCTCATAAATTATCGTTTGATTGGGTGCGGGATATCCATATGTCCCATTAAGGACTCCGTCTTTTTGCCATCCACTAACAATTCAATTGTTTTTACTTCACTGAACTGAAACAATGTTTTCTTGAATGCATCCAGCAAGAGAGCTTCGCCAGGGGCACCAAGCCTTCCTTGGTCGTTAATCGTGACATTCACCGTCAATTGACCATCCTTGATCTGCGCGGATTGAATATTAACCCCTTTGAATAAGGAAACCACCGAAGAATCAGGCGCAGTCTGTAACTTTTGCAAAGCTGACTTGTACTTGTCCGCTTCTGGTACATTCGTCAAGCTGCCCTGTTTCTCTACTAATTTGGTCATTTCTGTGTCTGCATAATAAAGTTTTATGTTCGCTTCAACAGGTGTTGGAGCTGGTGTTGCAGTCGGTTTCACCGTCGGAGTCGTTACAGGAGCGGGAGTAGACGCATTCGTAGGGTCATTCGTTGTTGGTTTGGATCCACACCCCGTTACACTTACTGCAAGCAACAAAATAACTGGCAATGCGGTCCGTCGTATTGTACGCTTTAACATCAGCTTCACTCCTTAAAACTTTCTATGAAAAAATTATTAATCATGACTATTAAGTTTCTCTGACACTTGTCTTAATTACCTGTCAAATATTGCTTGATTGCTGATGCAATTGCAGTCGCTACTCGACTTTGAAACTCGTCGGAATACAGCTGAGCTTCGTCACCCTGATTGGACAAATAGCCAATTTCGAGCAATACAGCTGGCATATTCGTTTCACGAATAACTTTGAAGTCCCCTTTGCGCACGCCTCGGTCAGCTAATCCGCTTACCTCCATCATCTTCTGATGAACGAGATTCGCGAAGGCAATGCTGTCTTGTCGGGTGTAATACGTTTCTGTTCCACCCACAGTAGGGTTCGTGAACTTGTTGGCATGAATGGAGATGAATAAATTAGCCTCCACCTTATTCGCCAAGTCAACACGATCTTGCAAGGATGGATATGTATCATCCGATCGTGTCTCATACACTTCTATATCCTGCATTTGCTTCAGAAGTGCAACAACTTTCTTTTCCATGGCTAATGTGAATTCCTTCTCTTGTCGCGCACTTGGCGCCAATGCTCCGGGATCAGATCCGCCATGTCCTGCATCAATTACAACTTTGAACTTTTTGTTAACCATTTTGATTTTGATTGTGTTCGTCGCCTTATCTTCCGTTAACGAATACCCTGACTTCTGACTGAGATCGAGGACAACTCTAACTGCCGTTGGAGTGTTTTGAGCAAAACGTATTTTTTGGAGAATAGGATGTTTGACAATAATCTCTTTTTTAGGCAGCAAAGCCTCAAGAGGTGATCCCGTTAGGGAAAGACCAGGTAAATCAATAATTATCCTCTCAGGACCTGATAATAAGGTAATTTTGGGAGAGATCGGCGTAGAAGCCTGAATCACTACTTCTTCTCCTACAAAATCCAGCTTAGTCATGGTCAGAATCGAGGGATCTAGTGGATTGGGTTTGGAAGTGCCTGGAATGCTGCCCGTTCCTGTTGTGCCTCCTGGTGTTGTCGAGCCATTAGAGCCTGTCGATCCAGTCGAGCCATTGGAGCCTGTTGATCCAGTTGAGCCTGTTGATCCATTGGAGCCTGTCGATCCAGTCGAGCCATTGGAGCCTGTTGATCCAGTTGAGCCTGTCGACCCTGGTGTACCTGTTGAACCCGGTGTGCCTGTTGATCCAGTTGAACCTGTCGATCCTGGCGTATTCCCTGAGCCTGTGTTGTTTCCTCCACCGCCAACATTTGAATTCCCACCACTTCCGCTACCGTTAGATGAAGAATCGTCCAATTGCTTATAGAGAGATACCGTCCTCGTCAGATCGTCCCAGCCTACCTTAAATCCAAGCTGTTCGGTTACAAAACGAAGCGGAACTAAAGTATTGTCCTCTACAATAACTGGCGGCGTCTCCAGCTTATGCTGAGCTCCATTCAAGCTTACCGTAACATTCCCGATCTGAAGATCGATAACCGTCTTATCTTGCTCGACTTTTATACGTTGACCTTCCTGGAACCAGGTAACTTTTGCCCCCACATTCTCAGAAATAATCCGTAAGGGTACGATCGTGTTGTCATCTACAATGCGGGCAGAGACCTCAGGATTCAATTTCTGTCCGTTCAGGTACACCTGAACGAAGTTGGATGCTTCGACACGAGCTGGCAACAGCATGGCAACCGTAATCAACATTAGCAGCAGCGGCAGTAGTGTTTTCCCGTACTTCATTGTTCACCTCTGGCAGTCTATTAATTTTGCCTGTACCCTGCTAGCTCTTTCTGGCAACATTAGCTATATTCTATCAAAATATGCTGCCAAAAGACACTATGTATGCAAAGCAGACAATAGTTTAGACGCCAAAATATGGTTAAAAGTTGCGAGATTTAACAAAAAACTCTATTATTTTCGCAGTAATTAAGCATTAGAGTCATATAATAGCGAATAGAGCTGATTTATGAACGATTACGCGTAATTTCATCCATAACCTTACTCGTTCGTATAGCTGTTGAACCTGTACTCTCACAATGCCCGCGTCCTAATAAATCGTTCACGATTGTCTGTATTAAGGGTTGTTGAATATGTTTTGGCGCCTCAAAAGGATATTGTCGGGTGGAATGCTCTGTTGTTAATAGAACAGGCTCATGACCAAATGTGGAGAAAGTCAACTTGCCCTCGGTACCAACAATTTCATTGATTTCTTTGTTCTCGTATCCACAAAAGCACCAGGTCCCCGTACCCTGTACTCCTGAATCGAATGAATAAGTGCCAGTCACTATATCCTCTGCTTCATAGACGCCGCCCAAATTACCGGCTATTCCCGATGCTTCGCGAATGGGCCCCAGAATGAAATCCAACACATCAAGCGTATGGCTTGCAAGATCGAAAAAATGCCCGCCACCGGAAATCGAAGGGTTAAGTCTCCATGGCAGCCCTTCTCTCCGCTCCGTTAATTTTTTAATATGGGTAGTGCTAACGAATCGTACTTCTCCAATCTCGCCTTGCTCAATTAACTTCTTAATATGCAAGAACCGGGGTAATGCGCGTCTATAATAGGCGACATATAAAGGCACTCCTGCTGATCTGCATGCCTCAATCATTTTCTGACACTCAGCCTCATTTAAGGCCATTGGTTTTTCCACATATACCGGCTTGCCTGCCTCTGCAGCAGCCAATGTGTAGACCATATGACTGTCAGGAGGTGTTGCAATATATATAGCGTCTACATCAGGATCTGCTATCAATTGATTGGCATCCTTATACCACTTCGGCACATTATGTCTTCTTGCATAATCTTCTGCCAAAGCTGCATCACGCCGCATCACGGCAACTAACTCTGAACCCTCCACCTGTTGGAAGGCTGGACCGCTCTTTACTTCCGTCACATTTCCGCAGCCAATAATACCCCAACGAACCTTATCCATCCCTACTTCACTCCTTCTGCAGAAAGAATAATAAAAAAAAATGACGTCTTAGGCAAAATAACCACAGACGTCATTCTTATAATCACAGCTTATCGAAGGGCTAAACGCTCCGCTTGTTTAGCTTCATAAGCAGTAATAGCAGATTCATGCTTCAGTGTAAGTCCGATATCGTCCAACCCCTGCAGTAAAAACTGCCGGCGATGCTCATCCAGGTCGAACGAGATAACAAGACCGTACTCATCAGTCAGCTTTTTGTTCTCCAAATCAACACTCAGCTTGTAGCCCTCGTGAGCCGCTGTACGTTGGAATAAATCCTCCACTTGCTCTTCTGACAACTTGATCGGCAAGATGCCGTTTTTAAAACAGTTGTTATAGAAAATATCTGCAAATGTTGGGGCGATGATCACTTTGAAGCCATAATCCATAATTGCCCAAGGTGCGTGCTCACGGGAAGATCCGCAGCCGAAGTTAACTCGGGAAATCAGGACAGAAGCGCCTTGAAAGCGCGGTTGGTTCAATGCAAACTCAGGATTGACATTTCCTTGCTCATCGAATCTCCATTCAAAGAACAGGAACTGTCCGAAGCCTGTGCGTTCAATACGCTTCAGGAACTGTTTGGGAATAATGGCGTCTGTATCGACGTTGACACGGTCAACGGGACCTACAAGACCTGTATGTTTAATAAATGCTTCCATCGTTAGCTTCTCCTCTCGGCCGCTCGTTACACGCCGGCTTCTACTTTGAATTTCCAGTCGCGCACGTCGACGAATCGACCTTCAATAGCTGCAGCTGCAGCCATAGCCGGGGATACGAGATGTGTACGTCCACCACGGCCCTGACGGCCTTCGAAGTTACGGTTGGAAGTCGATGCACAGCGCTCACCTGGACTCAGAACATCCGGGTTCATTGCAAGACACATGCTGCAGCCTGCATCACGCCATTCGAATCCAGCTTCGGAGAAAATCTTATCCAGACCTTCTTTTTCCGCTTGAAGCTTTACACGTCCAGAACCCGGGACAACGATCGCGTTAACATGGGAGGATACTTGGTATCCTTTTGCCACGGCTGCTGCTGCTCGAAGATCCTCAATCCGGCCGTTTGTACAGGAACCGATGAAGACACGATCCACTTTCAATTCCGTCATAGGTGTTCCAGGAACAAGACCCATGTATTCAATCGCCTTTTCGGCTGCTTTACGTTCGTTCTCAGTCGGGAATTCACTTGGTACAGGTACTTTCGCTGTTACATCCGTGCCCATGCCCGGACTAGTTCCCCATGTGACTTGCGGCACTAGGGATTCGGCGTCAAAATCAACAACCCAATCATAAGTCGCGCCATCATCTGTGACCAGCTTTTTCCACTCTGCAACGGCTTGATCAAACGCTTCGCCTTGAGGAACATAGTCACGACCGCGCAAGTAATCAAATGTAGTATCGTCCGGGGCAATAAGACCTGCTCTCGCTCCAGCTTCAATCGACATGTTACATACTGTCATACGTTCTTCCATGGTTAAGTCACGGATCGCTTGTCCAGTGTACTCAATAACGTATCCTGTTGCGAAATCCGTACCATATTTACCGATAATTCCAAGAATCAAATCCTTAGCGGTAATCCCAGGCTTCAAGGCCCCGTTCACACGAATCTCAAGCGTTTTGGCTTTGGATTGCTGCAAGCATTGAGTGGCAAGCACGTGCTCAACTTCACTCGTACCGATCCCGAATGCCAAGGCGCCGAATGCTCCGTGAGTCGAAGTGTGGCTGTCGCCGCAGACGATTGTTTTGCCTGGATGAGTCAAGCCAACCTCAGGCCCCATAACATGCACAACACCTTGGTCGACATGATCCAGATCGAATAGCATAACGCCAAAGTCCTTGCAGTTCTGTGACAACGTATCGATTTGTTGCTTGGAGATAGGATCCGTAATGTTAAAACGGTCTTTTGTTGGTACGTTGTGATCCATTGTTGCAAATGTAAGCTCAGGGCGGCGCACCTTGCGGCCTGATAGACGGAGACCTTCAAAAGCTTGAGGGGATGTCACCTCGTGAACCAAATGGAGATCGATATAAATAATGCTTGGCTTGCCTTCCTCTTGCTGAATAACGTGATTGTCCCAAATTTTCTCAAACATCGTTTTCTTCGCCATGTTCTCACCTCGTCCGTTCTTTGAATCGATCATAACATTTACTCCTTCATTGATCCACTATATAATATCTATAAGCGTGATAGGTTTTAGCTATAAGCCAGATCATTTCACAATGAGTAACAAGCAAAGGAGCAATACCACATGGAACTCAGGCAGCTGCAATATGCGATTCAGATTGCGGCAGACAAAAATTTTTCCCGCGCAGCAGAAAAGCTTCATATCGCCCAGCCTTCCCTTAGCCAACAATTGTCCAAGCTCGAGAAGGAGATCGGCGTCCTGTTGTTTCACCGCAACACTAACGCTGTGGAGCTTACCCATGCAGGAGCACTATTCATCGAGAAAGCCCAAAAGGTAATCGATATGATGGAGCAGATCAAGCAAGAGATGGATGATATCTCTCATACACGAAAAGGCCGACTAACGATTGGCAGCCTGCCTATTACAGGCGCGCATATTTTGCCCATGGTGCTGCCGGTGTTTCAAAAGCGTTTTCCAGAAATAGAAATTGTATTAGTTGAAGAAACATCCGCACGCTTGGAGCAGCTAACCGCTAATGGACAAACCGATCTCTCACTATTGTCCTTACCGTTAGTCGAGGAGGCTTTATCCTATCACATATTAATCGAAGAAGAAATCTGGTTGGCGCTCCCGCCGCAACACCCGTTACAACTATCGGATGGTGTTCCTGTAGAAGTGAAGCAACTCGAGCATGAGCCTTTCATTATTCTGAAAAAGGGTCAAGGCTTTCGCAAGCTGACACTTGATTTGTGCAGCCAAGCCGGCTTCTCTCCGCGAATCGTGTTCGAAAGCAGCAACATCGAAACCGTGCAATCACTAGTTGCAGCAGGGATGGGAATTGCTTTTGTGCCTGCCATGGTTGCACGCGGACAGTGGAGCGAGATCACACCGTCATATGCTGCATTAGCAAGCAATCCAACGAGAACGCTTGTCATCTCTCATCGTAAAGGGCGATATTTGTCCAAGGCTGCCGAAGCCTTCATCGCTACGATGAAAGAGGTGCTGCAAACTCAACAAAATCAACAAATTCCTCAATCAAAGGTGCGGGAATAATGGATATTCTAACTTTTATCGGTACCGGTGACTCAATGGGAGTCCCTCGAGTTTATTGCGATTGCAGCATTTGTACAGAAGCGCGAACGACTGGATCTAATCGACGGTATCGCTCTTCCGCTATGATTACCCGTCCCACAGGAGAGCAATTGTTCGTTGATTGCGGTCCAGATTGGTTAGAACAAATGCGATTTATTGGAGCAAGAAGCATGCACAAGGTTCTTATTACACATGCGCATCATGACCATATAGCTGGTCTTCCTGAATGGGCTGATTCCTGTCGTTGGACTGGACAAAAAGGAACGGTTTACGCTCCTTCAGATGTATTTGATACGATTCGCAAGCAATACCCATGGTTAGAAAGACAGCTAATATTTGTCCATAATGACGAAGGCTGTATATTCGGAGAATGGTTGATTCGGCCCTGGAAAGTTTGTCACGGCAAGAACGGCTACTCTTATGCCTATATCTTCGAGAAACCCAGCTTCCGCTTCGTCTATTGTTCAGACGCTATTTCGCTTTCAGATGCACAAAAAGAGCCGCTTAAGCGGCTTGATCTGCTTATACTCGGAACTAATTTCTACAAGGAGAATGCTGAACCGAGCTCTCGTTCTGTCTATGATATGGTCGAAGCGCTTCATTTGATAGAGGAATTGGAACCGGGGCGTGTATATTTCACACATTTATCACACGGGGTTGATCAGAATGAGCCTTATGCATTGCCCGTTAATGTCAGATTGGCTCACCACGGACTTCGCGTCGAGTTGGGGAATAATGTGTCCAGAGGATGAAGAGGCAAGATCAAGCTCTTAGTATTAAATGAATAAAATTAGAAGCTTAGCCTTCTGTCCCGCTGCGTTTGTAAGTCTTATATTTGTGTATCACATCACGCCAACCTAAGTCACCGCGATCCAACGCCTTAACAAGCATCTCTCCTGTAGCAATATTCGTCGCTACCGGGATACATTGTACATCACACAGTCTGAGCAAAGCCGTAACATCAGGCTCGTGAGCAAGGGCAATCAGTGGATCGCGCAGGAAAATGACAAGATCGATTTCATTCTGGGCCACAAGCGCACCGATTTGTTGATCGCCGCCCAACGGTCCTGATTTCAGTCGAAATACATGAATGCCTGTGTCATCTATCAATTTGGTGCCTGTTGAGCCTGTTGCAAAGACGGTGTGCTTCTCGAAAACATGCTTGTAAGCGATGACGAAGTTGATCATTTCTTCTTTCTTCACATCATGAGCAATTAATGCAACGTTCATAACAACCGCTCCCTCCGAATAATGTACTTGGCCATGCTAAGTAAGGTTTGTTATCTTTTCTCTCTACATTTCCAAGTATATATCGGATTTTTCACAAAATCAATAGTCTATGTTAATATAACTAACACATAATCGATTATTTTTAATGAATATTTTCTATTGTGTTAATGTTCATTACATTAAAAGTTAGTTATATGTTATATATTCTTACATATAATAACAAAAGCCGGACTAGCACAAGGCTTGGTCCGGCTTTATTACATGCTAAATAGATAAAGATTCTTTTTTTAACACATCTGCATTAGTGCCCCATATTTGATCCTTCTTTTCCTGTTCAATCGCTGCCATCTCGACTAGCAAATAAGAGCTCTTAAGCGTGAACAACGGATGATTGGAACCATACAATACCCGCTCAATCGGAATGGTTTTAAGCAGATCTTCAATAACAAATACACGATCCTTCAAACCGGAAGTATCCATATATACGCGAGGATGGGCTAATATCTCTTGCTTCATCGTTTCAATTTCACCAATACGAACAGTAAGCAGGACAATCGTCAAGTTCGGTTGACTAACAATGAACTGCTGCAGCTTATCTACAGCGAGCGGTTGCTGCAAAAGCAAGTAATCAAGACGCTCATCTTCCATACGTTTGGAAATGAATAGAGGCAGATTATGATCAATCAGCACCTCGCTCAGCCTGACCATGGATTCGCCATTCAGATCAAACGGATGATAGGAAGGATAGATGCGCACCCCATGAATATCGAAGCGACGAATGCCCTCTTCAATATCTCGTTCCCAGCCAGGCAGATCCGGATTCACGGTCAAAATATGCTTATACTCAGTTCCTATGATCAGCTCGTGAAGCTCCTCGTCCCCTTCGAACGGATCGTTATAAAACACACTATTCAAGGATGCTGCATACCCGGATGAAATATGGTTATCGCTATGAACCTTGCGTAAATCCTCAAGCTTATTTTTATATATTTTACGAAAAGGCCACTGGCCGAGCAGAACATTGACATCTGTATACACTTGTGTACCTCCGCTTCCAATCTTCAGGAAAACATTATTCCCCAACCCTAATATTTCGATCGAACAATTTTATTGCGTTATGATAATAAATCATTTGTTTTTGTTCCGGTGTTAGTTCCGCCTCTTCCACTTGACCAACATTAACCAGATACGTTATCGTGATGTCGGATCCGAATACGATTCTGTCCACTCCGATTTGACGGATCGCGTAATCTACTTCATCTCTGCGGAAATAGGTTCCTGAGAAGTCGCTCCATACATTCGGGCAATCTCGAATTGCCTTGATCCCGTGATAGCCGTTCCCTCCAAAATGCGCCATTAGAAATTTCGCTTCCGGATAACGATTCGCAAGCCTGGCTACGTGGACACCTGTTGATTCATGCTCCAATTGGCCGACTGCTTTGTGGAAGGAATGTATCAGAATAGGCACATTGTAATCCGCACATTGCTCCACTAACGGATACACAAGAGGATCATCACATAATGTTGCGACCCATAATTTCATACCTGACATTCCAAACTCGTCTATCCCTCGCTTCAATACATCCAAGGCATTGTCATGGTTCGGATTGATATAGCAGTAGCCCTCGACAAGGCCAGGCTGCTCCTTCATGAATCGATTCACATCATTATTCAGCATGGCTATTTCAGAAGTATCAGGATAGTGACTCTTGAGGCCGGAAACATACAGCTTCGATATATTATACTGTTCACAAGCTTGGAGTAAAATTCTCGTACTTTCGTTGTATTGGTCACCCCATACGTGTGCATGAGCATCAATAATCATTGCACTCAATTCTCCTATTCTTATCGAGCAGACAGGGCTCTGCATGCCTCGTCCAGACGTTCCAATGTTTCTTGAATGTCTGCATCGGTGTGACTGAAATTCACATAGGAAACATTATACAAAGACACGCCTTGCTTGTAAGACTCTCTCAGGAATGAGTTCAGAAGTCCTGCTTCAGCATCTTTGTTGGGTGAGAATGTCGGACAAGGCCAATAGCCCTTGATTTCCATCGGAATTCCATATCGAATGAACTTCTCGCTGAGCCCGCTCCACAATGTCTCGCCTTGTCTCCATATATGACCAATAACGTTTCGAGATTTGTATACTTGAATTGTAGCTTTGGATGCAGCCAAGGATAGTGTTTCCCCTGCAAATGTAGACGAAATAACAGCCTTCCCTCGATCACACGCAGACATGACTTCCTTACTTCCAACGTAAGCAGAGATCGGCATACCGTTAGCCATCCCTTTACTGAATACAGCCAAGTCAGGAGTCACTCCGAAATACTCTTGAATTCCGCCAATCGACATCCGAAAACCAGTCACAATCTCGTCAAAAACAAGGAGAACTCCATGTTTGCGCGTAAGCTCTCTTACGGCAGGATAGAATTCAGCTCCAGCCGCCATTGCTGCATAATCAGCAGCAATAATGACTGCAGCAATCTCTCCTGGATGGGCAGTGAACACTTGTTCCATTGCAGCCAGATCATTCCATCGAACCACGTGATGAAGAGCAGAAAGCGCCGCAGGTACGCCTGGGACAGTGCTGCCAGTTGCTACTTGGCTTGGTAGAGATAGACCGCCAGAACCCAATGAATTCACCCAACCATTGTATCCAACTTGCACGATCCGATCACGCCCCGTATACGTTCGAGCTATACGGATAACGGCTGC
The DNA here is from genome assembly GCF_059692235.1 of Paenibacillus sp. J2R1T-4. Classification (NCBI taxonomy): domain Bacteria; kingdom Bacillati; phylum Bacillota; class Bacilli; order Caryophanales; family Paenibacillaceae; genus Paenibacillus; species Paenibacillus sp. J2R1T-4. Next base: position 166,456 of record NZ_JCAUBA010000002.1, on the reverse strand, counting down.
CAGTGCTTCTCCCCCCGTCTTCAGGAACCGAGCCTGCTCAGCGCAAGGAATAACTTCGCATAAAAGCTCCGCGACCTCTGCTTCAAGCGGATGAGGATGACCGAAGATAATACCGTTCCCCAATTGTGTACGAATAGCCTCATCTACCTCGGTAAATTGATAGCCAAGCGTGATCGGGCCCAAACCGTTGCGATAATCAATATACACATTGCCATCTGCATCCCAGACACGGCAGCCTTGTCCTTTGACAATGACGGCAGGCTCATCCGGCAGGAATTGCGGAGCTTTTGAACATGTGCTGGAGCCCCAAGGAATGGTCCGATTCAACCTCTCGTTCCACTGTTCATTCGTATTCGTTTGCAAGATGCTCATAGGTATGCCCTCCATCTTATACGTATACAAGCGTAAATTACCCAAATTTTTCTAATACATGTTTCGAACTTGTCTCTATTCAAACATACTAACTTACCGTTGACAAGTGTAAAAATGAATTAATACAGCTCTGGCCTGCGATCTTTAAATACAGGTATTTTCTCCCGTACCTTATCTACTAGACTCAAGTCAATCTGGGCCGTAATTATTCGTTCGCTTTCGTCCCCTTCGACCAGCACTTCTCCCCAAGGATCAATGATCATAGAGTGACCGAAGAAGTCTGTATTGCCGCTGCGCCCAACTCGATTGCAAGCAACCACATACATTTGATTCTCAATGGCCCTTGCCATCAGTAATGTTCTCCAGTGGTGCAGTCGCGGATGCGGCCACTCTGCAGGGACAATCAGCAGCTTGGCACCATTTAATGCTAGCTTGCGTGATAATTCCGGGAAACGAATGTCGTAGCAGATCATGGCACCTGCGGGAATACCGTCAATATTCAACTCACCCAGAGCAGTCCCTGCCTTTAAATGCTTCTCCTCGTCCATTAAACGAAACAGGTGTATCTTCGAGTACTTACTATGAACCTGCCCTTCCCTGTCGAATGCATAAAGGGTATTCCATATATCATCATCTATTTTCTCTGCGATTGAACCTGCAATAATATGAACACCGTGTTTCAGGCTGAATTCACTAATCATTGCTTTAGTTCTCGCACCCTCAAGGTCGGCCAATTGTTGAATTCGGTCGAGCGCATACCCTGTGTTCCACATTTCCGGGCATATGATTAGATCCGGTTTATGCTGAACATGCACAGCCTGCTCAAGCATACGGAATAGATTGTCGTAGTTGCGGTCTGGTTCACCTATTGCAATATCCATCTGTAAGATGGCGATCTGCAAATGTTGTTGTGATCCTGTCATTCCTGCATACCTCCTGTTCGTTTCCTTCTATTTTAGACCAACTTCTCCTGGACAACAACCATTCAGATTGGAAAATGCAGCAGTTCGAAGTATAATCAAATCAATACAACTAAGCGGAGTGAGAAACTATGAATTTACCTGCTCGACCTACCTCTTCAACAACCTTTGAACCAGCAGAACGTATGAAGCGATTGCCTGAGCAATTCTTTGCTTCACTTGTGAGTAAAGTTACCCGTCAAATCGCGATGGGACATGACGTAATAAACTTGGGGCAAGGAAATCCTGATCAACCAACACCCCCTCATATTGTAGCAGCCCTGCAACAATCCGCCACGAATCCTTTATATCACAAATATCCGCCCTTTAGCGGTTACAGGTTCCTGAAAGAAGCCATTGCTGAGCGGTACAAGCTGGATTACAATGTCGATCTTGACCCCGATACGGAAGTAGCTATCCTATTCGGCGGAAAAACTGGTCTAGTTGAAATAAGTCAATGTTTATTGAATCCTGGCGATGTGTGCCTTGTTCCTGACCCTGGATATCCGGACTACTGGTCGGGAGTCGCATTATCGGGGGCCGAGATGGTGTTCATGCCCTTAAAGGAAACAAATGCTTTTTTGCCTGACTATTCCAGCTTATCTGCAGCAGACTTGGACAGAGCCAAGCTTATGTTCATCAATTATCCGAACAACCCGACAGGTGTTAATGCACCTGCTTCCTTTTATGAAGAAACGATCCGCTTTGCAGAACAGTATGGGATTGTGGTAGCTAGCGATTTCGCCTACGGAGCGATCGGCTTTGACGGGCAACGTCCAATCAGCTTCCTCGAGCTGCCAGGAGCAAAGGAAGTTGGAGTTGAGTTCTACACTCTATCCAAGACGTACAATATGGCTGGCTGGAGAGTTGGATTCGCATTAGGGAATCCAGAGATTATTCGACTTATTAACCTGATTCAGGATCACTATTATGTCAGCCTGTTCGGCGGGATCCAAGCCGCCTCCGCAATCGCGCTTACTTCTTCGCAAGCTTGTGTGGACCAGCTAGTGCAAACTTACGAAAGCCGCCGTAATGCGCTCTTCGGTGCGCTTGCTGAGATTGGCTGGCAAGCGACTCCTTCTCAAGGCTCCTTCTTCGCCTGGCTGCCTGTTCCGAAGGGCTATACATCCGCGGCCTTAGCTGATCTGTTATTGGAGAAAGCCCACGTTATGGTTGCTCCAGGTATTGGATTCGGCCAGAGCGGTGAAGGTTATGTGCGGGTCGGTCTGCTCTCTTCTGAAGAGCGGCTCCAAGAAGCCGTTCGGAGAATTGGTGCATTGAACCTATTTAAATAAATTTATTCTTAGACCAATCCGATTGGAACGTATTCGAGACGTATGTTCATCCAGCAAGATTTTTCGTAAAATGTAGGGTCATTCGTTCCGAAATTGGTTAATGGATTTCTTTACAACCCGCTTCCACCATGCTATTCTATAAGGAAATCATATGCATTCACATTAACGTGAAGACGGGACCAGTAGGACAGTATAAGACGTGACAGAGAGTAAATTTCTTGGCTGCGATAATTTACCACGTTGCCTGACCGAACCTATCCCTGAACGGCCGGCGAAGAGTCGGACAGCCATTCCCACTGTTATTAGGGATTCTTAAGACGGATGAGCAATCATCAACTAAGGTGGTACCGCGGAAGCTATAGACTTTCGTCCTTAACTGGACGAGAGTCTTTTCTATTTATTCAAGGGTATATATGAAGGAGTGTCCCCCTATGAACCGACGAATTGTGGTCAAAATCGGCAGCAGCTCTCTCACATCAGACGAAGGCGGTCTCAACCGGGCTAAGGTTGAATATTTTGCTGCTGAGCTATCCAGTCTGCGTAAAGCTGGTTATCAGGTGCTGCTAGTTACATCAGGCGCCGTTGCAGCTGGCTTCCGACGTATTGGGTACACCAAACGACCTAAGCTAGTGCACGAAAAGCAAGCTTCTGCTGCCGTAGGTCAAGCTTTACTTATGCAATGTTACAACGAAGCGTTCGATCGCCACGACCACGCCGTTGCCCAAATCTTGCTCACCCGCTCAGACTTCTCGAATCGCAAGCGGATTGACAACGCGCTCCGAACATTAGAGGAATTATTACATCACAATGTTATTCCAATTATCAATGAGAATGATACTGTAGCGATCGATGAACTCGAGCAGAAATTTGGCGATAATGATAAACTGTCAGCGTTAGTTGCCAATCTTATGAAGGCCGATCAATTATTGATCGTAACGGATACAGACGGACTATATACCGATGACCCTCGTAAGAACACCGAAGCCAGACGTATAGAAAGAGTTGGCACCATTAGCGATGAGCTGTTCCAGATGGCTGGGGGATCAGGCTCCTCTGTCGGAACGGGCGGGATGCGTTCGAAGATTGAAGCTGCCCGGATTGCAGTTCGAGGCGGAGTGCCGGTATTCATAGGCAAATCCGCTGAACCCGAGGATCTGCTGCTTGCCGTTGACGGCAAGGGCAAGGGAACTTACTTCGAGACCAGTCTTCAGACATTATCCACTAAGAAACAATGGATCGGATTTCACTCCTTATCCCAAGGCAAAGTTGTCGTCGATGCGGGTGCGGAGAAAGCATTAGTTGTTGGCGGACGCAGCTTGCTGCCTGCCGGTGTTGTGGAAGTGCAAGGTGACTTCCATCCGGGTGACGTGATAGAAGTGGTGAATCTAACCGGATTTACGATCGGCAGAGGCGTTGTCAATTATGCGTCGTGGCAGCTGCGAGCCGCAGCAGGATTGTCATCCGAGGAAGTTCAGCGAAGAGTGGAAGTTAGTCGGATGGAAGTTATTCATCGAGACGAATGGATCACTCTCGCGCCGCAGCCTGTTGCAATCGCACTTGAATCCAATAATGATCATGACCAAGGAGGGTCTACTCTATGAGTGAAGTTAAAGAAAAAGCTAGCCTGGCCAAATCAGCAGCAAGAAAAATGGCTTTACTAACGACAGAGCAGAAAAATGATGCTCTACTGCAAATGGCTGACGCGCTTGTAAAAGATAGCAAAGCGATAATGGAGGCCAATGCAGTTGATCTTCAATCAGGCAGAGATAATGGCACAAGCGCCTCCCTTCTGGATCGCCTTGCATTAGACGAGAAGCGAATTGAAGCCATCGCGGACGGATTGCGTCAAGTGGCAGAACTCGCTGATCCAGTAGGCCATCTCATTGAAGACTCACGAAGACCAAATGGTCTGCATATTCGCAAGTGGACCGTTCCGATCGGAGTCATTGGGATGATCTACGAAGCCCGACCTAATGTGACCGTAGATGCAGCTGGATTATGCTTGAAATCAGGCAACTCCGTCGTATTGCGCGGCGGGTCGGCAGCTCTAGAATCGAATCGACGTATCGTCGAGACGATGCAGGAGGCTCTTAGCCACACCTCCATGCCGCCAGAAGCGCTTCAGCTCATCATAAGCTCAGACCGGTCTTCTGTGGATGAGATGCTTACTTTGAATGGATTATTGGACGTTATCATTCCACGTGGAGGGCGTTCTTTAATCCAGAATGTCATCAAAAATGCAACCGTTCCAGTCATTGAAACAGGCGAAGGGATTTGTCACACTTACATTGATATCGAGGCTATTCCAGAGCTTGCAGCTTCAATTGCCATTAATGCCAAGGTACAACGTCCTTCAGTCTGCAATTCAATGGAAACCCTGCTCGTTCATCAAGATTATGCATCCCGTGAACTAGTTGGGCTCGCAGAGCAATTCCGTGAGCTTCAAGTAGAACTTCGCGGTTGTCCTGCTGCACATGAGCTTGTACCCTGGATGACGAAGGCAAGCGAGGAAGATTGGAATACGGAATATAACGATTTGATCCTGAACGTCAAGATCGTGAGCGGAATAGATGAGGCGTTGGAGCATATTCGCACATACGGTACTCTGCATTCGGAGTGTATTGTTACGGAGAATGCAGCAGCGGCTGAGCGATTCCTGCAGGAAGTGGACGCAGCAGCAGTATATCATAACGCATCCACACGATTTACAGACGGCTTCGAATTCGGATATGGCGCAGAGATCGGTATTAGTACACAGAAGCTCCATGCCCGCGGACCAATGGGACTACCTGTTCTCACATCAACGAAGTATACGATTGTCGGGAATGGCCAAATTCGAGGATAAGATTGCCAATATTCCACTACAACATTTCCAGGAGGATTACAAATGATAAGCGATAATACCAACTCGAGTGTGTTGTCTGATCGTCATATTTGTTTTGTCGGAGCCGGCTCCATGGCAGAAGCGATATTCCGCGGGTTAATTACCCGAGGATTTATTGCAGCGAACCAAATCAGTGTAGTTAATCGCCAGGATAACGAACGTTTACAAGAATTGCAACAAACATACGGTGTCTCCGTTAGCGAAGAGCAGGCTGAGAAGGACCGTTTTATTCAAAATGCAGATATTGTTGTGTTCGCAATGAAGCCAAAGGATGCGGGCAGTGCAATTGCCGAGCTATCACCTTTATTGACTGAGAAGCAGCTAATCGTTTCTGTAATAGCCGGACTCTCTATGTCCACAATCGAATCCTTACTAAAAGGAACTTACCGCATTATTCGCACAATGCCCAACACTTCCAGTACAATTGGGCTTGGCGCAACTGGGGTTAGCTTCTCCTCTTCTGTCTCTCCAGCGGAACGACAAATGGGACTTGAATTGTTCCAAGCCGTTGGCATTGCTGTTGAAGTTGAGGAGACGCTTCTTGAGATCGTAACAGGCGTGTCTGGAAGCGGCCCAGCCTACATCTACTATATGATGGAGGCGATGATTGAGGCTGGTGTACGCGGCGGATTGACCGAAGATACAGCCAGACAGCTGACAATTCAGACAGTCCTAGGTGCTGCTGAGATGGTTCAAACAACAGAAGAGGATCCTGCCGAGCTTCGCCGCAAGGTCACTTCACCGAATGGGGCAACGCAAGCCGCCCTATCGACACTGGACGATCACCAATTTACACTTGGAGTCATCAAGGCTGTCCAACGTTCAGCAGAACGGTCCCAAGAGATGGGGGCGGAAATTGCTGCTAAATATACGCAAGGTACAGGAAAGTAGGGATTGGAATCATGAGTTATTGTGTAGCGTCATACCGGTGCTTTGATGAGAAAGCAGATTTCTACAAGAAAGCTCAATCTATTGCCGTTGGCTTGACAGTTGGCAGCTGGACCGAGCTTCCAGACGCCAAGAAAGCTGAGATGGAGAAACATCTGGGCCGCGTATTATCCGTTGAAGTTCATGAACCAGATAAGTCTTATGGCTCTGATGAGTCAGCTGAAGAGCGATATGCGGATATTCGAATTGCATATCCCGATATCAATTTCAGCGCCGACATTCCCGCCCTGCTCGTCACCATATTCGGTAAATTATCGATGGATGGCAGAATCCGACTATTGGACCTGCATGTGTCTGACGCTTTCCTTAATCACTTTCCAGGTCCTAAATTCGGGATATCCGGTGTTCGTGACCTGCTTGGGGTTCATGACAGACCTCTACTTATGAGCATCTTCAAATCTGTCATCGGTCACGATCTGCCTGCGCTTCGTGAGCAATTCTACGGTCAAGCGTTAGGCGGCGTTGATCTGATTAAGGATGACGAGATCCTGTTCGAGAACCCGCTCACCCCTATTGGCAAGCGTGTTGAAGTTTGCATGGCTGCTGCAGCGCAAGCGCAGGCTGAGACCGGTCAAAAGCTGCTCTATGCCGTCAACCTAACAGGGCCAACCTCTAAGCTTGCTGCTCAGGCCAAGCAAGCGATTGATGCGGGTGCGAATGCCCTGCTCTTCAACGTCTTGGCCTACGGCTTCGATGTGCTGCACGAACTGAGCAGCGATCCCGCTATAACGGTGCCCATCGCCGCGCATCCTGCGCTCGCCGGCGCTACTTACCCTTCGCCGCATTATGGTATTGCAGCATCAGTCTTGCTTGGCAAGCTGATGAGGCTTGCGGGAGCCGATCTAGTGTTATTCCCTTCACCTTACGGTTCGGTCGTAATGCCTCGTGAAGAGAACTTGGCGATACAGCATGCGCTCGTAACCGAGCAACTGCTGACAGAATACTTATATGAAGGCAATCCTGCTAACGAACTTAAGCTTCGCAAGAGTTTTCCTGTGCCTTCAGCCGGAATCCATCCAGGACTTGTCCCGCTCATTCTGCGAGATTTCGGCCTGGATGTTGTCGTTAATGCTGGCGGCGGGATCCACGGTCACCCTATGGGGACAGCGGCAGGCGGACAAGCATTCCGTCAAGCCATGGAGGCAACCGTGAAAGGTATTCCGCTGGCAGATGCGGCTAATTCAGCAACTAATCGTGAATTGAAAGCAGCCATAGATTTATGGGGAATCCGCCAATGACAATGACCGGATATAGACAACAAGTTATTTTCTGCGACTTTGACGGAACCATTACTGAGAACGATAATATCGTTGCCATTATGAAACACTTCGATCCGCCTGGCTGGAGCGATATCGTGCAGCGGATTCTCGATCGCTCGATCAGCATCCGTGAAGGCGTCGGATCGATGTTCAATCTTTTTCCTTCCTCCAGGAAGAAAGAGATCGTCCACTATGCGATAAACAATGCGGTCATTCGTAAAGGGCTTCCTGAGCTGTTGGACTATTGTCGACAGCATAACATCACTTTTTACGTGACGAGCGGAGGGATCGATTTCTTTGTCTATCCTCTACTCGCTCCATATCCGATTGACCCAAGCCTTATATACTGCAATGGCAGCAATTTCTCTGGGGATAACATTCGTATCGAATGGCCGCATCCTTGTGACGAGCATTGTCAGGTTGATTGCGGAATGTGTAAAACCACGATAATCCGACGTTTTCCTGCGGACCGATATGAGCGTATCCTTATTGGCGACAGCATAACCGATTTCGAAGGGGCTAAGCTCGCAGATCTGGTATTCGCCCGCTCCCATCTGGAGGATAAATGTACAGAACTCGGGATTCCTTTCGTTCCTTATACGACGTTTGACGATGTGACGAACAAATTGAGATCACGGAATTTGGAGGGTAAAGATGAATCGACCGGAGTATAACTTGGAGGATAAACAGCGTGTGTTCGCTGAACTTCGTGACATTAAAACAAACTTGGCAGCCAGAGGTTGGTTTCCAGGGACGAGCGGTAATTTATCCGTACGTTTAGGAGAATTCGATCCTGACCAATTCGCCTTTGCGATTACGGCCAGCGGCAAGGACAAATCGTTGCAAACACCAGAAGATTTTTTGCTCGTAAACGGTCAAGGCAAGCCAATTGAACCCACTTCCTTGAAGCCATCCGCCGAAACGTTAATTCACTGTGAAATTTACCGATTAACCGGTTGCGGAGCTATATTTCATGTGCATACGGTATTTAACAATTTAATTTCTGAGTTGTTTTGGGAGCGCGGGAGCATTCCTGTTCAAGGCGTTGAACTGATTAAAGCGTTCAACATTTGGGAGGAGGAAGCTTCGATTAATATTCCGATCTTGCCGAATTACACAGACATTTCAAGAATCGCATCATTGGTTGAAGGAAGCTTGATCCCCGACATCCCAGGAATTGTTCTGCGCAAGCACGGGATTTATGCTTGGGGCGCCAACGCATTCGAAGCCAAACGCCACCTTGAGGCGTTTGAGTTTTTGTTCGAGTATGCTGTTCGTTGGGAGCAGTTGAATCGGTCCTAGTGAATGAGCAAAAGCTGGAAAGGGCGTGAACCGCGCCCCTTCCAGCTTTTGCGCCTCACCAGATATACCTTTTATAGACCCAACTGCCGATAAACACAGAGACACCAAATGTAAAGTTAATCCAAACCAATAACTTGGCAGCTTTTTTCTCCTTCTTGAACTGATCGCCTCGATAATTCTTAACATCCACCCATAAAATGTAACCGCCCGTGGTTAGGAATAGAAAAACAATGTAATTTAAATATCCTACATAGCTGGTTGCCATCCCCATTGATCTGCCGCCTCTCAAGCTTTATTCCGTTTTCCCGCCAATTCTGCGAACACTAAATCTTGACTCCACTTTAATATCCACGTCCTTATAAATTTCTCGCCATTTTTCTTTTGTTTTAATATGTTCATTCCAATATTTCGGTTCTTTTGCTCGCACATACTCCCCAAAGCCGAATATATCGGAGCTATTATCCTGGGTTTTCTTAATTAGTCCCATATAAGCTTTGTCTGACTGCTCGGCCAGTTGGTCTTCAATTTTACTAATGACACGCGTTGCTAACTTAGTATTTTCGTTCGATTTTTCCCTCAGGTTGCCTTCATTATGCAGTTTGATATGAAAATGGAGCCGTCCGTTCTTTACGTCAACATCGGTTCTTGCTTTTCTACTTGTTACTTGATACATGACGTCAGTCTCTGTATCCGGGATTCTCGTAATCGTGCTATACCCGCCGGGTTCAAGCCCCTTGATTCCCATGTACGCTCCGATTTCCAACGGTTCGCTATGTCCCACCATTTTCTGACCACTGAAAAAAGCTAACCCTGATATTTGCATATTCCCGTTCTCTACTAACTTTACATAAGGAAGGAATGGCTCGATTCCAAGGGCAGAGTCTGCTGTCCAGAACGTGCCTACAAATGCATTAGGCAGCTTACCCATCTGAACCGCACGATCCATCGTCGCTAACAAGTAAAGGGTAGGCACCCGCTCCAGCTGCGGCGCCATCTTCATCAAATCCTCTGCCCTTCCTTCCGACACTACCATCCAGTTCGTACGCCGAACATCTGGATTCCGCCGCAGATTATCACTGATGTTCGATAAATTCGATTGTGCCAATTTTTTGGACAAGACGATCACCCGAAGATGGCCAAAAAAAAGTTGAGCGGCAATTTGCTGTTGTAAGTTATTAAAGGCATCTTCCAGGGTGTGACCGACGACACTTAACACCCAGACAGGCTTCTGACCCGCCCCGGAACCTCCCCCGCCTTCACCGGGTCCCAAGGGGATTCGACCAGGGATGGCAACTTGAGCGGTTACTTTAAGCATCGCCCCTGCCGGTGATGGGATGGAACCGCGAAGATGTGAGATTTCCCCTTCCTTCTTCTCTTCACTCGGATCCGCTACATCAATGCCAATTCCCAGAATAACAGCCCGCTCTTCAATTTCGAGTCGGTCCCAGCAACCTGTCACCAACGGCAGCAAAGAGACTAATACAAGCAGCACTGCAATCTGCTTGCTTCTAATTAACTTAGTACTTGTTGCCGGTAGAGTCCCCCATTTTTTTCTCAACCCCATTTGAATCCCCCCTTTTTTTGCGTAATCCTGCCATGAGGAGCAGCAGCAATGGATATCCAACCGTGATCACCAGGCCGATCTGACCGATCAACACGATAATATCGTACATATTAAGCACATTCTGAGGAAGCATAGCAAACACGAAGACAAATGGAAGAATCATCATGGAGAACATACGGTGGTCCTTCAGTCTAAACAGCTTGCTGAGGGAATGAATCACCAAATAGTAGCTGGAAAAGAGAGTTGTAAAAACGGCTGTAACCCATACGGCCAAAAAAGCGGCGTCCAATCGCTCTAATATGTTGGCAGGCAGTGAGGTCACCTTCGCTAATTCCAACGTAGGCCACAGCAGCTTGTTCGTTTCTTCTGAGCCGAACACGGCAACCGTAGCGGTAACAATGGAGAGGTACAATCCTCCAGTAATGAGAATAGCCCAATAGGCGGAGGTCATCGCCCGAGCTGGATTGCGCATGGCTGGAATGACCATTGTAATGACGAATGAGCCTTGGAATAAGGCTGCTACTGTCAGACTGCCATTGAACATTTTCCCCCATTCCATAGTTCCCCACACCGGCTGCAGAAACAGAATATCTGCATTTTTCAGTGATAATGCAACGATGAGCAAGACCGGGAACAAAAGAAGAGGAAAGTAGAAATGATGGATATAAGCGAAAGTTGTTATGCTGTTGCGTGTAGATAGAGCAGCGAGCAGAAGCATTACAATGACCGTAACTTCTAATGGCGTTTTCTTTAATACGGTGGTCACAACCACTTCACCAAACTCCCTTGCGGCAAGAGAAGTCAATATGGCAAAAAAGATAATAATAAACAGGCTCCCGATCCGTCCCAGCAGCTTTCCGACAATATCCTCGCTGTACTCAATGATGGATTGATTGGGAAAACGTTGACCAAGCTTGGTAATCAAAAGGATGCCTACGAAGGCGACGATAATTCCTATGATCGTGACTAGCGGTGCAGCAGACCCCCCGCTCTTGGAAGCAAATTGGGGCAGCGGAAGAACCCCTACCCCGATTACAGTGCTAATGATCACGATCGCGGCTTGAATCGCTGTTACTTGACGCGGATTGTCCATCGGAATCCCCTTCCTTTTGAATGCCGGGCGACAGTGGATCCAGCACATTATTTTTACTATGTAGAAGCTTCTCCTCTTTCTCACTGTTGAGTCTAGTATCGTCCATAGGATGAAGCATGACCGGACGGCGTTTCATCCAACCTAAAGGCGCTCGCATCAGTGTATCTTTCATTCCCTGGAAATTTCCCGGTACGAGCGGACTCAGATAGGGCACACCGAATGATTTCAAGGAAAGCATATGATTCACGATCAAGATAAGCCCAACCATAACTCCGTATAAGCCGAATATTCCGGCAAGGATGATAAGCGGGAATCGTAACAACCGGAGCGCTAGTGCAGCATTATAGGCTGGAGTGGCAAAGGATCCAATGGTCGTCAATGCAATGACGACAACTGTGATCGGACTGACAAAGCCTGCCGAGACCGCAGCTTGTCCGACAACAAGTACGCCTACGATAGAAAGTGCACCCCCTACCTGCTGCGGAAGCCGAATCGTTGCCTCTCGAAGCACCTCCATAGACATTTCCATGATGAGCACCTCTATGACGGAAGGAAACGGTACACCTGCACGTCCTCCTGCCACCGCAACCGCAAACTCCGTAGGAATAAGCTCTGGGTTATAGGAAATGACGGCAACATACAAGGCCGGCGAAATCAACGAAAAAATAAGGGCAAGCAGACGGGCGAAACGAATGAAGCTAACCAACAGAAACCGTTCCGTGTAATCCTCGCTGGTCTGGTAAAACTGGGTAAACACCGTTGGAAGGATTAATGCGACGGGAGATCCGTCTACTAATAGAATAACTCGTCCTTCCAGCAAATTTGCCACCGCTTTGTCTGGTCTTTCAGTGTTTTGGATTTGTGGAAAAGGAGAGAAGTGATTATCCTGAATATACTGTTCCAAATAGCCCGAATCCAGAATACCGTCAATCTCGATCATTTCGAGCCTATTTTTTACTTCTTTGACTAACGCGGGATTGACAACACCCTCCAAGTAGCAAACAGCTACCAGGGATCGTGTCATCTTTCCTATCTTCATCGTTTTAATTCGAAAATTCGGCGATTGCAACCTGTAGCGCATGAGAGAAAGGTTCGTGGTCAGCATTTCAATGAATCCTTCTCGCGGCCCCCGAATGACCTGCTCCGTTTCAGGCTGGTTGATCGAGCGTTTATCGATAGAACGAGTCTCGAACATAAAGGCTTCGTCTATCCCCTGGACATGTACGACTGTACAGCCCCCCATAAGCGACTCGACCAGCATGCTCCATTTTTTTTCCGTAACCCCTTCGCTGGGATACAAAAAATCGTTCATCAACAGATCGCGCAACGCTTCTCCATCTAAATTCGTATGCTCGCGACGGCTCCCCACCGCCATGATAGGCCTCAAGATCTCTTTCTGAGCGCTGTCGGTCATGTTACAAAAAAAGGCAATCACAGCAGGTACGTTCCCCATCACATGAAAGGGACGAATAATAAAATCGTCGCTGTCCCCTAAGAGTTCACGCAGAAATGAGATGGTTTCCTCCACGTTAACCGATACAGTTGCATCGGGGTTCTCCTCCAACACAGATGCGGGTGAGTGAACCTCAGGCGTTGACCGCCGCTTGATGCTCTTTTTTTTCATTTTGAACCGCGGTGAAAATACCATTGTTGCTCAGCTCCATTCAAGTCGAAATAAACATGAATCGATTACATTATTCGCAATCCGACATAATATTATCCTGATTTTTACTTTCATTAAGAAATGTGGGACACTGACCTCCGAATAAAACGCAAAAAAACCAATAGAGACCCCTGGATCTCAATTGGTTTAATCAAGTATGATTTCAACCTTTAATTCTGCTCAACCCACTCCACACTTTCAAGAAGACGGTGCTTCATAAGCTCCAATACAAAATCAACATAGTAGTCCTTCCTTACAATAACTCGATAATGATAATTTTCGTATGCATAAAATAAAACATCGGTATAAATCCGATTGTCTTCAAATTTATGCTGAACTTCTTTAATGGCTGCTGCGGAATGGTTTGTCTCTAATAGGATCAGTTCAAATTCTACATCGGGTCCATTTGCTATTTCGCGAATTTGTACAACATTCTTGTTAAAGCGATAAGTGAGCACCTTCATACATGACCCCTCCTTGTATGTTAGATTAAATACCTGAAATAAATGTATACACTGGAAAACGCAATCGACAAAATCATTAGCGGAAACCCGTATTTCAAGAAAGTCAAAAATTTGATGGGATGTCCTTCTCTCCCCGACATTCCTGCAACGATAAGATTGGCGCTAGCGCCAATCAAAGAACCATTTCCTCCCAAGCAAGCGCCAAGTGCGAGACTCCACCATAGAGGCTCCAGGTCGCTCACCCCCATATTACCCATTTCCTGGATCATTGGAATCATTGTTGCAACAAACGGAATGTTATCCAGGAACGCAGAAGCGATTGCGCTAAGCCACAAGATCAGCATAGATGTAGCTACCAGATTCCCATCCGTTAATTCTATAGCTTGAGCAGCTAATTGTGCTATTACCCCGGTTTCAATGAGACCGGAAACAAGAACGAACAACCCTACGAAGAAGAAAATGGTTGCCCATTCGACTTTGGTGAAGGCGGTCTCCATCATATGCTCTCCAGTAAGCAGAAGAAGCAGGAAAGCGCCTGCCAATGCCACGGTTGCCGACTCCAGATGCAAGGCTTGATGAAGAAAAAAACCGATAATAGTAAGACCTAAGACAACTAAACACTTCTTTAGGAGCTTATGATCAACAATCAGCTCCTTTTCATCCAAATCCATTATACTCTTGATACGATCAGGAGTCGTTTGAATATGTTTTCGAAAAAGCAGAATAAAGATGGGGATGTAAACGATCATAATAATAATTGCTATAGGTGCGAGATTATTAATGAAGGCCATAAAGGTCAGTTCCTTAACCGCGCTGCCAATCATAATGTTCGGCGGATCCCCGATCAAAGTTGCCGTACCTCCCACATTAGAGGCGATAATCTGCGTGATTAAATACGGCATAGGGGATACCCCTAGTTGTCGGGTAATACTAAAGGTGACAGGCACCATCAGCAGTACTGTGGTGACATTATCTAGAAAGGCTGATCCTACGGCAGTTATGAGCACTAGCGCAACCAATATTCGTGTGGGGTTCCCTTGCGATTTCTTGGCCGCCCATACGGCAATAAACTTGAATAACCCTGTGTCAGCCGTAATACTAACTATGATCATCATTCCAATCAAAAGTCCCAGTGTATTAAAATCAATATGATGCAAGGCCGTTTCTTGCTCCACAATTCCGAAGGCAACCATGAGCAGGCCGCCGACCATGGCAACAATCGTACGATGAATCTTCTCCGAAATAATCAGTGCATAAATTAATAGGAAGATCCCAATTGCCCAAATCGCTTGTTGTTCCATTACTTATTCCTCCTGACAAAGACACTGTAATTACAATTCAGAAAATAGCAAAAAGGAGCCCTTGGTGACAGGCTCCTCCACTTAATGTAACCAATTATTATATTAGTACTCGTCTACCTATTTGAATTGCATTCTAAAACTATCATGTCGGTTGAATGATGTCAATAAGATTTGGTCTGCTGGCGCCCCCCGCGGAATTTCTGAGTGTATTCCCTGGCTTGCTCCAGAGTGAACACCCGATTGCGGCTCCATTCAAGCAGGATACGATCTACATATCTGAAGTGCAGCTTCCCGGCAAATACAGATTCCTTTAATGCTGCGAGAATCAGCGGCTCTGGATAATGATCCTGATCGATCCACTGGGTTATGGTCTCACACTCCATTGGGGTCAAAGGCCTTGCGAATTCCTTTTCGAAGATAGTGAATATGTCTTTATCTGTATCAGGGGTGCGCAGTGCTTGCACTTGCTCTTCTTGACGCTCCTCCGTCCATTGGACGGCCAGTTTCATATATAGCGGCATCAAGTTATATTGCTCAGACAGAACCCCTGTTATTGGGTCGGTTTCCTCGTCAATTTGAATAAATTGCTGTTGGACAAGTCTTTGTAAAGCTTTTACCACCGTATCTGGTGAGGCTGTCATTCTCGACCCAATCTCATCCAAAGTCGGGAACTCTTTACCTCCCTTCTCACGGAAGGCAATTAAATGTATGAGCAGCATGGCTTCGGTTTCTGACAGCTTCAGTGCTGAATAGGACTGTAACAACAGAACGGGGACAGACACCGAACCTTCGCGAAGCGCAGCAGCAAGTCCTTGCTGGGTCCACTTCCATTGGTCATCTCTTCGCATCATCGGTTCCTTTCTTTATGGGTATAATCGATTCAGCAGACGGGGGAAGGGAATCGTCTCCCGGACGTGCTCGAGGCCGCAGATCCAGGCTACTGTTCGTTCAAGACCTAGACCGAAGCCTGAGTGAGGAACCGTTCCATACTTTCGCAAGTCCAAATACCAGCGGTATGCATCCTCAGCCAATTCATGCTCCTCGAACCTCTCCCGCATCAACTCAGGATCGTCAATTCTTTGACTGCCCCCGATGATCTCTCCATATCCTTCAGGAGCGATGAGATCTGCACATAAGACAACTTCCGGCCGTTCCGGATTCGGCTTCATGTAGAAAGCCTTGAAGGAAGCAGGATAATGCGTAATAAATACTGGCTTGTCGAAGTTCTTGGCGATCTCAGTTTCATGCGGAGCTCCGAAGTCCTCTCCCCACGGCAAATCAAAGCCCTTCTCATGAAGAAGATCGATAGCTTCATCATACGTAATTCGCGGGAATGGCGCCGTCACGTTCTGCAGCTTGCTGATATCTCGTTCCAATGTCTGCAATTCCTGCGGACAGTGCTCTAACACCGATTGAACGATATAGGAGACGAACTGCTCCTGAACACGCAAATTCTCTTCATGATCCACGAAAGCCATCTCCGGTTCTATCATCCAGAATTCAATCAAATGGCGTCGTGTCTTGGATTTCTCCGCACGGAACGTCGGACCGAACGAATAAACGCGTCCTAGCGCCATAGCTGCGGCTTCCATATACAATTGTCCGCTTTGGGTTAAGTAAGCATCTTCATCAAAATATTTGGTATGGAACAAATTTGTCGTGCCTTCACACGATGACGGTGTCAGAATCGGTGGATCAATCAAGTAAAAACCGTTCGTGTCAAAATATTGTTGAACAGCACGAATGATCTGAGCGCGAATAACCATAATAGCACGTTGACGAGGCGATCTCAACCAGAGGTGGCGGTGATCCATCAAATAATCGACCCCATGCTCCTTTGGCGTAATCGGGTATTCGTTAGCAATTTGGATTGTCTCAATTCCTGTCACGGTCAATTCATAACCGCTCTGACTTCTTTCATCTGCCCTAACTGTGCCTGTTATGTACAAAGAGCTTTCTTGGGTCAACTTCCCAGCTTGATTCCAGTCTTCTTCACTGACTTCAGCCTTTACTAACACACCTTGAATAAAACCGCTCCCGTCACGAAGCTGCAGGAATTGAATTTTTCCGCTGGAACGTTTGTTATAAAGCCAACAGCCGATCTTTACCGTCTGTCCAACGTGATCCTTCACGTTACGAATCGCGCATAGTTCCATCTCACTCAACCTCCATATAAGACTAGTTCTATACAAAATGATACCTCAAACGGAGCGCAGAGTCGATATGCGGGATCCTGTGTTCGGCTTTTGGGAATAAAAAAACTTCAGCCTCAAGCTGAAGTTTTTTCCTGTATCGATGCCATTAGTATGCGGAATTCATCACCAGTCAATACTTCTTCCCGAATTAAAATATCTAGCGACTGCTCGAATACGACCCGATATTTTTGTAAAAGCTCATGTGTTTGTTCTGTTAGCTGTTGCAAGATCTCCGCATTTTCTTTCATCAATTCTTCCTTCGTCACCATACGTCGGTCAATAATACCAAGACTGGTCAGACCGGAATCCATCATGGTACCTACCAGGTTAAGCGCTTGTTCAAAATCATTCCTGGATCCTGTGCTGCGTCCTCCGTAAAACAGTTCTTCCGCTACGGATCCGCCAAGTGCAATCATGATCTGATGTTCGATTTCATTCTTGGTATATAAATATTTGTCCTGTTGAGGGCTATGCCTTACATAACCTAATGCTTTGCCTCTAGGACTAAGCGATACCATTGACACGGAAAGAGGTTTCACAACCTCCGCAACAATTGCGTGACCTAATTCATGAAGCGCAACACGGCGTCGTTCCTCGATCGTTGATTCCCGATCAATTTTCTCACCCATCATCACTTTGTCGATTGCCTGAGAGAAGTGCGACTGGCGAATCGTTAAGTCCCCTGCGCGAAGAGCATAGATCGCCGCTTCGTTCATCACACTTTCCAGCTGTGCGCCTGAGAATCCAAATGTCTCCATTGCCACTCGGTCTAGATTCGCTTCTGTGTCAATTGGCTTATTCTTGGTATGAATCTGTAGAACATGAAGGCGACCCTTCTTATCCGGCAGATCAACTTCAATGTGACGATCGAATCTTCCTGGCCGCAAAAGAGCACTATCCAGCATTTCTTTGCGGTTAGTAGCAGCCATAATGAGGATGCGAGGCGTTTCCGCTGTGTGAATGCCGTCCATTTCGGTGAGAAGCTGATTCAGAGTCTGATCATATTCACGTTGTTGACCGCCTTCACGTTTACCGCCAATTACATCAATCTCATCTATGAAAACAATAGCGCTTTGTTTGTTTTCTTTGGTTGCCCGGTTACGGGCCTCCTTGAATAAATCACGAATACGGCTAGCTCCCACCCCAACATACATCTCCACGAATTCACTGCCTGATGCGGAGACGAAAACAGAGTTAGTATAATGAGCCGCTGCCTTTGCCATCAAGGTCTTACCCGTTCCGGGAGGACCCGTCATCAGTATTCCTTTCAAAGGACGAATACCGAACTTTTGAATCTCTTCGTATCGAATCAAGAAATCCAATGCTTCCTGTAACTCTCCCTTGGCGCGATCTTGGCCGCCAATCTCATCAAATGTGAAGTATGCAGGGCTCCTGTTCAGATTCGCTTTACGTGAGCCTGAATTAGAAGATAAGCCCACATTCCCGCCTCGATTCCGGCTCAAGTAGAATAAGGAAAAACCGACTATAGCTACCAAAACAACAGGAAGCAGATTAACTCCCATATACAACAAAAAAGCTGCGAGTGCTGGAATAATTCCTACAATTACTTCTTTCCCGAGCTTACTCATTCGGCCACACCCCTATCTTCTGGGATTGGAGCGGAAGCATTAAGTATAAGCTCTTGGATTGATCTCTCAACGTTACATATACGTATTTATCATCCATTTCCGTTTGCACGTTTAGTCCTTCTAAGGAGCCTTTTAAGTCTTCTAATCGTTCAGGAATATCCCCGTAATGCTTCGTTTGCATGGCTTGCGCTACATGGAACAGTGCCTTGGACCACCAAGCATCCAATGCTGCGTTTGAATCATTCTTAATATCTAATTCCACACTCCGTGATCCAATAACAGAAGCCCCGCGTGTAACAATAGACTTATAGATCTCCCGCATATTAGCATCTGAAGCCGGTGTAAGATGAATAGTAACTTTGTTCCGGTCTACTTCTACTGTGGCATCCTGAATTCCAGGTGTTTCCTTAACAATCTCATTGAGCGGTGTTTCCATAGCATAACTATCATATAAAAACCAGCCACCAAAAAGTACGGTGAGTGATACTATTAAACTAATTCCGATAGGTAGAAGACGCAATTTCATTCATGTCGTCCCCCTTTCTAAGATGTACGAACAGTATATCATATCTGATATACTATAATCCTTTGAAATGTGTGGAAATCGTGTACTTTCTATGATTTTTTATCATTTAGACCATTAATAATTAATGATCTAAAATAAAAAGCCGCCAGTGAATGACTACACTGACGGCTCATATATCTCAATGCTTACTCAGCTTCCAGGTATCGATTTCGACCCCATCGCTGAATCGGTAATAATCATAATAATATCTTTTTTCTTTTGTACGTCTATAGAATACTTCCCAGACATACTCGTCATTCAGTTTCCCTGGCAGTACCCGCTCAATCTCTACATCCTCGCCGCGTTGCAGCACCTTGTCACGAATTACTTGTTCTGTAACACCGCCCTGGGTGCCTCCCAAATATTCCATGTGAACTTCCTCGCCACCGACCCACGCTACTGCTTCCTGGCCTGCTTCATCGTTGCCGAACACAATCGTGTAGGGTTGCTCGCCTCGGAATGTTTCCACACGGCTTACTTGTTTAATATAAGTGTTCTGCGTAACCGTCTCGGTTGCTAGCGCATGAGCATCCCACTCATCGTTCTGGACTGCGAGATAGAACCGAAACAGAACGACGCCGATCAGCACCAAGCCAACTACTAGTCCGGCTATCTTTTTCTTCATCCTTGCGTCAGCCTTTCGAATGAGCTTTGGGCATCAAACTTAATTTTCTCTTCATCCAGGGTTAAGCATTGTCCGTTTCGCACAAGACAGCGGCCGTCCACGAACACATCCGTCACATCTTTGGCTGAAGCCGAGTACACGACATGTGAGCTGTAATCCGTTCTAGGGAGAAAATGCGCTTGATCAATATCAAGAGCTATGAAATCGGCTTTCATGCCAGCTTGCAAAGCGCCCACATCGTCCAGCCAAATGGACTTGGCCCCCGTAAGGGTACCCATGCGAATCGCTTCGACAGCTGGAACAGCCGTCGGGTCACCTGACACTCCTTTGTGGATCAAAGCAGCAAGGCGCATTTCTTCGAACATATCCAGATTATTATTGCTTGCAGGGCCGTCTGTTCCAAGAGAAACCAGTACACCTGCTCTCAACAAATCAGGAACCCGGGCAACTCCGCTGGCTAGCTTCAGATTACTTCCAGGGTTATGGGAAACTCTAACATCGTACTTGCTTAAGATTGCAATTTCATCATCTGTCAAATGAACCGCATGGGCAACAATAGAAGGCCTCGAGAACATGCCAAGCTTCTCTAGATGCGCCACAGGACGAAGACCGTATTGTTGCTCATTCTCCAACACTTCTCTGAGCGTCTCTGACATATGTGTATGCATTGGCAAATTCAGATCATGTGCTGCTTGTACGAACTTCTCAATAAAATCCGGCGGGCACGTGTAAGGTGCGTGCGGCGACATAACAGTAGTGATACGTCCTCCAGCTTGTCCATGCCAATCACGTGCGAACTGAATGGCTTCAGCAAGCTTGGCATCCTGAACATCCGGCGGACATAAACCAATGGCGCCTCGAGTCAACACAGCACGCATTCCTGAAAGTTCAACCGCCTGGGCGACTTCATTCATATGGTCATACATATCCAGGAACGAGGTCGTACCCCCTTTCAGCATCTCAACAATGGACAATAATGTACCTGCTCGAACATCGGCGGCAGTAAATTTGGCCTCATTCGGCCACATTTTCTCTTGGAGCCATACTTGCAGGGCAAGGTCGTCTCCATAGCCTCTTAGCAGCGACATAGCAGCATGTCCATGTGTATTCACTAAGCCAGGCATATACAGCTTGCCTTTACCATCGATTACTTCATCGTAGGATTTGGCCGGATCCGGATCACCTGTGCCTATGTAAATAATTCGATCTCCTTCAATCTCCATGTATCCTTCTAGGTAAGGAGAGGAATCCTGTAAGGTAATAAACTTCCCATTGCGAATCAGTGTTTTTTTCAGCATAAATAAAGACATTCCTCTCTTGAATAAAGTCATGGTTTCAATGTACCTTTTCACAGCTTAGAAATCAAGGACGATTCCCTTTCTATCGCTTCCCAATGCATTGTTGAAAATGAAATGAAAATGCGTTGCAATTGTGCAGTCATGTGTGTTAATTTTAATTTTGTGTAAATGGACAGGTACGCAATCATTTAATCATTATGCCGATGATGGAGGTTTCAACAATGATGATTTTCAACAAAAAAGGGGATATCGATTTCCTCAATTTACTCATTCAGAGCGCGGAGAACACATTAAAGGGTGCACAAATGTTC
Source organism: Paenibacillus sp. J2R1T-4 (assembly GCF_059692235.1). NCBI lineage: Bacteria > Bacillati > Bacillota > Bacilli > Caryophanales > Paenibacillaceae > Paenibacillus > Paenibacillus sp. J2R1T-4. The sequence continues at coordinate 144,769 of NZ_JCAUBA010000002.1, read as the reverse complement.
CGAACCGCAATGATGGGTGACAAGCCCCCTGCAAGCTATTTCGATGTATTGAAGGAAATGGAGAATAAAGGCGACTCCTTAACTCATGAAATATACAAAGGCTTGAATAAAGTGTTCATTACACCGCTTGACAGAGAAGATATTATGGAGCTTGCATCCAAACTCGACGATGTCATGGATGGCATCGAGGCTTCCATCGCTCGCTTCGACTATCTGAACATCACCTTCACGAACCAATATATGAAGGATTTCTCGGAAGTCATTGTTAATTCCTGTGAGCATATGTTAACCGCGTTTAAGCTGCTATCAAAGAAGAAATACATGCAAATTCGCGAACATACGGTACATATTAACTCGCTTGAGAATGAAGGCGACCGTTTAATGCGGGAAGGGATTCGCGAAATTTTCACAAACCCTACTGATCCTTACCAGGATTTTAAGTTGAAGGAACTGTATGAGCGTCTGGAACAAACGACCGACAAGTGCGAAGATGTAGCAGATATCCTTGAAAGTGTAGTTCTTCGATACGCATAACTAAATAGAACACCCTGTAGGAGGATATTATGCTTACGCTTATTATTTTTGTCGTTATCCTTGCTCTCCTGTTCGATTTCATCAATGGTTTTCATGATACAGCCAATGCCATTGCAACTTCGATCTCCACTAGAGCCATGTCACCCCGTTTCGCTGTTATATACGCCGCTTTATTGAATGTGGCGGGAGCAATTGTGTCTTCTGAAGTTGCCAAAACTGTAGGAGGAAAGATTGCAAACCCGGCTAATATCGAGAATGGTATGCTGGTTGTTGTTGCTGCTCTAATATCAGCAATCACCTGGAATTTGTTGACCTGGTATTACGGGATCCCGTCCTCCTCTTCCCATACTTTGATCGGTTCATTGGCTGGGGCGGTTATTGCTGGTGCAGGATTTGATGCCTTAAACTGGGATGGCTTCGGCTCCATTATTATTATTCTGATCATGTCTCCGATTATCGCTTTTGGTGTTGGTTACTTGATCATGACGATCGTCAAATATTCGATTCTGCTCTTCGGTAACCGGTCGAGATCGAAGCTGAACAGAGGATTCAAAACGTTCCAGATCTTTTCGGCAGGATTGCTTTCTTTTTCCCACGGCGGAAATGATGCTCAAAAAGCAATGGGAATTATCGTATTTGCCCTTGTAGCCGGTGGGTTCCAGGATACTCTGGACGTTCCGTTATGGGTCAAACTCTCCGCTGCTACGGCAATGGGGTTAGGGACCTCCGTTGGAGGCTGGCGTATTATCAAAACGGTTAGTAAAAAGATTATGAAGATTGAGCCGTCTAACGGCTTCGCCTCAGATCTGGCATCATCCATCGTTATCCAGACTTCAACAGCAATGGGACAACCTTTGTCCACTACGCATGTTATTACCTCTTCTATAATCGGGACAGGAAGTGTGATCCGATTCAAGGACGTGAAGTGGGGGACGGTCACAAGGATGATAATGACCTGGATTATTACCATTCCGATCAGCATGATCCTTGCATTTATCATTTACGAGGTGTTGTTCAAAATCTTCTAAAAAAAACCGTCCACTGTAGGACGGTTTTTTCATTATAATTATTCAATTTGTCCCTTGGACTCTAAATAATAAGCAAGACTTTGAAGCTCCGTAGTAAAGTCAGCATGGTGCACACGGACGGCCTCTGGTACTTTGATAATCACAGGTGCAAAGTTCAGTATAGCTTCAATTCCGGTTTCCACCAGCTGATTGGCGACGATTTGAGCTTCCAGTGCAGGTACCGTAATAATCCCAATCCTGACCTTATATTGCTCAACAATAGCCTTCAAATCGTGTATGGGGGAAACCTTGAGATTATTGATCTTCTCCCCTATTCGAACGGGAGAAGCATCAAATATGGCTACAATCTTCATATTATCCTGCAAGTAAGCATTGTAGTTGCACAATGCCCTCCCCAAATTGCCAGCCCCGATCAGAACAACAGGTATGACCTGATCGAGCTTTAAAATTTGACGTATTTTTTCAATCAGGTAAGGTACATCATACCCGATCCCCTTTTTGCCGAATTCCCCGAAGTAAGCCAGATCTTTACGAATCTGCGCTGGATTGGCATTCAGCTTATGTCCAAGGTCTTGCGATGAGACCGTTAAGATGTTGCTTTTGTTCATCTCGTTAAGAAAACGCAGATAAACAGGTAGTCTTCTTACTACAGCTTCAGAAATCTTAGGCGTTTTCACTCGCATTATCTCCCATCCAGCTATGAATTCTCGGAACGAGCTGGTTTAAGCTTAGATGCTCAATCTTAGGTCCCGGTAACGAATACAAGAAATGTCTCCCGTAAGTGGTCTCCAACACACGCGTGTCGTAGAGAATAACGACTCCACGATCCGTAGAACGCCGCACAAGCCGTCCAAAGCCTTGCTTGAATCTAATGACAGCTTGAGGTACAGAAAGGGCTGTAAAAGGATTCTGTCGCAGTTTCTTGAGGTGGTCACTCTTGGCTTCTGCCATCGGATGATTCGGCGGTTGGAAAGGAAGCCTTACGATAGCTAGACAGCTAAGCGCATCTCCGGGAATATCTACCCCTTCCCAAAAGCTGCTTGTGCCTAATAATACACAGAAAGAGTGATCTTGGAACAGTCTCGTAAGCTTGGTTCGATTGCTGCTGTCGATCCCTTGACCTAATACATGAATTCCTTCCGCTCTAAGCTGTTCCTTGATCTCTTGATGCACCAATTTAAGCATGCGGTAAGAGGTGAACAAGACCAGCATCCTTCCCTTCATCTCAACAGCTACATCAATTAGGGAACCCGATAAAGCACTTATGAATGCTGCTTCACCCGAGTTTCCTTTGATACTTGGGAAATCGCGGGGAATTAATAGCAAAGCCTGCTTCCGATAATCGAATGCTGATGGCAGTAATACGGTTTTGAGCTTTGGAGTGTCCTGAAAAGTATCAAGGCCTAGCTGATTGCTGCTGTAATGAAATGATTTATTCACGGATAGTGTTGCAGAAGTTAGAACAACACTGTCTTTCACATCGAAAAAATATCCCTTCAACAAATCACTCACATCGAATGGCGCCACCATCAGTTGGATCGATTTACTCCGGAAATATGGGGTAGCTTCCATCCAATACACATAATTCTCATTATCCATCTTCATGAAGAAACGTAGGGAATCTCGGCAGCGCGTGAGCTGTTTGACCGTTCCTGACAAATCCGTTAGCAGACTGCTTGTCGCATATTCCTCTGATTTGTCTTTCATCTCAGAAGAGATTCGATCCAATTTCTTCGTGATATCGGTTAGCTCGAGATAGATGTTCTCTTCCATGGTCACTAACGATTTCCATTGGCTTGGCAGCTGATCCGGCTTCATTCGCCGAACGAATTGCCCTCCTTCACCAGCCAGAGGATCTACCTGCTCAGCGGTTAATTGAAATAACAGTTCCGTGAGCTGATCCCATTCTTCTTTCACGCGAATGATTTTGGGATACAGACTGTCTAATCCGCTTAACCAATCGGCTGATGCCCCCTCAGGCTCTTGCTGAAGTCTCGCTAATAATGTTGGAAGCTGACCGCTTCTAGAGTCTTTGTAAAGTCTTAGTATAGCGTTATGGAGTGCATTGTAGCTCAGCTCAGATCCAAGCAGCTTGGAAGCCACTTCCTCAAAATGATGAGCCTCGTCCACTACAAGGTGCTTGTAGCTTGGTAATAACCGATTCTCAGCCTGGATGTCCGTGAACAATAAGGAATGATTCGTAATGACAAGATCTGCAATAGAAGCCTCATGGCGCGCTCTATGAAAGAAACATTTCTTAAACCAAGGGCAAGCCCTGTTCAGACACGAGTCAGTATCGCTTGAAACCGTATTCCAGAATTCGTTCCCGCGATTACCGAAATAAATCTCTTCCTCGTCGCCATGTTTCGTTTCGGTCAGCCAGACGATCATTTGCGCCGCTGTAAGACGATCGTCTCGATCGTTAGCATAATCATTGTGCTGCAGCTTTTGCTCGAACTTCCGCAGACACAAATACCGACTTCGCCCCTTTAGTACAGACGCTCGAAACGATACAGGCAAAATGTCTTGAAGTAAAGGAATGTCGCGTTGTCGCAGCTGCTCCTGCAAATTAATCGTATGGGTGCTGACGATCATTTTTTTCTCTTCTTTGATACCGTGGTACAGAGAAGGAATCAAATAGCCTAGAGATTTGCCTGTTCCTGTACCCGCTTCAACAATAAGATGTTGGTCACTGGCAAGCGAAGCTTGAACCTCTTCAATCATCTGGCGCTGTGCTGGACGTGATTCATAATCGGTGAATCGTTCCTGCAAATTAAGATTGATTTGTTCATAAAACTTCTCGAAGGTTTGATCAGCTGGAAACGCAGGTTTTCCTTCTTCTCTTGCCGGCTTCTCTTCATCCCAATTATCAACGTTCATTGCGAACTGACGAAAATATTTATGTGTGTCTGGGTCGAGAGCGGTTAATGTTTCTTTCCATAGACGTACTTCATGGATAAACCAAGCGAAATCCGTCAGCTCGGATTCATACAGATTGGAGAGTCTCTGAAGAGTGATCAACGGGAGATTTTCTATACGTTCCAGGCATCTTTGCCAAATCAGAGCCGTTGCCTCAGCATCCGAGTCCGCACGATGCGGATGGTCATGCGGAATCCCGAAGGAGTTGCTGACCATGGAAAGTTGTAAAGTGGGCAGTCCAGGGAACAATACACGCAGGAAAGGTATCGTGTCGAGAACACGTCCTCCAAAAGCGTTGTATCCGCATTGCTCGAAAGCACGTGCAAGAAAGCCTAAATCAAACACAGCGTTATGCGCCACTATTACAGTATTCTCATCGAAATATGGAAGCATTCGAGCTACGACATCCTGTAGATCCGGGGCATCCTTCACATGTTCATCAGAGATCCCGGTCAATTGAGCAATAAATTCAGGTATTGCTTTGTTAGGTTTGACGAACGAAGAGAACTTCTCTGTAATAAAGCCTTGCTCTATAACAACAAGACCAACCTGTATGATGTCATCCGAAGGTTGGTCTCCCGTAGTTTCAAAATCCATAACCGTAAATTTCATCCTACGTATTCAATCCTTTCTAAACAAGTGCACCTTAAGCATACCAAAACGATGCACCGTATGGAAAGGTAAAGTTTTCCCCGGGCATCGTCTGGAATTAATGCAAGAAGTTTTGCCCAGGCAAATTCGTGCCTGCTTGCTTGGCGCAAACTTCCATATTATGGACAGGCTGCACGCAGGATGGATCTGCCTGATACGCAAGTTGAAACAATTGCTGAGCCTGCTCCAAATTGTCATTCTTAGCCTGGATACATCCCATAGCGTTGTAAGAAATTGCTCTCATGGGTGCATGATCAGAAATAGAAATAATAAATTTAAAATGCCGGTAGGCTTCTGCTTCATTGCCGTTTCTCATATGCCCCATTGCCAAATACAAGCGACCCAACATGAAATCGGGAAATTGACGCACTACTTGCTCAAAGGATCGCACAGCATTCTCGAACATCATGAGTTGAAAATATCCTTGACCCTTATTAAAGTCATCGGACTTGAACCCAGGTTCTCCAGGATCTGTCAAGAGCCCGGACTGTTTCTTCTCAACTTGGCTTGCAGGTAAGGATACATGTTGCGTGATGCTGCCCATCTTCTCTTCAAATTTCAGCCATTCTTCAATCATGTGATCACTCATGCTTTTCAGGGCATTCAGTTTCTGGCTGAGCTCATGCTTTTGAGCGGGTTCCGCATTCGGATAATGCAGAGCAATATCATCTAGAACGTCATTCATGGTCTCGAATAGCTGCTTAATCATGACATCCCACCTTAAGCTGAAGGTTGTATCGACTTTTCAAGCAACTCTCCCCTACATGTTACATAATGGTCGAGTGTGTTTCCTCGTGCAATGTATGAAGAACTTGATTGTCCGGGCCCATAATGGCTACCTTCGGCTTGTTCAGCAGAGCTTCCTCATTACTCATAAGGGCATAAGCAATAATGATAACTGTATCTCCTGGTTGTACCAGTCGGGCTGCTGCACCATTGAGGCATATGACACCTGAGCCGCGAGGTCCTGGAATAACGTACGTTTCTAGCCTCGCTCCATTGTTATTATCCACGATTTGAACTTTTTCATTAGCCAAAATATCGACCAAATCCATCAAATCTTCATCAATCGTAATGCTTCCGATGTAATTCAAGTTTGCTTCCGTAACTGTTGCACGGTGAATTTTGGACTTCATCATGGTGCGAAACATCGTGGATCACCTCCCGTTAAGAATCGTATTGTCAATAAGACGTGTTTTTCCGAATTTGACTGCAAGCGCAATAACAATCCGTTGTTCCTTGGTAAAAGCTTCAAGCTGCTGTAAAGAAGGATAAGTTCGAATATCTACATAATCGATAATAGCTATAGGTGCAGAATGGATGTGTTGAATAATCCGATTCCTAAGTGATTCAGGAGTAAGGGATGAATCAGTCGCATACAGGTCTTCCGCTATATTTAATGCTTGAGACAATACCAGAGCTTGTTGACGCTCCTCCTGGCTCAAATACACATTGCGCGAGCTCATCGCAAGACCGTCTGCTTCTCTCAGCGTCGGGCAAGGAATGATTTGCACAGGCATATTGAGATCAACCACCATCTGCTCAATAACAGCTACCTGCTGCGCATCCTTTTGTCCGAAGTAAGCGCGATCCGGTTGGACGATCTGGAACAGCTTGGTCACAACTGTAGCTACACCGTCAAAGTGACCTGGCCTTGATGCCCCGCACATGACATCCGTTAATCCAGTTACTACAACTTTGGACTGAATGGGAGTTGGATACATTTCCTTCACCGAAGGAATGAATATGAAATCCGTTCCCGCCTGTTCGGCCAATTGTGTATCTCGAGCATGATCTCGCGGATACTTATCGAAATCTTCATTGGCTCCGAATTGCAACGGATTCACGAAAATACTCACTACAACAATGTCGCATTCTTGACGTGCCCGCTTGATCAGACTGACATGCCCTTCATGCATGTAACCTAATGTGGGCATAAAACCGACAGTTGGTTCAACGGAAGACTTGCTTCTTCTATCCCGTTTGGCTTCTAATAAAGCTTGGCGAAGCCCAGCTATTGTATCAATCACTTTCATGTAGAAAACTCTCCCTTGTGTGTACCCTTATGACTTATTCTTTGTATCGTCATCATGGTTTCCGTACAAATGATCCAGCTCAAGATCTGTATGGAAGGAATGCTCTTCCGCCGGGAAGCTGCGTGATTTCACTTCCTTTACATACTGCGCGATGCCTTCCCGTATATGATCCCCAAGGTTCGTGTAAGATTTTACGAATTTTTTGGGATAAGGGTCCGCTGTATATTGAAGCACATCATGATACACCAATACCTGGCCGTCACAATGCTTGCCTGCTCCTATTCCGATCGTCGGAATCGATAATTGTTTGGTAATGAGCTCGGCAAGCTCGTCCGTTACGAGCTCCAGTACAATGGCGAACGCTCCGGCCTGTTCCAATGCTTGGGCATCATCGATTAACTTCTGGGCTTGTGCGGAAGTTTTGCCTTGAACCTTATATCCCCCAATTTGAAAGACAGATTGCGGAGTAAGTCCGATATGTCCCATAACCGGGACCCCAGCTTTGACGATTGCGTCCACAGAACGCGCTATTTCTGTTCCGCCTTCCATCTTAACGGCTTGACAGAGGCCCTCGCGCATTACACGGCCGACCTGTGTCAGTGTACTGTCAATCGTACCGTGATAAGTCATAAATGGCATATCTGTTACGACCAGTGGCAGATGTACGGCTCTCGTCACAGCTTTGGTATGATAAATCATTTCGTCAAGCGTTACCGGCAAGGTGGATTCATACCCCAACACAACATTGCCCAACGAATCGCCGACCAGGATAACATCGACCCCTGCTTGTTCCGCTAATCTTGCTGAGGGGTAATCATAAGCCGTAATCATGGAGATGGGGATCCCGTCCTGCTTCATTTTACGCATTCTTGTCGTGCTCATTTTTTTCGCTTCCACTTGTCCACCCACTCTTCTTCAAGATGGCTCCGGCCCAATATAACCAATAAAGCCCCCTCAGCGTTACCGCTAAGGAGGCTATCGAATACAACAAAAATCAATCTCTCGATTGTTTTCTGTCTCCCGTCCCTTCGGCTCGAAGCAGAATTGCAACCTACACTTCATTCATTATGACCTAATGTGTTCAAGAAAACTTGCGATAATGCGCGAGTGCAGTTCCAGTAAGTGGATACCGCCTCAATGAATAGTATACCAAATTCCGATGTAATTTTCATGATATTTTCATAAAAAAATTAAACGCGCATCAGGATTGAATTTCTGCTGAATACAATTTAACAATATCGCCATCCGCTAATTTAACCACTAATGCTCCCATCTCATCAATAGAAAGCGCCGTGCCTTCGATGGGTCCCTTAGGGGAATTCGCTCGCACAGTGCTTCCTAACGACATGGTAAGGGCTTCCCAGGCCGTCCGGATCGGTTCGAACCCTTTCTCCTGATACAGGTCATAGAGGGCTTCAAACTCTTCCCAAACGTGTTTGATGATCTGAATCCTGTCGACCTTGTGTCCAGAAGCAAGCCTAAGCGAGGTGGCAATCGCCTTTAAGTCCTCGGGATAGTCATCCTCTTCAAGATTGACGCTGATCCCAATGCCCGCAATCACATAACGCAGTCGCTCATCTTCAGCCGTTGATTCCAACAAGATGCCGCATATTTTGCGCTTCTCAATAAGGAGATCATTCGGCCATTTAATCGCTACTGGTAAAGCAGTCACCTTGCGAATCGCCCGGCATACAGCAACCGCCGTTAACAACGTTAATTGCGGTGTGAAGTGTATGGGAATGGTCGGTCTTAGGACCAGACTCATCCATATTCCTTTTCCTTTGGGTGAATGCCATGGTTTGCCCATTCTTCCGCGTCCTGCGTTTTGTTGCTCGGCAATGACTAACGTCCCTTCACCCGCGCCTTCCTCAGCCAACCGTTGAGCAATAATCTGTGTGGAATCCACTTCATCGTAAAGCTTCAGGCTTCGTCCCATCACTCGAGTTTGCAGGCTGGTCATGATCTTTACGGCTGAGAGGCGATCTGGTTGGCTAATGAGCCTATACCCTTTTCGGGATACCGCCTCAAATTCATAGCCAGCCTCACGAAGCGCCGTTATATGTTTCCAAATGGCGGTTCTGCTGCATTGCAACTGTTCGCTAAGCTGCTCTCCCGACACGAACTCGCCTTTATGCTGTTCGAATATAGTTAAGATGCGTTCATTCAAATCGCTTCACTCTCGCTCTGCTGTAGAGCGGCTTCTAACAGCCGCTCTTTGGTATTGGGCAGACGGCCGAGCGCTACTTCCAGCAGCAGGCCGTCCAAGATGCGGCCGAGCCATGCTCCGGCCGGGCGGCCTGCTGCCGCGAGCACGTCGCGGCCGGTAAGCGCAAGCTCGCTCACGCGCGTCGCGGGCAAAGCCTGCACCCAATCCGCACCGGATTGGAGCAGGCGGGCGCGCGCAGCCGCGTGCGGCGCGCTTGCCGCTGGCGCAGCCGGCGGCTGCGCTTGCGCCGCTGCGCCGGGCGCCAGCAGGCGCAGCCAGCCGCGCACGGCGTCAGCGCCGTAGCGCACGCTGGCGCGCGCCAGCGCCTCGCGCAGCGGCTGCGCAAGCGCAGCGCCTTCCGCTTGCGCATCTGCAAGCTCGCTCAGCCGCTCGGCCATCCACTCCTGCACTTGCAGCAGGCGGCTGATGGTCGAGCTCTTGCTCGCCGCAAAGCGGAGCAGGCCGAAGCCCTCCTTCGCCTCGTCCGCGGTAACACCCATGCGCAGCAGCCAATAGGCCCAGCGCAGATCCGATCCTTCCAATTGTGACAATGACCCTCCCCACATCGACGAGGACATTCCGCTTACACTATCAATCGGCCAGCTCAGTTTCTCCTTCGTAAACCTCAGTAGTCCGCTTTCGGCTATAAGTCTGATTGCTCTATCCGGATCATAGCCGCTAATCATTTTTTCAAGCTCGGCATGTACACGCTCCATTGCGATATGCACAAGCTTGGGCGAGCAGTCCAGCAATGCCTGCCATGTATCCGCTTCAACTGTCATTTCATATTCACAAGCAAATCGCAAACACCGCAGCATTCGAAGAGCATCCTCTTCGAACCGTGTATGCGCATCACCGACACAACGCAATATTCGTTGCTGCATGTCAGCTTGTCCATGAAACGGATCGATAATGAGCCCCTCTGCATCCATCGCAATCGCATTGATCGTGAAATCTCTTCGCTGTAAATCTTCGTTCAAATCCGATATGTATTCGACCGTCCTGGGACGGCGATGCTGTTCATACTCGCTTTCCCGCCTGAAGGTAGTTACCTCGAAGGCAATACCTTCTTCCACTACGGTTACAGTGCCATGCTGGAGTCCTGTGGGGATGGAATGAGGAAAGAAACGCATGACATCCTCCGGTTTGGCGGAAGTTGCGATATCGATATCCTTCAATTGTCGGCCAAGCAGCTTGTCCCTGACACAACCGCCGACCCAATAAGCCTCGCAGCCGTGAGAGACAAGCTGTTTCAACAGCTGCCTGCCAACCTTCTCCATTGTTTCTGACACAGGAATACACTCCTTACCTTACGCCTTGCAAAGCTCATCCAGATTATAGAGCGGCATCGGTCTGCCCAACACCCGATAATAGATTTCCTCATACTGAATGGTGATCAAATCGTTGCAGAACTTTGTCCGGGCACGGTCCAGACAAGCGTTGGACATTGTCTGATACAACTGCTCATCAGTCAGAAGCGCAATCGCATGCTCTGCCATCTGATGGATATCGCCGATAGGAGCTAAGAATCCCGTCTCACCATGTGTGATCAATTCAGGAATTCCGCCTGCATTCGATGCGACCGTCGGCACGCCGCAAGCCATAGCCTCAAGAGCGACGAGTCCGAAGCTCTCCTTTTCGGAAGGAAGCAGCATCACGTCGGCCAAAGAGATCACCTGAGCAATATCATCCTGCTTCCCGCAGAACAACACCCGATCGGTTAGCCCCATTTCCTTCACTTTGCAGATCATTTTGGATAACTCCGGACCCTCGCCGACGAACATTAACCTGGATTTCACTTTTTTGTTTACTTCCGCGAATATATCGACTACATCGCCTACACGTTTGACCGGCCTGAAGTTCGAAATATGTATTAACAATTTCTCATCCGGCCTGGCGAAATCCCTTCGGAGACTTACTACATCCCGAGGATAATATACTCTTTTATCGACAAAATTATAGGCTAGCTCTATGGGCAAATCTGTTTCCAACGCGAGGTGAGTTTCCCGAATCAAATCTTGCGAAACCGCCGTAACTGCATCACTTTTGACTAACGCCAGTTTGATGATATCGCTGAGTGATTCGTCTTGCCCTAGGACAGTTATGTCCGTTCCATGCAGCGTTGTAACAACCTTTAATTGCGATCCGACCATTTCCTTTGCCAGAAAAGCACTTACTGCATGAGGAATCGCATAGTGCACATGAAGAAGATCGAGATTTTCCATTTTGGCAACCTGGGCTAGCTTACTGGCAAGCGCGAGATCATAAGGGGGATACTTGAACACATAGTAATTGCTTATTTCCACTTCATGGTAATAAATGTTTTTATGAAATTTCCCGAGACGGAACGGCACGCTTTGCGTAATAAAATGAACCTCATGGCCTTTTTCAGCCAACAGCTTCCCTAATTCTGTAGCGACGACTCCAGATCCTCCCAACGAAGGGTAACAAGTTATACCGATTTTCAATCTGTCGCTCATGCCGTTCCCTCCTAATAGCCGCAATTGTTCAAACTCCTAAGTTGAACTTGCCGCATTCTATATAGTATTCCGTATCTTCTCAAAATAGTTGAACAGAATAGGGGAGCTTGCTTATAAACCCTTCTGCATACTGAACACCACTTTTTTGCCCCATCAACAAATCTCTGGCTTCAATTCTTTCCAGATACCCCTGATTCAAAGGCGTTTGGACAAAAGCATTATCAGTGCCAGCTTGAATGAATTGAGTCCCGTAAGCCCGCAACGACTGCCGCTTCAACTCATATTGGTCTGTAACATCTACAATCAAGTCGGCATCGTACAAATCATTGATGAAATAGAAATATAACTGGCTTACCGTAACAGCCGCAAGGCCTGACTCTGGTAAGTACCGTCTCAGCTTCGCATTAAACACCGCTTCTTGCACGAGATGGCTGCAAGCAATATGATCGGGATGCCGATCCATCCAATAAGGCGCAAAAACAATACGAGGACGATGCTTGCGAATGGTTAAAGTTATCGACTCGATGTGGCCAGGAGTAACAAGAAGACCTCGATCCGGTAACCCCAGATTCGTCCGAGAGGCTAACTTTAACACTTGTGCTGCCGCCTCTGCCTCCTGTTTTCTGATTTCCACCGTTCCATTAGAGGACATCTCTGCATGGGTCAGATCGCATATTCCTACTCTATAGCCTGCAGCAGTATGTTTGCCGATAGTACCCCCCATCCCGATCTCTGCATCATCAGGATGAGCGCCGAATATCAATATATCTAACGCATCCTCATTCATATTGAATCACCTGGCTTGTATTTGTGCACCAGCTCGCGCCAACCGAAATCACCGCGATCCAGTGATTTGACAAGCAGCTCCGCTGTGGCAATATTCGTGGCGCACGGGATCCCCTGCACATCACATAGACGCAGCAATGCTATAATATCCGGCTCATGCGGCTGCGCCATTAACGGGTCACGCAGGAATATGAGCAAATCCATCTCGTTCTTGGCAACTAGCGCGCCAATCTGTTGATCGCCCCCAAGCGGCCCAGACATAAAGCGGTGCACTTCAAGATCAGTTGCCTCCATTATGCGCAACCCTGTCGTTCCCGTAGCAAACAGCTTATGACCATGAAAAACTTGCTGATAAGCTGTGACGAAATTGACCATCTCTTCTTTCTTGCGATCGTGGGCAATCAGCGCTATATTCAACATGGAAATCTCCTCCGCTCCCGATTATCTATATTTATCTCAATATCGGGGTTTATAAACAGCTTCTATTAATCCACAAAATGTTCAAATCCATACACAATTCCGCTTAAGTCCATTACTTTCTTCACGGCAATATTCACACCTGGCATATATCCTGCACGATCATAGGAATCATGTCTAATCTTAAGCGTCTGACCGAATCCCCCGAAGATAACTTCTTGCTGCGCAAATATTCCTGGCAATCTAACACTATGGATGCGGAATCCGCTGTACATTCCTCCGCGCGCACCCTCAATCGTTTCTTCCTCGTTCGGATTGCCTTGACGGAACTCTTCCCGATTGGCGGCAATAAGCTCAGCTGTCTTGATGGAGGTTCCGGAAGGAGCATCCAGCTTCTGATCCCCGTGATATTCTATGATCTCCACATGAGGCATATATTTGGCAGCTTGCGCCGCGAATTTCATCATCAGTATAGCACCAATCGAGAAGTTTGGCGCGATAATTCCGCCAATCCCGTTCTCCGTGCATAGCTTGTCCAATTCAGCAATATCTTCTGGGCTGAATCCTGTAGTGCCAATTACCGGTCTTACGCGGTTTGCAATAGCAATCCTGCTATTAGCCATCACAGAATGCGGAGTCGTGAAGTCAACCAGCACTTCAGCCTTCGATTCGATGAGTGCTGATTCAAGATCCTGGCTAATTCTGACTCCGCATTCCTGATTACTTACAAGCTGACCCACATCTACGCCTTCGTTCGTCCGGTCAATAGCGGCTGCCAATTTCAGTGCAGGATCCGCTAATACCATCTTGACAACCTCTTGACCCATTCTGCCGCTTGCTCCGGTTACTGCTACATTTATTATTGCAGTCATTAGTAGATCTCCTTTAATGGTTCATTAATTTTTCATGCTGATCCAACTGTTGGAGTAATGCTTTCACATCTTCCCGATGCGGATCTAGTTTCAATGCTTCTTGAAATGCAGCGTTGGCCAATGAATATCTTCTCAATCCTGTGTAGGCTACACCAAGCAACATATACGCTTCCAGATAAAGAGAATCCAATTGAATCGCCTGCTTAAGCATAACAACAACACGATTCAAATCTCCATTCCCTTGTTCCATTCTTCTTCCCGCTTCTTGCACAAGCTTGCGTGCTTGGACGTTGCGATAATGATATCTGAAAATGAGCTGCTCCGGCTGTAAATCAACTGCTTGTTTGGCATGCTCAATCGCGGGAGGAAGCTTATTACTTCTTGCGTATGTGATCGAAAGCCTATAGTGATAGTCAGCATTGTCCGGCTCATCGTTCACCGCTTGGTGGAACCAATCTATTGCTTGCTCAAAATCATGCTGCAGAATTGATCTGTAAGCCTGCCTTATTTTATGCTCCCCATTCATATGCTCACCTCTCTATAGCATATGGCGCTTATCCATCTTCGGTGTTCCTTTTTGTCCAACGGTCGGCATCCCGCGTCTGGAACTTATGCATGACTCGGTCATGAGCTTCCGTCAGATCAATACCAAGCGAATTGGCGAAACAGATCGTAATGAACAGAATATCCCCGAGCTCGAGCTCAATGGAATTGGCCTCTTCAGTCGACTTCTTGGGCTTTTCCCCATAAGTATGGTTAACCTCACGCGCTAACTCGCCTACTTCTTCTGACATTCTGGCGAGCATAGCTAGCGGACTGAAGTACCCTTCCTTGAACTGGGATATATAAGCATCGACTTCACCTTGCATGTCTTTTAATGTTTTATCCGCCATAAGCCCCCCCCAGTCTGTTATCGTTTTTTTCTATTTAACATGTTAACGCATCGGAGTTTTGAACACAAATCTTTTTTACGTTCAACTTTTATGGAAAATAGGGAAAAGCGATATAATGAAAGTAACAGTTTTTTTCTATCGTTCGTACCATTTCTGTCAGATGAGGTGCCGGCATGTATAATCAAGCGAAGTTACAGTTAAGAACACTGCTTCCGATATTTATCGGAACTGCTATTTACTCGTTCGGGCTTTATTATTTTGTGATTCCTAATGAGCTTATGGAAGGAGGGTTAACCGGAATAGCGCTTTTACTAAACTATGCTCTGGATATTCCTCCGTCTGCGACCACCCTTGTGTTAAATATCCCCCTTTTTATTGTAGGCTGGCGGGCTTTCGGCGGAAAAGGAATGATCTACACGATTATTGGCACGTTATCGCTAATTTTGTTTCTATGGCTGCTGGAGATGGCTGTTGCTCAACATTGGTTAGTTCCCTTTGAGTCGAAGCAAGATTATTTTCTGGCTACTTTGTATGCAGGAGTTACACTTGGGACGGGACTTGGGCTTGTATTAAGATTTGGGGCTACTACGGGAGGGACGGACATAATCGTTCGTCTTATTTCAATGAAAAAAGGCTGGAGTATGGGTCAGGTCGTACTAATGATCGACGTTGCCGTCATAGGACTGTCCCTCTTGTACATTCCGAAGGAGAAGGTCTTATATACGCTTGTGGCGGTGTTTATAGCGTCCAAGATCATTGACTTTATTACGGAGGGCGCCTATGCAGCCAAGGCCTTCACAATCATTACCGACCATGCTCCTCTGGTTGCAGAAGCGATAACGAAGCAGTTGGATCGAGGTGTAACGTTGTTCGCTGCAAGAGGAGCTTATTCGCAGACGAATAAAGAAGTCGTATACAGTGTTGTTGCGAGACATGAAATGCGAGCGTTGCAATCGCTTGTGAAAGCCATTGATCCGCTCGCATTTATTATCATTACCGATGTCCATGATGTTCTGGGAGAAGGCTTCCGTGTTGACTCCAAGCCTTAAGATCGGAATCGGCCATTATTTCGCCCTCTTTTACCTCCACCGACGAAGTCCCGCTCCACACGGAATATTCGCCACGAAGCAAACGTTAGTACCGCGATGATGATAGAACCTATTCCTGTGATCCACAAGACTGGATTAGGTTGCTCCATAATCGGTAAAAAGGCCTCGGTATCTTTCTTTTGGAAGATTAGATCCAGGGTAGCGTTCATATTCATAATCCCGCTGCTAATATTTTTCGTGTCCCACTTAGGTTCGCTTAACTGTGTCTTCATGAATCGAAATAAGGATTCCATTTGTTCTACTTCAGAAGCATTACGGCTTATCACAACCGATGGCCGGATAAGATCATATTGGTCGGAAAGTGCCGTTAACGACTTCTGCGCCTCTTCCTTTTTGGCCATTTGGACCGCATGCTGCAGAACGCTTATGTTCTCCTTCATCCCTTTATAATACTGCAACCACATTGGCTCGTTCTTATGGGTAAGTGCATCGGTCGCCAGACGTATTCTGGCAATAGCCGCTTGTCCTTCCGACTTGGAATAAGCGACTGCATTCAGCTCTCGCTTAGCAGCAACCACAGAATCTGCCAAGGCTTGTACACCTTCGACCGTAGTCATTCCATCAAATCTCATTTGGGTCAGGCGATCGCCTAGTTCATTCAACTTCGTTCGGGCTCCGTTTACATCATCCTGCATAATTTTGGTATATAATTCATCCGCTGCAGTATTTAACTGCTCTGCTTGCTTTAACACTTCCGGCTGAACCGATGCAGCTGTTTCCGGAGTCTTTTCCTTTGAGCAGCCGCTGCATAACACTACTAATAATGTTAGAGCTAGTACAAATAAGACCGTCACATTCCGCGTCTTGAAAAACATAAGGCATCCCCCTAATAAAGAATCTTGGGGATGCCCTCTACCGAATACTTGTCCGTCAGGACAACCCCATTATGGCTTAAGTTCTACTACCATTAACGTATGGGGGATTGTCCACTTTTAGACCATCTATGTACGATCACAATCGCAACCAGACTAAAGAAGCTCAAGGATAATGTGAATGCTTCAATGGAGCCAAGGTCATCTCTTAGAACTTTTGGAAGCCAGGGGTAAATCTCTCGGTGATAATCCAGAAGATCGTTGATTAGCATCCAGATTGCCACAAGGACAACTTGCAGCGGACGTAAAAGAAATAATCCAACAAACAACAATGCTTCGAATGCCATCCCCAGATGAGAGACGACGAGCATCCAATCCTGCCACACCAGAATATCTCCTTGTGCCGCTCCAGCGAAGATCATCGTAACAGCCCAAATGCCATATTTCACCGAAGTAATCATTCCAAAGGCTACAGCTAACCCGCCGAGAAAAGAATCCCTCAATCTTCGGTCCGGTATTAACAATAGTAGAAGCGCAATGGTGAAGAACAAAGAAGCCGTAGGGCTGTCTGGCACAAAAGGTAAGTACCAGAACCCGTGTGTCTCTAATGTGCTAACCAGCTGGTCTCCATACCACATGTAACCCCCGATGGTGCCCAGGAAGTTCACGATGAACAGAAGAACGATCATGGAACGGCTGTACAGAAGCGTTCTAGACCAAACGATCAAGTCGGACAAGCAAGACTCCCCTCTCTGTTCCTTTTAAAAAAACCTGACCGTTAGCCGGCCAGGTTGTACTACTCGTATCTTACCTATTTTTGTGCTTTCTGCTTAGCTAACCATGTCACCATAGTGTCAATATCTGCGTCGGATAATCCTGCGCCTTTATTAGCTTCGTATTGTTTAGGCATATTCATTCCAATACCTTCTTTTACGATCTTCATAATCTCATCCTTGGAATGCTTATCACCGACTCCTCGAAGAGTTGGGCCGCTTTTACCTTTTAGATCAGCAGCATGACATGCAACACAAGTAGATTTTTTGTATATCTCGAATCCTGGATCTTCTTGTGCAACTAACTGAGCAGCACCCGCAGGTTTCCCGGCTCCTCCGCCTTGACCCTTGGCTGCATGCAATTCTTCTGCGCGCTTGATATGCTCAGGGATGATGTTCTTATCTTCCAGCTCGTGCTGATAATGCATCCAAGAAGCAACAGTCAAGTGAATCGTTGCCACCAAGCTTAGAATCATGATCGTGGTAGCGATAGGACGACGGTAGAATCTCCGGTGTTTGCTTGTATCCAAGAATGGAGCCAACATCAAACCACCGAACAACAATCCCGGTAACACAAGAGTACCTAATACTACATAATTTCCGGATGTATATGGGTATTTCAACAACTGATACATAAACAGGAAGTACCAGTCCGGCATCGGAATAAATGCCGTGTTCAATGGATCAGCAGGATATCCCAATGGCGCTGGATGCTGCATAACTAATACCAAGATTCCTACAAGAACTACCGCACCAACCATCCATTCCTTAAGGAGGAAGTTCGGTACGAAGGCTTCGGACTTACCTGGATAAGCGGAATAATCACGAGGAATCATAGTCTCCGTCTTCTTCTGAACACGGGAATCCCCAACATACACTATCTTTTCATTCGACTTATGACCGTGTGCCACGAATGGTTCCTCCTTTCATTATAGCGGTCCGGATATACCTTGCTTGCGGATCATGAAGAAATGGCCGCCCAACAAGCCAAGCAATGCTGCCGGCAAGAAGAACACATGAATTGCGAAGAAGCGTGTTAACGTTTCTGCGCCTACAATATCTCCACCTTGCATCAAAGCCTTGATATATTCTCCAGCAAACGGAACGGAAGCAGCAATGGAAATACCCACCTTAGTCGCAAAGTAAGCTTTGTTATCCCAAGGCAACAAGTATCCTGTGAATCCTAGGCCGAGCATAACGAAGAATATCAACATCCCTACAATCCAGTTCATCTCACGAGGAGCTTTATAAGACCCTGTGAAGAATACGCGAAGCGTATGTAGGAACATCATTACGATTACCAGACTGGCTCCCCAGTGATGCATACCGCGAACGATGACACCAAATGCAACTTGATGCTGCAAGTAGTCGACGCTGCGATAAGCGTTGATGATATCCGGCGTGTAATACATCGACAAGAACATACCTGACAAGATCTGAATGACGACAATAAAGAACGTCAATCCACCGAAACAATATACGAAAGCTGAGAAATGATGAGCCGGGTTAACATGCTCTGGCACTTCATGGTCAGCGACGTCTCTCCACATTGGTGTTATATCCAGACGCTCGTCAATCCAATTATACATATTTTTCAACATTTGATCGAAACGCCTCCTTATTTCACAACAATCGTGTTCGGTTTCACTTTCCCAAGATAGACGAAACCTTCTTTGATTTCTACATCAAACTCGTCTAGCGGCGCAGGAGCAATCGCAAGCTGCTTGCCTTCCTTCGTATAATGCGCTTCGTGACATGGACAGAAAAATTCATTCGGAAATCTGGAATCAGCGTTCCAGTTAACCGTACAGCCTAAATGCTTACATGTAGGTGATAATGCGTAAACCTCACCCTTATCATTTTTCATGATCCATGCTTCCAGATCCACTTCACTTTCGTACCAGCCATCCACCTGATGAACTTGGAATTTGAAAGATTTCGGTTCTGCTGTAATTTTGCTCTCTTCAATAACTTTCACCAATGCCCCTTCGCCTTTCGACTTGAGGATCGGGTCTACCGCGAATCGAATCATTGGTATGACCGGTCCAGCCATCAAGAACGCTCCAGTTCCACCGAGGGTATAGGAAAGAAATTGTCGGCGGGACATCTCGCGCCGAGTCCGTGGTTTCTCGGTATGGTTGTTGTCTTCATTCATGAGTCTTCTACCCCCTTTATACAGTTGTATCACAGTCGTATTCGACATTACTTCGCACGTATTACTAGGACATAACTATAATAGCCTACGTCATCTAGGGCGTCAAGAATGGATGGAACACAATTCACAACCCTTGCGAATTTGAGACTCTCTTTGTTGCGAATTTGTCACATCTTGCAGTAGACATCCTCTATATCGTTTACAATTTATTTTCCATTAATACACGCAATTGGATTATACCTCTCCAGCTTCAGACGCAGTTACTGTTGTTGATTTCCATAACGCTTGCACATTCTGATCCACACTCGCCTTGAAGGCTTCGCTGTTCATTGTTCGTCCTTCCTCATCCATAGCACTGAGTACCAGATCGGCATGCTCTAGCGGACCCCCGATAGCACCGTCTTGTCCTGTCATCACGATTACGTAACGGAATCCGGATTGCTTCAAGCGTGCACACACCCGATCAATAGCCACCGGGGCTGGCGAATCATAGTCCACATAATGAAAGGCTGGATAGGTAACGGTTCTCCCTTTGTAAGGAATCTCAATAAAATCAAGCAAGTTACGCAAAAATTCTAATTCTTGTACCGCTTCCCATGGTTCTTCTGAACCATCTAGTCCTGTTACAGGTAGCAAGCAAGTATCCAGATAAGGTTTAAGTTTGAACCATTCTTTACGGTCGATTTCGCTGAACTTCATAACGCCCTTCCGGCCTTCTTTCTAAGTTAGATTGAACAAGTATCCATGCTGTCTTCCTCATTATAACAAAATTCACCTTATTTGATCGGTTTCAAACCTATGTAAATGTGCCAAATTAGCAAATGAAAGGTCACTAATTCACAAAAAAAAACCGGGTTCTGCACCCGGTGTAAGTCAAGACGTGAGCTTTCTTAGTTCATTAGTCAGATCAAGGAATGAAGCTTCGTCTCCTCGGACAAGCGCATTATCGATTTCCCGATACAGGGTTTGCCTTCTATGCTTTCGCACAGCATCGTCCAATATCATTTCTGCAAAAAGACCTAACATAGCCGAATAACCAGAAACGTCCATCTTCTCCATAAGACATACCTCCTACCATTGAGGCACCGCAGTGCCTTAAGCTTCCAGGATATGTGTTTCTTTTAAAGTAACGTGCCCTCCCATTCAGGACAGCCAGCCGTTATGCTTGTTCCTGCCTGTACTCTCTTCCCTTATGAACGTAGCTTTCCATTGTACGTTTCATTCGCTGCAGATCTTGTTCGGTTAATTCCCTAATCACCTTAGCCGGTGACCCCAGTGAAAGAGTGTAAGGAGGAATGACTTTGTTCTCCGTAACGAGCGAACCCGCTCCTATTAAAGCATATTCACCGATGTTTGCTCCGTTAAGTACAATAGCCCCCATTCCGATTAATGTGCCTCTGCCTAAAACACAGCCGTGAATGATTGCCCCATGTCCAACTGAAACCTCTGACTCGACGATTAACGGTTGATTCGTATTTACATGCCCGATACAGCCGTCTTGGATGTTAGTCCGAGCACCAATTCGTATGGGAGCCAGGTCACCTCGCAGCACTGCGTTATACCACAGAGAACAATCCTCTTCCACATGAACATCTCCAATCAACTGCACACCAGCGGCAGTAAAAACGGATGGATGAACGTAAGGAAGAATCTGATTGTATGGATGATTCAAAGCGATCACTCCGTTCCACAAATTTACATCTTTTGAGGAGTGATTTTAGCAAGGGAAGGGGGGATTGTCAATCTGCAAGACAATCTTTTCTTCCTCTGGCACATAGGTCCCCGATACGATTCCGCTGCCGAGCTTAGTCATCCTGACAACACGCCCCTGAACCTCATCTTCACCCAGGCGAAGCAATCCCAGATGCATCATCATTTGAAGGATCCGTTGTTCAAAAACCGATTCAGAAGTGTCGTAATAAAACGGGCGTATTAGAGTACAAAGCACCCTGGACAACGCATCGACTTGAATCCAGTCCCTAGCCAGCCGGTCGATCCAATACACAATGGATTGCAGATTTGGTATCGGATTCTTATATAATTTGAACCATAGCCGGTACACATGAGAAAGATCTTCTCGTTTACCCGAAAGGACCGCTTGCTTGCCTTTGTCTGTTAATAGCAGCAAGCCGTCACCTTCATAGAGCAAATCATTGTAAAAGCAATAGTCATAAATGAGCGAAAATCGATTCGGATGATCTCTGAAATTGCGGCCATAACCGAATCTCCATCCGCCTTTCGGAAGCTCTTCTATAACAGACATTCGCTCTATTATTTGCTGAAGCGGTCTTTTGTACATGAACCCTTCGGCCGTAATAGGTACATCCTGATTGTACATATAGTGAAGAAAATGATAGATGTCATCTGTAATCAATCCTTGTTCATCCCTATAAGCTGATGGCTCATCCATAATGCTGAGCTCGGATTGAAATTGTTTGACTAACGTTTCTGTGAACCGGTGTTTCATATCAGTCGGGAATTGGAATAAATAACGCGTTTGCTGGGAGTATCCATTGAAAAGCCAACCGCTATGTTTGAACTTGGAGATCATTTCTCTGGGATTCCATGAGTCTGCAGCTTGATTAGCAGGTTGCCCGACAACGGCTGTTGCAAAGTTCGATAATCGTGCCCTGGCCACCAATTCTTCGAGACTGAATAGGTCGCGCTTATCAAAAACGATAGAATTCAAAAACCGGATATCTTCAATACTTAACTTCGTAAGTTGCTGTTCAAACACATCTCTTCGGTTCACTTTGGACAGAATCGATTGGATGAGCTCGTTCTTGGAGTGTCCGTTACATTGGCAGTCATACGTGTTGGCAATGCTGCTCAACTGCTGAATATCGGCATAACACAACATATCCGCCAGATTCATAGATGCCCTCCTAGTGAAAGAATGTGAGTTTTATCTAAGAACCAGTATCGGTATTTTCCAGAAAAATAAACGTCTTCTCCCGTTTGGTGGAAAAAATACTCCGCGATTGCTCTTGGAGAACATGCGGAGTTATTGAAATTTATTAGCAACTATTCAATTATTCCGATAGGCTTCTTTGGCAAGGATATACATAGCACTGCTCCAGCCGAGGGGAGTATTCGGATTAGGTTCTTTCGTTCGACTGAAGTAGAGCTCAGGTAATATACCGGGTTCAAGCATAACATCCTCCGTCCACCTGATATATCGCTCTGCCTGATCGCGTCGGTCTAATTCCAGATAGCATAGGGCGAGCCATGGCAGACCGAATGTCCATTCCGCTTCATACCCGTAATAGAATGCTAGCGGATGTCCGCGCCCGTGTACCTCCTCCAGTGAGCTGTAATAGCTGTCTCCTGCATAGCGGATGACACCTCGTTCCTTCAGCAGCTCATGCTCTACCTGACGCACGATGGTTTCAGCCAGTACACCTGTGAACAACCGGTAGGGATAAATAAGACTCAGCTGCGCTAAATCAACTGGTCGATTCTCACTCTCACGAGGAAATAAACTCAAAACCGTCTTCAGCCCTTTTTGAATCAGTGCTTCCGGCACTTGCACAAGATGTTGGATGGCTTTCAGTCCAGCCACACAAGCTCCTACCGATGAGGAATGAACCTCTCTCCCCTCTTCCCACATCCCGTTGTCCGGATCATGCCAGTACTCTACATTTTCTAGATATCGGACCAGCTTCTGTACAATTTCCCGATCTTTATCATCACGAAACATCTGTTTCCCTGCTTTATCTCCCGCGCCCATACCGAACAGGAAAGCCCCAATCATGTCATGCTGCACATGTCCCCAGTTCTGATCATGAATCTCTGATACATCATGTGCTCTATAACGAGCATGGATGTATTCCCATTCCCAGACCGGCTTGGCCTGACAAAGAATATCCAGCTTCCATTCCAGCTGTCGGAACAAATCGAGCATTCTAGCGTAAGCACGCTCATAATCATCGCCATTGCGTCTCAAATAAGGCAATGACATGTAAACGCTATCTCGCAACCAAACATAGGAATAATGCTCCGACGGGCTCGCAATATACAATCCGTGGGGCAAACGCAGACGATCCAGTACATTGTAGCTTTGTTCTAACATGGTAAATACCTCCTTTAGCGAATGTGACACACTCGCACATCGAAAGCATCAACTAAGCGAATGTGAAACGTTCTCTTAGGCATTACACCTTCCAGGTTAGTCATCTCCGGAGTATAAGCAACTTAAGTGCTTGCTATATCATGTGCAAAGAAGCATAGATTGGTCTCCGTTTTTCGGCAAAAAGTTTACAAGCTGCACAAATTAATTATTGCAAGTGAGCTGTGCAGTTATATATGGTGCAATTCCATTTGTCAGTCTCTCTCCGAAGTATGCTAAGTGCAGTATTCTGCAGCAAGCCTGGCGGCATCTCGTCTAACAGACCGTTCAGCATCGTGCCGATGAATGCTCCATGACTAACAATAAGTATTTTGGATGCACCGTACAGACTCTCCAGCTCGTCCAAACTAAGCTTGCCCCGAGCGAACAATTGTTCATCGGATTCTGCACCGTGATCCAACTCCTTCCAACCTTCACCCCACTTGGCAATACGTTCTGCCATTGTGGTACCGTCCAATCGACCATGCGTGCGTTCTCTTAATCGGGCATCGATATGAACAGCTGGAATAGCAATCTCTGCTGCAATAATGGATGCCGTCTCATAAGCTCGCTTCAGATCACTGCTCACAACGGCCTCCCAGCCTTCACCTTTCAACCTTTTAGCCAGTCTTCGCGCTTGCTCTCTCCCGGTTGGATTCAATTCAATGTCCGTTTGGCCCTGAAGCCTGCCTGTTGCATTCCAATCTGTACTGCCGTGACGCACGAAACCCCATTCCACAATCAATCCCACCTTGCCAGATAAAATAATAAAAGCCTCTTAAAAAGAGGCTTAGAGCTAAGCTATTCCTATTCGTTCATTGGATGCTAAGCCTTCGTGCGGGAAAGCCAATTCATAATTAACAGTGTACTAGTTAATCCAAGTAATGACAAGACTACGAAATAATCGGGGTACGTCCGGATTGGACCCATTCGTATCATAGATGGTTCTTTGATGCTTGCGGTTGCTACTGCTCCGGAGGATAAGGACATGGACTTCGATACGGATGAACCCGGTCCTGATACAGCTCCGCTAGTTGCACTTGCTACGGGCTTTAAGCCGTAGATTGCATTACTTTCTGCTGAGTATGTATCGCTGGCCGGGGAAGTCTGGAATATGGAAAGAAGCAGCCCCACAACGAATAAAGTCATGCAGAATGCAATTGCAATCGATGCGTTTCTTCGCAGTACATAGGAGATGGAATACATCCTGTCTGCAACAGGCATCCGCCAATTCTCTCCGGCATAGATCCGATTCATTACTTGCTTGGTCATAGGCTCGTATTGGGGAGGGCGTTCCAATGTGCCTACCGTATCTCGAATAAGCTGAGCGCTTTCCTGCCATATGGAGAACTCCTCCATGCACGATTCGCATGACGCCAAGTGAGTGTCTATCTTCTTCCGCCGCTCATCCTCATCTGACAAGTCCCAATACCCGGCAAGCGCATCTTGTATGTCCGTGCACTTCATCGCTGCTTCATCCCCTCGTACTCTTGAAAAATCGGTTCACTTAAATAAGGCTCCAGTTGCATCTTCACGCTCGCTCTCGCTCGGAAAAGAAGCGACTTCACCGAACTTACAGTCTGATCTAATATATTGGCAATCTCCTGATAATCCAATTGATCGTATTCTCTTAGAATTAATGCCGATCGTTGCTTCTCAGGCAGATTGTTAATCGCATTCCTCACCATGGATGCTTTCTCATTTCGCAAAATCGCTTGCTCAGGAGTAGCTTCAAGAGATGTATGCGATATTTGGCCGTTCTCCTCCAATGAAACATGTACCGCCTTGTTCCGTCTCAATTCGCTAAGCACGGTATTCCGAGCTATCGTGTATAGCCAGGTTGAGAAAGAAGCCTCTACTTCCCTGAAGGAGTGCAGACTGCGGTAAGCTTTATAGAAAGTTTCGGAGCATAAATCTTCCGCGACGATCTCCATACGAGAACTCTTCAGCATGTGGAAAATAAACGCAAGAATTTTACGTTCGTAGCGGCGCATGAGTTCCTCATATAGTTGTACGTTGCCGTCCTTGATCTCCCGGATTAACTGGGAATCGGTCATTGCAAGAGGCCTCCTTGCTGCTTCCGAAAACGTCTCCCAGTCAACGTTTGCTAATTATTACTGACGTGGGAGCGAAAAGTTGCGATATTAATGAAAAAAAACGATCTATAGTCTACTTCATTTATATTTAGGGCTTATTATCTATTACAATTCTGAGTATATAGGGTAAAATCCTGCTTCATTCGACAAAAGTCTATTATCAAATACCCTTCCCCAAAAGTTTCCATTTTGAATCAGCTTAGTCTTCCTTACCTACCATAGACCAACTGGGGCGAAATGTAAATATTGGAAAGGCGGGAAAATTAAATAAAAAAATAACCGCCGGAAACCGGCGGCTGCACATAGTGCCATTATTCGGATAGGAGTGGAGAGAAACCATACTGTACTTTGATTATAATGTATCCGTTTTCATTTTGTCAATGTTTATTTGCAAGCGGTTTCTTTTAGTGGAATAAATGGAGCAACCCTTGATTCACAAGGCTTGCTCCACGACTGAATTTTATAATCGCACTTCATATTGATTGCTCTTTAATACATGAATCGCGGCATCCAGGTCTTTCTCATTTCGGAAGGAAAGTCGAAGTATACCTGGAACATCAGCACGGCTCTCGATAATATGCATATTACTTAGATTAATCCGATGATTGCCTAATAAGGATGCTATTTGTCCGATAATACCAGGATGATCCGGAACATCCACGTACACATCATAGATGGCTGTGATTATGCCTTTGCGACGCTCAGGGAGCTGGCTGCGGAACTCAGCAGCACGTCTGAACTGGTCTTCGATGCCCTTTCCATTATCCTCTTCGAGCAAGGTTTGGAATTTATGAATCCGTTCGTTCCAGTCCTCGAGCAGCTTCAACATAACTTCCCGGTTATTCAGCAGAATATCACGCCACATTTCCGGATGACTGGAAGCGATTCGTGTAATATCGCGAAACCCTCCTGCGGCGAGACTCTCATATAACGGATTCGTGTCTTTATAGTCGGCAATCTGATTCACAAGCGCGGCAGCAATAATATGAGGCAAATGGCTAATCGCACCTGCAATCAGATCATGTTCCATGGCATCGACCCGAACAATCTGCGCTTTGGTATGTTGAAGAAGCTCGACCAGTCGGTCATATATCTCAGCAGGCGTACCCTCAGCAGGTGTAAGAACGTAGAATGCATTCTCATATAAATGAGAGCTTGCAGCCTCGACCCCTGATCGTTCAGAACCCGCCATCGGGTGTCCGCCGATAAAATGAATATCCGTTCGACCAAGACGTGCAGCACATTGGGCTATTGAAGCCTTTGTACTCCCGACATCGGATATAATACAGCCTGGCTTCAGCTTACATTCCGCAATTCGCAGAAAATAATCTTCCAGTATCCCTACAGGTACACAAAGGAATATGAAGTCGGCGTCTTCAGCCGCCTCTTCCATGGATGTAGTAACCCTATCTACAACACCGCGCTTTATGAACTTATCTGCTTCTAGAGGATCGTGTGTATGGCCGATTACTTGGAAGCCGGGCTTGCCCTTGAAGCAAAGCGCAAGGGAGCCCCCCATCAAACCCACTCCAAAAATAGAAATCTTAGTCATTCGATTCACTCTTCTACTCACTCTTCTAGTGTGGGATTAGGCCTGGACTGTAACTTCCTCAAGTACGGCCTCAAGCGCTTTGATAAATTGTTCATTCTGCTCCTGGCTGCCGACCGTAACGCGAAGCTTGGTTGGGAAGTCCAGATTATGCCCTCCTCGTACGATGAAGCCTTTACGAAGCAGACCTTCGAATGCAAGCTTGGCAGGACGCTGCACATCAACCATAACGAAGTTGCCGTGTGCAGGGTAGTAAGAAAGCCCAAGTCGATTGAATTCGCCTTTCAAATATTGAATGCCTTCCGCGTTTCTTGTCCGGCATTCCGTTATGAAGGCTTCATCAGCCAGCGCTGCTTTTGCTGCCGATTGCGCATAACGAGTCGTGTTAAACGGCTCCCGCACTTGATTGATCGTATGAATGACTTCAGGATGACCGATGCCATACCCAATGCGCAAGGATGCAAGTCCATAAATTTTGGAGAATGTTCGAAGAAGGATCACATTCTTATACTGACGAATAAGCTCGAATCCGTCAGGATAGTCACCTGCCACAGTGTATTCTGCATATGCTTCATCCAACACGACTAGCACATTTGAAGGGACTTGTTTCAAGAAAGTGGACAGCTCATCATGCGTAACGATTGTACCTGTAGGATTATTAGGGTTACATACCCAGATAATTTTCGTTTTTTCTGTTACGCGAGCAAGCATTCCCTGCAAATCATGAGTACCGTCTATCAATGGAACCTCGATACACACTGCACCTTCAATTTCGGCATTATGTTTGTATTGAGGGAATGTGTGCGTCGCCATAATATTCTCATCGCCTTGTACCAGATAGGCCCGTGCGATCATAAGAATAATTTCATCGGAGCCTGCTCCGAATATTACTTGATTCGTCTCGACGTTGAAATGAGCCGCAACGGCTTTTGTTAATTCGACAGCGCCGCCGTCCGGATACAAGCTCGTGTTGTTTACTTCTGCAATGATGGCTTCCTTCGCCTTTGGCGAACAGCCGAACGGATTCTCGTTCGATGCGAGCTTTGTTACTTCCTTCAGTCCTAGCTCTCTTTTAACTTCTTCAATCGGTTTTCCTGGCTGGTATACTGGTAAATGAACTATATTTTGCTTTGGTCTCACTTCAATTTCACCTCTTGAACGGGATTGTGATCATACTTTCATAGTAGAAAACATCCGTAATGATATAGCCGCGCTCCGAACGTCAATAACGCTTCCAGCCTCTCTTGAAAAGGTGTCCCTTGATTGAAGGGTGGTTACGACACCTTTTCAAATGAGGCACGTAAACTTTCCAGCTGTTATTGACGTTCTACGCTCCTGCTATCTCATCACGACCATCATTTTCATACGACTCGCCTACTCGTCCCTTAATTTTCTCACAAATTCGCGAATTTGCAATAGACCTTGCTTGCGAGTTGAAGGTTCACTTAATAAAGGTATAGCGTCCTCGATACAACGGACAATGGCGCTGCCAACGACAACACCGTCGCAGGTTTTGGCGAATTGAGCCACCTGCTCACGATTGGAAATCCCGAACCCGACCGCAATTGGCAGCGATGTGGAACGTTTCACTGTGTTCAGGAACTCGTCGATCCCAGCGAAGAATTCCGAACGAACACCTGTAACACCGAGTGAGGAAACACAGTATACGAATCCTGTGGCGCTTGCAGCGATCTTTTCAATCCTAGCTTCGGATGTTGGTGCCACCAATGGAATCAGGTGAATGTTATATTGAATCGCTAGCTTGCGAACCGGCGCATCTTCTTCAATCGGGAGATCCGGGATGATCATCCCGCTGATGTCGTTTTCTTTCAGCAAATCGAAGAAGCGCTCCAAGCCTAGTCGAAGTACAGGATTATAGTAAGTGAATAAGATGAACGGGATTTTAACTCCTCTTTCCCGTGCTTGGCGAGCTGCGCTTATACAATCCAGGATGGATATCCGGTGCTTAAGCGCGCGTTCGGAAGCCCGCTGGATAACGGGGCCATCAGCTAGCGGATCCGAATAAGGCACACCGAGCTCGATCAGATCGGCGCCGGCTGCTTCCAACTCAACGAGTATATCAATAGAGGTCTCGGGGTCCGGATCTCCGATTGTCACGAAGGGAATAAGGGCGGTACGCTTCTTGTCACGCAGTTCGGCGAACTTGGCATCAATGTGATTCATCAAGACTACCCCCTAAGTATGACATAATCGACTCCACGTCTTTATCTCCGCGGCCTGATAAGCTAACCACGATTAGTTGGTCAGGATTCATGGTCGGGGCAAGCTTCGTAACGTGGGCAATCGCATGAGCGCTCTCTAGCGCTGGGATAATACCTTCCGTACGACTAAGCAATTGCAAAGCTTCCAAGGCTTCAGCATCCGTAACCGGCACGTATTCGGCTCGACCTGCGTCTTTCAAATAAGAATGCTCCGGACCGATTCCGGGGTAGTCAAGGCCAGCTGAGATGGAATGCGCAGGCAGCACTTGTCCGAAATCATCCTGAAGAATATAACTGTAAGAACCTTGGAACACACCATGACTGCCTTTGGTCATCGTCGCCGCATGCTCATCCGTTTCAACACCGCGGCCTGCTGCTTCTACCCCGATCAAACGTACATTTTGGTCCTGGATGAAGGGATAAAACATACCAATCGCATTACTGCCTCCACCAACACAAGCTACGACAGCATCAGGCAGACGCCCTTCCTTCTCCACAATTTGCAAACGTGATTCATCGCCAATAATACGTTGAAAATCACGCACCATCATCGGATAAGGATGAGGACCCGTAGCGGAGCCCAGAATATAATAAGTGTCATGCACATTGCTAACCCAATAGCGAAGCGTTTCATTACAAGCGTCCTTAAGCGTACGAGTACCAGACAAGACAGGAATAACCTCCGCTCCTAGCAGCTTCATACGGAACACGTTCAACTGCTGGCGCTTCGTATCTTCCTCACCCATGAACACTTTACATTCCATGCCGAGCAGAGCGGCGACCGTTGCCGAAGCAACACCATGCTGCCCAGCTCCAGTTTCAGCTATCACTTTGGTCTTCCCCATTTTTTTGGCAAGAACCGCTTGTCCAATCGTATTGTTGATCTTATGAGCACCTGTATGGTTAAGATCTTCGCGCTTCAAATAGATCTTGGCGCCGCCGAGCTGTGCAGTCAATCTCTCCGCATAATACAATCTGGAAGGGCGCCCTGTATATTCGTGCAGCAAGTAAGTTACTTCTTTAATAAACTCAGGATCCTTCGAATATTTCAAATAAGCCTGTTCGAGTTCGTGAAGTGCGTTCATTAACGTCTCAGGAACGTATTTTCCTCCAAAAACTCCGAATCGACCATGTTCATCCGGCATTTGATGCATGATGCTTCACCCTTTCCACGAAAGCCGTTATTTTAAGTACATCCTTCATACCTTCTGTTTCCACTCCGCTTGATACATCCACTCCGTCAGGACCGTAAGTATTAAGAAGTTCGTCCACATTGTCAGCGTGCAAACCCCCTGCTACAAGCAGAGGGATATTATGGGCTTTGGTCCATTCCAGATAAGCAGGTATGCGGTCCCAGGCAAACGTCTGCCCTGAGCCTCCCCCTATCAGCGGTTCGAACGTATCCAGTAAAAGCATATCAATATGCTCAACATAAGGAAGGAGTGTGCTGTCGAGACCGCCTTCTGCAGGCTGACCTCCGATGGAAACTACCTTCATGACTTGTACATCAAACGTCTCTTTCACCCATTGACACAGCTCTGGAGGCTCTTGTCCATGCAATTGAACGATATCAAGCGGCGCTGCGGACAAAATATTCGTTAATTCTTCCCTGTAAGGGTTAAGGAATACCCCTGCGAACAAAGGGATGGGCTGACCCGCCGATACACTATCGCGCATCGTTCGGATTAGTTGTCCGGCATGCTGACCCGTTATTTGACGCCGACTCTTTGCAAAAATGAAGCCAATGTAGTCAATCGGTAAATGTATGATAGATTTTAGCACTTCAACGTCCTGAAGTCCACAAATTTTCACTGTCGCTTTATTTGCTTTTACGACCATCCTTATCGCGCTCCTTGCTCATGCGGTGGACGTTCTGCCTGACCTAACAGCCCGTAGACTGCTTGCTCAATGTCGGGTTTGCGCATGAAATGCTCGCCTACGAGAACAGCTTGAGCCCCTAGACCGCTCAGGTATCCGATTTCCTCTGCAGCGGATATTCCGCTCTCACTGACGACAGCGCGATCCTTAGGAATTAGCGGTGTGAGCTCCTCTGTTGTTCTCAGATCGGTCACGAATGTCTTCAGATTCCGATTATTGATCCCAATCAACGTGGCGGTTTCTTTAAGATCGAGCACGCGTTCTAGCTCTTCACGGTCATGAACCTCGACAAGTACATCAAGTCCTATGTCCTTCGCCGTACGCAGATAATCATTCATTTCTGCTGAAGTCAGAATAGCAGCGATCAACAGAATCGCATCTGCTCCAATGAGACGAGCTTCGTAAATCTGGCGGGCATCTATTGTAAAATCTTTGCGCAAGAGAGGCACTTGCACCGCTTCTCTTACTGCGCTTAAGTATGTGTTAGAGCCTTGAAAATATTCGGTATCTGTCAAAACGGAAATACAGTCGGCACCCGCTCTTTCATAAGCACGCGCGATTTGAACTGGATCAAAATCGGCTCTTATTAATCCCTTGGAAGGAGAAGCCTTCTTCACCTCTGCAATCAAGCCCATGGTGCGATTACGATGAACGGTCAAGGCCCGTTCGAAGCCAAGACAGGCTGACATTTCTGAAATCTGCTTCTCTGCGGCTGTTAGGGAGAAGCTTTGCTTCAACGTCTCCACTTCCTGTTGTTTGGTAGCTACTATTCGATCAAGAAACATGGCTAAGTTCTCCTGTATATTGGACAAGCTGCTCAAGCTTTGTGAGCGCCTTGCCAGAGTCGATTGCAGATGCTGCTAATTGTACACCCTCACGCAAGGAGGAGCAATGACCGCTTACGTAGAAGCAAGCTCCTGCATTGGCTAGCAGGATGTCCCGGCATGCGCCAGTCTGCCCTCCATAGACGGAGCGGATCATCTGCGCATTATGCTGGGCGTCGCCGCCTACGACCTCCTGCATCGAATAGGTGCCGAGACCGAGATCCTCTGGTGTGATGACATAAGTAACAATCTCACCATCTTTGAGCTCCGTAACTTTGGTTGGAGCCGAGATACTGATCTCGTCTAATCCGTCATGGCTAGCTACAACTAAACCGCGTTTTAGTCCTAGAGATTTCAGTACACTCGCAATGAGCTCCGTCTTGTCTTGATCGAACAAACCAAGTAATTGACGGTCTGCTCGAGCTGGATTCGTAAGGGGACCAAGCAAATTGAATATAGTTCGAATGCCGATTTCACGGCGTGGACCTGCAGCGTGTTTCATGGATTGATGGTACGATTGCGCAAACATGAAGCAGATGCCTACCTCTTCGAGACATTTCGCCGCTTGCTCACTGTTCAGTCCGATGGAGACGCCTAGCGCTTCCAGAACATCAGCGCTGCCGCTCTTACTCGACATCGCACGATTGCCGTGCTTGGCTACTCGGATGCCGCCTGCTGCTGCAATCAATGCGGAAGCCGTCGAGATGTTAAATGTATCTGCGCCGTCTCCTCCCGTACCGCATGTATCGAGCAGGTTGCTGCTCTCGGTGAGTACCATGTTAGCCATGCTGCGCATCGTCTCTGCGAATCCGGTGATTTCGTCTGCTGTCTCCCCTTTCATTCGCAGAGCCGTAATCAGGCTTCCGATCTGAGCTGGTGTTGCATTACCTGCCATTACTTCGCCCATCACATATCGAGCTTCTTCCCGAGCCAAGTTCCCGCCGCCCGCTACCCGGCCTATTGCCTGCTGTACCGACATAACCTGCTGCATCCCCGTTTCCTCCCCTTAGTCCCAATGACGGTTTAATAATAATCCTGATTCGTTACAACACCAGATGTAACCGGCTCTGCTTCTACTCCGAATATGGCTTCTGCCATACGGATCGAGCGGAGCATTCCCATTGCTTTGTTAACCGTCTCCTGGTATTCCATCTCCGGAACAGAATCCCAGACGATGCCGGCTCCTGCTCCAACAAAGGCTTTCCCGTCTTTAAAAACAATCGTGCGGATCGTGATACAAGTATTCAAGTTACCTGAGAAGCCTAAGTAACCAATCGCTCCCGCATACGTCCCACGGGCTTCTTGCTCCAGTTCCGCGATAATCTCCATCGCTCTAAGCTTGGGTGCACCGGATACGGTCCCCGCCGGTAAACACGAGATGAAGGCATCGAAGAAATCTTTGTCTTTCCGCAGCTGTCCCGATACGTTAGATACAATATGCATCACATGCGAGTATCGCTCGATCTGCATATAAGAGTCACATTTGACGGTGCCGAATTCAGCCACGCGTCCGATATCATTACGTCCCAGATCAACGAGCATCAAATGCTCTGCGCGTTCCTTCTCATCAGCGAGCAGCTCTTTTTCCAGCTCAACATCCTGCTCAGGAGTCTTTCCTCGGGGTCGGGTCCCCGCAATCGGTCGCGTCTCCACTTTGCCGTTATCTACTTTTACAAGTGCTTCCGGAGAAGTTCCTACAATGACCTCATCATCCATCTTAAGGTAATACATGTAAGGTGAAGGATTCATCGTACGCAGGACCCGGTAAACATGTAGAGGTGAGATTCTGGTCTCTATATGGAACCGTTGCGATAACACCACTTGAAAAATATCTCCAGCACGAATGTATTTCTTCGCTTGATTCACGTTATCGATGAATTTCTCCTTGGTCATGTTGGACTGGATATTGCCCATCTCGACATCAGCTGGAATCGCATTACGTTGAGTGCTAAGCTGTGGAACGGGTTGCTGCAGTCGTTCTATAGTTGCATCTATTTTGCGGCAAGTAACCTCATAAGCGGCGAGAATATCGGCATCTGTTGCATGCGGCTTGATATGAACATTCGCAATAACCTGGATGCGCTGTTTGAAATGATCGAAGACAATGATTTGATCACAAAACATAAACTGCATGTCATCCATCTTGAGATCATCTTCACGGTGCGGAGGCACATTCTCATAATATTGAAGCAAATCATAACCGAAGAATCCGATTGCTCCCCCTGTAAATGGAGGCAAGTCTGCAATAATTGGGCTGGAATAAGAGCGCAGCAGCGCCTTAAGGGTTTCCAACGGTTTGTCGTGAACGGTCTTCCTCTCTCCATCATGCTCGATCTCGAAATGACCGCTCTTGCCTTGAACGATAAGAAACGGATCTGTACCTAGAAATGAATATCGAGCCCACTTGGCTCCGCCCTCTACACTTTCCAGAAGAAAAGCTCGTTTCTCTTCATGCAGATGCTGGAATACTCGAATTGGTGTTTCGGTATCTGCCATCAAATTGCGTACGACAGGAATCAGATTGTATTGCTGGGCTAGGCGT
The DNA here is from genome assembly GCF_059692235.1 of Paenibacillus sp. J2R1T-4. NCBI lineage: Bacteria > Bacillati > Bacillota > Bacilli > Caryophanales > Paenibacillaceae > Paenibacillus > Paenibacillus sp. J2R1T-4. Next base: position 109,879 of record NZ_JCAUBA010000002.1, on the reverse strand, counting down.
ACAACTTCTTGGCTGCTCGGGGAATACATCCTGCATCGCTCCTTCCAAAGGGAATCTAATAGTCCTAAAACGATAAAAAAAACCTCTACGCATCGCGCAGAGGTCGGGTTGTTTGCAGATAGTGGAAATTGCTCCATTCGAACTGATGTGAAGAGAGTATGATTCATCAAACCAAACAAATCTGATGCCTGCAAAAGGCTAGACTCGTCTCGTTCATGTTGAATTCAAGGTACTCGCTCAGCTATCAGTTACGTCCCTGTTATCGGATACCGAATAACAAGACTTGTCGTACGGGCTCATCTCTACTCGTCTAAACTCTGCTCAACTCTAACTCTACTCGGCTCTTACTTGCTCTCTACTATACACCACATTGAAAATAACCGTCAATACTATTCGCGAATGATTAAGATTTCGATTGAGCCAGATCTGGACGCAGCTTCTTGGCTTCATTCAGGTAAATATGGTGAATCTCTGCCTGGCTCTTATTGGTATTCACGTGAACCATTAGGCGTATGCACTTCGGCAAGCCATTCGGGACGGAGATCTCCATTGAACACATGAGCGGGACCAACTCCCAGCCTTGCATCTGACGAATCGCCTTTGCTGGAAAAGCGGCATCCAAATCATCCGTAACCGTAATGAATACACTTGCTATGTCCTCTGGTTGTACTTTATTGTGAACTACGATCTCGTTCAACATCTCTGCAGTTGCAGCTAATATTTCATTTTCTTCGTTATTCTGAACCGTTATAGCTCCCCGAATTCCTCTTACTCCCATGACACTATAGCTCTCCCTTCATCGCTTCAAGTACAGCGCGCACAGATTCCGAATTAATTCCATTATTGATCTCAACAGAACCAATGTCTACAGGAACGATGAATACCATGCTGCCTTCTTTGAACTTCTTGTCATGCATCATGACACTCAGAATCTCTTCCGTGTCCATATGAGCTGGAATGCGTACTGGCAGCCCGAACTTCCGGAAAATCCGTTCCGTTGTGGACAGAATGGATGCAGGGTTCCCCTGATTTACGGATAATTGAGCTGCGCACACCATGCCGATCGCGATGGCTTCCCCGTGCAACAGCTCACCGTATCCAGCCACTGCTTCGAAGGCATGGCCGAAAGTGTGCCCAAGGTTCAATATGGCGCGTATACCGCCTTCACGCTCGTCTTGTGAAACTACGATCGCTTTCACCTTGCAGCCTTCGTATAATCCGTACTCTAGCGCTTCCTCGTTAAGCTGAAGCAGATCCGTTACATGCTCTTCACACCAATCGACGAAAGTACGATCCCAGATCAATCCATGCTTGATCATCTCGGACAATCCTGCTCGAACTTCACGATCTGGTAATGTGCTTAAGGTTGAAATATCATAAAGGACAAATTCCGGCTGATGAAAAGCTCCAATAATGTTCTTGGCAAGCGGATGATTAACGGCGACTTTGCCCCCGACACTGCTGTCATGGGCAAGAATCGTGGTTGGCATCTGCACGAAACGTATGCCGCGCATAAAACTCGCCGCTGCATAACCGGCCAGATCACCTACGACACCGCCGCCTAATGCGACAATCGTAGAATTGCGATCCAGAGAAGCCTCCAAGGCGATGGCAACCAATTGTTCAAGAACTGCCAGTGACTTCGACTTCTCCCCTGCTGCCACAACTGCTGTAGCTACCTGGTAGCCTCCCGCCCGCAACACTCCTGTAACTTGTTCCAGGTAATGCGGAGCTACTTGCTCGTCTGTTACGACTAATACCGGTGATTTGACCCCGATACCGTGCTGCTGGAACAGTTCGGCCGCTTGATTCAATAAACCTGCCCCAATATAGATCGGGTAAGATCGATCCCCTAATTCCACCGTTAACTGCTTCATTCTAATACCGCCCTACTTGTGCGAGGTAATTCTCATAGTTGGCACGGATTTCTTCGATGGAATCACCGCCGAATTTCTCCATGAATGCTTTGGCCACTTCCCAAGCGACGACGCTCTCCATAATGACACCTGCTGCTGGAACCGCACATGTATCAGAACGCTCCACCTGTGCGGTGAAAACTTCCTTCGTATCTATATCTACACTTTGTAATGGCTTGTAAAGCGTTGAGATTGGTTTCATAACGGCACGAACCACAATCGGTTCACCCGTAGTCATTCCGCCTTCAATCCCCCCAGCGCGGTTAGAGGCGCGATTGAAGCCTTCCTCTTCGGAGTAGCGAATTTCATCATGCACTTTCGAGCCCCGTCGCTTGGCTGCTTCGAATCCTATCCCGAACTCTACACCCTTGAATGCCTGAATCGATACGACTGCTTGCGCGATCCGGCCATCCAACTTACGGTCCCATTGTACATGACTGCCTAGTCCAACCGGACAGCCTTCAACGATAACTTCAACTACACCGCCAAGCGTATCTCCGTCTTTCTTAGCTTGATCGATGGCTTCAATCATTTTCTCTTCCGCTGCTTTATCAACTACACGGACTGGTGATTCTTCTGTAATCCGACGAAGCTCCTCAAGCGGCAGATCTTGTCGTTCAACATTAATTTCTCCAATCGATATTACTTGTCCCGCCACTTTAATGCCAAATTGCGCCAGCAGTTGACGAGCGATTCCGCCGCAAGCAACGCGCACGGTAGTCTCACGAGCACTGGAGCGTTCAAGTACATTACGCAAATCGCGTTGATTGTACTTCAAACCTCCGTTCAGATCGGCATGGCCCGGACGAGGACGGTTAATTCTCCGTTTACCCTCGCTGCCTTCCTCTACATCTTCAATGCTCATAACTGTTGTCCAAGCTTTCCAATCCTTGTTCTCCACTACTAGCGCAATCGGAGCCCCAGTTGTCTTGCCATGGCGAACACCTGCTACGAGCTGAGCCGTGTCTTTCTCGATTTGCATTCGTTTGCCCCGGCCATAACCTTTCTGGCGGCGCTCCAGCTGTTCATTTATCGGTTCCGCCGTTAGCGGCAAATTGCTCGGAATCCCTTCAACGATCGCGGTCAATTGCGGTCCGTGAGTCTCACCCGCTGTTAAATATCTCATTTCAATAGTTCCCCTTTCGTCCATTCCGTTCTGCACGCTATACTTTAGCGCTTTGCTGTAAAAGTCCTTTGCTAATTATAGTACAGGCTCCCCACTTTGACAATAAAAAGACAAGCTTCTTCCCGAATACAGGCCATTCCGATTTGAATTTTTATGTAAGCTTTAGTAAAACATCAAAAAAGCACGTCCGGGATGCATGTGATGTGCATACTCGTGACGTGCTCGTTGATTGTGTTACTGGTCTGATATTGTTCGTTAGCTGTTAACCGGACGAGATAGAACCCGATTCGGCTCCATCCACTTCGGATCGTTCACCATGCCCGCTACCTGCTGCATCGAATCGATACCTAGTATTTGCGCGCATTCCTGAATTGTAATAAACCCTCTTCGGTAAGCGGTGATTACTTTCCTTTTGTCCATGTAAAGCCCTCCAACAAATTTGTCTCCTGTGCTCAGATTGCTCTTTACACCCAGTATGTGAATTAATGGAAGGTCTTATACCTAGTTAATGTTTTCTTTGATAAAAGAATGTGTCAACAGGCTCCAGATCATATTGTCCCGGAGTGAAAATTTGCTCTGTGCTTCCTACGAACAACAGTCCTCCAGGCTTAAGCGCCCGGCTGAATTTGTGATAAAGCTGGTGCTTCGCTTCTTCCGTGAAATAAATCATAACATTCCGACATATGATCAGATCGAACGAACTGTCGAAGGGGTCATTCAATAAATTTTGCTTGCGGTAAACGATGTTCCTCTTGAGTGTGTCTGAAACCTTGTATACGGAATCCTGATAATGAAAATACTTTTTCAAGTATTTCTCCGGCACATCTCGCAAGGAGCGTTCCAAGTAAATACCTTGTTTTGCCTTGTCCATTGCCCCGTCGTCGATATCGGAGGCCAGGATCTGCGTTTGCTCCAAAACACCGTTCTCCGCAAGAATCATAGCCAACGTGTAGGGCTCCTCACCCGTACTGCAAGCTGCGCTCCAGCATTTAATGCGACCAGAGGTTCGAGTTAACTCAGAAATAAACTTCTTCTCCAGCACTTCCCACCGATTGGGGTTCCGCCAAAACTCAGAAACATTTATCGTCATTCGATCGAGGAATTCGTAATATAACTCTCGATTCTTCATCATCCCATCAAAAAAATCAACAAAGGAAGCATAACCCTTTTTCATATAAAATGTGGTGAGGCGGCGTTTCATCTGTGCTTCCTTGTACTGGGATAAATCAATCGCCGAGTAATCTTTAACCTTTTTGATAAATGCATTAAAATCCTTGTCTTCTTGCTCCAAACTAGATCACTCTCCGGCTGCAGGGTCACTACCCTTATTCCATAAACCCGGAGCATTATCCTTCTTCCTCATAAAAAATACCTGGTTAGATTAAATCCACTTTTGAATCAATTTGCTGTATGTAAGTAATTCTTCGGGCTTGAAAAAGATATTGATCTCACGTTCCGCGTTCTCTGGCGAGTCAGATCCGTGAATAATATTGCGGTTCGTATGGATCGCGAAGTCACCTCTGATCGTTCCAGGCAACGCTTCTAATGTGTTGGTCTTCCCCATCATAATGCGAGACAAAGCAATAACCTGATCTCCTTCCCAGACCATCGCGAATACAGGGCCGGAAGTAATGAAGCTCATCAAATCATCATAATAAGGACGTCCAAAATGCTCTTCATAATGCTTTTCGGCTTGTTCCTTAGGAATCTGCATTAATTTGCAGCCAACCAATTGAAAACCTCTTCGCTCAAAGCGTTGCACGATTTCACCAATCAGACCGCGTTCTACTCCATCAGGCTTTACCATCATAAATGTTTTTTCCATTTGTAATCCTCCTATTCAAACCTTTTTGTGGAACAAATGCCCTTCATTTCGAAAGTCCCATAGGTGTAATGTAATAACCATTCTGGTCGGATTATCTGGATCGCATACGTGGGTAAACGACTTATTCTAGCCACTTAATAGGATCTGCTGCCTATAAAGTGAGCAATCGAAATTAAATCCTTCTTAGCGCGAATATTCGGCAAACCCTCCAGCGCCTTGATGGCCTTGTCGATATACTGTGAGGATATACGATCCGCTTGCTCTACGCAACTGCTTCCGCGAATCATCTGGAGGAAGGGTTCGACATCGGTCTGACCGTCCAAGGCTTGAATGCGCCCAATCTCGGATAATAACCGCTCCTTAAGCTCCGGCTGCTGAAGCGCAAGTAAGACGGGCAGTGTAATATTGCCTTGTTTGATATCGCTGCCTGGAGGCTTACCTAGCTGTTTCTCTGATCCAATTAAATCGAGAATGTCGTCACGAATCTGAAAAGCCATACCTACATTGTAGCCGAACTTGTACAACTGCAAGCTTACTTCATATGTGGCTTCAGCAGCAATTGCGCCTAGCTGGCAACTGATCGCAATAAGCAAGGCGGTTTTCCTTCTTATGCGCAATAAGTATGTGCGGACCGATTGCTCGGTATGGAAGAAGTAGCGGATCTGCTCCATCTCCCCAATCGACATCTCTACAATCGCTTTGGACAATATTTGGTGAATAAGCGGATTCGGCAGTTGAGTAACTACGGTTAGCGCTTTGGCGAAGATGTAATCACCGGTGTACATCGCGATCCGATTATCCCACTTGGACCTGACGGTAAGCTGTCCGCGTCTAGTATTCGCATCGTCAATGACATCGTCATGCACAAGCGAGGCCATATGGATCAATTCAAGAGGCACAGCGATCAGCTTAACCCGCTGAAGATCGTACGTGCCGAATTGGCTGGCCAGTAGTACAAAAACAGGCCGAATCCGTTTTCCTCCCGCTTTTAACAAGTGGAGCGACGTTTCTTTGAGCTGCGGTTGGTCGGTGTAAATGCTATCCTCGAGCTCCCTCTCAATCTGCGCAATCTCTTTTTTCATGCGGGCGTAAATATCCATTAGTTTCATTCATTCACCTGACTCTGGTTTTATCAGTCCAAAATTGTAAAGGCACGTCTCTCTCTAACAAACCCAACTCTTTTGCGTACTGGAAATATAAGCGTAGTCCTCTTTGCTGCTCTTCACCGAAGTTGTGATTCAAATGTTGAAAATAATTGCGCCAGTATTCCAGGGTACCGCCAATCTTCTCTTGAGCATGCACAATAATGGCTGATGGGTCTGTTGTTCCTTTGTGCTTGCTTTCCATGAACGCATCATGAATCGCAGCAATCGTCTCCGGGAACTTGGCCACGGTTTCCTTACGAACAGCCCACACAGCAAAAGTCATGCCCGTTCCCGTAGAACGCCTCCACAGCTCTCCTAGATCTGTTACCAGGTACGGATGATCCGTCCAGCTAGCCCTAATGGCGTCGTCTCCGATCAGCAGCGCAGCATCCTTATGTTCCATCATATCCTTTAGTGACGGGGTCGCATACTCGTATTCGGGATTGCCCCCATAAAACTTGGTCATCAAAATTTTTAACAGGTTAACGGATGTAGCTGATGTCGTAGGAAGTGCAATCCTTGCTTGTGTCAATTGCTCCAACGGCTTGCGGTGAAATAACAAGATCGAATTCACTTGATTCGTTGCGCTGACAGATAAATCCGGATATAAATCATACTCTTCGAACGACTCACCATATGCAAAAGAGGATATGGCCCCCATGTCGATCTTCCCCGCGCGCATGGCTTCGTTTAATCCAGTAGGTACAGTCTCGATCCACTCGAGCATTCCCTCGAATCGATGATGCGGGAATTCGTGATAGATGGGCCATACATTCGTATAATTAATTTTACCGATGCGGATTCGTTCATTTGCTTGTGTCACTTGCCATCCCCCCATCGTTTATATAAATCATGATCAATCTCCATACTATCGAGCACCTTACCTACCATGAAATCAATCAGCTCGTCCATCGACTGAGGGTTATGATAAAAGGCTGGCATAGCAGGAATAATGCGAACTCCCATTCGCGACAGCTTCAGCATATTTTCCAGATGAATGGAGTGTAGCGGGGTCTCCCGCGGGACAAGGAACAGCCGCCTTCCTTCTTTCAGAATGACGTCTGCTGCCCGTTCCAACAAATTATCGGATGCGCCGCTCGCGATGCTCGATAGAGTTCCCATGCTGCAGGGCACGATCACCATTCCTGATGTGAGAAAGGAGCCGCTAGCTACATTTGCCCCAATATCTTGATTCGGATAATAACGTACTTTCCCCCCGAATTTCTCTGCCAACGTCTCTTGTCTGCGAGCTGCATTCCAATCTAATTCTTCATGCAATACACGCCAGCCTGCATCTGTTATCACCACATGCACCGAAATGTCGCGGGCCAGCATCGCCTCAATGAGGCGGACTGCATAGATGGCTCCGCTTGCTCCTGTTATGCCGACAATCCATGGTTTGCTATGGTTCACCTGGGCTGCGTTTACCATACAAAACGCACCACCAAATCTAGGCAAGTGAAGCTGAATATTACGATGCTAAGCACACCGTTCATTGTAAAAAACGCCGTGTTCAGCTTCGTCAGGTTCGAAGGGTTGACCAACATATGTTCATAGATCAATAGGGCATAGGATATAATAACGCCGATGAAATACCACCAGCTTAGCTCGCTTACGAACAGGAACATACTTAAGAATCCGATTGCCGTCAAGAAATGAAACCCTTTCGCAATCCACAAGGCCTTAGCAATGCCGAAACGCTGCGGGATCGAGTGGAGCTTGGCCTCACGGTCGAAATCAACGTCCTGACAGGCGTAGATGACATCAAAACCAGCGGTCCATAGGGCGACGCTGGCGTATAAGATCAAGGCATATCCATCGATACGGCCTGTTACAGCTACCCAGCCTCCTAGCGGTGCTAATGCAATCGTCAAACCGAGGATGATGTGGCAGGCCCACGTGAATCTTTTGGTGTAGGAATAGAAGACTAGCATAAAAACGGCCAATGGAAGCAGCTTCATGGAGAGCGTGCTCAAATTGGCTGTAGCAAAAAATAATACAATAAACGAAATAATAACGAACAAGATTACTTCCTTTGAAGATAACAGACCCGCCGGAATGGCCCGGCCCGCAGTACGCGGATTGTTCTTATCGAACGTCTTGTCGATGATCCGATTCAACCCCATAGCAGCGCTGCGAGCCCCTATCATCGCCAATATGATCCATCCAATCTGCATCCAGGATGGCAAGTGGCCTTGTCCTATGACTGCCCCAAGCATTGCTCCCATGAATGCAAAAGGAAGAGCAAATATAGTATGTTCAAACTTGATCATTTCCAGAAAAGTTGCAAGCTTATTCCCTTTCATTTCTGTCTCCCCGTTTCCTCTTGATGCCGATATGAAGCGCGGCAACACCGCCCGTCAACGGGTAAGCTCGCACGTTCTGAAGCCCTAACTCGCGAAAAATACCCGCCAATTGCTTATGGTCGGGAAAGTGAATGAGCGATTCAGGCAGCCACTTGTATTGATCATAACGTTTGGCTACCAACTTACCTATTAGAGGCAACACTTTCTGAAAATAAAAATAATAGATCGATTTAAACGGCTGCCAGGTTGGTTTGGACAATTCGAGCGACACAACCATCCCCCCGGGCTTGACCACTCGCTGCATTTCCTTCAACACTTGCACGAGATCCGGGACATTACGAAGTGCGAATCCAATGGTTGCATAATCGAACGTATTGTCCTCGAACGGCAATTGCATTGCATTCCCGTGTAACAGATTAATCTGCTCGTCCATTCCCAGATTCTCTATCTTTCGTTGTCCGAAATCCAACATGTTCTGACTGAAGTCCAGTCCAGTGATCTTCCCTGTCTTACTGTGCTCTGCCAAGCTAATCGTCCAGTCGCATGTGCCGCAGCACAGGTCAATTGCAGTGGATCCCGGCTGCACATCCATCTGTTTCATCGTGAACTTGCGCCACGCTTTATGCTGACGGAAGCTAAGCAAGTCATTCATTAGATCGTACTTGTGGGCGATGCTCTCAAATACGGAATGGACGAACTGCTCTTTGGATGTCTTCATCTCCACTCAAGTATTCACCTCACCCTTCTTCAATGGCTCTAGGAGCGGTCAGATACCTCGTGAAAGGCTCCCCTAACCGATATAAATCCTGTATGAGCTTGTCTGATTCTAAAGCACGGATTTTGTCCGATACCAGCTTATATTGAGACTCCAGCATCTGAAGAAGCTGCGCTTTTACATTGTACTTCAGAATTAATGTGCGAAGCTTCGTGTGGTCAGGCTCATCCTGCTGCTGCAGCTGACGCTTCTCTTCCTTCGTCCCCGATTGCATAATATGCCAGAACGCCCAGCTTGAGCGGAAGCTCCCGACATGGTCAACCCGCTTGATCTCATCTAGAAGTATCTCGCACTTGGTATATCCTTGCAGCAGCTCTGGCCAGCTTCTGGAAAGACCGCCCTCCAGCTGACGCGAGAAGGATGCATACAGCTGAGACTTGATATGCACCGACAAATGCAGATAGTCTTCGGCCGTTACTTTCCATTGCAGCATCTTGTTGTACAGATTCATCTTGATCCGGTTCACATCACAGATCGCTTCTGACATTTGGCGAACCATGTCCACTTGACCTGCTTGTGATAACAAGTAATAAAACCGGCTGCTGAAATAGTCGCCCGCCAGAACTTTGAGCTGTCTCGCCCGCGCTTCTTTCTTCTCCTTGCGATCATTCGTCGCCGGAATCATCTCGTGTGTGTCCAGACCGAGCTGGGCAAGAGAAGCTACAAGCGCATAAAGCTCCCCCTGTTCCACTGTGGAAGAGCCTTTCTTAAGTACCGTGAAAAGTAATTCCGAACGCAAATTCGGAAACTGCGGCAGATCCGTATTTGTTTGGATCATGTCATATTGTGTATATTTTTTTGCCGTATCCTCTAATGAGTAATTGTCCATACATGCCTCCGTACCGCGACCAAAGTCAGTAACGCCATTTCGATATTATATCACATCCGTTTGGCGGACGCACATCCACATCTATTGTACCCTTTTACTGAGACTGTCGGTCAAGCCATTTGGGTGTAAAAGTGAGTCTAAAATGTGAACTTACATACTGCTCCGCGTTCATAATGCCAGGTTGCTGCGCATCTTGCAGCACTTTTTTCGTATCCTCTCTCCGTGCCTCCATCGCAACCAACAGCTGCGGTGAACTAGAAGGATTCGGGGATAGCTCCATAATGCGCACGAGAAGTTGCTTCACATTCTTCGTACCATTGAAGCCAAGACGGGAGATCGTATACAAGTCGCGATATATGAAATCGGCATCAGCCTGGCCTTGCTTCGTCTTCAAGTCTATGGAGAGAATAGAGTCACTCCACTCTACACGCCCAATATCCATAAATAGGGGCTGATTCACTAGTAAATCGACCAAATTCTGATCATTCAATGTCTTGGCAGATCCCGTGCCGAATGCTGCAGCCTCCTGAGCGTTCTGGCGTGACAACGAGTCCAGCTTCGGCAGCCAGGACAAGCCTATGGCGATCCCGATGGATACCACTGCAACAATCAATAATCTGGACATCCCGCTCATAAGGACGACACCTCCTGCATTATGGGCAAACTATTGTGAAACAAATGAAGCCAATAAACAACCTCTATACCCATTGTACAAATAAAAAAAGCAGGCTATGCCTGCTAGCCTGCAATTCTAATATTAATCATCTGTATTAACAATGCCATAGCTCGTAATTATAGATGCTTTGCCTCGAACCTTCACGGCTGAAGTATGTTCCGTGAATTGAGCGATCATAACCTCACCCTTGTCCAGCTTCTCCGTATGATGAAAGCGGGTATCATGTCCTCTTGTAAGTCCGATTACGTGTACTCCGTTTTCCTTGGCCTTAATAATAAAATAGTCTCCTTGAACCGAATCCATCTGTACACCCCATTATTCACAATTTCTGTTAGGTTCATCATGTCGTAAAAGCAGTCCGCTGTCAACTGGACACTTGCATGAGCTCGTCTATAAATCGAAAAAGAAGACACCGATCAGCGGTGCCTTCTTCTCCCATATCGGAGTAACACGATTCGAACGTGCGACCTCACCCACCCCAAGGGTGCGCGCTACCAGGCTGCGCCATACCCCGACAGCAGACCAACGTAAGCACATTATAAATTAACGTTGAAAGGTTGGCAATCCTCTTTTAAGCATTATTATAAAAACTTGATTATGGATATAGCAGAACCTTGGCAACCTTCCCCGGATCAGATATTAATAAGTCATACCACTTGCATGCTTCTTCGAAAGGAGCTTTAACAACCCATTCGTCTTTCATCGTTACCCTGCCGTCTGCTATCCATTGAAGGGCAGTCTTAAAGTTGCTGGCCGAGTAAGCAAATGCTCCGACGCATACAATTTCACTGCGAATAATATGGTTGATCGGTAAAGAGGATTCTGCTTCATGAAGACCTGTCAGAATTACTTTCCCCCCAAAAGCGACGCACTCGATACATTGTGTGCGCGTAACACCAGCACCTACAGCATCCACGGCAACAGCTACACCAACTCCACTCGTAAGACGACGTACTTCTTCCTTAACGTCGACCTCTGCGGCATGTAATGGAATTGCACCTAACTCAGCAGCTATAGCAAGCCTCTGGGGATTGCGATCAACGGCGATGATATGTTTTACGCCGTGCGCTTGCATCGCTTGCAAAGCGAACAGTCCGATCGGTCCCAGACCAACAATTAACACATGATGATCCGGCAATACTTCAGCCAATTCGGCCGCGCGTACTCCACATGCCATCGGTTCAACGAATGTACCTTGCTCGAAAGTAACATGATCAGGTAAAACGTATACGAATCTTGCTGGAATCTTAACAAACTGAGCGTTACTGCCAGGTAAAGCTGCACTTAAAAGCTTCCGTTCCACGCACAGCTGTTGCTTGCCGCGCAGACAAGGATCACATGTACCACATGTGACCAGCGGATTAGCTGTTACACGAGCTCCGACCGCAAGCCGTGTAACCTTGCTTCCAATCTCAGCAATTGTTCCTGCGAATTCATGACCAAATATCATCGGAGGCTTCCTGAGCGAGTTATGTCCCAAATAACCGCTAAGCTCTGATCCGCAAATGCCTGAGTAGACGACTTCAATCAGTACTTCGTCCTCTTGCAGCAGCGGGCGTTCTACCTCTCGCACGTTCATGAGTTTAGGTCCCTCATAGATCAATGCCCTCATATTCGTTCCCCCTTTTTGTTATTATTCGTAATACCAAAACTAATTGCGAAATATCAAAATTATCGACATTAATGTACCACGGCATGTATCTTCCGTCAATGCAAAACGTTCTTTGTCCCGGAAAATCAAAAATGCCGCACTGGGCGGCATTCGCAATTAATTATGTGTCATACCCTCGAGGACAACGGCTGTGCCAATCCCATGCCGTTTGGATGATCGTCCGCAAGTCCGCATAACGCGGCTGCCACCCGAGCTCTTGCCTAGCTTTGTCTGATGAGGCTATAAGTACAGCTGGATCACCTGCTCTGCGAGGCGCGGCTACTGCCGGAATAGGATGTCCGGTCACTTGACGGGCCACCTCTATGACTTCCCTAACGGTGAACCCGGTTCCATTACCTAGGTTATAAACCCCGCTTTTGCCGCTCTCCCGCAAATATTTCAACGCTAACCAGTGTGCATTGGCCAAATCCATGACGTGTATATAATCGCGCACACATGTGCCATCCTCAGTTGGATAATCTTCCCCGAACATGGTGATGTGTTCGCGCTGACCAAGCGGAACTTGCAAAATAAGCGGTATAAGATGAGATTCGGGTTTGTGGTCCTCGCCGATCGTGCTGTCCGGATACGCGCCTGCAGCATTGAAATATCGCAGAGATACGGACTTGATTCCGTAAGCCCGGTCACACCAACGGAATAGACGCTCCATAGCTAGCTTTGTCTCACCATAAGGACTGGTGGGCTCGGTTGCGTCATTCTCTTCAATCGGCACTCGCTTAGGCTCTCCGTAGGTAGCTGCTGTTGAGGAGAAGACTATGCGTTTCACATTATGCCGTTGCATGGCAGAGATTAGGGAATGTGCCCCAAGTAAATTGTTGTCGTAATACTCGAGAGGTTTATCCACACTTTCTCCCACCAGAGAAGAAGCTGCAAAGTGGATGACGGCTTCAATATCGTGGGTTGAAAATAATTGATCTAATAAAGCAGCGTCACGAATATCCCCTTCTATGAAAGAAGCTTCCTTGCTAATGGACTCCCTATGCCCTGTAATCAGACTATCAATGACAACTACTTCTTCGCCTTGCGCCAGTAACTCTTTTACGGCATGACTTCCTATATATCCGGCTCCGCCAGTTACCAAGATTGACAAGTAAATCCCTCCTTAAGCATTTACGAAGTAAATGCACTTCATAGCGAAGCTCCATAAACTAAGCATTTACGAAGTAAATGCACCTCGTAAGAATATTCGGAACCTAAACGTAAATCTCTTTGGCACCATCGCCAATATCGCATACATAGAATGACGGCGTCAAGCCCGTTTTCTGTGTATATTGATCGCTAACGATCCTTTTGAAGGATTCTACCGCATCCTCACGAACAAGACTAACATTACAACCGCCAAATCCGGCTCCTGTCATCCGTGTTCCTATACAGCCATCCACTTCCCTCGCAACGGCGTACAGTGTATCCAGCTCGAGTCCTGTTACTTCATACAAGTCTCTTAATGATTCATGCGACTGATTCATTAGAGAACCAAAAGTCGACAGATCGTGATTGGATAAACTCGTCCTCGCCCTAATTACTCTGTCGTCTTCGCATACAACGTGCTCCACCCGATTTCGGATTACCGGATCTTCAATCAGTTGCTTAACTTGCTCCCAAGCTTCTACCGACAATTCTCCGAGACTAGCTAACTCTGGCAAAGTCTGACGTATAATGGCAAGTCCATCCTCGCATTGCTGTCTTCTCTCGTTATATTTGGAGTCCGCCAGACCTCTCCGTTTATTCGTATTCGTAATGATAAGCTTATAGCCGTCAATAATTAAAGGAACATACTGATAGTCGAGTGTATCACACTTCAACATGATCGCATGACCTTGCTTCCCCATCCCGACGGCAAACTGGTCCATTATCCCGCAATTTACACCAATAAAACGGTTCTCAGCGCGCTGCGCAAGCTTAACCATCTCAATCCTAGGCAGTTCAACGCCCGCCAAACTCGTTAGCGCCAAAGCAGTCGCCAACTCAATGGACGCGGAAGATGATAGACCGGCCCCATTGGGCACATCGCCCCAGAATACAAGATCAGCACCAGAGTATGCGGCTGCACCTGATTCTCCGCTAACCTTCAACAACTCAACTAGAACACCTTTCGGATAATTAGCCCAATCGTCTTCCTTCCTGTATTCGAGCTCAGAGCGATGGCATTCTGCTTCAGCCGTGAATTGTAAAGATCTGAACCGATACACTCCATCTGTTCTCGGTGCGCATGCAACATAAGTGCCAAATGTTAATGCAGCCGGGAACACATACCCTCCATTGTAATCGGTATGCTCACCGATCAGATTAACACGCCCAGGGGCAAAAAAAACTCGGACCTCTGAATTCTCCCCGAAGTATCGCTTAAACCCAGCATGTACTTCTTTGACACCTTGCGAAGCTTGTTCTTGGCTCATGAAAGTCGCCCCTCCTTGAATAAAAATCGTTGATACGCCTCTTTTAATCTGGGGGCGGTCTCTTCCACAGCCGCCGTATTCGCAGCGGCCCAAGCTCCCATCTCAGACGATGCATACCATTTGATCTTGTCTTTCTCGCGAAGCGGCGGGTAGAATTCTATATGGAATCGATAGTAGTCGTCCACATTCTCCCCGTTTGTTGGGCGCTGATGAATGACCATCATATAGGGAAACAGCTTATCGAACAGTTGATCCATTGCACCTGTCGTATCTTTCAAGATCGAGGCCAAGCCAAGCTTTTCTTCGGCTGTGAAGTCAGTTAACGCTGTCTTCTGAGCCTTACTTACGATGAAGACCCCGTATGGATAATCCGTGAAAAACGGAATATAACTCAAGAAATGCTCATTCTCCACAATAATTCTATGCCCAAACTCGATTTCTTCCCGGTTCATATCTCCGAATAAGTTGGTTCCATTCTGATCGTAATGCTTCTTGCTATTATCAAGCTCTGTTCGTATCTTAAGCGGCACGTGGGGATAAGCATAGATTTGGCCATGCGGGTGAGGCATTGTTACCCCACATTCTTCCCCACGATTCTCGAAAATCATCACATATTTATTCAAAGGATCTTTCTCCATCTCAGCAAAACGTTCCGTCCACAGATCGACTAGCTTGCCAATGTGCTCAACCGATAGTTCAGGAAGCGTCTTATTATGCTCAGGCGAATACAGGATAACCTCACATTTACCATACGATTTGGCCGTCTTGTACAGCGATGTTGCGACTGGATCGGGTTCTGGAGGATTCGGGCTGAGCGCTGGAAAATCGTTTTTATACATCAACACATCATACTCATCAGGTACTTTTCCTGAACCTGGACAAAAAGGACAATAATCTTTCGGCATATGGGGACGGTTCGCTCTATTGGAAGCTACCATTACCCAATCTCCTAACAACGGGTTGAAACGCAACTCTGCCATAGTTATCCTCCTTTTATGTCACTTTATTAATTATTTTAATTAAGATTTCCTTCATTTTACTTGGTTTTGGTCTTTTTTTCAATAATAAATAGATTGCTCCAATAAACTTTTTTCGTTATTCTAATTAAGTATAGGATGGACAGGAATATCTCTATGAAAAGGAGTGTGCTTATGAATCCCCCGATAACCGGTAATTTCCAATGGATGAAATCGTTGAACCGCTCTATTGTGTTAAACAAAATTCGTGAAGACGGCCCTATCTCTCGTGCCGAAATTGCCAAGCGCACTTCCCTAACGCCACCAACAGTAACTCATATAGTTAGCGAACTAATTGCAGAGAACTTTGTTATTGAAGGGGAGATCGGGGCTTCCAGTGGCGGACGCAAACCAATCCCGCTTATGATCAATGCAACTGCTTATTATTGCATCGGGATCGACGTTGGAGTAACAACAGTCAAATCTGTCGTCTCTGATCTCAATGCGAATCTCATCCATCAGGAGAAGAAGTCCATGCCCGCTAGGCTGAGCAGCGAATCTTTGCTTCAGCTATTGAACGAAACCGTATACCGGCTCATGGAGGTTTGCAAGCTTAAGAAGTCGTCCATTCTTGGGATTGGCGTCGCCATGCACGGGATGGTCAATCCAGTCGAGGGGATCTCCTTGTTCGCACCCAACTTAGGACTGCGTAATGTATCGATCCGGGCTTATCTGGAACAGTCAACTGAGATTCCCGTTTATGTGGAAAATGATGCTGCAGCCATGGCATTAGGAGAGTTATGGTTCGGCGGCGGTCAGCAGCTCCAACATTTCATTTGTGTCAATATCGGTGAGGGTGTTGGTGCTGGAATCGTCCTGCAAGGCAGCTTATATCGAGGAAACCGTTTCTCTGCCGGTGAGATTGGTCACACAACCGTTGACCTTAACGGGCCAAGATGCAGCTGCGGCAATTATGGCTGCCTTCAGACATTAGTATCTGGTCCTGCCATTGCAGACCGAATTCGGAAGCATATTGCCATGGGCGGTTCAAGCCTCGTGGAGGGGATGGTGAATGGAGTTCTTGATCATATTACGGGTGAAATGGTCTATGAAGCCGCCCTTCAAGGAGACACTGCCGCACGAGAAACATTCCGTCAAACAGGCCAACTTCTGGGCATTAGTCTGACCAATCTGATCCATACACTGAATCCGCAAAAAATAATTCTCGGAGGCGGTGTCGCGCAGTCTGCTGAGTTTCTATTGGAATCCGTCCATCTAGCTGTTCATAGCCGAGCGCTTGAATCCACTCTTGACCAGTTGAGCATCGAGGTATCCCCCTTGGGTGAGTTGGCAACAGCCATTGGCGCTGTAACCATTGTCCTTTCCACTCTTTTCTCACCTCAACCTTACCATTCTGCAAATTGAAAAACGCTCCAGCTATTAATTATAGCCAGAGCGTTTTTATAAGTATGTGCATGACTTCTTATGTTCGGATTAAATCTATTGAGCGGCGCATACGTCACGCAACGATTTTCCTGGTTTGAATGCAGGCACTTTGCTTGCTGCGATTTCAATTTCTTCACCAGTTTGCGGGTTACGACCTTTACGAGCGGAACGCTCGCGAACTTCGAAGTTACCGAATCCAACTAATTGGACTTTATCGCCGGATTGCATTGCCTCAGTGATTGCCTCGAATACGGCATCAACTGCCTTCGTCACATCTTTCTTTGAAAGATCTGTCGACTCTGACACTTTTGCGATCAATTCGGATTTATTCATGCCTTTCACCTCCCCCCCATGAGTGATAATTCCTTTATTCTTCTGTGTTCACCGTTTTTGCAGAATTTATACATGGTGGTGTAAAACGACCTGTACTCGTAATACCCAATGAAATAAAAATACGACCAACATTAATCTTAAAGCAAAGACATCTCAATTACAAGCGGACTTTATACCTAAAACAACCAGAAAAAAGAGCACTCCCCAGAGTGCCCTCATTACTTATAGAATAATTGCGATTAGCCCGCCTGAACCTTCGTTAATGATACGCCCAAGCGTCTCTTGAAGCTTATAGCGCGCATTGTCCGGCATCATGGCCAACTTGCCCTGAATTCCTTCTCGTACAATGGAATGCAGGGAGCGTCCGAAAATATCGGATTCCCATATCTTGAGCGGATTTTCTTCAAAATCCTGCATCAAGTAACGAACCAGCTCTTCACTCTGCTTCTCCGTACCAATGATTGGCGCGAACTCAGATTCAACATCGACTCGAATCATATGAATGGAAGGCGCTGTAGCCTTCAATCTCACACCGAATCTGGAGCCTTGTCGGATTAGCTCAGGTTCATCCAGAGACATGTCCTCGAGACTCGGCGGGGCAATTCCATAACCGGTCGTCTTCACCATCTCGAGCGATTCTGCGAATCGATCATATTCTCGCTTCGCATGGGTGAATTCCTGCATGAGCTGCAACAGGTGATCCTTACCGCGAATTTCAACCCCTACTACTTCCACCAGAATCTGATCATACAATTCATCAGGAGCGTACAAGTCAATCTCAGCGACTCCTTGACCCATGTCCATTCCAGCTAGCGCTGCGCGCTCGATGAAGTCGTACGTATCGAAATGACTGACGACCCGATCCACGTCTCGCAGGCGGCGAATATCCTTGACTGTATCACGTACAGAGCTTTCAAAGTAGGAACGCAGCCAGTGCTTCTCATCCAGCACCATAACCCAGCTAGGCAGGTTGACGTTCACTTCGTGAACAGGGAATTCGTACAGCACCTCACGCATGACTTGAAGGATATCGTCCTCGTTCATATTGGCTACACTAAGTGCCATGACGGGAATGTCATATTTCGCATTAAGCTGGTTACGGAGCTCCAGGGTTTCCACACTAGTCGGCCGGGTCGAGTTCACAATCAGAATGAAAGGCTTCCCGACTTCTTTAAGTTCATTGATGACCCTTTCCTCTGCATCCACATAGGATGATCTTGGAATCTCAGCAATGGAACCGTCCGTGGTAATGACTACTCCAAGCGTGGAATGCTCTTGAATCACCTTGCGTGTCCCGATTTCAGCAGCTTCCTGGAATGGAATCGGTTCATCGAACCATGGAGTGTTGATCATCCGCGGGCCATTGTCATCCTCGTAGCCCTTGGCCCCTTCCACAGCATACCCGACACAATCCACAACCCTTATGTTTACATTTAATCCTTCGGCCACTTGAAGCTTCACAGCATTGTTTGGCACGAATTTCGGTTCGGTTGTCATAATCGTCTTGCCTGCAGCGCTTTGCGGCAACTCATCCGTTGCCCTGACCCGCTCTGCTTCGTTCTGAATGTTCGGCAGCACCAGCGTCTCCATGAAACGTTTAATAAACGTCGATTTGCCTGTACGGACCGCGCCAACAACCCCCAGGTAAATATCTCCGCCAGTGCGTTCTGCGATGTCCTTGAAAATATCCACTTTCTCCAATTTAATCCCTCCCAACAGGATGATGAATGAAGCAAGTGCCGCGATACTTATGACGGATGCTGCGATGGCAGGCCTCGTATGCGACAAAACTCGTACATGCTTTCAGACTAGTAAAAAATATATGTACGAGGCTCAAAAATATGACAGTATAGCTACTATTTTTTTCTCTAGTAATTTGGAGTGCTGTGTTACCACCCCTTTTCAACGCGTGCTACACTGCACCAATATATGTATTGACGAGTCCTTATATTCGAAAATACCAAATAAACCCTTCACGCCATCTGGCTGAAGGGTCTAATGATTCATTCAGGAGCTATTCGGAGAGAACAGGCTGTCCGCTTTTCCAGTAATAGGGAAAAGATTTGGCCGGCACAAAAGGGGCTTCTTTTACTAAAATCGTCCTTAGGTCCGTACTAGAATCCAACGTAGAGGAAAGCCCCTTGTCTGTAATAAACTTCATAATATCGGGCGCATAATCAATCAGAACCTGCCCAGACTCATGGATTGCAAAACTTAAATATTGACGTGAGTAGCGGCTCTCTGCCTGCGCTTGCTTCATTCCTAATTTGCCAAAGTCTAGCTGATAGAAATGAGGAGCTACCTCAGCCCCTAACGGCAGCAGTCCTTGGTTGGATGCTTTAAAGGTGTCGACTTGCTTCTGAATATCTCCTATCTGTTGATATGTCAAAAGGTCAATCAATCGAACCTCTGGTTTGACATCCGGATTAACGAGCACAAAGATGAAGTTTCCACCATTCTCATATGCGACACCTGGCAGTTGAGTGATGTATTGTCCTTCCTTCAGCTTCCTCATATCAAGCACGTATTTCTCATATAACGGGGTATTATGATCAAAATTCTTAATAGGAAGCACGCCCGTTCGCTGCTTATAGGTGTCTACAGCATTCTGAACAAGCAATATGCTTTCTCTTATGGACGCTTGGCTATCACTTTTCATCTCATCGGGGTACAAGCATCCGGTCAAAAAGGTTGCCAGGCAACCGAGAAGCACAACCAATCGAATGCTGCGTTTTTTTACCTTTACCATAAATCATCCTCCTGCTGTTTGGCCAATTGCGCTCGAACCGCAGCACGAAGCGGATCCTCTGGCACTTCAACCGTTAACTCACCAGTAACACGCGCTTGACAGGCGAGTCGAATATTGTCGGAAGCCAAATCCCCTAGTTTGCGCGCTTCATTCTCAGTCATCGGTTGGAGGTTAGCAGACGGTTGTACCGTAACTTTGCACATTAAACATGAAGCATTCCCGCCACATCGTGAACGAATCTGTATACGTGCTTTTCCAGCAGCATCCAATATCGTTGTACCAGGTCTAACAGCAATCTTCTTGTTGTTCGGCAGAAACGTAATCTCCACTATCATGCTCCTCCCTCCCGAACGAGCTCTGGCAAAATAGTCTGGATGGTGCCCAGATAAGGCTCTCCAATTTGATTGCGCTTAAGCAGTTGGCGCCAAACCGGGATATGGGTGTAGACATCTTTACTTATTACATCCGCAATCGCGATATATCGGTCCGGCCGATCACGGAGCACATTAAATACAAGCTCATGGATTAAGGGCATGATGCGCACCACCAGTCCATTGATCTGAACCGCTTGAGCATAATCTGACATAAAATGAGTCACTTCTACTTCATAAACAGCTGTGCCGCGGTCCACTATAAGACTACCTACAAGCTCAACAGGAGTTCCGCATATAGTGTAATGACTTAATAAGGAGCGGTAAATACCAGTCTCGCTGTCAACAGGTGTGTCTGTTGAAAAAAGTTGTAAAGCATCGTGAATCACACTGATTCGTGTACGATCTGCATAGATATCAAGGTCACGAGGTTCGGCTTCAAGCTGTACTCCTTGCCAAAGCAAGCCTGTGCTTCCGCCAACAAGCCAACTGCATGGCACCTTCGCTAACGTCTCGTGAATAAGCTGTACGGTTGGTTGAATTCGCTCAATGAACAGCATGGGATTAGAAATAGGTCTTCAACGACACGGATATGTCTCCGTCTCGTCTTACCTCCGCTTGACATCCCAAGCGGTATCCTTGTTCGATTTCTTCCGGCTCCAATCGGCTATATTCCGCCTCATTAGGTTCACTGAGAGCTTCTGCGCCAGCTGACACGAAGCAGCGGCATCGGGCACAGGTTCCTCTTGTGCAGGAGAAACCCCAGTCAACATTATGCTTCAACGCATGGTCTAGAATGGTCAGGCCTTTCTCTGGTTGTACGGTTGCCACCTTAGACCGTCCTTTTAGCTCCAACATTTATGGTCCCCCCCGGTGGTTATGTTAGTTCTTCTCTGTGGAATTCTCCGTTATAAGATAGATAATAGCATGTACACGATAGAAATAAGCAGCAGCAGGAAGGCCACAATGGAAACGACTACCCGAAAAAAACCTTTAAGCTTGACGCGGGCAAACGTGATCAGAAAGGAAGCAGCAATCATTAGTCCCATCCCCATGAAAGAAGCCCACATTTTAGTCATACTATCCATTTTATTAATCACCCGACTTACCAAGTATTCGGTTATCATATCGATCCGTCGTCTAAGAAAACCTAAGGCTGATTATAACATTCCTTGTTTCGTTTGTGAAACGACAGGAAAAAGTGTCAAAAGTTCGCAACAAAAAAGCATAAGCAGCAGGGGAACATGCGCTTATGCCTGATTATCTATTATTTTTTCCCCATCATTAGTTTCATTAACGATTCCATGCTGTTCGGATTGACGCCGCTTTTTTGCACCGCATGCACGATTTCATTAATCGTCGTTTCCGATACTGGAATGTTGACCATACCGGACACTTGCTTGATCAACTGTCTAAGCTGCCTTTCGCTTTGCACGGTGGAAGGCTTCACGCCGCTCGCAAGCTTCTGTATATCTTTTTCACTCACATTTTTGCCTGTTCTTTTCTTGATCGAATTAAGTACGTCTTTCGACATATCTTTGCCGCTCATTCCAACCCTCCTCCAACCTTACTTACGGTATTGTATGAGGGTCTTGCATAGTATGTATAGGCTTCTGTCCTGCGAGCTTATATAAATTTCTGCGGGTCGATAATGGCCTGCTCCATCTCATGGGTCCGATCTCTTCCCATCAAATCTTCGACGGCGGATTGTGGAGACTTGGACTCGAAAAGGACTTTATACAGCTGTTCGGTAATGGGCATATCCACTTCATAAGATTCGGATAAGGCATATGCCGCTTGAGTTGTCTTGACACCTTCAACGACCATCCCCATCGTATCCAACACCTCTTGAAGCTCCTTGCCTTGTCCAAGCATATAGCCTGCCCGCCAATTCCGGCTGTGCTGACTTGTACAAGTAACTACTAAATCACCAACGCCAGATAAACCAGAGAACGTCAGCGGGTTAGCCCCCATCGTAATGCCAAGTCTTGATATTTCGGCCAGCCCTCTAGTTAGGAGTGCTGCCTTGGCATTATCTCCAAAGCCCAAACCATCTGACAATCCAGCTCCAAGCGCGATAATATTCTTAAGCGCTCCTGCTACTTCTACCCCTGTAACATCAGGGTTCGTATATACACGAAAGTAAGAATTAATGAACAAATCCTGAGCGTGTTCAGCTGCCTCCTGATTCCCAGCAGCGACGACAATAGTCGTCGGACAACGTCGGATCACTTCCTCCGCGTGGCTTGGCCCCGATAACACAACGATACACTTGGGATCGATCTGAGGAAGCTCTTCAGCAAGGACATCCGTCATACGCTTCAAAGACTGAGCTTCAAACCCTTTGGTTGCATGAATAATAGTTGCCAGCTTAGGAATATATGGACTGGCCATTCTGGCCACTTCCCTCATACTCGAGGAAGTCGCCGCGAACAGCACGGCATCCGCACCGGAGAGTGCTTCCTCCACGTTTGTCGTAGCTTGAATACGACCCGACAGCACAACATCCTTCGTATATTTCCGATTCGTATGCTCCGAATTGATCTCTTGCGCCTGAACAGCATTCCTGGTCCAGATCCGCACGTCAATCCCGTTGTCTGCTAACACTGATGCAAGCGCAGTACCCCAGCTTCCTGCTACCAGAACAGCTACTCGCCGATTGTTCATGAATGATTCCTCCTCAAGCATTTGCGGAGCAAATGCACTTCGAAAGCTAAACTATAAGCAAAATGCGGAGTTTACTTGGTCATATGTGTTTGTGAGCGGTCTTTTTTGGCGCCCAGTTTATTCTCTTTACCTTGAATCAGTTTCACAATATTCGAACGATGACGGATAAAGGCAAACAAAGCGATCAAAAGACTAGCCCATATAACTTCATAAGGTCTGTTCATCACGATCAAGAGAATAGGCAGTAGCCCTGTCAACACAAGTGAACCTAATGAAACATAACGAGTTAAGGCAATACAAATGATAGCAATAATACCCGCGTATAAGACAGGAAGAAAGCAAAGGGTAGCAGCAACACCAACCGTGGTAGCGATCCCTTTGCCTCCTTTGAAATTGAAAAATACAGGCCAGTTATGACCTACAATCGCAGCTAGTCCTGCTAGAACAGGCACCCATAAGTTATCCCCGCCGAGCGCCCCGGCAATCCATACAGCGACTACTCCCTTTGCTGCATCCAGCAGAAGGACGAGAATACCTGGCCCGACGCCAAGGACACGCAATGTATTCGTTGCCCCTGCATTCCCGCTGCCGTGCTTGCGAATATCGATTCCTTTAGCCAGCTTGCCGTATAAGAAACTGAAGCTGATCGATCCTAGTAAATATCCAATTAATATAGACAGTGCCAAATGCACAATCTCTCTCCCCTATTCATCATCAGATTTCCTTCGTGTGAACAATCGCAGCGGAGTTCCGGCAAAGCTAAAGGCAGCACGAATCTTATTCTCCAAATAGCGCTCATAGGAGAAATGCATAAGCTCAGGATCATTAACGAAGAACACAATTGTTGGCGGTTTAACCGAAACCTGAGTGACATAGTTAAGACGCAATCTGCGGCCCTTGTCAGTTGGAGGCGGGTTAATCGCTATTGCATCCGCAATAACATCGTTCAATAGGTGGGTTTGCACACGCATAGCATGAGCCTCGCCAACTTCGACCACTTGTGGTAGAAGACGCTGCAGCCTTTGCTTCGTCTTAGCTGAGACGAATATGATCGGAGCATAAGACATGAACAAGAAATGGTCGCGAATCTTCTGCGTGAATTGCTGCATGGTCTTGTCGTTCTTCTCTACAACATCCCACTTATTCACCACGAATACAGCTGCTTTTCCCGCTTCATGGGCGTATCCAGCAATATGCTTGTCCTGCTCAATAATGCCTTCTTCACCGTTAATAACGACGAGTACCACGTCTGCCCGTTCAATCGCTTTCATCGCTCGCATGACACTGTACTTCTCTGTTGTTTCGTACACCTTGCCGCGCTTACGCATTCCTGCAGTATCAATCAGAACGAACTTCTGATCGTCCACTACAAACGGAGTATCAATAGCGTCTCGTGTCGTACCCGCAATTTCGCTTACTATGACACGTTCTTCACCCAATATAGCATTTACGAGCGAAGATTTCCCTACATTCGGACGGCCTATTAATGCTACTTTGATCGTATCCTCACCGTACTCTTCTTCTTGCTTGTCAGGGAGCTTGCTAACAACCAGCTCTAGCAAATCACCAATACCAATACCGTGCGATCCAGATATACTGATAGGGTCTCCGAAGCCAAGGGAGTAAAATTCATAGATGTCCTCTTGCCGCTTCAAATTATCAACCTTATTAACCGCAAGCACTATCGGTTTCTTCGCCCGATACAGCATCTTCGCTACTTCATCATCCGCTGCTGTAACTCCGTCCTTCGCGTCCACCATAAAGATGATCGCATCTGCTTCTTCAATAGCCAGCTCTGCCTGCATGCGAACAGATTTAAGAATCTCGTCTTCTCCGTCGATTTCAATACCGCCTGTATCTATAATACTGAAGGAAGTGCCCATCCATTCCCCAATTCCGTATAAACGATCTCGAGTAATACCAGGCTTATCTTCAACAATGGCCAGTCGGTCACCGACTATTCGATTAAATATCGTCGACTTCCCAACATTCGGGCGGCCCACAATGGCGACGATAGGTCTTGCCATTTGACGCTCAACTCCCATACTTTCGATTTCTCACCGCTTAACATCATAGCAAAAAAGAAGACAATTGGCTAATCCTTTTCCCTCAGTTATCCGTGTTTATTCGGTTCTTCCAAGCCTTAATGATGCTTTACTATAATTAAATTCCCATTTTTCAAATCATGTGCAGACCCGTCTAATATTTTCTCCAACAAGAAAGCCATACGTTGTTGTTCTGCTGCGTCGCTCACCACAAAGATGGGAGCTCCGCCTGCAACCAGCTCGCGATGCAACGTAATGATGGCCATAATTCCACTCATCCTGAATCCACCTTCCTCATACTTGCCTTCGCTTCTGAGGGCATTCTTACGGCACTCTCAAGCAAAGGAACTCGTTCAAGCACTTGCTTGGCTAAATGCGGGTTGCGCTCCTGAGGAAGGATCAGAAGCGCCAGACGGCCATCATTCATGTCCAACTTGCCAAGCGGAATCAGGGAAGGTTCTCCTGAGTCGCGATACACTCCAAGGATTGTGGACAGATCATGCAGCATCGCTTGACGCTGCCCTAAGTTAGCTAGAGTAATCCGGCAGTTACGGTTGCGGGGAGTCAGAATTAGACCCATTCCATGTTTCGAGATGATGGCCTGATTTTGTTCCAATCCAACATTCATTATATAAATATCCCCCACATAGAGATCGGGTCCTTTCACCACCACCTCAGCAATTTCTACAGTTGCAGCGGTAGAGATCGATTTGCCTGATTTGAAAATCCGAGCGATCAGCATGGCGATCACCCCTGCGACTGCACCCCACATCCAACCGAATAGAATGGTGAACAAGGAAGACATGAAAGCAGAGAATATAACCATATAGTTTCTGCCCTCGAACACCATCGCTGTTCCCTCAATATAGGTGCTGCCTCTCGGCACAAGCTCCATCTCATCAATTTTGCTGAGCGTATTCCGTTCCATGTTACGAACATCCCGGAATTGTTGGGCAGCAAGGGATAAGAAGGTAATGGCCGTATAATTTTTGTCAAAAAGGGAAGGAACGGCGACCGCTCCAAGACCAGCAGCGATGAAACCCAATGAAATATGAATGATTCGCCCATGCGGATATGTAGGGTATTGTCTATAGTCGGTTTGAAGAAGTGATAGACGAGTGATCAGACCGAATAAGACTCCAATCACAATCCCCAATGTGTACCTTTCTGCATAGAGCGTTTGCATCATCCATTCACTCCTTTCTCTCGTCATTGCTTCCCGTAATTCGGCTAACCCAGCCTCTCAGAGTACTCGTCCCGAAAGACCATATCGTCTGTACACACAACGAAGCCAATCGAGCCGAGACCACAGCTGCCCACCACTGATCCTGAAACGATCTGTCGCCAAAAGTATAGCTGTTTGAAGAAAGGTTTGGATAAATAACAGCTGTGTACAAGGCTGCCCCAGCAAGCAGTGCAAAAGTTAACACACCTAATGGATCATTGGCATTTCGGACGATCAGGATAGTAACTAACCCTAAGAAGGCGGCTGCGATGGATGGTGAATCATATGGGAAAAACAACGGATCTGCTTGAGCGAAGTAACAGAGCAAATAATACAAAGCCGCTAAAAAAAGTCCAACTGAAATAAAGTTAAGAACCGCTAGCCACGTGCATTTTTTTACAACAGCCCTCAATACAAGCCATGTCAAGGGAAGTACAATCAAACTAATCTCAATCGAAACGGATCCTGGCAAAGGGACATGAGTTCGACTTAATGCAATCCAACAGACAATGAAAACTACTATATTGCGATCGGCTATCCCCGGCAAGAGCACCTCTTTCCAACCGCTCGCTAGTAAAATAACAGTCAAACACATAAGGATCAAGCTTAAATAACCTGGATTCATTTTTCTTCACCTGCACATTTCCTGCTACGCCTAGTATTGCTGATTCTAACCAGTTTTAGTCACCAAGGCGGAAGAAGAAATCGAAACGGCAACCCCCATTGGAAGTTGCCGTCGTAACATGAATCTTGCTTATTTAAATTTCTTCAACTTGTCACCGAACAGCTCACCGAGTGTTGTGCTCATGGACTGATTCGACATTGATACGTTATCATTCTGAATTTGCGGTACTTTCTCAGAACGTTTCTCTGGACGTGGAGCTTGGGCAGGAGCCTCTTCGGTTTCCTTAATGCTTAGGCTTACACGCTTCTCATCGGCATTGAATTCCAATACCTTCACTTGCACTTCTTGACCTTCCTTAAGCACCTCATGCGGAGTACCGATATGGCGGTGCGCGATTTGGGAGATGTGTACAAGTCCTTCAACACCTGGAGCAATTTCAACAAATGCTCCAAAAGCAACCAAACGTTTCACTGTACCTGTTACGATTTGGTTGGCTTCGAATTGTCCCGCAGCCGCTTGCCATGGACCTGGTTGAGCCGCGCGAATACTTAGGCTGATTCGATCATTGGCCGTATCTACCTTCAATACTTGGACAGTAACTTTGTCGCCTTCTTGGACAACTTCGGAAGGCTGCTGCACATGATGCCAAGCCATCTCGGAAATATGGACCAACCCGTCTATCCCGCCAATATCGATAAATGCACCGAACTGTGTTAAACGCTGAACGGTTCCTTCAATTTGTTGACCTACAGAAAGGCCCGCCATAATCTGCTGCTTATTCACTTCGAATTCTTGATCCAGAACGTCTTTTTGAGATAAAACCACTTTGTTCTTCTCACGATCAATTTCTTTGACCTTCAATTTCAAAGTGCGCCCCTTGTAATCCGAGAAATCTTCAACAAAATGGCGCTCTACCATGGAAGCAGGAATAAAACCGCGCACCCCAACATCAACCACAAGCCCGCCTTTTACAACCTCAGCTACTTCCGCTTCCAAGATCTCTCCGCTGTCAAGCTTACCTTGCAACTCGTCCCATGCTTTCTCGCTATCAACAGCACGCTTAGAAAGAACCAAGCGCTCCTTATCATCATTCAGATCCATTACTTTCAACTCTACATCTTGTCCTACTTGGACAGCGGATGCTGCATTCTCTAACTGAATCGATGACAATTCCTTCACTGGAATAACGCCGTCATATTTATAACCGATATCGACAATCGCTTGATTGTCCTCAATCTTTACAATTTTACCTTTGACAACGTCACCCTTCTTAACAGATGCTACGTTTGCAAAATCAGGAGTCGTATTATCCTCAACTTCTTGCACCGCTCCAGGTTGTTGTACGTTTGTTTCTTCTGACATTTGTAAGAACCTCCTCAACAGACAACCATCTGATTATCCATAGACATATTAGTTAGTATAATTCCAAGATACCATTTCCATACGCTTGAATCAATGTTCGATTCGTAACAAGTATCGGTTTATACAGGTTTCACTTCACACTGTTCCTTGCAATCATACTGCGAATTTCTTCCATGATCCGCTCGGTTGCCTGTTCCAAAGATTCGGATGAAGGATTATCTTTGTATGCAGATAAATCAACAGGTGGCCCATAGTAAATATGCATTTTGCGAAACCACTTATAAGAACCTACGATTGCCACAGGTATCACGGTTGCATTTGCTTTGAAAGCAAGGCTTGCCGCACCCTTTTTGCCCATCCCGCCCGAATTGCTGCGTGTTCCTTCCGGGAATATACCAAGCATGTTTTGGTCTTTTAACAGTTGTGTGGCGAGGCGAATCGACTCTTTACTTACCCCGCCGCGTTTCACTGGGAAAGCTCCAAATTGCGTGATTAACCAACCTAATACAGGTATGCGGAAGAGCTCTTCTTTGGCCATGTAATGAACCTTGCGCCTCAAGGGAGTTCCAACTAGAGGCGGATCCATGAGACTGATGTGATTCGAGCACAGCACAACTCCTCCGGAAGTTGGAATGTTCTCTTTACCATGGGCTTCCAGACGGAAAAATAGGCTGAACAAAATTCGAAACAATTGCCTGAACAAAATATAAAGCATTGCACTACGCCCCTTTCCCAGCTGAGGCTCGCGAAATTTCTAGTATGCGCTCACATACTTGCTGAATGGACAGCTCAGTTGCATCCAACAGAATCGCATCTTTGGCCCGTCTTAGAGGTGATACTTCACGCTCCTGGTCCATCCTGTCACGCTCGGATATTTCGTATTCCAATTGCTCGAGAGTCAATTCAGGCTGCTTATGCTTGATCTCTTCAAAACGACGCGCGGCTCTTTCCTTGACACTGGCGGTTAAGTATATTTTGACTTCCGCATTAGGAAGTACATGCGTTCCAATATCACGTCCATCCATCACTACACCCTTGGCTTGAGCCATTTGCTGTTGCATCTTTACGAGCAATTCACGAATGTCGGGTATTTGAGAGATAGCGGACACGTTCGCTGTAACTTGTGCGTTTCGAATCTCTTCTGTTACATCTTTACCGTCAACCAATACAACTTGTCCGTTATCGCCTGGTAACAGCTCCAGCTTCATAGCATTTGCCATCCGGACAATTTCGTCCGCCCGTTCTGCACCAAGACCTTTTGACAAGGACTTCCAGGTCACTGCTCTGTACATTGCACCTGTATCCACATACACGAAGCCAAGTTGTTGTGCAACGAACCGGGCAGCGGTACTCTTACCTGCGCTTGCAGGACCGTCAATGGCGATATTAAACTTGTCCAAACGATTACTCCTCCTTAATCATTTGTGAAACATATACACTTCATAAGCATAAACCTGGCATTTATGAAACAATTGCATTTCATAGCTGTACTTCATAGCCAAGTTCCATACGTCTAAAGGCATCAAAAAAGCAGGCAAGCCTGCTTTGAAATGATACCATGAAACCTTTTTGGTTGCAAAAGCTATCGGTTTGACTGAGAATCAAATGTCTGAACATAAGGTTCTCCTTCCAATCGCTCCACTTTAACAACCGATTTGCGAAAAAAGGGCCATTGAAGCAAAACCTGGGAAAGCAAAAGAATTAATAGAAACGTAACGATCAGGATGCGAATCACCCGCTCCCATCTGTTGGACCAACTGATGAAGAGCTGATCGTACTGGTCTGATTCCTCATCGGATTCATTCCAACCGTTCCATTCCGCTTTTACATTCATTCCGTCGATTCCGTCTTCTGTACCTGTTGCATTCGAGAATCTAGTGCTCATCGCTGTCGCTCACCTATCTGGAAGTTGTATCCATTAAGTTTGCCCATGCGCATGAAGCTCTATTCATCAACGTTTTCGGAAGTCGAGCTGCCTTTCAAAGCAATATCTAATGATTTTCTGACGTTCAACATCCTGTATTTCTGTGAAAGATAACATAACGATCTGTTTGCCTGTTTCCAATAATTTGGTCCGAACTACCTCGCCTTTGAAATTAGCGTGATCGACTTGGCCACTCTTATAGGGGGTCAACAACCAGCAACTCAGAATGTCATGCTTGGCAAGAGGGATACGCCCGTCACAAAAAAATGAAATACCACCGCCGCCTACATCTTCTGTTGTGGCCAAAAACTGCATCTGTTCCGATAGTTTAACTGCTAATTCCAATTCACCTGGGACACGCAAGAAATTCCTTCGCTGTACCTGTGTGATCTGGCTCGGCTCAGGCGGCTTAATAAGCACAAGACGCAACACTTCTTCTTTGAATCCAAGAATTACGGTGTTGAAGTAATTCTTCACACCTCCTTCAGTCACGAAATACGCAGAAACTTGATCTCCCGCATACAATCTCTTCAGTTTACCGGTTTTGGTATGAATGGGAACTTCCATCGAGATGTAATTAAGATTCACATCTGCTATTCTTGCTTTGTATTCTTGCTTGGCTTCATCCTCATCAATGGAGTTGACTTGCAGATAAAGCACACTATTCACTTTTGGAAGCACAGCTGGTCCACCCCTTGATATAATTGCTGAACTCAATATTCCTGATTATACCACGTCCTTTTCACTTACGAACAGTACAAATAAAAGAGGAACGGCATCTTCGCCGCTCCCCATTCCTCACCTTTATGAGCTTACATCTGCATCAGCTGCTTTAAGCCGTTCGACCTTCTCCTCATTGCCTGAATCCGCATTAAGGAAAATTCTGTAATCCGCTCCGTTAATCGATCCGGTAAATTGATAACACAGCACTTCCTTATCGAGATCGTTCTTGATAAGCGCGATTTTTTCGTCTGTTACTTGCAACGATGGATTCAATGATTTTTTGGACTGCTCGATCGTCATCGCCGGGGTCTTCAGTTCCCTGTTCTTATGCTCAAACAAATAGTCGGATGCTTGAAGTCCCGTTATCTCACCATTATCAAGCGCGACCATGACGGATACCTTCTCCGGATAGTAAATAATATTGTCATGCTGACGGGCAAAAGTCAGACTGGCTACGTTCTGATACTCATCGTAACTGATCGGAACCATCGATGTGTATTCATTCGCTTCTAGAAACTGCTGAGCGACTTCCCTTGTTTTGTTGATGTCGATATTTTTCTCATTGATTGTCCTAGGGTTCATGAACCATATCATAGCCCCGCCCTTCTTGGTGTAATCAATGGAAACATCCTCTTGGGTGTCAGGCTTTTTCGCCGTCACGCTAAAGGAACTATACTCGTTGCCATTCCCGTTCTCAACCACTTGAATCGTAGCTGGGTCAGAAATCCCTAGAAACTTGGCTGCCTTTTGCTTGATCTCGTCAATGGATACATCAGCGCCTGCTAGCGCCTGATATGAACGCTTCTCGAATATTCCGACCATTGAAGGTCCCCAGTTCAGATCCTCATACTCACTAACTTTTTTATCCACTGTCTGGAAGCCGTCTATGATTGTATTATCCAGCTGCTTCTCTTCCGAGGCTAATGCTACTTCAACGTCCATCCACCTTAGATTGTTGGCGATAACCTTGGACTGTACATCTCTCAGCTCAGTTGAGATTTCTTTGGAACGCTCAAACAAAGCATTCATCGATTGCATTTCATCTGGAGTCATAGGCTCTTTAGTCAAATCCCTTACAGAAACCCTATAAGAGAAGCTGGCAATATTGCTTAGAAATTCTTCCGTCTTGTTAAAGGGCAACAATGTAAGTGGAAGCTGATTAATCTCATTGCGGGCTTCACTTGTTAGCCTCCATACGTTGACCAGACCTTTTCGCTGGGAAGCGTGAGAGGTGGAATTAATCGCAAGCGCGCTCCCTAATTCATTCTGCAGTTGGTCCACATGGTAGGACAAGTCATGAAATGCGCGTTGATACTGGTTTTCAGCTTTCAACAATATTGAATTTTTCTCCTGATTCACTTGATAACCCCATAACACTGCTCCCGCTAACAATAATGTCACGACCGGGAACATGATGCCGCTAAGTCTTCTGTACATCCCTTTCGCCCCTTTCATCCACCAAAACTGTTAATAGTTTTCGCTTAGGGCAGGATGATTATACATTTTATTTACTCGGTGGATTACAACAAAAAGAAGATTCTCCATAAGGGAGAATCTCCTACGCTTCCAAATCCATTTCGAAATCATCCTGGTTATTGCACAAACACATTTTGAAACCCGTCTCAATCTTGTCTTTCTCTCGTCTGCCGCGCAGTATGAACTTTTCCCCGCATTGCCTGCATCTGATTCTTACCTTGATTCGATCACTTACAACCATGGGCTCCCCCCAATTAAGGAATATATACCCATTATGGACGAATTATTCAGCTTTTAATCTCTTCTTCCCTTCGCACAAGACGAAATGGCGACCTGGCGTTAGCCCGTTGAACCTTCGATAAGCTGCGCAACCATAAGTACACCATAAGTGGCACCATGAACCAAATCCAATTGTTCGTCACTTGCAGCAAAATAAAATCAAACAATCCGTGCCAGAACACAGGAACCAGCAAAGAGAATAACAAAAGCTTATTCTTCTCAGAAGGAGTCCCGAACTTGGCCTTGCCCATATAATAACCCATCATGACCCCAAACAAAGCATGTCCGGAAACAGGCAAAAAGGCGCGGAACATTAGCGCAGACAAAGTGAAATGATTGAAAAGAGCATAAATGACATTTTCCAGGGTAGCAAACCCCATAGAAATACTTACGGCATATACGATACCATCGTAAGGCTCATCAAAGGCGGTATGCTTCAGCATAGCAAAATACAGCACGAACCATTTGACAAACTCTTCAACAAAACCTGTTATCCCAAAGGCAAACAGCAGGTTATTCTCGCCTAATCCAAGCACTAAAGCCCTCTGCACTACCATTGTAGGAAACACGATAAGAACGCCATATAAGAACACGCGTGCTACCATAGAGATTGGCTCTGCGTCGTATAAGTCCTTCAGATAGAAATAGACCAAAAGCGCTACTCCAGGCGCGATTGCTGCGGTAATTATCGACCACCACTCCATAGTCGGTTCCCTCCTTTTGGTGCAGGATGTATAAATACAATCACGAAGACATACGAAAAGCACCCTCAAAAACGAATTGTTTTTGGAGATGCTAGATCAGATCAAGCCATTGGTTATAGACATCATGATTTGAAATGCTCGCACAATACTCGAATCGCGGACTCTTGAATAATGGATTTGCCGTATTCCATAAGGACAGCAGACGTAACTGAGGTGGCTTCCCCAAATTCCGAAAGAATAGCAATCAAGGCATGGAACTTCGCTTCTTCCAATTCTGACGGATCTATGTGTAAAATCCATCTATTCTTATAGGAATATAAGCTTCCGATATCTAAACCTATTCCAGAAATTACCTTGGCAGCACGCAACAAATGCTCGAAGTCTTGAAAGGCGAAGGTAACTATATCGCTTTGTTCCAACGTTACTTCCATTTCATACACATCATCGGCTTCTTCCTCATCCAGAACTTCGCCGTCTGCTCCGACATGCACCTTCCCGCGTGTTACAATTACGACCATTCCTTGCGCTGGCAATGCAAACACCTCAACAGCAAGAGGTCCAGTTGCATCGAATCCAAGCTCTGTATAGGCTTGTTCCATCATTTCGCTGAATAGTTCATGCACTTTGGGAATTTCTCGCCACATATCTTCCTTCTGAATGCCACGTTCCTTCAGGTCGTCAAATGTAAGGAAAATCCTTATCTTATCCACGCTCAATCGTTCGATCTTCATGACAGGACCTCCCTTTCCATATCTGATATTAACAGATTATGAATTCTTAGAAAGAATGGTGAACGAATGATCAGGCTTGTATAATTTATGTTATCATTTTTTTATACTCAATGCACGAAAAAAAGTTCCGGCATAATAAAGTCAGATCATATTTATGTAGGAGCAACTTAAGAAATGTGTAGTTGCAAAAAAAATCCGGTTCTCTCTAAAAGAGAAGTCGGATTCTTCATAAGCATCATTTTATTGAGTTATGACTGGTACCTCTTTATGCGACGAGTTATGCTGGCTGTGGATAATTTCATCAACATGGCGTTTAAGTTCCGGGTCTTTGTTCACAATCTCTTCGACCTTGTTAAGACCAAACATTGAATCATTCTGGGTGTGATTTGTAACTTTGGAAGCTGCTTTATCCGCATGCCTGTCCATTTTGCTCCCTCTGTTCATCATCCGATTCATCATATTTCCTGTTTGAGTGGATACCGCCGACATCGCTGCATGCTTTCCTCTGCGATTCCAGTATATAACAGCACCCGCCCCAATGAGCCCACCAAACAAGAGTGTGCCTATTCTCATATTGAACTCCTCCATTCTCTAAGGGTTTCGAATCATCTTATATTGTTCACTCTTCATTGCATGTCCATGCCTGAAAAAAACAGGAAATGACAAGCAGACATAAACAGTTGCATCATATGCTTCAAGATTGGGTAAGAAATAGAGTATACAAGATGCATGAACTTCAAATCCAACCCCATCAGGAGAGAGCCTAATGAAGTGCTATAAAAAATGGATGATAACCATCGTGACGATTAGTATTGGGACTTGTCTTACCGTAGCTTGCTCCATATCCTACAAGCCCGTTGGCGGTACAATAGTGCCGTCTAACACACCAAAGAACATAATTGCCTCACCCGAACTTCCCGCCGTATCTCCTCCTGTTTCTGAGCCTGAAACACCAACACCTTCTCCACTCCCATCA
Organism: Paenibacillus sp. J2R1T-4; assembly: GCF_059692235.1. Lineage (NCBI taxonomy): Bacteria > Bacillati > Bacillota > Bacilli > Caryophanales > Paenibacillaceae > Paenibacillus > Paenibacillus sp. J2R1T-4. The sequence goes on along the minus strand of NZ_JCAUBA010000002.1, from coordinate 74,621 downwards.
ATCAAATATAGAATAAACAAAAATTATGACGTAGTCCCCATTGATCCGAACGAAAAAGATAAAGTAGTATTACTTACATTCGATGATGGTCCGAAGGATTTGAAGCTTAACCAACAACTCTTAGCTGCACTGGAGAAGCACCATGCTAAAGCGATCTTTTTCGTCAATGGGTTTCGAGTGAAGCAGAAGCCGGAATTATTGAAATTGATCCACAGTAAAGGTCAAGTTATCGGCAATCACTCCTGGGATCATATCGACCTGAAGTTGGAAAAGCCCGAGAAGATTGCAAAGCAAATTAAAGATGTGCAGGTAATTGTCAAAGAGACTATTGGAGAAGAGCCCCGGTTTTTCCGGCCTCCTTTTGGTTCTGGAGGAGATGAGGTTAAGAGACAAGCAGCTGAACAAAAATTGTTGTATATGACATGGTCCAACGGCTCAGAGGATTGGTTAGAGAAATATCAAAACCCTGAGGCTGTAATTAAGCGCGTTCTCGAACAACTCCATTATGGCAGCAACATCCTGATGCACGAATTACCCTGGACAGCCGAAGCACTCGATAATCTGCTTACTCAGCTTGAACAAAAAGGGTATTCCTTTGTTGATCCCCTAACTATCCAGGTTGAATAACAAATAAACCGTTCAGAGCCACTATCGGTCTGGACGGTTTTCATTTCATAATGATTATGGTTCTATGATATATACTTTGTACCAGAATACCATGCCGGCAATTAATATACACAGCAACAGCACCAGGCTGAAATGAAACCATCGGCTCCACTTTGAAGGATCATTAGGGTGAATGACCTTTCGCGGCGGTAGATGCCGTTCATCTTTCATCATTGGATCCGGACGCTCCATCGAGCCCAACACAGTATGTTTGACGTCCCCTCGCATCATGCTTTCCTCCCGTATCGAATAATACACCCCATTACAAAATCTATCATAAAGTGGGCAAGTATCGGTGTCCATAGTGTATTAGTCTGAATATATATCCAACCAAGGCCATAACTAATACTAAACACCAGCCCTGTCATAAGCCAGTGACGCAAATAACGAATGTGAATGGCAGCGAACAAAATACTTGTCCAATAAGGACCGAATGCATGCTGGATCGCTCCCCGGAACAATACTTCTTCACAAATCGCAACAACTGCAGACAACACGGCGATATGCCAAAGCGGTCTGTTCGCGAACAGCATCTGATTAATTCCACCATCATCGGTCAATTCCTCAGGTACTACACTTGACACAAGCAGATCAACGATAAGCACTATTGCAGTAAAACCGAGTCCCCACCATATATAAGAATACCCTTGCGGCAAAACGAACAAATGAAATGGATTTCTGGACTGAAATAAAAGGATCAAAATGCCGACAATAAGGGTAAGGGCTTGCGTAATGTATAAGTTGAGCAGTAACAGTCGATCTGTCAGCTCGGAAGGCTGAACCATTCGGAACTTAATATTCTTGAAATTTATTTTTTTCATGCATCTCCTGGTTTCCACGGTTCACATTTCAGCAATTATCCCCTATACTAGTTTACGACACTGGACAAGGAGCTAAATAATGGAAAAGCGACTCAACCGCGCGGATTATTTGTTTTCATTAGTTATTGTTTTTATGTTGGTCTGCATAGCTGGAGCGTTTTTCTATGGGGTCAAGATCGGTAGAGAGAAATCAGATGCCAAATATGCTGTCATTATGAAAAATCAGGAAGAAGCTGCTCGGAAACCCGGAGCTTACGATCAGCAACATCTGGTATCCTTCTATCATAGCATTCTCTCGCCATATAGGGAATTTCAACTGAAATGGTTCGAGCAATTGAAACAATTGGACCAAGGCGCTGCATCGATCGATCCGGCTGATGTGATGAAAGATTTGAGCCGATTAGCCTTGAAGAAAGTCGCAGACGCTTCGGTTATTGCCATGCCAGTTACCTCTCCATTATTAGTTGAAGCTCAACAAAATTATATGAAGAGCTTACAATTGTTCGCGGACACCCTTAAGAAGTATCAGAGCTCCGCCAATGGAATGCACGTAAGCGTGCTGTTGACCGAGTTGGACAAAGACGCTTTTCTGACAGAGGCCAAACGATTCTCCCTGCAAGGGCAGCAGCAATATTATGCAGCCATGACCAAATGGAACGAAACCATTGACCAACAGATCAGGGGGCTACCGCTGCTAAGCAAATCGCCTATCACGGTAACCGAGTGGTCCCAGATGAGCTTAATTGTCAAGAACAATGCTGCTGCCAATATCGTGTTGAATGGAAAGTGGTTCACTGCTGTATATCCGCAAGACATTACAGTAAGAATTGAAGAGATGATTGCTTCAGGTCAAGCGAAAAAGATGAACCTTAACGACATACCGGCTATAGTCGATACCTTGATCGGGACCAGTGCAATCCGCCAAGGCGACTTCACTCAGCGGAAGCAAAAATACTTCGCAAACGAAACGTTACCGCAGCTCCCCTTCTTTTCACAGCAATAATCAACTACTATACAGTCTGCACAGGCTTCGGCTTGTTCAGACTGTTGTTCGTTAGCAGACACATCAATCGTAAGCAAAACCGCGCAACTCAGCGACAGCAGCCATCCCGCCTGATACATTAATCACCTTATCAAAGCCTTGCTCAGTCAGGTAATGACTAACCGTCTCGCTTCGAACCCCATGCGCGCAAATAATATATAACGGAGTATCTTGAGGAAGCTCCTCCAGCTTATAAGGGATCGTATTCATAGGAATTAACTGGCTTTGCTCCAAGTGATAGTAATCCCATTCATAGCTTTCCCGGACATCAATAATGACTCCATCTGCTTCCGACCAATCGACCAGCTTCTCTGCGAACGTCTTAGGATGAATATACGTATAACTCATTGGGAAAGTTTCTCCTTTAATAAAAACTTAAGATTTGTCTTTACTTAGAACAATAACCAAAATAATTAGCTTGTTCAAGATCAACTTCTAACCCTGCCCAGGTGCTAAACCTTCCTCGTCCACAATTGTGTCTATAATTTGACTCTTTAAAGGAAGGCATCGTTTTCATTGTCATTAATGTGTCTTTAAATGATTGACACCCCTTAAGACTCATGTTAAATTAGGAAACAAGCAAACAAACATTGTAATTGGCATCGACGGAGAATCGTCTAATCCCTTGCTTTCAGAAAACCGGTGGTTGCTGCGAACCGGCAAGCAAACTTAGATCGTTCCACTCCTGAGCTACACGTGAACCCCATTGTCCGATGAATGGATTAAACGTAGTCGGTCTGAGACCGTTACCTCTCCTGGTCATATTATGACCAATAAGGCTGTATACGCAAGTATTCGGCAAAATTAGGGTGGCACCGCGATCACAAACTCTCGTCCCTTCTACACGTCATAGCGTCGTGTAGAGTTCGAGAGTTTTTTTGTTATAGATTCGCTTATTTGAACCATGCTATACACTATAAGGGAGGCTCTTACCATGTACAAAGTATTAGTATCTGATCCAATCAGCGATCTCGGACTTCAGCAATTGACCGATGCGCAGGACATCATTGTCGACAAGCAAACGAATTTATCTGAGGATGAGCTTGTCGCCATCATTGCCAATTATGATGGCCTGTTAGTCCGCAGTCAGACGAAGGTAACGAAACGAATCATGGAAGCTGGCACTAACTTGAAAGTAATCGGACGCGCTGGTGTAGGTGTGGACAATATCGATCTTGAAGCTGCTACCACTTGCGGAATCGTAGTTATTAATGCTCCTGACGGGAACACGATCACAACCTGTGAGCACACATTTGCAATGATGATGGCACTAGCTCGCCACATCCCGCAAGCCTATCGTAAAACTGTGGATGGCACTTGGGACCGCAAATCCTTCGTCGGCGTTGAGTTGCGCAATAAGACACTAGGCGTTCTCGGACTTGGGCGAATTGGCACAGAGGTAGCAAAACGTGCGATAGCTTTCGGAATGACTATTCTTGGCTACGATCCATTCATGAGTGAAGACCGGGCAACAAAGATGGGAATCAAGCTTGCCAGCGTCGATGAGATCATCCGCAATGCGGATTTCATGACCGTGCACACCCCGCTAACACCCGAGACACGCCATATGATCTCCAAAGCACAGTTTGAAGTGATGAAACGCGGCATGCGTATTGTGAACTGCGCACGCGGCGGGATTATCGATGAGTTGGCGCTTGTGGAAGCCATTGATGAAGGCATCGTAGCAGGAGCAGCCTTTGACGTATTCGAAGAAGAGCCGCCAAGAGCGGATCATCCTTTCTTGAAGCATCCCAAGATTGTAGTAACACCGCATCTGGGCGCTTCTACAATCGAAGCCCAAGAGAACGTAGCTATTGACGTCTCTGAGCAAGTGTTGAACATTTTGCGTGATAATCCGTTTAAGAATGCCGTCAATATGCCTCCAGTACCAGCAGAAGTATTGAACAAGATTCAACCTTACTTCAGCCTGTGCGAGAAGCTGGGTAACTCCCTTGCTCAGATTACGGAAGGTGCTGTTCAGGAAATCAAGATCAACTATTCCGGTGATCTCGCAGAATTCGACACAAACCCTCTGACTAGGTATGTGTTGAAAGGAGTACTTTCCCATCATTTGGGTAAGGAGCAAGTAAATATCGTCAATGCTACTCACCTTGCTAAGCAACGGGATGTGAATGTGGTGATCGAGAAATCCACCTCTTCACAAACATTTACTAATCTGGTTACGATCACACTCAAGACGAAACAAGAGGAAAGATGGCTATCCGGTACCCTTTTGGCTGGTTTCGGCGAACGAATTGTTCGTTTCGGTCCATATCCGGTTGACATCGCTCCTGTAGGGAATATTCTACTCATCTCGCACTATGATAAGCCAGGTATTATCGGTAAGGTAGGTACTCTGCTTGGTAATAACGATGTCAATATTGCTACAATGCAGGTGGGGCGTACAGATATTGGCGGATCAGCCGTTATGCTGTTAACCGTTGATAAGCAAACTCCGAAGCACGTCCTGGATGAGCTTGCCAAGCTCCCTGAACTCAAACGTGTTCGGGAAATCCTGCTATAATGTTTCACGATTAACAAGATTTGTCACGTTTTCTCAACATAAAAAGGATTTTTCCGATATGCTCTTCGGAAAAATCCTTTTGTTTTATGCGGAATGATTAGGAATCGTGATGGAAAATGTCGTTCCGTGGCCAACTTCACTCTCCGCTGCAATCATCCCTTGATGCGCTTCTACGATGTTTTTGACAATCGCGAGGCCAAGACCGGTCCCGCCAGAGCCTGAGCTGCCCCTCGTCCTTGCTTTGTCCGCTTTGTAGAATCGTTCGAAAATATAAGGCAAGTCTTCCTTAGGGATTCCTTGTCCTTGATCACTTACTTGCATTTTTACGGATGGGATATTGTTTAAGATCAAGGCCTTCACGTTAATAGCAATAGTTCCTCCAGGTGAAGAATGGCGGATCGCGTTATCGAGCAGATTCGTCAACACTTGCTCCAATCGATCCTCATCTGCATTGGCAAGGTTGATCTGCTCCGGCTCGAAAGAAACATGCAGACTAAGGTCTCTCTCTCTGCACAAGGCCAGGAATTTACGTTGTACCCTGGCTACCAATGCATTCATCTCTACTGCGCCAAAGTGCATCTCCAAGTGCCCTGCTTCCATACGGGCTAAATCCAGCAAGTCTTGAACAAGTCTACCCATACGCAGCGACTCATCGTGTATGACTTGAGCTACATCATGACGCTCTTCGGGTGTGGAAACAATGTCATCCAATAGAGCCTCACTGTAACCCTGAAGCATGGACAGAGGTGTTCTCAGCTCATGCGAGACATTTGCCACAAAGTCCTTCCGCAGCTTATCCAGTCGGAACTCCTCGGAAACATCCCTCATCACGGCAACCGTCCCTCTAAGGCTCTCTCCTGAGTATAGGGGGGCCATAACTACGGAATATACACTGTTGCGTACATGAATCGTTGAGGTCATCTCAACACTATCTTGAACGACGGACTCGAAAAGCTGCTGCAGAGGAACCGGTATCGGCCGATGCTCGGTTTGTAACGACTCCGGTTCCGACCACTCCAGATCTTGCCACTCTCTCACCAATCGCTCGCCTTGAGGATTAGTCAAGATGACCGTTCCGTTCGCATCCAATGTAATAACCGCATCCGTCATACTTCGCAGCACACTAGACAGATGTTCTTTCTCGTGATTCAATGCATGGATCGTCTCATCCAATCTGCCTGCCATGTGATTAAAGGTCTGTGCTAATTCTCCGATCTCATCACTCGAGGACACCGGAACTCTTGTCTTATACTCCCCCATGGTGATGAAATCTGCTGCCTTTTTCATCTGTAGCAAGGGTTGAGTGATCTTGGTAGATAAGAAAAAAGCGAATAAGGTCGTCAGCAGGAATCCAATTACCCCTGCGATAATAAACAAGTTGCGGAAATAAGCCTGCGTATAGCTTAAAGACATTTGCGTTTGATACATCATGACTATACCGCCGGCCCCCCCAATTCCATCACTGGTTTGAGGTACCGCAACCGCGAGAAATCGTTTGCCGCTTTGAGGATCAATAAATATCCTTTTTTCTGTACCGCCCTTAATCACATTATCCAGCTGATCTTGCATGAATATATCGACAGCTTTGAATTTGGGTAAGGTTGCCGATACAGGAGCTGAGAAGCTCTCCCCCAATTTGGTGTCCAAAACAACCAGAGCCGCGTCCTGGGCTGCAAGCAGCTCGTTCACGGCACTCATATAACTCGTATCTTCCTTGTGTTTCTTGAGTTCCTGAGCTACCTTGGAAGCCAGCTTCTGCATGCTGACTTCCTGATCCTTGGAGTTAGCGAAGTTCGTATTCAAGAACTGACCCATGAAAACGCCGTTAATCAGAAGAACAACGGCTACAAGAATAATAATCGTCATCCATAACTTTCCTACAACACTTCTCCACAGTTTCACGTTATTTCGGCACCTCGAGCTTATAGCCTACTCCCCATACGGTCGTAATCATCGAAGCGGCATCTGCAGACACTTTGTTAAGCTTCTCTCGAAGACGCTTAACATGAGTATCTACCGTTCGCAAATCGCCGAAAAACTCGTAGTTCCAAACATCCTTCAGCAGATCTTCTCTGGAGAAAACTTTATCAGGCGATGAGGCCAAATAGTGCAACAGTTCATACTCTTTAGGGGTAAGGGCGACTTCTTGCCCGCCTGCTGATACACGATGGGCATCATGCTCAATCAATAAATTGGAGAACACTATATTATTGCTGGTATTGATCGTATCTTTAGCCAAATAAGCAGTTACAGATGAACGGCGCAGGATCGCTTTAACCCGATAGATTACCTCTCTCGGGCTGAATGGCTTGACTACATAATCATCAGCACCAACCTCGAAGCCTTGCACCCGATTGGTCTCTTCGCCTTTGGCAGTCAACATGATGACAGGTGTTGCCTTCACTTGCCGCAGTCGCGAGCACACCTCAATCCCGTCAATGCCCGGAAGCATGAGGTCAAGCAGTATGAGATCATATTCGTTATCCAACGCTTTGCTGAGCGCCGTCTCTCCATCTTCAGCTTCTTGAATGGTGAATCCTTCTTTCTCCAGATACATCCTTAGCAAACGGCGGATGCGTTCTTCATCATCGACGATCAATATGCTTGATTTTCTATCCATCATCTAATGTCCATCCTTTCTTATACGCCCGCATATGAGTGAAGCCCGGCAATAATCAAATTTACCCCTATCAGGGTGAACATAACCACGATAAACCCGATTACAGACATCCATGCTGACTTCGGTCCTTGCCAACCCCGAGATAGTCTGAAGTGCAGATATGCCGTATAGAACAGCCATGTAATTAGCGCCCAGACTTCTTTAGGATCCCAACCCCAGAACCTTCCCCAGGCTTCAGAGGCCCAGATCATGGCGAATATAAGTGCTCCCAGGGTAAAGATCGGAAAGCCTATCGCGATGGCTCGGTAACTGATTTCATCCAAATCTTCCGCGTCCATTCCGTGCATGGCAGGCTGGATGGCAGCACCGATTGGTTTGCGCAATACTAATCTCGCTAAGCCGTATAATACGATCCCGATCACAAATGCCCATATTACCGTGTTCAGCTTGCGTCCTGCATTAACGCCATGCATCCATGACGGCGCCTCGAACAACGGCTGATTGATTCCTAAGAAGGAATCCATACTCTCCACTGTGCTGTTATAAGGCTGGACGATCGGAGGCAGTACATAATCTACGGTTTCTTTTGAAGTAACCTCCGCACCGGTCTGATCTATTTTCACCGTTTCCTGCAAAAATTTGGCTTCATACCCTATACCGCGGAATGCGAAGACCGATACGATAAACGAAATGATCAGAATCACTACAAAAATGGTAAGCTCTACACCGCGAACCGCTCGTTTGCCTTTTGGACTGGTATCCTTAAAGTTAATAACATGGATCAGATACATTAGTCCTGCCGCGAAACCAACTGCAAAAAATGCTTCTCCAGCCGCCGCTGTTGTCACATGGATTTTGAGCCAGTAGCTCTGCAGTGCTGGAATTAACGGTGTAATCTCATGCGGGAAAACCGACGCATAAGCCAAGATGATGACGCCGACCGGAGTCGTGAAAAGTCCTAAAACCGGCTTCCGGTAGATCAGATAAATGATAATGAAAGCTACCATGGTCATCATGGCCAGGAACGTCATAAACTCGAACATGTTACTTGTCGGGATCCGTCCTGCCGCCCCCCAACGGGTAAAGAAGAACAACAAATGACTCACAAGTCCTAGTACAGCTATGCCAAAACCGAATCTGCTCCACAATCTTACATGCTCTTCAGGTTCACGCGCGCTGAATTTCTTGCCTGTAATGGAAACCGCAAACAATCCGAACGACAAACAATAGAAAATAAACGCAAACAACAAGAACACACTGCTGATTGACTCTAAACTCACGTTCTCACCTCATTCGCAAGCTGCTTCGGATCTACTTGAAGGTTTACAACTCGCAAGGCGGAGGCTACCTCGTTCCGAAGACCATACCAGTTTTTATTCGTATGTGCTCCCAGCGTTAGCACATTGCCATTATCGATGCGAATCCATATTCGACGGTGCTGCCAATACAGGCCCATAATAACACCAATCATAAAGATTGCTGAGCCTACCCAAATATAAGGCAGTGCCCGGTCGATTCGGATGTTGAGAAAGCTTGTATAATTCGCTATCTCCACATCCTGCATGGAGTTAGCGGATATCTCCCAATTCTGGGCAATCGATCCGTTAATATCGTCTTGACGGAAATTCACCTTGTCTACTTCCCGAGGAAAGTAAATATAACCCGTGCCTTCTGCAGGAAGATTAGGCCCTGTTATGTTGAAGACGAATGCAGGTGCATTCGGTTCGTTGGACTTGGTCATAGGCTGTCCTTTGTCACTCATTGTAAAATCCGGAAAATATCCTTTTAGAGCGAGCTTGTATGGACCAGCTTCATAGCTCTGCGCCGGGTTTTTCATTTTGATGTTGATAGGCCCGAATTGTTCCCCAGTCTTCTTGTTCTTAAGACTTGGCGAGACGGAAATCAACTGTGGCGTTTCGGAGAAATCAAATTGATAGGCCAACAAGCCTTTATAATTCAGAGGTTTGTTCACAATGATGTCGTGAGTTGCCACCTGCCTCAGCTCAGGCTCTTTGGTTGGATCTCCGCAATCCTTCAAACACTCGTAGAGCACGGCTTTGGTTTCATAGGTTTTGGGTACGGATTTGTTCTGTTCGCGGAACTTATCCGTCATCTCGTTCTCGTCATAGTAGACGACTGTAAATTGCTCATTCTTCAAGTAATAGCGAGTTTCGGGAATTTGTACTGGGGTGCCCTCGAGGAAACCCATATAATGATCCAGACTCCATCCGGGGATCCCTCTCGCAACAACCGCTAACAAGAAGATAATAAGACCGATATGGTTGATATAGGGTCCCCAGCGACTGAATCGATGTTTCTCCGCTAGAAGCGCTGTCCCATCCGTATGAACCTTGTATCGTTTCTTACGCAATTGTGCAGCAGCATTCTGCACCCATTCTTCAGCAGGCTGATTACTATTGCTCTGTGCAAAGGGTAACTCTGTTGAGTATGTAACCTTTTGCCGCTTGATGAACTGCAGATGCTTGCGAATTTGTTGTCTGCTTAACGCACGATACAAGGGAAGAACCCGGTCCAGACTGCATACTACAAGGGAAGTTCCGATCATGACTAACAGGGTAATGAACCACCAGGAGCCATAAGTGTCAGACAATCCGAGTTTGTAATAGATTTGTCCCAAAGTGCCGTAAGTTTCTTTATAGTAAACCGAGGGGTCCATATTCAGAAACGTGTTCTCCTGAGGATAAATCGTACCTAATGCAGCTCCAGCCAATGTAGCTAAGATCAAGTAAATCGCTATCTTAACGGAAGAGAAAAAGTTCCATACCCGATCGATCCATGATGGATTACTTCTTTGGGAACGACGCGCGACCCCGTCATAACGCATTTCAAGCAGTTCTTCACTGTTCAGATCTTGCTCGTTCACTGGCTTTCCGCAAGCTTCGCAGAGCAGGGTCCCGACATGATTCTGATGTCCGCACTCACATTTTGTGTTCGAAATCACCCGTCACTGCCCCCTTTCACTGTTTCAGCATGGCGGTTAAGGTCTGATCAATAAAAGTCTCATCCATCTCTCCGATACTTATCTTCACAATTTTGCCGCTTTCATTAATGAAAAACGTCGTGGGGTAACTGACTACATGATACCTGTTTCTCATCCGAAACTCTTTATCAATCAGAATCGGGAACGTCAGTTTATATTGATTGACGAAGGTCTGCACAGTAACCGGGCTTTCGTCCAAATTCAGACCCAATACCACTACTCCACGGTCTTTCCATTTCTCATATTGATTTTGGATAGCTGGCATCTCCTTATAACAAGGCTCACACCAAGTTGCCCAGAAATTAACGACGACGACTTTACCCTTGTAATCGGATAATTCCTGTACTTTGCCGTCCAATCCCGTTAATTTAAAAGCAGGAGCTGTACTGCCTTCCTTAGGAATCGATTCCTCAGAAAATAAGCTGCTCCCGATTGTATATCCGCCAATCAATAAAACGGCGACAAATATGATGATTTGGATTCTTCTTCTATATTTGCCCAACATCCATCACCTTCAAACTATAATTGTTATTGCATTGTCTTCATTATAACGAAATTTTGAAGCGCTACTCCGGCTTAGTTTGTATTTTTTGTGACTCCAGAACACTGGAATAAAGCTCTTTCACCTGCGCTGGCGTAAGCTTCTGTGTCTTGCCGCGAGGCAAACCGGATAGGAGCAGGCTGCCGAACTGAACCCGCTTCAAGCGATTGACCGGATAATGGATCGCATCAAACATTCTGCGCACTTGGCGATTCCGTCCCTCATAGATCGTTATGGCAATGATCGATTCATTTTTCTCCGGGTTAACATCGTGGTATTCGACCTCGGCCGGAGCCGTCATTCCATCATCCAACATAATCCCGCTCTTCAGCTTCTCAATCAGGGAACCGTGCGGAACGCCTTTTACAGTAGCATGATAGGTCTTCGGCACGTGATGCTTCGGGTGGGTGAGCAGATTGGCCAGTTCTCCGTCATTTGTCAGAAGAAGAAGGCCTTCACTCTCATAGTCAAGTCGACCGACAGGATACACGCGTTCCTTGATATCCTTAATATAATCAGACACGGTCTGACGACCTTCAGGATCAGTTATGCTCGTGATTACGCCCTTCGGCTTATTCATCGTATAGTAAACAAGCGTTTGGGACTTAATAGGTTGTCCGTCCACGGTAATGACATCCGTTAGAGGATCAACCTTGGCCCCTAACGTAGTGACCGTCTCATCGTTAACCTGCACTCGGCCTGCTTCTATGTACTCTTCGCATTTCCGTCTGGAAGCGACGCCGGCATGGGCCAGCACTTTTTGCAATCTTTCCATCTCGATTCATCTCCAAGTTTTTCATAATCTCGTCTTTATATTACCTATCCTAGGTAGAAAGTACAAGTTGGGTGAAGTTCGCCAGTGATTAAGTGTCAACAAAAAACGACAACCCTGCACCACACGATCGGTGGTACGAGATTGTCGTTAGTTATTTGTTTACTTGTTTGGTTCGCCATTTATTGAACTCCAGAAACTCCAAAAACTGCTCCTTGGTTACGCCTGAATCCATGGCTTCGCGAACCAGCATGGACCATTCAGGGTCTAATTCAAGTTCCGGTACTGGCTGTGGCTGAAAGAACGTTTCGATAGGCACGCCAAGTACAGCAGAAATTTTTTCGAGAAAGTGAATAGATGGATTCGATTGAATATCACGTTCAATACTGCTCAGATATGATTTGGCAACTCCCGCTTTCTCAGAAAGCTCATTTAAAGAAAATCCTTTCTCGGAGCGCAATTGTTTTACACGTTCCCCTATCTTCATAAATCCCCCTAGGTGAATGCTCATAATATTATGTCTAATTTACATTTTATCAAAAATTAATATATTTGTGGGGAAATTTATGAAATAACAGGATAAAAACCTTTTTCCGGGTTACGGAAAAAGGAGGGCGGGGATTTTACAGATGTCGGAAAAATTTGATAGCCTAGCCAATACTATCTTTACTATCTGTAGTTTCAGAATTACTAGATTCTTTAAGAAAATGCCTAACATCCTCTAAGGGTATACCCATTGTTTGAGCGGTAGCGATCAAATCAATCCATTCCATATCCAATTCCAGATTCATCATGGTCTTTCTAGTGTTCACGCTTTGGTGCACCTCCGATATCTTTTTCAGCGACAATGGGTTTTGCCGGCCTAATGTTCTTGAAAATAAATAGCGGTGTTACAGCTTTCGCGTGAGCTTGTTCAATTATGGGGGTAATCTGTAAGTACGGAAAAGATTGACAAAAAACCTGACCGAAAGTTCATCGGTCAGGTGCTTGGTGGTTTTGTCAAATCCCTTATTGCTGCCCTACCCATTGCTCCATCCACCACTGGCGGTCTGGTCCATAATCGTAACCATTTCGTGGGTCCGGACCTTGAAGGATAAAGGAACTCCACCAGAAAATACCAGCTCCATGCACTCCGTTCGGATTTAGCAATGGGGTTGCCGTACGATCGAGAATCAGTTGCTCTCTTGCCAATTGGAGTCCTTGGGCCGCATTGGATATATTCTCGATGTCGGGATCGTGATACACCGTGCCGTCTTCCGCCACTTTCTTCTCATACGCTGGCATAGTCGGATTGAGCATTGTTTCCGGGTGGCTGCTGTTCGCGATTGCATGCGCATATCGAACAATCGTCGATTTCCAGAGTTGCTGATAAGAGTCCGGAGAAACGATCGGGGAGCCCCAGCCCATCTGATCATACATCATGGGGCTTAGCATATTGAAAATACCAGCCATTTCGCTAATGTACGCGTCCGACCATACAGCTTGATCCGCCGGGGAAGCGATCGAATAGATGGCATTATCGTTCAGCGTGGTCCGAACCGATTTCGCCGTTGCCAGAAGAACCTGATCATTCGGCAAAAATCCTTCGATATCGAGCTGAATGCCATCTGCTTTATATAAAATCCCGTCATACATAAGGCCTTGATTGACTAGTTTGTCGGCAACCGCCCTTAAGTTGGTATTGTAAGTTGCATTTCCAAAATTCTTGTTGCTTACCCTTTTGCCGTTCCGCCAAAAAAAACGTTTGCCGTCGTTAACGGCTACAACAATCTTTTGATCAGGAGCTGTTTCCCTGGATATCTTAATCCAGCGAGCCAGATGTTTGTACCCATTTGTCGGCAACGTACCGTTAAGGGAGTTTCCGCTCGAGATCAGGATCCCGATATCCGCCAACTGATACTTGATATGGTATTTCTGCAGTTCCAGCACCCGCTCCTTCATCTGTTCATCGGTCAAAGGCTCCGTTCCGTCAAACCAGTATGAATTTAAATAAGCGGTATTATTCACTTGCTTGGCATCGTCCGGCAGCACGGTTCCTGCATTCGTTGCCTCTTGGCCATAGACAACAAGTGAAACGTACAACGACAGCAACACTGTAACCAACACGAAAGACCCAATAACTTTTCTTTTCATTCTCGTTCTTCCTCCTAGATGTGAACCTCTTGGTGAGATACATGCATGTACTGCATTTATTCGGAAAGTAACGAGCAAAATATTACAGCATTTATAATATTGGGTATAAAAATAAAGCTAAAGACCTAAGCATGTCGCAAACGTCCTGGATAAAAATAAATAACCCGTCCCACCCGGGACGGGTTATTCCATGTTTGATTATGCTACTTCTCTACTGCATCCATTCCTTCGTCCACCACCTACGATCCAGTTCATAATCGTGACCGTAAGGGTCGTTTAGGTCGGGACCTTGAAGAATAAACTTACTCCACCAGAAAATACCTGCACCATTCAAACCGCCTTTGTATATTCTCGGGTTCGTCTTCGAATCCGTTGCCAATTGCGTTCTGGCCATCTTGACACCTTGGGCAGCATTAAATATATTTTCGATGGCTGGATCATGATAAACGGTACAGTCTTCGGCCACTTTCTTCTCATACACGGGCATCGTAGGGATCAGCAGCGTACTAATGCTACTGCTGTTCGCGATGGCATGTGCATATCGGACAATCGTAGTTTTCCATAAGTGCTGATATGTCTCTCGGGAATGGATAGAGGAACCCCAGCCCAGTTGATCATATATCATCGGATTGAGCATATTGAATATGCCGGCCATTTCGCTGACATATGCATCCGACCATACAGCCGGATCCGCCGGAGAGGCGATCGAATAAATTGTTTTGTCGTCCAAATCGCTCCGAACGAACTCAGACGTTGTCTTCAGTACCGGATCATTCGGTAAAAACCCTTCGATATCGAGTTGGATTCCATCCAGTCTATATCGTATCCCGCCATAAGCAGCACCTTGGTTGACCAACATGTTGGCAACAGCTCTCAAGTTATCGTTATATACGGCATTCCCGAAGTTCGGGTTGCCTACTCTCTTGCCATCCTGCCAAACATATCGTTTGCCGTCGTTCACCATAGCAATTATCTTTTGATTCGGATCCGTTTCCCTGGACACTTTGATCCAATGACCCAGTTCCTTGTAGCCATCAGCAGGCAGCGTTCCGTTGGACTCATCCCCGCTCGAGACCAATATCCCGATATCCGCCAATTGATATTTGATTTGGTACTTTTGCAATTCCAGTACGTGCTCTCTTATTTGTTCATCCGTCAGCGGCTCTATGCCACTGAACCAATAAGCATTTAAATAGGCTGTATTGTCCATTTGCTGCACCTTGTCCACTCTGATAGCAGCCTCTTGAATGAATCAGAAAGACTACTCTTTGATTTCCCTAAAAGCTTTCTGCATGATCGTATAGCTCTTTTTCAGCCTTTCCTGAAATTGCGTTTCGTTCCAGGACTTCCATTTGTATTTGGGCAACTTTGACACATCCGTAACCTCACTGCCATTCCCCAAACCATACACTTCGTTCGTGCTTCGGTTAACGATCCAAGGAAGTACGCGGACGCCGTCCACCTTCTGGGTTTGCAGCTTCCCGTCCTTTTCCTCGTAATTGACCGCTAGTAGGGAGCTCGGATCCGCGAAACCGAGAAGCATCCAAGGAATTCGCATCTCTATGATGTTCCCCTTCGCCTGCCACATGGTGAGCGAATTGTAATCCGGAGCGGCCGGATCAGTCGTTCCCCTTCTCAACTCGCCTGCAGGCAGATCCTTGTAAGGACGATAATGTTTGGCCGCCGGCGGACTAAACTCCATGTCCACAATCAATCTCCATGGAGCAAAGATGCCGGAGTCGTCTTTCATATCGCCCTCGTTAACAGGAGCCATCCCATTGATAACGCCCCACAATCGGGTAGTAAAATCGTAATTCGACGCGATGCTTACTTGGCTTTCCTGTGGGCGGCCGATTGTTACCAGCGTCTCTAATCCTTCGCTCAGCGTCCGGTCACCCAATTCTTTTGAATGCTTGTTTCCGCCCTCCATAGTATCCGCCCCGATATAAAGAATCTCCTTTTCGGGATCGAAGTCTTTCTCGAGTTCGCCAGCAATATACAGATAAGCTTCGTCATGCGTTACCCACATATTTTTCCAGCCGGGAACTCCGGGGTCATACTTCTTCTTGTCCTTGATCTGTTCCCAGTCATCCAATTTCCCATCAATCAAGAGCGGACCGTCCTTGCTTGAATACATACCCGTAATCCCGAACAATTTCTCATTGGTTAGTACGTTCAGCCAATATTTGCGCCGGTCGACCGGCTGCTCGAATTCTTGTGTGTTCCACGTTCGCTTGAACCATTCATCCTGCCACATGAACAGAATAGCCCCTGCGTAGTTTTCCTGCACGATTTCGTGAAGCAGATCAGCGTTGATCTTGCCCTGCTCCTCCTCCGTATGCCCGCCCTGATTGCGGCCCAAACCGGTAATATGCCCTATTCCGAGCGAAGCTGGAACCCCGAACTCCGTGACCATAATCGGCACTCCTTTATGGTGCTCCTTCAACAAACGCAGGTACGCCTTATAGGTGTCGATTTCACCCTTATCGTTTTTGACGTTTTGGATCGTTGGGTCGCTGCGGAAAAATTCCGGGTAATACGGATAAGCATGGAACGACGCGAAATACCCCGCTTGCCAGTTCGTCGGCACGATATGCATCGGGTCCACACTGACAAGATCCTCAGCGCGGTCAATTTCTCCGGGATGCTCGAGCGGATCGGTCGACACCCAGTTTGTAAAGGCCAGCGGATGCTGCCACCCCTGTTCACTTTCGAAAGCAGCGAGCGTATCAAGCATTTCCGCAAGCATGTTTTCGAACGGAGTGGAGCCTTCTTTGGCCTTGTAATAGTCCCCCTGGAACGGCGCCATGCCTTGATTCGCCTTATCTGTCGCTTCCACAATAGGCGGATCCCACTCTGTTCCAATACTCCAGCCCATTAAATAAGGACCGGCATTCACTTTATACCGCCCGTCAGCCTTTCCCCCCTCGCTCGGAATTTTAACATCGCCATAAACCGCCCCTACAGCGTAAATGATTTCTTTCTTGAATTCTTTCACCACGAGAGGGCTAAGGGCATCATGAGTTTTCAACATTTGCGCCTCAGGCGACCACACACCCTGTATGAAATAGAGAGGGGAATCCCGATGCTCCTGATTGAATTCGACCAACGCCTCGTAGAAAACCGGTTCATGGATCGTATACACCCGTATAACATTGGCACCCAACTCTTTGATTTCGGCAAACCACCTCAGAAACGTTTTTTTATCGATCGCTAGCTCTCCCGGATCGTGCCCGGGAATTGTAGCTCCGATATTAACACCTTTGGCAAAAAAAGAATGCCATTGCTGGTCTTTATAAATTTCGACCTGATCGCCTTGTGTGCGAAACTTTATGTTCATTCCGTTATCCAGCTTTACTTTCTCCATATCTGCACTCTCCGCACTTATGGGTTGGAAATGCTGCCAACCGAAATAACCGGCTATCAGGACTGCGACAATCGTTATGCTTAGACGAAGCTTTATGTTCCTTTTCATAGGGCAACTCTTCTCCTTACTTACTGCGGCTTCCTGTATAAATGGCGGTTCCGTGTATCGCTGTCAGGCTCCAATTTCTGGAGTCGCAGAGCGACCGTGTCGACAAAAATGTTTTCCATTCCGCGGATTTGCTCGATGGTTGCTTCTTGTCGAATGTATCGGACCATTTTCTTGAAGGCTTTCGGATAATCATCAAATTTCTTCATTGTTTTCCACCCCGGCATCCAGATGTTTGCGCAAAATGTTGCTCAATTCTCCCACATACATATCTAGGGGCTGAGACAAATTGAAATGATTACTTTGAGCTTCCGAAATAAATCGTTGAAGTTCTTGGCGAAGGCCGCTCAAATCTCCGTTCCTGTTAATCGAGTTCAAACCTCACACCTCCTCAAGGCCCTGCAATACAAGGCTGGTATCGTAAGTGATCATTCATGGCTCATTCATATTGACGTCTGTTACTATTGCAGGAGCCGACGAATTCTTGCTTCCAATTCCAACGGAGAATACGGTTTTTTGATATAGTCGGAAACGCCCAGCTCAAAGCAGGCGCTAATGTCACGCTCCATCCGATTCTCCGACAGCACCATGATCCTGCAGTCTGAATCATTCCCATTCCGTCCCTTGATGCTGCGAATCACATCATACCCGTCGTAACCAGGCAAGGACAGCTCCATAATGACAAGATCCGGCGACAAGGAATTGAACAAGCGCAATCCGTCAAACCCGTTATTAGCCATATATACTTCGTACCCTTTCATGCGCAGCCGGGAGTCGAGCAGCTCGCCGCCTGTTTCATCCTCGTCAATGATCAGAATGGTGGAATTTTTCCGTTTCTCTTCCGGTTGGTTATAGATCAGAATCGAATTTTCATGGTTCGCTTCATCTGCAATCATCGCATGCATCGCCTGCAGATCTGTTTCTCTCGGTACTCCGCATTCCGGAAAGCTTGCAATGACAATGTTGCCCGCAGGGTGCTGCTCGTCCTGCAAAAACTGCTTGACAGACAGCGAAACGAAATGTGTATTGCTCAACGCATAGTCGGGAAGTAAGATTGCCAGCGTCTCGTTGTTTGACTCGTACAAAAACTGCGCTTGCAGATCCAATTCAGGCCGTGCGACCCTTTCTTGCAGCTGACTCTGCGCAGTGGAGTTCAACACGCACTTTGCCAATATGAGACCGCATGCCGTCTGGCTTGAATCCACGAGCGCCCGATTCAGGTGAACGAATAATGGATGAATTTCCACCGCTTCTTGCAATACTTGCATAGACATTTCACATCACCTCTAAGTGGATTGATTGTTTACAGTTTGGTTTTGAATTGCGGGCTTCTGTCCCGCAACTTCATCCTTCCAGCTCGTTCGGACCATAACGCCCCACGAATCATCATTGCGGATGTAGTCGATATGTCCGAGTATTTTCCAATACACATTGATCTGGTTGTAACCGAGCGTCATCAGCACGGAATAGAGCATCATTTTGATCAAATCCTTGAATTTCGGATATCGCCGGAAAGCTATTTCTTCAATTAACAAAGCGCCGCAGCTGAATAAAATATCGACTAGCAGACTAACCCCGATGACTAGCAGCATCATCTTGTAGTCGGCCATATTCAGAGCGATATACCCGAAAAGCGCCATATAGCCGGTCAATCTCAAATAAGGTCCTAACGTCTCGAAGATTAAAGTATATGGCATGGAGAGGAGCCCAACCGCTCTATATTTGGGGACGAACATCATGCTGCTATACTTGAAAATATTTTTGATATTCCCACGCGCCCACCGCTTGCGCTGGCTTTGCAATATGCGCAGCGATTCTGGCGCTTGCGTCCAGCATACCGCATCTGGACAGTATGCGATCCGGTATGGGAGATTGTTGTCGAGCATATGTTTGTGAAGCTTGATGATTATGTTCATGTCCTCGCCTGGAAAGCCGTCCCGGTAACCGTCGACCTTGACCAAGTAATCTTTTCGGAATAAGCCGAAAGCGCCGGACACGATAATAAGCCCGTTGATGGCGCTCCAGCCGATTCGACCAGCAAGGAACGATTTCAAATATTCGATGTTCTGGAACATCGGCAGCAGCTTGTCTGGCAAGCTCACTTCCGTAACGCACCCATTCTCAATTTTGCACCCGTTCGCTACGCGTACATTGCCTCCGATCGCGATCGTTTCCTCGGGGTTTTCCATATACACGGAGGCTAGCCGGATCAAGGCATCCTTCTCCAGTAGTGAATCCGCATCGATCGTTGCGACGAGCGCGTAGTGGGACACATTGACGCCCACGTTCAGAGCATCCGCCTTCCCGCCGTTCTCCTTGTCCACAACATATAGTTTGGGGTAGCGCGGATTATGATACACGCCTCTGATCGGCTTCGCCTCCAGCTCTTCCCCGACGGAATAATTCGTCTTAGGGATCAAGTTGAATTCGTCGATTAACACCTGCAGCGTAGCATCCTTCGATCCGTCGTTGACGACGATTACTTCATAGGATGGATAACCCAGATTCAAGAGGGAACGGACGCTTTCAATGATCGTCAGCTCCTCGTTATAGGAGGGTACCAGAATAGAAACCGGGGGTACTTGCTCGGAACCGGACAGTTCGCGGTACCTGGCGTATTTCACACCCTTGATGATGCGGATGATCCGCTTATGTGAGAGCAACATAATAATCATATAAAAAACATAAACAGCTATAACCGAATAAAGGGCGAATAGAGCATAGCCCAGAAGCAATTGTTTCATGCTGGATCTCCTTTCGAAAAGCTGAGCACAACGCCTTGCGACT
Source organism: Paenibacillus sp. J2R1T-4 (assembly GCF_059692235.1). Taxonomy (NCBI): domain Bacteria; kingdom Bacillati; phylum Bacillota; class Bacilli; order Caryophanales; family Paenibacillaceae; genus Paenibacillus; species Paenibacillus sp. J2R1T-4. Next base: position 54,242 of record NZ_JCAUBA010000002.1, on the reverse strand, counting down.
GCATACCGGGACCCTGCTCGTCGAAAAACTGCCGGTAAATGCGAAGCCTGCGGTTATGCCACATCGCTTCATCGAAATCGTCGAAATACAGCGCACCTTTCGTCAATTCTTCTTGAATCACTTCGCCCGCCAAAATTCCCTGCACCGATTCTCCTCCGTGCAGGGCCATCTCACATAAAGCACGGAAGCCGCTATCTTGAAGTTGGACCAGACTTCTGGCACTGTTAAACCGCACGCGCCAGTCGGAGTCGGTCATACCAGCCTTCAACAGGTTAATCGAGTTATCCATTCCTGATCGGCCTAAAGTATCAGCAACCGTCGCTCGGACATCCGCATCCTCGTGCTGCATCAACTCTACCCACTGTTCCTCAGTTATTTGCGAACCCTGGGCTATGAGCGCCTGTACAGCCAACAACCTCAACTCTGGATCGTCTGATTGGACGAACGGTGTCAAAATAAAATGTGCATCGGGAATCGTTCGATTTTGCAAGCCTGTCAAGGCGATCTTCAGCAGTTCCTCGTCCGTTTCTTGCAAATAACTGATCAACAGGAAAGTACTATCAATTCGGGATAGGGCCAGCACCTCGGCCACGAGTCGGTGCGACTGCTTGCGGTACTTCGCCAAGCTGCGCACCATCCGGTCAAGCTCCTCATCGCTTTGCGCACTTTTGGAGATGGCGCGGGCAATCACGAATGAGGGGGAACCGTAGCTTTCCTCCCCGAGCATATGCAGTAGTGATGGAACTGCCTCTTTCGCTTGCATGACGCCAAGATTATAAGCAGCGTCCAGTCGGGTCCAATGAATCTCACTGCGCAGCCTACGCAAATTCAACTCCACCAAACCGAGATCCCAGCAGAGATTTGTCAATTTGTCGCGTTCGACTCCGACGATCTTCTCCATCCATTGAAAGAGTTTGTTTTGAATCACTTTGAGCTCGGTTTTCGTCAGCACACCGTCTGGTTTCTGAAACGGGGCTTCCTCATGTAAATGCGACATCACATAATCGAAATAATCTTGATGCTTTTGCAAATAATGCCGGGTTTGGCGGTCAAGCCAAATGGCCCTAGTTCTTAAACCGAACAGACTGATAAAAACAATTACGATCAACACTATCAATATATAGGCCAGAACGATAATATCCGAAGCACTTTCGGTCATACAGTTTCCCTCCTAATCAGAATCTCCTATCTCCCATATCTCTTTTTCTCTGTTTCTCTTTTTCTCTTTTTCTCTTTTTTTTCCTTACATTTCATAAATGCGCATTCCGCCCTGGCCGGCGTCGCGTGTTCTTAATAATGAACCAGTACTGAGTATAACTCAATTCTATCAAAAATTAAAATAGCAAAAAGTCGACAAATTTCTATAAAAAGAACAAAATCCCCCTGTTTTCTTCCATATATTCGAGTATCCTCCCTACATTGGTGCTTTATAAAGAACGTTTCATTCTATATAATCAAGCGTGGTGTTCTTTATTAAGTCCACCATTCATAGATGGTGAAAAGATCCGGAGAGGAGTTTTAACCTGCTTTTATCTGAGAGAAAAAGGATGGTTGATTGATGAATTTACCAAATTCAAACGTGGATGCTAAGGAAAAAAAATTCAGCCTGTTTCCCAGCTCCCTGTACATGTACTTCATCCAGCTGCGTCCAAGGCAATGGACCAAAAATTTATTGGTGTTCGCCGCCCTTATCTTTTCCATTAAAAAGTCGAACATGGACATGCTGTTTCATTCGGTTGCGGGCTTCATTCTGTTCTGTTTCGTCTCCAGCAGTGTGTACATCCTGAACGACTTCGTGGACCGCGAAGCGGATCGGCAGCATCCGGAGAAACGCCACCGACCAATGGCTTCCGGCGCGATTAATCCTTATGCCGCTTTGCTGCTCGGGTCCGTACTGGTGGTCTTTTCCTTGATGACGGCGTTTTCGTTCAGCCCGCTTTTCAGCCTGCTGCTGCTCGTTTATTTTCTGTTGAATGTAGGCTATTCGTTGAAGTTCAAGCATGTCGTCATTGTTGACGTTCTAATCGTTGCATCAGGGTTCGTGCTGCGTGCCATTGGAGGCGGTCTCGTAATCGGAGTCCCTTTTACCCCGTGGTTTTTGATATGTACAATGCTGCTTTCTATCTTTCTTGCGATCAGCAAACGAAGACACGAGGTGCATTCTCTGCAGACCGATAAAGGAGCGCACCGGAAAGTGCTTGATTTCTACTCGATTGAACTGCTAAACCAGCTCAACAGCATTGTGACGACGGCCACGATCATGAGTTATGCCCTGTTTACCTTCACGTCCGGCCATACAATTCATCTCATGTGGACTCTGATATTCGTGATTTACGGCGTATTCCGTTATTTGTATTTGATCCATATGGAAGACAAAGGCGGCAAGCCGGAAAAAGTACTCTTTGAAGACCGTCATATTCTTGTAACAGTCATGCTGTACGCGTTCTCGATCGTGCTCATCCTTATTTACTTGGAATGAGTCCAAATTGTCTATCCGGAGGAAACCAGATGAAATTTGTGTGGCTGCTATCATCCGTAATGCTGGGCGTCATCGGACAGTTGTTGATGAAATGGGGGCTAGTGAATCCGAGGCCACTCTGGAATCATGGACCGGGAATCGTAAAAATGTTCAGTTCGTGGCCGGTGCTGGCAGGGCTGTTCTCCTATGCTCTCAGCTCGTTGTTCTGGCTGCTTACGTTAAAACAGATGAATATTAGCGTTGCCTATCCGATGGTCAGCCTTGGTTATGTGGTAGTAGCCCTGGCCGGCTACTACATGTTCAACGAATCGATCTCTGCCATGAAATGGGTCGGAATCGGCATTATTTTGATGGGCGTCGTTGTTATATCAAGATCTTGAACCAACCTATGTACACGGGGGAATACACGAAATGAAAGAGGTTCACAGCTATATATTCGCAATCATTCCGATAATAGCCTGGGTCACATCCGGGTGCTTGAAATTTGCGATCCACTTTCTCAAGCATGGCAAACACGCACGCGACCATATCGGAAACGGCGGATTTCCAAGTACACACACCTCTGTAATTACCTCCATCACCATGCTGATCGGATTCACTGCCGGATGGGACAGCCCCTTATTCGGCTTGGGGATTGCTGCAATGATGATCGTCATGATTGATGCTACGGGTGTGCGTCGGGCGGTCGGAGAGAACTCGCGATGGATCAACCTGTTGTCGAGGCGGCAACCCGATGATGAGGCTTCGATGCTGAGGGAAAAACAGGGGCATACGAAAATCGAAATACTAGGCGGACTATTCGTCGGCACAATTGTCGGATGGATCGCCTCTGTATTTATATAAATTGCGTTAGGAGAGATAGAGATGAATGACCGAATCCAGAATACAAGTCTGCTCACGGGGTTGTCCTTACTGGTCTTTACCGCTTCGACCTTTGCGGTTACTACGCTGTTGTTTCTCGTAAATATCGAGATCTCAGCCGCCAATCTGTTTATTGCGGTAGCCGTGACGGTTGCGTTTGTCTGGTTTACGGCAAAAGCTTACTTCCCGGATCAGTACCTGCTATATTTCAGTATTAGTCTTCTCGCGTCCACCGCGTTGTTTTTTATATTTTTGGCAATGAGCGGATATTATTATGACTTGAGCTATGATGGCCAGACGTACCACCAGGAAGGGATTCTAGAGCTCGTGAATGGCTGGAACCCGTTCTACGATAAGCCGCTCGCTGATCAGGGGGTACCTTACGCGATCTGGATCGACCATTATGCCAAAGCGGGTGAAACTTTGGCCGCCTCGCTGTACGCAATAACCGGCAATATTGAGCTGAGCAAAGTGTTCAACTTCCTGCTCATCTCAGGCTCGTTCTTTATAAGTTTTGCTGCTTTAGCTGCATGCCTACCGAGAAAACGCGTATTGGCCGCCATTTTTGCACTCCTGATTGCCTGCAATCCGGTAAGCATCTACCAAAGCCTCAGTTTTTACGTCGATGGACAGCTTGGTTCTCTGCTCATCTGTTTGGTTGCACTCAGCGTGCTGATTTATATAAGGCATAATTCCTACTTAATCGCAGCATTCTCACTGTGCATGATGCTAACGGTCAATAATAAATTTACCGCGATTGCGTATGTCGGCATTTTGTGTATCGGAATTGTATTGACACTATACATCACGCAAAAACACGGCCTGCTGAAAAAAATGTTGATCGTCATGACGGCAAGCACGATCATCGGGGTAGCTGCACTTGGCTTCAATCCGTATATAACCAACACGGCGAAGTACAACAATCCGTTCTATCCTTTGGCAGGAGAAGATTCAAGAGATGTTGTGACAGCTTTTACTCCGACAAGCTTCATGACCATGAACCGGTTCGAAGAGGCTGTCGTCTCCTACTTCTCACAATCGGAAGGAAACAGCACGAAGCGTGACACAACGACACTGAAAACTCCTTTTACTTTCAGCATGGAAGAACTGCAATACTACGGAATCCCTGACACGGCGATTGGGGGATTCGGTCCGCTATTCAGCGGCATACTCGTGCTTTCCTTGATCATCCTGATCATGGCGTTTTTGTTTAACATCCCTCGAACGATGGTAGTGATCGGATTGCTCATTATCCTGTTCGCATCTGTGTTTATCAATTACGCCGCTTGGTGGGCGCGCTACGTCCCGCATTTGTGGCTCTTTCCATTCATCATTGCGTTACTCGGCTTCAGCTTTGATCAACGAAAGGTGATCCGGGGCCTTAGCTGGCTTTTGGTCGCCGTGCTGTTCATCAATGTAGCTATGGTATCATTCTCTTACTTCAAACTTCAGTCGGAAGCGAACCAAGCGTTAAAAAGTCAATTACAGACGCTTAAGCAAGCACCGCAGCCAGTGACCGCATACTTCTCCTACGCGTTTTCCAACAAAATCCGATTGCAGGACTACGGAATCGAATACAAGGAGGTGAAAGAAGAACCGCGGTGTGATTCGATAATGGAGTTAAGGGATTCTGGAACGTTGGTCTGTACCCAATAACCTAACCGACGCCGGCAAAATCATATTGCCGGCGGCAATCCCCACCCTAAGGAGGCTTATGAATGGCAAGAAGAGTATCCCGTATGGTTGTAAAAGTGTTGTTAGGTTTGGCCCTTGTACAAGCCCTTATCATCCTGCCCCCGCAGTCCAATATGATGAAACAGGCGACGGCCGCAGAAGATAACCCCTCAATCGTTGCAACATGGATGTGGAATACATATGCCATCTGGAGGGACAAAGATCAGACGTTAGACTATCTTTCTCAAAATAGTGTCAATCTGGTATACCTGCAAATTGATGAAGAAATACCCGTCGAGGTATATCGTACTTTTATCAAAGAGGCAGGGGAACGTGGCATCGAGATTCAAGCCTTAGGCGGAAAGCCTGACTGGGTGCTTCCAGAAAAGCAAGAGGAGCTATACAAATTTATTTATTGGGTGAAAGCCTACAATAACAGCTCCCGGTCCGCTGAACGATTCGGCGGCATTCATCTCGATGTGGAGCCTTATGTCCTACCGCAATGGCAGACGGATCAGGATACAATCATTGGGAATTGGATGGATACGGTCAGCGGCTTTGTCCAGGAAGTAAAGACAGATTCCTACTTGACTGCAGGCGCGGATTTGCCTGTATGGCTTGAATGGTTCCTCGTGCCCGACGGTAAAGGAGACACGACGACGCTTACGGATTATATGATTGGAAGACTGGATCAGGTCACCCTGATGGCCTATATCGATAACGCTCAGGGTATCATCAACGCTGTTTCGAAAGAATTATACGAAGCGGCAGGCAAGTCATTAGTCATCGGAGTGGAAACGATGGATAATAATGAAGCGAACAGCAGTTTTTATGCCAAAGGAAAAGCCCAAATGACTAGCGAATTGGGTACTGTCATTCAATCCCTCTCTAGCCATCCTTCATACGGCGGTTATGCCATTCATGAATATGACAGTTGGGTTGCGTTAAGGGAATAAAAGCTAACTAACAAAATACGCCCTCGGTGCTTCCTTAATGGAGGCACCGAGGGCGTATTTCGTACTTCGCCAATCCACTATTGAGATCAGCCTGATCCGTATCTTATTTAAAGATTAACAAACATATAACTATCGATGCAATGAAGCCGACAAGATCAGAGATAAGACCAACCTTGAGGGCATAACGGCCTTTGCGGATTCCGACAGCGCCGAAGTAAACGATCAGTACATATAAGGTTGTGTCCGTGCTCCCTTGAATCGTCGAAGCGATCCTGCCGATCATGGAATCAGGGCCGTACTGCTTGATCAGCTCCGCTGTGAAGGCGAGTGAGCCTGATCCAGTTATCGGCCGCAGGATCGAGAGCGGCAGTACTTCGCTTGGCACACCCATCGAGTCCATCACCGGACGGAACCAACCAAGCATCCAATCCATCGCACCCGATGCTCTGAACACACTGATAGCAACCATCATCCCGACGAGAGGCGGAATGATGCGGATAGCTGTATCGAAGCCGTCTTTTGCACCCTCAACAAAAGTTTCGTACACCGGGATTTTCTTGTACATTGCGTAAAGCGGTATCATCACCACTATGACCGGGATCGCCCAGGCGGACATCATTGTAACGAACGCATACATGGGAGTTCACCCTTTCGGCTTTGGTCGAGTGGCGGTTAAGCTGCGGAACCGGAACCAGCGGTCGAGGGCAATAGCAGCAATTGTCGCGATTATTGTAGCAAGCAAGGTGGTTCCCACGATCTCAGCGGGGTTTGCTGAGCCAAAATTCATTCGAATCGCAATAAGCGTTGTTGGAATTAACGTGATACTGGCTGTATTGAGAGCCAGCAGAGTACACATAGCTGCGCTAGCGGTATCTTTATCAGGATTCAGCTTCTGGAGCTCCTGCATCGCTTTGATACCCATCGGAGTTGCAGCATTCCCAAGACCCAGAATGTTAGCGCTCATGTTGGACATGATGTAACCTAGCGCCGGATGGTCTTTTGGCACATCAGGGAAAAGGAAGCGGACAATGGGTCTCAGCAGAACGGCTAATTTCCGCAATAAGCCCGCATCTTCAGCAATGCGCATCATCCCCATCCAGAATACGAGGATACTGATCAGCCCGAAGCATACGGTGACCCCGGTCTTGGCCCCTTCGAATACAGCTTCCGTCATTAGGTCGATTCGACCTTGCAAGGCAGCTGCAACAAATCCAGCAACAAGAAAAAACAACCAGATGATGTTCACCATGATGAACCCTCCTCCCTTGATAGCAAGATGTCCAGCTGCAAATTAGCGTCCGCCGGGCGAGAGCAGGCGTATAAAAGCGGATTGTATGGCCGCCAGCCAGTTGCCTCGCACAGAACCATATTTCGAACTACTATCCTTCATGCCAAAAGCATCTTCTGCTGTTTCCTTGATACGAGGGCTGTTCTCTTCATATAGCGGAATTGCGCCGGCTAACTGATTGTTTACGTAAATATTCAACACACCGCGCTCACCGAATACATAACCCGTAGAGCTCTTGTTATCCAGCAGCTTTGCCTCAGTCCGTACAGTTCCTTGCTCTTCGCTATTCAGCGGATACCGGAACGACTTGCCTGCTGCAATAGTTGTCCCCTCTAACCGATTCCCTTTTCTGACGATTTCGGTTAATGGATAATAATTGAACCCATAATCCAACATTCTCGTATGATCCGACCAATCATCGGAGTCATTCAAGGTCACTACAGCGTATTGCTGTCCATTCCTTGTCGCGGAGGAGACCAAACAGCGGAGGGCGAGCTTCGTATAACCGGTCTTCACCCCATCCGCGCCTTGATAAAAGTTGAGCATTTTATTTTTGTTCGTCCACTTATAATCCCAAGGATCATTCGGATTTGGTGCTGTTTTCACTTTGGTTTTCACAATATCCTGAAAGGTTGAATTGTTCAGCGCATAAGCTGTCAGTTTAGCCATATCATTCGCCGTGGCGTAGTGTCCCTCTTCATCAAGTCCACTGGGATTCTTGAATTGGGAGGCGCTCATCCCAATCATGCGTGCGGTCTCATTCATCATGTACACGAATCCTTCCAACGATCCGCCTACATGCTCAGCAATCGCCGTAGCTGCATCGTTCCCGGATCGGAGCATTAGTCCATAGAGCATATTGTGCAGACTCATCTCCTCACCTTGCTTCAAATAGATCGAAGAGCCCTCCTTCCCCGCTGCATTCTTGCTCACTTTCACCGCATCAGACAGATTCCCTCGTTCTATGGCCACAATAGCCGTCATGATTTTAGTCAGGCTGGCTATGCGCATGCGTTTATCTCCAGCTTTGGAATATAGGATCCGGCCTGATTGCACATCGATCAATGCAGCAGCTTCCGCTCTTGTAGATAGCGGCGGCGGGGCTGCAAAGCTTGGAGCACATACCAAGAGCAACGTTACAAATGCAAGTACTATCGCGAATAACATGTGTGCCTTTCTCATCGCCTTCTTCCTTTCTGTACACCGTTCATAACCAACTGCTTTCCCGATTACTTCCTAGCCTGCCTGTACACCAATCGGTACAAGTATATGCGCATCCATCTCCAAAAAGACATGCCTGAGCAGCATGTCTTGGAAAACCTTTATAGGCCATTCTTATCGGCCGCTTTTCCTTGGGTCTGGGTACTCAATGGTCAATCCTTCTACATGTTTACGTTTCATCTGATTGCGTTTCTTCCGATTTTCTTTGGAATCAAACACGATATCCATATCATACTCACCTTCCGGATACAGCTTCTCTCTCTCAATATAAAGGGACAGCCTCTTGACATTTAGCCATACTTTTTCCTTCTGGATCATGACTTGAATACGGCCACGGTTGTCTGGAAGGCTGCACACAATGCCGGTTCTGCGGAACGAGCTAATCCATACGCAGTCACCTACCGTAAAAGTCCGATTGGGGGATTTCCGCACATCGCTCGTGTTGCCAGCATCTGCAATGGGGGTATGCTTGGATGGAGCAACCTTCTCTTGGTCTAATAATACGGAAATGTCCTCTCCGACATCCCCCACAGCCTTGTTCCCATCAAAATACTTCTCAGGAGGCTGCACAGCTAGTGCTTCTTGCGAGCCGGAGAGCCGGGTGTTCGACTTGGCAATTTCTCGTGAGCGGGCTATTATGGCGGCATCAATTCCTAACTTATAGGCAATGTCAAACGCATAACTGCTTCCTGCTTCACCAATTTTCAGCTTATACAGCGGCCGTAATGTTTCCTGATCAAATTCCATCCTGGCGTTCTGGAACCCAGTAGTTTGTTCTGCGAATCGTTTGATTTCATTAAAATGTGTAGTTGCCACTACGGTACATTTCCTGCGCTGCAGCTCTTCTAGAATCGCAATTGACAAACCTACTCCTTCACCGGGGTCCGTACCGGCTGCAAGTTCATCTAGTAACACAAGGGTGTGAGAATCTGCTTCATCCAAGATCTGCTTCAAGCTGCGAATATGTGCAGAGAACGTGCTGAGCGATTGCTCAATGCTCTGTCCGTCTCCAATATCTGCAACGACTTTCGTGTAAATAGCAAACTCGCTGCCCTCTTCAACTGGTACGAGTAATCCCGCCTGCACCATAAGGGTTAACAATCCTACTGTCTTAAGACTCACTGTCTTTCCACCTGTATTCGGTCCTGTAATAAGTAGAGCATTGTAAACTCGACCAATATGAAAATCCAGGGGAACCGAGGATCCGCCCAATAAAGGATGACGACCTCCTTTTATACGAATCAACCCATTCTTGTTCAAGGCAACCTTCCTCGCGTCAAGTGAGTAGCCGTATTTGGCTTTGGCAAAAAGGAAGTCGTAGGCCGCAAATGTCTCGTAATTAATAGAAAGCTCCTGACTATGCTCTTCAGCCATTGCTGTTAGCATTCCTAACACTTTGGCCTCTTCTCTCGCTTCATCGGCGCTATATTCCCGCAGTTCCAGCTGTAAGCTTGCAATATCAGCTGGTTCTACAAAAACAGTCTGACCGCTTGCGGATTCATCCAGCACCGACCCGGCTATTTGCTTGCGATGTTCCCGCTTTACCGGCAGCACATACCTGTTATTCCTCATACTGACAACCGCTTCTTGCAGAATGCTACGATACTTGCTGACGATCCCGTCCAGCTTTTTGCGCATGCGCTCTTCGACAATAGCCATTTGCTTACGGATTTTGAGCAATTCACTGCTGGCTTGGTCAGTAACTCTTCCGTGTCGAATGCAGCGCTCAATCTCTTTCTGCAGTTCCTTCATCTCATGGAGAGAACGCGCATAGGAACTTACCTGTGGGGCGAGATGCTCCTTACTCTTCATATACCGCTTCATCTGCAATCCGGACTCAATGAACTTGCCCATGAGCGCCAAATCCTCTGCCTGCAGCAGGTAGCCCTTACCTAACAGCTCCAACATAGTGGTCAACCCTTCCATAGAAGGAATCGGGACGCTGCCTCCTGTCTTAAGGATTCCGCATGCTTCCTCCGCTTCCATCAGCCACATAGTAATGCGGCGATCGTCCGTAATGGGTAACAGTTGATCAATTAAGATCCGTCCTGGTTCAGATAGAGCAAATTCTCTTATCCGCTGTTTTACTTTCTCGAACTCTAACTGATTCATTTGCAATGTTCCGCTCATCTTCTGTGTGAGCCTCCTTGTATTCGAGTCAACTTTTCCGGGTACAACAAAAAGAAGATGAACAACAATCGTTCATCTTCGCATAGATAGACCCCTTGAGTAAAAACAAAAAAACGTGCTGCAAGAGCACGGTTCTTATTTCGGAGGAGGGTCCTCTGAAGCTTGATTCCCGCTGTTCTTAACGATCATTTCATGCATTCCTAAGTAAGCATAGCGAAAGAGAACCGATGTAATCACAACATTCGGCTTATCGCGTTCGACGAACTTATTCTGGAATGCAATATGAAATTGATTTAGTTAAGAACTACCCCGGCCATCAAAACTTCCCCTTTTCAGTTGGATTACGTACATCTTATTATAGCGATACTTCATTGTCAATGTTGATCTCTACCGCTGTTTGCCTACCAATGCGCGCTGCAGCACATTCTCCACCTTCGCTAGATGACGCATCATCGAGTCGAACGCAGCAGCCTCGTCACGGCGGCGAATGGATTCCACGATATCCGAGTGCTCTTGCAGCAGCCGCTCTGCCTCGGCTTGTTCGCCATAAAACCACAATCGGCGAGTTTGCTTCATGCTGTCGTGCAATCGTCCGGACACCGATTCCATCAGTTGCAGCAACAGCGTGTTATGAGCAGCCGCAGCCAGTTGAAGATGGAATTGCACATCCGCCTCTTCTCCTACTGACTCGTCTGTTAAGTGAAGCCTCATCTTGGTGATGATTCGATCTAATTGAATCAGATCTTCATCCGTACGATGCCTGGCAGCTGCCGCAGCACATCCCGTTTCCAGAATTTTGCGTACCTCAAGCAGCTCTTGCAACGTTTCAGCCCGTTCGAATATAGCATCCGAATCCATGCCATTGCCCGCTGACGACTTTGTTGGTAAGGGTTCCACCACATATGTACCCCCGCCTTGACGAATGTCGACGAATCCCATTGCTCTCAGAGCACTTAACGCTTCCCGAATCGTTGATCGCCCTACGCCGAATGAAGCAGCCAAATCCACAACAGAGGCAAGCTTCGCTCCAGGAACGATTTCACCCTCGAGAATTTGCCGCTTGATCTGCTCCATGACTAGCTCGTTTCCTTTTTGCGGCTTTATTTGCTTAAATGTCATGAACATTCACCCGTTTCTAAATTTGTCAGACATAACGACTATACACACATTTTATAGTAAGCTATAATAATGGAAAAGTCATCAGATCACCTGACTAATTATTCGATATTTTATCAATTACTATTATTCAATCGGGGGTATCTGCCAAAATGCTAGAACAATCCGTACGACAAAAGCTGTTCGAAATCGTTGGTCCTTCCTATTTCAAAGATGACATGGAAGCACTTGTAACTCACTCTTATGACGCTACTCCGATGCTTCAAGCCATGCCGGATGGCGTTATATATCCAGCCAATACGGAGCAAGTAGCTGCTATTCTGAAGACCGCCAACGAACACCGCATCCCGATCGTAGGCCGCGGAGCAGGAAGCAACTTATGCGGCGGTACTGTGCCTACTGAGGGCGGACTGGTTGTCGTCATGACTCGCATGAACAAGCTGATTGAGATCGACACGGATAACCTGACTGCCACATTCCAAACGGGACTGAACACCAAAACCTTTCATCTGGAAGTAGAGAAGCTCGGACTGTTCTACCCCCCGGATCCAAGCAGCATGGTCATTTCCACACTTGGCGGCAATATTATGGAATGCGCAGGCGGACTTCGCGGACTGAAATATGGCACGACTAAGGATTATATCATTGGGCTTGAAGCGGTACTGCCCTCTGGCGAGATTATTCGTACAGGCGGCAAGCTGTATAAGGACGTAGCCGGTTATGATCTTACAAAGCTGCTTGTCGGCTCTGAAGGTACGCTTGCCATTGTGACAGAGGCTACTGTCAAGCTTATTCCAGCTCCCAAATATAAGAAAACGATGATTGCGATGTACAAGGATATTTATGCAGCCGCCCGAACTGTATCCAGCATCGTTGGCAATAAGATTATCCCGGCCACACTCGAATTCCTGGATAATCCTACAATTCAGGTGGTCGAAGGCTTTAACAAGATTGGATTACCGCTCGACATGGATGCGATCCTCTTGATTGAGCAGGATGGATTGGACGAGTCGATTGTTGAGAAGGACATTAATGAGATTGTTCGGATATGTAAAGAACAAGGAGCCGTGGAAGTAAAGATGGCTGCCAATGCAGCAGAAGCAGAGAAGCTTATGCTGGCTCGCAGAAGCGCTCTGTCTACACTGGCCCGTATTCGCCCCACGACCATTCTGGAGGATGCTACCGTCCCCCGCTCCAAGATTGCCGATATGGTAATCGAGATTAATCGGATTGCTAAGAAATATGATATCCAGATTTGTACGTTCGGGCATGCAGGAGATGGCAATCTTCATCCTACTTGTACCACTGACGCTCGCGATAAAGAAGAAATTCATCGCGTAGAACTTGCTTTCGAAGAAATATTCGAAGCCGCTATTTCCCTTGGTGGAACTATTACTGGCGAGCATGGGGTTGGAATGGTTAAGGCCCCTTACCTGGAATGGAAGGTCGGACCTGTAGGCGTTGAGATCATGAAAGGGATCAAGCGTGTGTTTGATCCGAATAACATTATGAATCCTGGTAAAATATTCCCGAAAGAGTCGCGTAAAAGGGTGGTGGTGCATCATGAGTAACGTTCAATTAACCGACCGCATGAAAGCAACGCTGGATTATGACCAGCTTACGAACTGTATGCGCTGCGGATTTTGCCAAGCGGCCTGCCCAACCTTCGTAGAAACCGGATTAGAAGCGGCATCTCCGCGCGGACGGATCGCCTTAATGAAAGCTGTTGTGGATGATCTTATGGAGCCTGATGAGAAATTCCGCGACCAGATGGATTTATGCTTGGGATGCCGCGCATGTGAGCCGGTGTGCCCTGCTGACGTGAAATATGGTCATTTACTCGAGCAAACACGTGATGCGCTGGAGGAACACGAAGAACATCGTTGGTGGGTCAAAGGTGTTCGGAACGTCATGTTCAAACGCGTATTCCCGTTCCAGAGCCGGATGAAGCTTCTCGGACGCGGGTTGAAGTTATACCAAAAGTCCGGGCTGCGGACCATCGTTCGCGGGTCGGGCATGATGAAGCTGTTTCCTAAGAACATGCGCGATATGGAGAAGATTATGCCGGATGCTTCCGGTAAAGGGATCGTCGAGACATTCGGCACCTTTGTCCCGGCCAAAGGTAAGCCTGTTGCCCGTGTTGGGATGTTCAGAGGCTGTCTTATGGACGTCTTGTTCACGGAAACGAACCGCAAAACCGTACAGCTGTTGTCTGAAGCAGGCTTCGATGTTGTGATCCCGGAGACGCAGAATTGCTGCGGCGCCTTGCACGCTCACTCAGGCGAGACGAATGAAGCTCGCAATCTGGCCAAACGTAACATTCGTGCCTTCCGTGACGCGAACGTAGACTTTATTGTTTCTAATGCCGGAGGCTGCGGCGCGCTTCTCGTCGAGTACGATCACCTTCTGCACGATGATCCCGAGTATGCCCAGGATGCAGAATGGTTCGCAACTCGTGTGAAGGACATCTCTTTAATCTTGCTTGAAAAAGGCCGCTTGCCTGCTTTTGCAGCTAATGCACAAGATAAGGCGGAGAAAGAAAAAGTAACGATCACGTATCAGGATTCTTGCCATCTGCGCAATGTCATGCGCTCCGGCAACGCACCAAGGAATTTAATGGACCGCGTGGCTGATGTGAACTTCGTGGAACTGAAAGGCGCCGAGCGCTGCTGCGGATCGGCTGGTATATACAATATCGTGCAACAAGACATGTCCAACGACATTCTGGAGCACAAGATGGAACATGTGAAAGACACGAATGCACATTATCTGATTACAAGTAATCCAGGCTGTTTATTGCAAATGAAGGTCGGGATTGAACGTGAGCAGATGTCAGATAAGATGGAAGCCATTCATATCGTGGATTTCTTATACGACCGCATCCAAAAGTGAGGTTAGAATCGTCCAGATCAAAAGTAAAAGCTGTCCGCGAGGACAGCTTTTGTTCATTCCGCTACATAATGTTATTCATGCTGTCCACATGTATCGAGCTAGCGCTCGTACTCGAGGAATTGTCTTTAATCATGCTCTGGATTTTATCAAACACATGCGGTGCAGAATCGATAAGACGCTCGTACAAATGAGTCTGATTGTCCAACGGCACTACTTTTACTCCATGCTTGCCCACAACTAGAAAAGCAATTGGAGTGATGGATACCCCGCCGCCGCTTCCGCCCCCGAATGGAAGAGCAACCGAGGCATTATGCGCATTTTGTCCATTGCCAGCGCCGCTTCCATGCGATTGTGTGCTGTCGGACTCCTCTACAGCGAACTCGCTTCCTCCTGCCGCGAAACCAAAGCCCACTTTGGAGATTGGCATAATGACACTGCCGTCAGGTGTTTCAATCGGATCTCCTACGATGGTATTTACGTTTACCATCTCCGTAATTTGTTCCATCGCCGTTTTCATGAGACCTTGTATTGGGTGATCTGCCATTTTCGAGCCTCCTTAATTTGAGTTATGCCTAAATGATTAGGATTACTTCTGCATTCTTTATTATGACCACAAGCTTCTTAACGTATGTACCGAGCACTAAGGCGCATAACGGTGCTGTCTAAGCGTCAGGATGAAGAAGGTTTGATCAAAAGTCTTCGCCATGCTTGAAACCCGTTCTTCGCTTTTTTTATTCTGGGCAGAAGCTTAAGGCCAGCTAATAACACCGTCCCTGCTCGGATATGGGTTGTTGCGATCACCTCTGTGGAGAAATGAGTGCGATTATATAACGGAAATACGTGCAGCTTAGGCTGCGTTTCGATCGACATGAATTTGGATGTTAAATGAAGGATGTTCGACTTCAGCGCCCATATGGCTCCCGTAAGGATTGCGGTTTCTGGTGCATCAGGCAAGCCTACTCGAGTTGTCCATCTTAATTCTGTGCACTTTACATGCTTAAACGTTTGTTTAGCCCAATCTGTAAGACCATGCGTATGTTTAATCATCAGCTTGGTATTTTCGAAGAACTGCATGATTTTCCCTTTATCGATCCATTCTTTTCGGTCTTCACGCTGGATGAGATTCTTTTCTCGCTCAATCATTAACCCCTTCAACCCCTGGAATTTGATGACCGGTATTACATATTGGAATCGAATAATGCCATACAGGGCTCTGACATGAATATTAATATGATCATTCTCACCCATCCTGGAGAAATGACCCTGAATTCGTACGTCACTGTACCAAACAAGGATCAGGAGCACGATTAATGCAGCAACAATCCATAAAACGACCATAGCCATACTTCCCCCGTCCTTCTTTCATGACATGGTTTAGTATGGCTTGTATAGTTGTTTTCATTCGCTGATAGTTTCTTTTAGCTGCTGCTATCCAAATCATCTATTGTTAGCTGCTTGGCATCCAGCCTGGCGAACAACATCCGAGTCTCTTCTTCCAAGCCTTCATCGGACTGAACCGAGCTCGGCTCTGGAAGATCTTGCAGACCTGCTAGTCCGAAATGGGTTAAAAAAGACTTAGTTGTTCCATAGAGAATGGGGCGACCTACAGCTTCAGCTCGGCCTACTTCTTCAATCAAATCTTTGGCGACCAGCGTATGCAGGGCTCGATCTGATTTCACGCCGCGAATATCTTCAATATCAATCCTTGTGAGAGGCTGCTTATAGGCAACGATTGCTAATGTCTCCAGAGCAGCTTGAGACAAGCTTGTACGAGTCGGGGAATAGGCTAGCTTTTCAAAAAATGGAGCATGGGCCGGAAGTGTAGTCAATTGATAACCACCGGCCAACTCCACGATTTGCACGCCTCTTCCTTGACGTTTGAAATCGGATTTCATATCGCGAAGAAGCTCTTTCACAACTGTCGCAGGAACCTCTAGAACATCAGCAATTTGCTTCAGATCCAACCCCTCGTCACCTGAGACGAACAGCAAGCCTTCAATGACTCCTTTCATCTGGCGTGCTTCCATGTTGCATTCCCCGTTTCCTTAATCATCGAGTACTGCTTAATAATCCGTAAAATTCGGTGAACCTTCCTCCAAGTCCACAGCAGCTTCTGTCGCTTTCCATTGGAGTACAATATCATCGAATAAATGATTCTGATAGCACATAATTCGCTTGACCTTCATGAGCTCCAGAATGGCTAGAAACGTTACAACTACATCCTCACGGTGATACCCGCTATCTAGCAAGCTGGAGAACATAGCGTTCCCTCCGCTGCTTTCCAACAGATCCACAATCTCATTCATTCTGTCTTTTACAGAAATTTCATCGCGACGGATACGCGCAACAGCTTGACGGCTCTTGACTTTGCGAAGCGCACGTTGGAAGGCAATGACGAGATCGGCTATATGCAAGCCTTTGACAGGGTTCTCCTGCTTCTGCGGAATGAACGGGGATAAGTCCTCGGGCTCACGAGTGTAGATCAGGCTTCTCGCCAGCTCCTTGTCTCTGAGCTCTTCCGCGATAGACTTGTATTTCCTGTATTCAATCAGCTTCTGCACTAGCTCAGCACGCGGGTCATAATCATCGTCCATCCCATAGTCGTCGTCCAGCTGGATAACCGGGGGCTTAGGCAGAAGCATTTGACTCTTAATCGATAACAAGGTCGCCGCCATCACAAGGAATTCACTCGTGACTTCCAGCTCCAGCTCTTGCATCCCATTCAGAAATTCCATGTATTGATCCGTAATCTCGGTTATTGGAATGTTGTAGATATCGATCTCCGACTTATCGATCAGATGCAAGAGCAAGTCGAGCGGGCCTTCGAATGTATCCAGCTTATAATGTACTTTCATCCGCGCTGCAAGCCCCCTAGCCTATCGCATACATATTCATGACCATACTGCTTAACCATTCAAAGCTTTTTTGGAACATCAATTGTCCGAACGGAGTTACGAAAAGCCCGATGAGAATAGCGATACCGAACTTTTCATTTTTCACCAACCAGGGTCCCCAGGCAGCAGGTAACCACCTGCGCAATATTTTCCACAAATCCATTGGATGCAAAGGCAGCAGATGAATCAGGAAAAACATCATATTGCCGATATAGCTCCATTGCAGGATACCCCGAAGGAGCTCCAATGACCATGCAGGAATCATACTATCTGAAGCCGATACAGGCAAGCGAAATGTAAGCCACCATAAGAACAGCCCCATTAAGAGATTGGCGACTGGTCCGCTTGCATAAATAATCGTAGCACGAATAGATTGTTTGCCAGGCAGTGGAGTCGAAGCTACAGGAACCGGTCTGGACCATCCGAACGGTCCGAAAAGGACGGGCAACAGCCCTATTGTACTTATGTGCGCAAGCGGATTGAGTGAAAGTCTGCCTTGATCCTTGGCTGTTGTGTCCTTGAACAGCAAGGCAGCTATTCCGGCTTGAACCGCGTCATGTACCACAATAGCCAGCAGCAAAGCAGCAATTCGGTATAACAAAGAGTCGAGTTGAAACCCGTTAAACAGGTCCATTACCCCTCCAGCTGCTTAGTCAGATTCGCCATTTCGATTGCAGTAGCTGCCGCTTCCCAGCCTTTGTTACCTGCCTTCGTCCCTGCACGTTCAATCGCTTGTTCGATGGAATCCGTCGTTAGAACTCCGAATATTGTAGGCACACCCGTCTTGAGATTGATGGCAGACACGCCTTTGGCTACTTCGCTGCATACATAGTCGAAATGCGGAGTTGATCCTCTGATCACCGCTCCCAAAGTAATAACGGCGTCATAACGGCCGCTGGCTGCCATTTTTTGAGCAACCAATGGGATTTCGAATGCACCTGGAACCCAGGCAATATCCACTTCTTCATCCTTCGCACCATGCCGTTTGAAAGCGTCCAGGGCGCCTCCCAATAGTTTGGAAGTAATAAACTCATTGAAGCGTCCTACAACTACCCCATATTTTAAACCTTCGGAAATTAAGTGGCCTTCATATATACGTGTCATTAGATTAAGCTCCTTTGGTTGGTGGATTGATATCTTCCTGTTAAATGCCGTCCGCTTCGTTTAATTTAAGCAAATGGCCAAGCTTTACTTTCTTCGTCCGCAAATATTTCTTGTTACCCTCTTGTTCTTGCATCTGAATAGGGACGCGCTCAACAACTTCCATTCCGTATCCCTCGAGACCTTTTATCTTACGTGGGTTGTTAGTAAGAAGACGTATCTTACGAACACCGATATCTTTTAGAATTTGAGCTCCAATTCCGTAATCACGCAAATCCGGAGCAAAGCCTAATTTAATATTCGCGTCTACCGTATCCAATCCCTGCTCTTGAAGCAAATAGGCTTTCATTTTGTTGATTAGCCCAATACCTCGGCCTTCTTGACGTAAATATACGAGAACACCGCGCCCCTCACGTTCAATCTGTTCCAATGCCGCCGCCAACTGAGGACCGCAATCGCAACGTTGGGAGTGAAATACATCGCCGGTCAAACATTCCGAATGCATACGAACCAGAACAGGCTGTTCAGGGTCGATTATTCCTTTTACCAACGCAACATGCTCTTGAGCATTCACTTGATTCGTATATGCAAGAGCAGTGAACTCCCCGAATTCCGTCGGCAGCTTGATCTCTACTTCGCGATTAACCAGCTTTTCTTTTTCGTTCCGGTAGTGAATCAAGTCCTGGATCGTGATGATTTTTAAATCATGCTTGACGGAAATTTCGTGTAAATCAGTCACTCTCGCCATCGTACCATCTTCTCTGATCACTTCACAAATGACAGCAGCCGGATAAGAGCCGCACATCCTGGCAAGATCTACAGCAGCCTCTGTGTGACCAGCCCTGCGAAGTACACCGCCTTTCTTGGCGATAAGCGGGAATATATGGCCAGGTCTGCGATAATCAGCAGGCTTAGAGGAAGGATCAATCATCCGCTTGATCGTTGTCGCTCTCTCGAATGCTGATATCCCGGTTGAGGTGTCTACATGATCGACCGAGACCGTGAACGCCGTGCCATGATAATCACTATTCCGCGCTACCATCGGCGGCAGATCAAGCTCGAGTGCACGTTCTTCAGTAATCGGGACACATACAAGACCGCGTCCTTCCTTAATCATGAAATTAATCACATCTGGTGTTGCTTTATCCGCTAGAGCTATGAAGTCGCCTTCGTTCTCACGATCCTCATCATCTACCACGATTATCACTTTTCCCAGCATAAGATCGATTATCGCTTCCTCAATCGTATGAAATAAAGTTTGTTGTCCCATAGGACTTCCCCCTCGAAGTTGATCTTATAGAAAACCATGTTGCGCCAGGAAAGCTTCTGTTACTCTTCCAGAAGTTGACGCGGTTGGCGATTTGGAGACAGAACCAAAATCTTTTCCTTTAAAAAATAACAGCCGTTCTAAATATTTGCCTAAAATATCACATTCCAAATTGACTGTATCTCCTGGATTCTTGTCTTCTAGAATCGTCTGGGCTAGAGTATGTGGAATGATGGACACTGTAAAGCTATCGTCTGTAACCGATACTAGCGTCAAACTGATTCCGTCAATCGTAATGGAACCATGAGGCAGCATGTATTTCATCATCTCGGAAGAGTGTGGTTCGACTTGGAACACAACCGCGTTCTCCTCCCTCTGCCGTGCAACGATCCTACCCGTAGTATCGACATGACCTTGCACAATATGACCACCGAATCGACCATTCGCCGGCATTGCGCGCTCCAGATTGACGCGGCTGCCGCTTTGCAATTTCTCCAATGTCGTCTTTCGAAAAGTTTCTGGCATTACGTCTACCGTGAAGCTGTCGCGATCTGCTTCAATCACCGTGAGACAAACGCCATTAACCGATATACTGTCCCCCAGCTTCACATCTTCAAGTATGGTGCGAGCCTCTATAGTCAGGATCATCGCTTGGCCTTGCTTGCGAATACGACGCATCCGTCCGATCTCTTCTATGATTCCGGTGAACATGCTGGACTACTCCTTTCATAACGAGGATAGCCGATCATACAACAATCATTGCCAACTCGCTCAACTTGGAACCTCTCTATCGCGATTGCATCAGCCATACGATCGAACCCTGCGAATTCAAAAGCAGACCGGGCCTGCGCACCTCCGCCTATTATCTTCGGAGAGATGAACAAAATCAGCTTATCTACAAGCCCCCCATCAAGCATGGCGCCATTCAAAGTCCCGCCGCCCTCGAGCAGTACAGAGCTTATCTCCCGTTCCCCTAACATAACCATCGCTAGTCCTAGATCGACTCTTGGTCCATCCCCGCACTTCATAACTTCTACTCCCAGCGCATTCAGCCTCATCATTTGTTCAATGGAGACGCTCTGAGTCGTAATGACAAGCGTGCGAGCATCCCGTTCCGTTACGACATGAGCATCAAGAGGAACCCTAAGCTTGGAGTCTACGATGACTCTGAGCGGCTGCAGCCCAGGCACAGTTAGACGAGTTGTTAATTGTGGATTATCGGCAATTATCGTATCTACACCAACCATGATCGCTTGATGTCGATGACGCAGTGTATGAACAAGCTCTCTAGAGGACTCCCCGCTAATCCATTTGCTGTCTCCGGAACGAGCCGCTATTTTTCCATCCAGGGTAGTCGCTGTCTTCAGAGTAACCCACGGAATCCGAGAAATGATGAATTTATTGTAGGCTTCATTCATCATTCGCGCTTCCTCTTCGCACACCCCAACCCGAACTTCGATGCCATGGTTGCGCAGTTGCTGTATTCCTGTACCGGCAACAACAGGGTTCGGATCCGTACAGGCAACTACGACCCTTTTGACCCGTTCCGTGACAAGCCTTTCGGAGCACGGAGGTGTCCTTCCGTGGTGGCTGCAGGGCTCCAAGGTTACATAAACCGTGCTGCCTTCCGCTTCGGAACCTGCCATCAGGAGAGCATTAATCTCAGCATGATGGGAGCCCCGCTGTAGATGAGCGCCCATTCCGACAATCCGACCATCCTTCACAATGACACAGCCTACAACCGGATTGATCCCTGTCTGACCGCGAGCTTGCTCGGCCATCTGAAGCGCGAGGCGCATATACGATTCATCGTTTAATCGATCCATCTCCTGCATGTGGGAGATCTCCTCCTCTTGAGAACGTACGAAAAGCCCCTTTACCAAGTTCGTAAAGGGGCACTAAATTAACACAAGAATGTATGAGCGGAGGTTGAAACACAACACAAATAAAACTAAGCATTGTTGTTACAACCGAAGGATAAACGTTATCGGATAGAGCAAGAAACAGAATCGTTCTTGCAATGCGAAATGAACGATCGGAAATATGTGAAAAAATGCACATACCACGCCGAACGCTCCGTTATTATCGGTTTCTCCGTCATTCCTTCTCCCATCCAGACTATACTGTCGGTCTCGGAGTTACACCGAGTCCACCGGCTGAACCAGATTGCTTCAGCACGGGTCACGGACTGATTCGCACACACTCTCGCGCGAAATTACCGCCGGTAGGGAATTTCACCCTGCCCCGAAAGAATAACTTTATTAAATTACTGATTAGTATACCGATTTCTTAATATCCTGTCTAGTGTAACACCCTCGTTTCGTAAATTTAACCGATTCCTCACACCCAACTTTGCTTCAAGCGCTTCTTTTTAGTACAATGGTCGTACAACACATCTACATGGAGGTATAAAATGAAAAAAGGCAGTATTGAGTTGCAAAA
The DNA here is from genome assembly GCF_059692235.1 of Paenibacillus sp. J2R1T-4. Taxonomy (NCBI): domain Bacteria; kingdom Bacillati; phylum Bacillota; class Bacilli; order Caryophanales; family Paenibacillaceae; genus Paenibacillus; species Paenibacillus sp. J2R1T-4. Next base: position 31,921 of record NZ_JCAUBA010000002.1, on the reverse strand, counting down.
TGGTGAAATGGTTCTTATCGACTTTTATCCGGAAGAAGCACCTAATACGGTTGCGAACTTCGAGAAGTTGGCGAATGCTGGCTTTTATAACGGCTTGAAATTCCACCGCGTTATCAAAGGATTCGTAGCTCAAGCTGGCTGCCCGCAAGGAACTGGATATGGCGGCGCCGGCTACAATATCGATTGCGAGACTTCCACTAATACGAGCAAGCATGAGCGCGGTACTCTCTCCATGGCGCATGCAGGGAAAAACACGGGCAGCAGCCAGTTCTTTATTTGCTACCAGCCGCAAGCACACTTGGATGGGGTTCACACTGTATTCGGTAAGGTTGTGAAGGGCATGGAGTACATAGATGCCACTACACAAGGCGATACAATGAAAGAAGTTAAAGTTTGGGACGAGGCTTAATAAACGGGTCCCGACTTTTTCTGATCAGAATGAAATCCCGAGCTATTTCTGGTGCACGCACCATGGAATAGCTTTTTTTTGCATTCCTCCTCTCTGATTCATTATTTGGCTTACAGGGTAATTAGAGAGCAGTACGAACGATTTGCATACCTTATAATCTTCACCTAAAAGGAGGCGTCATTCATGAGTGCGAAACCTTATGCTAAGCTTGTAGACAATGCAGCGCGTGCGATGGAAGAGATCGATATTCTGCATCGACAAGGCATACTTCGTGAGGACACTTACGTTGTTGCTCACTCTAAGGAACGTACAGATGATCTGGCTTATGCTGCAGATGTAAATACGATTACGACGGAAGAGGAAGGTATTCTGAATACAGTAGCCAACCTATTCCGCTCAAGGGGCGACGAGCTTAGGGCTAAGCTTGAGTCTGTTGGCTTATCTCCTTCACAGGCCCAGCAATACGAGTCTGAACTGGATGAAGGCAAGGTGCTTATTCTAGTGAAGAACCGTGTTCACAGCTACGAATCTTAAATAATCTACTAATGAAATGGGAGGTGCTCTTCATGACACAAATAGTTGGCGTATTCGATAAACAAGGACATGCTGTTGAAGCTATTGATCTCCTCAAGGAGAAGGGCTTTACTGCCGAGAATATCCGAATTATTGCGAGGAATGAAGATCATGCCAGCCGTGTGGAAAGCGAAACCGATATAAGCGTTGAGAAGATAGAAGAAGATCGAAACGGCAATCGTTATGCAGAGCCCAGGACGGGTTTTAATATCCCCGTTATCCCTTTGGCGGCAGCAAGTCCTATGTATCTCGGGGATACGATGGGCAATGCGATTCCTGGACCCCAAGTTGGCTATCCTGGCGTGTCAGAAACCATTGACCCGATCGACGCAGACACCAAGCAAACCCTGCGCGATCTTGGCTTCAATGAGTCGGATTCCAAGCAGTTTTCGGAATACTTGGAGAAAGGGCACCTTCTGCTATTAGTTGAGAGTGAACCTTCTGACGAGGCTGCTGCTGAAGCTGCGTTACGGAATAGCGGAGCCTCCGTTGTCCGATAGAAAGTTGTCCAAGCTGCTTTCCTTCCTGGGGGCGGCTTTTTTATTTCCTCTTTTTATTTCCTTTCGAGTCCATCCCGGCAAACAAAAAATGGTGCAACCAAGTCATTACGACTTGGATGCACCGCTTTTCTTCCTTCTGCTTTAGAACATTGGGAATACATATCTGACTAGGAAGAACAGGACTACGAATAAGATAACCACGTAAGCCGCGTATTTGATAAATGTCGATGCAACCATACTGCTGTCTCTTCTCTCTTCTACATTTCTCTTCTCAATTTCAATATTCCGATTCTCATTCATTGCCATTGTAATCAACTCCCTTTCCTTATTTGGTATCGTTTCCTGTATGCTCTTCATTACCCATCTAAACCGTAAATGAACCAGCAGGCAGCGATCCTGCAAAAGGAAGCAAATAAAAAAAGCTCTAAAGATCAACACGCGCTCGAGCTTGTGACAGTTCGAGTTCATAAGATCTTTAGAGCTTCCTCATACGGAATTATTCGCCGCTCTTAACCGCAACGGTCTGCTTCTGCATTCTCTGCGGAATGATGTCATTGCCAGCAATATCAGCATATGTGTCTCGTCGAACAACAACGTCTGATTTCCCGTCTTGTACGAAAATGACTGCTGGCTTACGAATACGATTGTAATGATTCGCCATAGCATAATTATATGCGCCTGTGCACGACACGGCGAGCAGGTCACCAGTATGCGTTACCGGGAGTGCAAGATCCCAGATCAGCATGTCGCCTGACTCGCAGCATTTGCCTGCAATAGAGACAACCTCTTCTTCAACATCAAATGCCCGATTGGCTAACATGGCTTCGTATTTGGCATCATAGAGCGCTGGGCGCGGGTTGTCTGTCATGCCGCCGTCTACTGCGACATATTTGCGAATACCAGGGATATCCTTGACGGCTCCTATTGTATATAACGTAGTCCCTGCGTCTCCTACGATGCTGCGTCCTGGCTCTATCCAGATCTCCGGCATTGGATAGTTGTAAGCAGCGAAGTTCTTCTTAACTGCTTCCACGATGGCTGTGACGTAATGTCCGACTGGAAGCGGGGTATCCCCCTCCATGTATCGAATGCCAAAGCCTCCGCCCAGATTGATAACGGTAAACGTACAGCCTATTTCGTCCCTAACCTCAGCGGCAAATCGTGATACTTTGTCGGCTGCGGCTTCGAAGCCTTCCACTTCAAATATTTGAGAACCAATATGGGAGTGTACACCAAGCAGACGAAGCTGTTGGAGCTTCAATGCCTCTTGAACGGCACGGAATGCAGTACCGTTCTCCAAGTCGAAGCCGAACTTGGAATCGATCTGTCCGGTCGATATGAATTCATGTGTATGTGCTTCAACTCCAGGTGTGATCCTGAGCAAAATATTCGCTTTTTTGTTTCTCTCCAGCGCCAGCTCGTTCAGCACATGCAGCTCAAGGAAATTGTCAACGACAAAACATCCAATATTGGCATCGAGTGCCATTCCAATCTCATGAGGCGTTTTGTTATTGCCGTGGAAGTGAATCCGATTGACTGGGAATCCGGCTTCCAGAGCCGTATGCAATTCACCATCAGAGACCACATCGAGAGAAAGTCCCTCCTCTTCCACCAATCGGCACATCGCCTTGACACAAAATGCTTTACTTGCGTAAGCTACCTGATACTGTACGCCGGTTTCTTCAAAAGCTTCCCTGAACTCTCTGCAGCGAGTACGAATAAGCTCCTCATCATACACGTACAACGGGGTTCCATACTGCTGGGCCAATGCTTGCGTGTCACAGCCGCCAATAACTAGGTGACCTTCATCATTAATAGTGCTTGTTCCGTGTAGGTGCATTATCATTCCTCTTCTCATAAGTCCTTGCCTAACTAGTCTGTTTCTAAAGTACCACAGGACGAATCTAATGACAATAAGCGGGACGACAGATCGGGCAAATGTTAAAAACCCTCAACCTGATACATGAATCAGGCTGAGGGACATAAGCATGTGAAATTATTTTTTGGTTGAAGGCTGGCGAGTCTTATCCTGTGCTTTCGTAATGCTGAGCCGCCTCTTGTCGTGCAATACTGGAACTCGGAAGAGGATCTTAAGTAAAGCTTTGCCATCGAAAGGAATAAAAGGCCATAGATATGGCGCATTGTAGGATCGTTGAGTACCCAGAATGACGAGCCACAAAGTTACTCCGATCACGAACCCGGGTATCTTGAATGCAGCTACTAATATGAGCAGCCCAAGACGCACAATACGGTTGGCCAATCCTAGCTCATAACTCGGTGTAGCGAACATTCCTATAGTAGCAATGGCCATGTACATGATCACTTCATTGATGAATAATCCTGTCTTTACCGCAATGTCGCCTACCAAGATTGCTGCAACGAGACCCATAGCTACGGTAAGTGGAGAGGGAGTGTGCACAGCGGCCAGTCTCATTAAATCCACCCCAACCTCCACTAGGAGGAATTGCACCAGCAAGGGGAGCGAGCCTTCCTTCTGCGGCCCAAGAAACTCAAGCCCCGGAGGTTTGATATCCGGATTTTGCACCATTAGAAACCAGAGCGGCAGCAGAAACAAGGAAGTAAATATACCGATAAACCGAACCCATCTCAGGTAACTGCCTACAAAAGGCGATTGCCTATACTCTTCCGCATGCTGAATCAAATGGAAAAAGGTTGTAGGCATGATCATAACGCTCGGCGAAGTATCCACAAACAGTATTACATGCCCTTCCAACATATGCGCACAGACGACATCAGGCCTTTCCGAGTAACGAACAGATGGATACGGGTTCCACCCTTTTCCGATAATCGCTTCTTCCAACTGTTTGTCTCCCAGAGGGATTCCATCAATCTTGACGCTCTTCACTTTGTCTTGAATCGATTTCACCAAAGCAGGATCCGCGATATCTTCAATATAGCCAACGCATACATGGGTGTTCGTCCTTCTTCCAACCGTAAACAAATCCAGCTTCAACCTAGGATCGCGGACTCGGCGGCGCACAAGCGTCACATTCGTCAGCAAGGTCTCAACAAACCCATCACGCGCCCCGCGAACAACTCGCTCTAGATCCGGCTCCTCAATGGACCGGACCGGGAACGTTCTGGCATCAATGATTAATGCTGACGTCTCCCCTTCAATAAACAATGCCGTTGTTCCCATCAGTACATATTCCACGACCTTGTCCATCTCATGCATAGACTCCACTTGTATATGGGGAATGTATTGTTCGAGAAAGCTCTTGAGCGGTTCTGGCTCAAGCTGATCTTTGTGAAGGTAAGTTAGTCGCGTAATTATATCCGTTAGTACAGTATCTTTGGCAAAGCCATTCAAAAAGAAAAAAGCAGTGCGCTTCGCATTACCGAATACCATCTCTCTAAATACGATATCGAAGCTGCGATTTAAGCCGACCTTCTCTTCGAGCGTGCGTTTCACTTTTTCGAAGTTAGGTGAAATGTCCTTCTCATGCTTCAAGCTCATTTCTTCGTCCGTTAATATATCTTTATCATCCATTTTATTGTCTTTTTTGTTGTTGCTTTCTTCGTGCTCACTGTCATCAGGCTGATCGGGTTGATCAGGTTGATCGTGTTTACGCCTCTTTCTCTTGTGTACCCTCATCCCCGAGTGTTGAGGCTCAGTGTTGTCGTTAATTGGTTCACGAGACAGGGGATGAGACTGCTCTTGCTCTTGTTGCTCCGTATCCATATCCGCCATGCAGACGTCCCTCCTTCATCGTTCACAATCCCTCAATTCCAGCTACACGGAATACCATAACCAGTCGAATAATGAACCTGCCACCTTACCGAACACCATGGCCATTAACAACCAAACGATATAATCTCCGATGCCTAACCGTTTGGCCATAATCGGGAACACATTCAGCACTTCGGTCAGGGCGCCTGCCAGCATCCCGACGAAACAGCCTGCCAAGAGTCCGAAACATACCGATGAGAGCGGGGCCATGTGGAATTTCCAATTGAAAACATCCGCTATTGTGAAAAAAATAACACCCGATACAACCGCCATCTCCAGTGCGTGTATACGATTAGGGGTCTTCGCAATCTGAGCTAACCTTGGAATTACATCCAGCACAACAAGAAAAGCTACCATTCCTCCGCCAACTGCTACTCCGCCTGCTATTCCGATAAAAATATAGGCTGATGCGTGCAGGAACCCATGCATAATCATGAATGATCCTTACTGTCATGAAGCTTGCCATATTCTTCGGTGATGACATATTTATTTACGTTTTCTTGATACATGAACATTTCCACCTCGAGCGGGCTTGGTTCCTCACTGAGTTTCTTTTTGAACAATTGGTTGAAAAACACGATCATCCCTGCTCCCAATCCGAAGGAGTATGGAATTTGCAGCCAGTACGGATGTTCCGTGGCTTCTCCGGAGATCATCTCGTATAATTTGCGATGCACCTCCAGCATGCTGACGTCTACATGGAAGTTCATGATCGCAAGCCCCGACCCTACAAATAGCAGAAGCCATACTAAAGCAAACAGCAAAGGATTGGTTTTTTTGGATGGGGTCACAACCTCAATCAACACATGCGGATCTCCGAAATGTTCCAGCTGCATGTTAGGAAATTCGGACCTTATTGCAGCTACCACTTTTAACATATCAATTAAGAGTACGGAGCCGTCTGCTTCGCTCGGAGTATGCAAGGGCAACTGTTTAAGCTTGGTTTCATGCTCGGGATCTACGAGTATTTGTGCAACATCCCCAATTCGAATCGTAACACCTCTATGAGCCATTACCCGCTTGCGCAGACGTAAGTATACAATTAGAAATGCTCCAGTTGGAGCTGGGGGTAGTATTGACATGGGATCACTCCCTTTTGTGACAACCTTTCCCTGTAGTATGCGGCGAATAGATTGAACCTACTCGTGTTTGTTCCAATTTTTTTGCTTCTGTATGGAACGGATGTGCTGTTATGTACAAATTCAGATCATTCTGCTCCATGGCTCAAACGGCTTAGGACCTTTATGATTGGCTATATCGCAAGCAATTTACCAACATGGAGGGATTCCATATGAAATTATCAAATCCAGAAGAGATTAATCGTCAATTATACCCGAGCGTGGATCAAGTACAGTATGTGAACCACTTGTCCAGCGTGAATGAGACTCATGCCGGTTTTTATCGGGAACAAGGCTATTTGGCTATTCAAACCGGGTTATCCGAAAAAACGGTAGAGGATGCGAAGATAGCTATAACGGATATGATGGAATCGCGAAGATTAATGTCACGGGAAGATTTTGAAGCATGGATGAGCAGCAAGCGGATCCAACCTATGGGCGAATCTATGCAACAGAACGGAGATTCGGAAGCGAAGAAAGTAAGAGTACCTGCGGTTCAGCTTACTCGGTCAGAAGATCAACATCCTTTGACTAAAGAGCAATTCGAGCTTGCCACAAGAAAAATTGCCGATTTCGTATATTACGATCAGCGCTTTTATGATATTGCCTTTGATCCAGCTATCCTGAGAACGGTGGAATTGATTCTTGGGGAACCAGGCAAGCTCGTCCAGGATATGGCATTATTGAAACCGCCTCAAGGAGGAGGAGAGAAGCCTTGGCATCAGGATATGGCTTATCGGGGACTAGACTTCGAGAAAGCCATTGTCGGGGTATGGATCGCGCTGGACGAGGCCGGCGTGGATAATGGCTGCATGCATATTATCCCGAGATCGCATATGCGCGGAGGTGTGCCGCATTATGCCGTCAGAGACTGGCAGATGTGTGATGAGAATGTTGATGTGAATAGAGCTTATGTAGCTCCATTGCAGCCTGGCGGCATGCTGTTCTTTCACGGCCTGCTTCATCACGGCACACCAAGCAACTTCACCAATAAGAGACGCCGTGCCTTGCAATTCCACTACGCCCCAGCTAGTGCCGAGTGGGTTACGCCAAAGGAATACAAGCGCATGTTCACGAATGAGATGAGCGGCGCCCAGTGCTGAAGCGGCTTGCATAATAAAAAGACTGCCGATTAAAACTCGGCAGCCGCACAGATCGCCTTATTGGGCGATCTGTTCTTTTATGACTTGGAGAATCTTCTTCTCCAATCGGGATACTTGTACCTGAGAGATGCCTAGGCGGTTGGCCACCTCGGACTGTGTCTGATCGCGGAAATATCTCAGATACACAATCAGCCGCTCCCTATCGTTCAATGTGTTAATCGCTTCGTTAAGCGCCAGCTTATCAAACCAACGCTCCTGACCTTCATCAGCAATCTGATCCATTAGTGTAATGGGATCTCCGTCATTCTCGAACACGGTCTCGTGAATCGATGTAGGCGGTTTATTCGCTTCCTGGGCGAATACTACTTCTTCAGACGTGATACCGAGATCTTCCGCCACTTCACTAATCGTCGGCAGTCGTCCAAGACGCCTCGACAGCTCATCCTTCTTCTTACGCACTTTATTAGCCAACTCCTTTAAGGAGCGGCTCACCTTTACGGTCCCATCATCACGAAGAAACCTCTGAATCTCTCCGATTATCATAGGCACGGCATAGGTGGAAAATTTGACGTCATAGGACAAATCGAATTTATCGACAGATTTCAAGAGACCGATACAACCGATTTGAAACAAGTCTTCCGGCTCATATCCTCTGTTCAAGAAGCGCTGCACAACCGACCAGACCAGGCGGATGTTGCAGTTCACAAGCGTTTCACGCGCTAATGAGTCGCCAGCTTGACTAAGAGCAATCAGCCTTTTGACTTCGTTATCGTCTAAATAACTGTGTGAGGCATGCTTCAGATCCACATCCATTGTCACCTACCCCTAGTTATACAGCGCTTTTTTGGATTCTATCCGCTTGACCATCGTAACCTTGGTGCCTTCTCCAGGCGCAGACATAACGGAAACTTCGTCCATGAAATTTTCCATAATGGTAAAGCCCATCCCGGAACGCTCCATCTCCGGCTTCGTGGTGAACAAAGGCTCTCTTGCCATCTCAACATCATCGATCCCGTTACCGGAATCTTCAATACTAATCTGTACTCTATCACCCTCAATAGTGGCCGATATGGTAATTACACCATCGGTTCTTTCGTCATAACCGTGGATGATAGAATTCGTCACAGCCTCTGATACGACCGTCTTGATATCCGTCAATTCCTCAAGTGTCGGATCAAGCTGAGAGACAAAGGCGGCTACCGCAACACGCGCGAAGGCTTCATTCTGTGAACGACTGGCAAACTGCAAGGTCATAAAATTAGGTCCACTCATGACACGACCTCCAGACTGGAAAGTGCAAGTCTCTCATTCTCCTGAAATGCTAAAATCTTGAAAAGGCCTGACAATTCGAATAACCGATAAACGGCAGAATTCACTTCGCAAACAACCATCTTACCGCCCTTGCCGGTGATCTGTTTATAACGGCCCAATATGACGCCAAGACCCGAGCTGTCCATAAAGGACAAATCCTTCAGGCTCAGTACGACGTGACGGGTATCACCCTTCAGAATCGCTTCTTCCATACGGGTACGAACAGTCTCCGCCGAATGATGATCCAATTCACCGCGCAAACGGACGATCAACGTTCTTCGGTAATGCTCCAATTCAATCTGCAGACTCACAGTTAGCCTCACTCCCTTCGTGTTGCTGTCTAATTTCTACGAAACGAATGCTAATTCCTGCAAGGCGACAAAACTAGAAGAAAACTGCTATTTCTTTCAATAAAACGATACAATTAGACATTTTTTGAGCTTTTATGGCGAATTGGTGCCCCACAAAGGAATCGAATACGCTTCAGCGCCTCACTTTCCTTTGTGGGTGTGGGGTATATATGTCGCAATAAACCTAAACCGTCACTCTATCGTAAACAAACGTGCGCCCGTCCGCTTCATCAGTGTCCACAGTCCGGCTTTTGACACATTTGAAGGTGCCTCAATCGCGAACTCCGCAATCTTCACATCACTCTTGAACACAACCAGCTTCCCTATCGGCTGCCCTGCGGTGATCGGTGCTTTGAGATTTGGCTCAAGCTGCAGTTCATGACGAATATCAGCGTTGGCTTCGCCTTTCTTGAGTAGTACCGAATATTGATGGGATGCAGTTAATGGGACTTGTGTAAGTATCCCTTTCTCCACCCTCAATGTACCGATTTCATCGCCCGCCTTGAAAATGGGGTGATTCGAATACTGTGAGAAGGCGTAATCGAAGAGCTTCGTTACTTCCGCATTACGTGTCTTCGTATTCGGTTCTCCCATCACGATTGCAACTACACGGAAATTATCCCGCTTGGCCGTTGCCGATAAACAAAATTTAGCTTCACTCGTGTACCCAGTCTTCAAACCGTCAGCACCCGGGTAAAATCGGACAAGCTTATTCGTATTCACTAACCAGAACGGCTTGGCTGTTTCTTTACGCAAGTAATCTTGATACATACCGGTAAATTTGGTGATTTCCTCGTGCTTCAGCAATTCCTTGGACATCATGGCAATATCATAAGCGGTCGTAAAATGATTATCTGCCGGCAATCCGTTGACGTTAACGAAATTCGTGTTGTTCATCCCTAGCTGTTTAGCTTTCGCATTCATCATCTGTACAAAAGCTTCCTCAGAACCGCTGATCTTCTCAGCCATTGCAACAGAAGCATCATTGCCGGATGCCATTGCTATGCCTTTCAACATTTCCTCAACCGTTAATTCCTCACCAGGTTCCAGGAAAATCTGTGAGCCGCCCATTGATGCTGCATACTCACTAGTGCGGACCTTCTCATCCATCTTGATCTTGCCTTGATCCAGCGCTTCCATAATAAGAACCAAAGTCATAATCTTCGTGATGCTGGCTGGCGGCTTTTTCTCATTCATGTTCTTCTCATAGAGAACCGTCCCGGTGTCCGCATCCATCAATACGGCAGAAGTAGCGTTTGGCGCTAGTTCAACAGCAGGAGCTACCTCCGCAACAGGCTTCACTGATTTCTCATCGGCCGCTAATACGGGCGAACATAAAGCAAATAACAATAGTAAGCTTAACAACCCCAGACAACTTCTTCTGAGCACCATTATACCCCTCCTAGATCAATAACTCCCAAATTTACCCCATTATGAGTATGGAAAACCTTCTACTAGTTTCGCCACAAATTCAGGAAATTAAACGATGGAAGCAAGTCTAATGCAAAGTTATGGAAGTGATACCCATTTACGAAAAATAAAAGCACGACTACTCCTGCCTGATGCTGGATTACGCAAAAGGAACGCTTGGAGTTGCCGTGCTTTTCCTGGTTAACAGATGGGATAATAAACTAGAATGTTAGAACTATTCTGCGTTGCGATCGAACAGGACGGGATGAATCGGACCTTCGGCCAAGTCGCCGCCCTTCAGTCCCGGGAACCAGCCATTCAGATCATTTCTGCGCGCATTACTATCGGGTTCAAGCAGAAATGTAGGGTCTGCGTAGAAGATGATTGTCATAACTTCCCTCATCTGCTCAGTAGGATTAGACGGAGCGCTGTGAAGCGTCCACCCTGCGTGAAAAGTAGCATCCCCTGCACTCATCCCGCCGTAATTAATCGTCTCTATCCCTGTCTGCTCAATATATGATTTCAATGTCTTGTGGGACTCGTCCGAGATGACTTGTTTGGTAATATGTCCTGATTTATGGGTTCCGGATGCAAATGTCATGGAACCTACTTCTTCCGGGATCGGGACAAGCGGCATCCACATGGTAATCGTATGACTCGTATCCAGCGGCCAGTAGATCTGATCCTGATGCCAAGGTGTATGACCGCCACCCGGTTCTTTGAACAGCGCTTGATCCGCATAGATTCGCACCCGATCCACTCCCATAAGGTCAGCAGCAATTTTGGCAAACCGACGTGCGAACACAAAACGTTGAACAGCTTCGCTCTTCACCCATACGTTGCCGATTTGAATAAATGCCTTCCCGTACGTATCCCGCTCTTCAATCGGCTTGGAATTTTTGTTTAATTGTCTTACGAGATCGTTGATAATAGGTCTGTACGCATTAACTTCATCATGACCCGCGACCTCGCGAAGCATAATGTGACCCTTCTCGTTGTAGGCCCTTATCTGATCCTGTGTCAATTCGTAAGATTGTTGTAAATCGGGAAGACTGTTAGTGTTAATGTCCATACTGAGAACCTTCTTTCTATGGGTTAATAGAACTTTTCCTGTTAGAGTACAGCTCTATTATACGATTCAGAAGCAAGCATGACATTGTTTATCCCGACTAGCTTTATTGTCAAAAACGACTGTTCAAATGCGTACTCTTCTGATAAATTAGGGGTATCGAATGATTATTGGAAAGGAGCACTCCTTAATGAGCGAAACCAGCATGACTCAAGCTTCACCCATACAAGTAAGAGATCGACCATGCTCAGCACATTCTGGTCAAGAACAATGACAACAACCTTAGAAGAGCTCATTAGCCGTCAACCCGTTGTTCCCTTCATTCGAACTAGCGAGTTCGCTGTACGTACCCCTTGGCATATGCCCATTCGACGTTTGCTGGATTATTTGTTGATCTACGTGCAGGAGGGAAATTGCCTGATCCATGTGGATGGGGTTGACTACACGTTCGAAAGCGGACAATTTTGCTTGATTCAGCCTAACAGTGTGCATACCCTTCAAGGGACGACCAATACAATTACTCCATTTGCTCATTTGGATTTTTTTTATAATCCGCTTAGAGAGCAGAGCTTCCCGACGGGTGCCGGTCAGTTGGATTTGACTGCTTATCAATCCCTCATGCAGCCCCGATTAAACGACCTGCATGGGATTCATGTGCCAGTACGATTTGTTCCGGAGCATCCCATTCAATTCCGTGATACCTTACTCCGGATGGTACAATGCTGGCAAAACCGCGAGGCAATCGAGCAAATAGAAGCACAAACTCTTGCCACGGAGCTTATATTGTCGATTCTGAAGAAGTACACGTCGGCTGAGCGGCAACCGACCTCTACAACGCCATCCTTGAATTGGATTACCGCCTTCCTCTCCTTCCATCTTTCTGAATCTTTGTCCGTCAAAGACATGGCCATGCGAGCTAACTTGTCGCCCTCGCGATTCAGTGCGGTGTTTCGCGAGACGTTCGGCATGCCTCCGCACCAGTATTTGCTCAAGCTTCGGCTGCAGCACAGTGAGGAGTTATTGCGCACGACCGAGCTCACTTTGCAGGACATTGCGGTTTATTGCGGATTCGCTGATGTCCATCATTTCTCCAAGGCATTCAAGCGCACACGAGGAATTTGGCCTGGAGCATTTCGCGAGTCGATAAGAGAGCTCAAATAAGACCCAGTAAGGATATCGAGCTAGTAGTCGTATCCCTACTGGGTCTGAATTTGCAGATCCGCACGAATTTCTTCGGCGGATCTATGCGAGCGGCGCGGCAAAGGAGGACGCCGGAACGAGTGCGGCCGTCCCGCGCAGGTCCCGCAGCGTCCGCGCGCCGATGCCGAACATCGCCACGCGCAGCTCGAACTCGGCTTGCGCGAGCGCCTGCTGGACGGCCTCTTCGCCGTCCACGGCTGCGGCTAGCAAGCCGCGTCCGAAGCCGGCGATGTCCGCGCCAAGCGCGATCGCCTTCGCGGCGTCGACGCCGCTCGCGAGTCCGCCGCTTGCGACAACGAGCGCGTCCGGCGCATGCCGGCGTACGTCACGGACACAGGCTGCCGTAGGCACGCCCCAGTCCGCGAAAGCGTCGGCAGCCTGACGGCGTATGACGTCCGCGGAGCGGTGCTTCTCGACCTCGCTCCATGAAGTGCCGCCTGCTCCCGCCACATCAATAAAGCTTACCCCAACATCCAGCAGCCGCCTTGCTGTCACTCCATCTATTCCCCAGCCTACCTCTTTTACCCCCACCGGTATCGCAAGCGTATGGCATACATGCTCAATCCGCTGAAGCAGGTGTCTGAAATTGGTGTTTCCTTCAGGTTGAAAAACTTCCTGCATAGCATTCAGATGCAACACAAGACCATCCGCCTCAAGCATGTCCACAGCGCGCTTGCATTCCTCCGCACCATATCCATAGTTCAACTGAACAGCACCCAAGTTAGCAAGGAGCGGAATCGTTGGAGCGACATCACGTATTCGAAACGTATCGACGAGCTCAGCTTTCTCTATTGCTGCCCTGACCGAGCCAACCCCCATGGACCAACCCAACTGCTGCGCTGCCTGGGCAAGATGTCTGTTTATGCGCTTCGCGGCCTCCGTCCCTCCGGTCATGGAACTAATGAGGAATGGGGTCGCTACTTTTTTGCCTAGAAACTCTGCAGATAGATCAATCTGGGCGAAATCCAGCTCCGGAAGAGCTTGATGCCTGAATCGATATTGCTCCAACCCTGATGTGATGCCTTTACCCGCAACAGATTGTTCCAAGCAAATGCGAATATGTTCTGTCTTTCTTTGTTCGGTACTCATAACCTTTCTTTCCTCCTGACCAGACTGACGATCACCTGCTGCTATTAAACTCTTCGTTCAACAGGCTTGGGAGACGTCCATAGGACCTGTTCGGTTTGATACCACCTCTCCCAATCTTCCTTAGTTCCATCGAGCACCCACCACTTCATTGATTGCTCGATGTGCAGGAACCCTTTTCCGCCGAGAACGAACTTAAGTTCTGGGAACTGTTCGCTTAGATCCTGGATGGCCTTGGACGTTTCTTTCAGCTGCTCTTTACTCGTTAGCGATAAGCAGATATAAGCGATCTCCATATCACCAACAATTTTACGCACTCCATCAATAGGGGTGTTGGCACCAAGATACACGACTTCAATCCCTTTTTTTCGCAAAAATAACACGAATAACAGCAAGCCCAACTGATGGTGCTCACCCTCCGGACAAAACGCTATCATCTTGGGCAATGACGGGATTGCGGGAAGTTGCCTGAAGTAATGAAAGAAACGCTGGTATACAAAATTGCTGACGAAATGCTCCTGGGCCACACTGACCCAACCGGATTGCCACTCATCTCCGACCCGATACATAATAGGCGCTAACACGCGATGAAATATCTCCTCGTAGGGATAAGCAGCAAAAGCCCGATCCAAGATGAAATGAGCACGTTCAATGCCGAAACTTACCAATTCATCATATAATTGCTCACATATCTCGTTATATGTAGCAAAGCTTTCAGCAAATACTTGAAAGTTTGTCTCCACTTCTTCTTTTCGCTTCTTCAACATTTGAGCAGCAAGACTAATCGTAAATCCTTTTTCGGATACTTGCTGTTTCAGCCAACGCAAATCCTCTATGTTCTGATCGGTATACAGCCGATGTCCGCCCTCTGTTCGTCCTGGCTCAATAACTCCGTATCGGTTCTCCCAGGCGCGTATCGTCACTGCAGGAATCCCCACTAGCTGAACTACCCGTTTCATATTGTACATAGAAGCTCACCTTTCTCTAACCGTTTCATACTTATACAAAGACTATACACTAATCCCTTATTTATAACAAAACGTTTATAATTCTTGTCGGTTGCTTTTAGTTAGGCGCGTGGGAGGGCAGCAAGGCGGGCTCCAATCGCTGTTGCATTTGAATTCTTTTGAACTGTTTTTGGTGGTGAGAATTCAAGTGCAAAGGCGACCGCTGACGCTTTTCCGCTCCACCTTCCTGCCCTCTTCTGTTCAACTTTGGATCATCGAGTTATGTTTTTTGTGCGCTCCGTGTTTTGCTGGGTACAACTTTGATTCGCATTCATGAGTAATGCTAAGCAGCGTTGCGTCAAGCTGTAGAGCGGATTTTCCGCTTTAGGACAAATAAACGGAGTCTGGCGGATTAATTCCGTTATTTCGTTTCAATGAGTGTTAGATTAAAAAGAAGTTAATACTTAGGCCTTACCACTAATGCGCCTCCTGTCATAGAAAGAGCACGACTTACCCTTTAACTGCAAAAGCTGCAGTTACTTTTTTGGGATTGAGGCATTGTAACAAAATAACTGCACTTCGTACCGTTATTTCTTGGATATCCGGCTCTCTTCGGTAAAACTGGGATAATTAGATGCAGGTTTTACAGTAATAAATCAAATTGCTGCCGTTCGAGAGAAATTAACTGCAGGTTTTGCAGTTACAATAAGAACAGCCTGACTGTTAGCCCGGCCAGGTCGTTGGCGGTTGAGTTCAGTTGGCGCGTGGGAGGGCAGAAAAGCATGCTCGAACCGCTGTTGGAATCGTATTCCTTGAAATAAATATGCGCTCACCTCCGGTTTTGCTAGGCGAACAACAAAATAAAAACACTCACATCCTTACCTGTGAGTGTTATCAAATCAATGAACTTAGTATCGTTCCACGCCAGCCTTCGTAACGATTGCATAAATGAGGGGCAACTGCTCCGGTTCCTGCTCCGTTATGGTATAAGCCTCGATAATATGCTGCCTCACCTCGTCCATTAGCTTGGCATCGGTACGATTGGTATGAAGCTCGACAAGGGAATCACCTGTCTCTACTCGATCTCCAACCTTACGCGCCAGAACAATTCCAGCAGCGAGGTCGATAGTGGCCTCCTTCGTCTCTCGTCCTGCTCCTAGCAGCATTGCCGCGATTCCGATGCGTTCAGCTTCTATCGCGGAGACATAGCCTGCGGATACCGATGGAATGGACACGATGGATTGGGCCATAGGTAATTGTGCGGGCTGATCGATGAAGGAAGGCGACCCGCCTTGCGCAGCGACGAACTCCTTGAACTTCTTGAGCGCATACCCTTTGCGGATCAACTCCCGCAGTATTTCCTCTGCTTCTGCTACATCCAGTGCCTTACCGCCAAGCACGAGCATGTGCGCGCCTAATGTCAGGCAGAGCTTCTCGAGATCCTTAGGTCCTTGGCCCTTCAACGTTTCAATTGCCAGCTTCACCTCGAGTGCGTTGCCGACCGCAATACCCAGCGGTTGCTCCATGCTGCTGATTACGGCAACCGTCTCACGCCCGACCTCCTCGCCAATCGCCACCATAGCTTCCGCCAGCTTGATAGAGTCGTCCAACGTCTTCATGAACGCTCCATTGCCTGTCTTCACGTCGAGCACGATGGCATCGGCTCCCGAAGCGATCTTCTTACTCATGATGGAGCTTGCGATGAGTGGGATGGAATTTACGGTTCCCGTCACGTCCCGCAGACCGTACAGCTTCTTGTCCGCCGGGGTTATGTTCCCCGACTGGCCCATCACGGCGATGCCGTGCCGGTTAACCTGCTCCACGAACTGCTCCTGCGTGAGCTCGACACGGAAGCCAGGGATCGACTCCAGCTTGTCGATCGTGCCGCCCGTGTGGCCGAGCCCACGGCCGGACATCTTCGCGACCGGTACACCGGCCGCGGCCACAAGAGGCGCCAGCACAAGCGTTGTCGTATCTCCGACACCACCTGTGCTGTGCTTATCGACCTTGACGCCGGCAATCGGGCTTAGGTCGACTTGATCGCCCGAGGCGGCCATCTCCAAAGTCAGGTCGGCGGTCTCGCGCGCCGACATGCCTTTGAAAAACACAGCCATTGCCCATGCGGACAGCTGGTAATCGGGAATAGACCCAGCACTGTAGCCTTGAATCAAAAAGGCAATCTCCTCGCGGCTAAGCTCGCCTCCGTCCCGTTTCTTCTGAATCAAATCTACCGTTCTCATGAAGCTTCGACCTCCGATCCTTTACGTGTATGGATATAGATGATACAAACGACGGCTACGATTAGCGGAACGGCTATGTAAGACATCGAAAATGGCGCAACAGCGAGACAGAAACACGCAGCAAGCATGGAGGACCAGCGCCCGATCCGATCATGCCACAGCAGCTTCACACAAGCGAAAGAGGCGATCACATATACAGCGATACCGAGCGTAGTCGGAACCAGAATAAGGCGATCCGTGCTTATACTCCACCAATAGGTAGCGACTAATGTGAGTGTGTTCGTCGCGAACAGAAAGACCGCACTTCGATAAGGAACACCGCGAGCATCCAACCCTCCGAACCAAGCGGGAAATCTTCTTTGCTTGGCAAGCGCATAACCTAAACGAGACGAGCTGGCCAAGTAAACGTTCAGTGTTCCCAGACATACAATACATGCTACTATGGCGGTTGCCATACTGGCGCTGAAGCCGACTGCGCGTCCCATCAATTCGGCCAACGGAGCAGCTGTAGCCTGGTCCCCATATAGACCTGTACCCACCGTTACGATAGATAACAGGGTGTAAGTCGCACCAATAATGAATACACTTGACCAGGTACTGCGCATGACATCCCTCTCCGGATTACGGAACTCTGGAACAAGGTGTGTAATGCTCTCCCAACCGAAGAAAGCCCAGAAAATCAATACACAAGCCTGTCCGATTCCGCTAATACCATGGGGCATAAAATTCGAGAACTGAGCGCGTTCAACATCCGGCAAAGATAAAGCGATCGTAACCAGAAGCAGAATCAGCACGGCTCCGCTTAATCCAAGGGATAGTCTGGCGCTTGCCCTCATGCCAAGCAAATTAGTGATTAGCGCGGCTACTAGAAAACCAAATGCGAATAAATACTCCCACACAGCAGGCAGGTGGAACGCTGCCACCATATAAGCAGCCCCCGTTAATCCCACAACCGCTTGTCCCGTAGAAACCCAGACGAAGAAGAACCATCCAACCAAAGCGCCCCATGTTGCGCCGAATGCTTGCTCAACTATTTTGGCAACGCCGCCGAAATCCCGGTACTTGAGTGCAAGCCTAGCGAACGTATAGGCAAGCGGGATACTGATCAAAGACATAGCGATCCACGACAGGATAGATGCAGGACCCGCAATTTGTGCCGTATATCCTGGTAAAATAAGAATTCCAGAGCCCAGAACAGCTCCCATGTACAGCGCAACACCTTGCATATAAGTAATGGAGCGTTGCCCTTCCATCTTTATTCAGAACCCCCGCTCCTTGCTACAGTCGAATTCCTTTGGACTCGAACACTTCTCTTGCTGTGCCAACTGCATTCATTACCTTCGGAAACCCGATATACGGAATACAATGAAGCATAATCTCAATGATTTCTTTTGGTGTGAGCCCTACATTCAGAGCAGAACCAATATGTACCTCCAGCTCCTTGTCACAGCCGCCCTGCGTGATCAGTGTTGTTAAGGTGACGATCATCCGCTGCTTCAAATCAAGTCCATCTCTGGCGTAAATGTCGCCGTAGGCGAATGAAATGATCAGATCACACAAATCCGGGCTGAACTGCCTGAGCCGAGCAATGGTCTGCTCCCCCTTATCGCCTGTAATTTGTTTCAAATAAGACCAACCTGACTCCCAACGGGCATCTAGACTTCCTTGGTCGTTCGACTCCATATGTATTTCCTTTATTCCACTTCTCGGACGAAAGCTTTGACCAAAGCAATAAACTTCGGTTTTGTCCGATTCGCCACATCAACCACTTGCTCATGCGTAAGAGGCTCCAGTTCTTCACCGATCGCCATATCTGTAATACAGGATATTCCTAAGACGCTCATCCCCGCATGTCTAGCAGCAATAACCTCGCCTACAGTAGACATGCCGACTGCATCTCCGCCCATTACAACAAGCATTTTGAGCTCGGCAGGCGTCATATAAGCAGGCCCGCTGATTCCGCAATAAACCCCATCTTGAAGCTCTAAGGCATCACCGTCATCCCCCCGGATCTGACTTGATAAGCGATGTGCAAGCTCGCGGAACTTACGGCTGTATGCTTCGGACATGTCCGGGAATCGGACTCCGAGCTTCGGATCATTCCGGCCGATTAATGGATGGTCGCCAGTCAAGTTGATATGATCACAAATCAGCATCAGATCACCCGGTCGAAAAGCTCTATTCATACCCCCGGCCGCATTGGTCATCACTACGGTCCGTACACCAAGCTGCTTCATGACATAGATCGGAAATACGACTTTTTGCATGGAATAGCCTTCGTAGTAGTGAAAACGGCCTTGCATGACGATGACCGTTTTGCCCTCAAGCTTGCCAATGACGAATTGTCCAGCATGACCTTCGACAGTCGATACCGGAAAATGTGGAATGTTCGAATAGGGAATGGCAATAGCTTCCTCAACCTCATGCGCAAGATCTCCCAGTCCTGAGCCTAGAACCATACCGATAACGGGTGTTTGTTGACCTATTTGTCCTTGAATATATGTAACGGCTTCCTCGATTTGTTGATATTGGTTATGTTCCATTTCTAATCCTCCTGCATTAATGATAGAAATCACAGAATAATGTTAAGACCAGTTGCTTAGATCTTCTTAATAATCCGCTGAACCAAGTTCAAAAAAGTACCTTTGACCCGCTCTGCAGTCTCCATCACTTCGTCGTGGGACAGCGGCTGCTCGAGTATCCCCGCCGCCATATTGGTAATGCAGGATATCCCAATAACCTCTAAGCCCGCGTGTCTAGCTGCTACAACCTCTGGCACGGTAGACATGCCCACCGCATCAGCGCCCAGTGTACGCAGCATCCTGATCTCTGCCGGCGTCTCATAACTAGGGCCTGTCATTGCAGCGTATACGCCTTCTTGCAGCTTGAGTCCTTGCTCTTGTGCCGCTTCATGCGCGATCTGGCGAAGTCGGTCACTGTATGCCTGTGACATATCTGGGAACCGTACACCAAAAGAATGATCATTCGGTCCCATCAAAGGATTGCGATACATCAGATTGATATGATCGGAGAGCAGCATAAGGTCACCGGATTGATACGACGTATTCACACCGCCAGCAGCATTGGTAACGAGCAAGGTCTGAACCCCCAATGCCTTCATCACACGGATCGGAAAAGCTACTGTCTGAGCGTCGTACCCTTCATAGAGGTGAAAACGTCCCTTCATCATAATCGCTTTGCGGCCCTCAATCGTCCCCACTAGCAGCTCTCCTGCATGTCCTTCTACAGTAGACACTGGAAAATGCGGAATTTCACTATAATGGATAACTGTAACGTCTTCCATGGCGTTTGCCAGCACACCAAGACCGGAACCCAGGATGAGCCCGATCTCGGGTTGATACGGAATTTCTTCTTCAATAAACTGACGAGCCCTTTCAATCTGCTCTATGACATTCATGGGCAACATCCCCAGCCTTTCTTTTCTATTATGGATTCATTTCAATTGTGACAAAAAGCTCGTACCGTTCGGAGGCATTGGAATACCGAAATTATCAGCGATCGTAGCTCCCAAATCAGCAAAGGTCGATCTCACACCAAGTGAACCCCCTTGCTTCAGGCTCGGACTCCAAGCGAGAAGCGGGACGTATTCCCGAGTATGGTCTGTACCCGGATGAGTAGGGTCATTCCCATGATCCGCTGTCAACAGGAGCAGATCTTCATGCCCGATGTTAGCCATGAGCCGCGGCAGCTCGCGGTCGAATGCTTGCAAAGCTTGTCCATATCCTTCTGTATCTCTGCGGTGCCCATATAGGGAGTCGAAGTCAACCAGATTGGTGAAGGATAATCCATGGAACGGCTTGCCCATCACCTCGATCGTCTCTTCCATTCCGTGTTCATTGCTTTTCGTATGGATAGCGGTCGTAACCCCTTCACCTGAGTAGATATCGTTGATTTTACCAATAGCTATGCAATCAAGTCCCGCGTCCTTAAGACTATTCATTACTGTTGGGGCTGGAGGCGTGACGGCATAATCATGGCGGTTCGGAGTTCGTTTGAATGCTCCCGGCTTGCCTATGTATGGTCTGGCGATGATGCGGCCTACGGCATGTTCACCTACGGTTAACTCACGGGCAATTGTACAGGCTGCATAGAGCTCGTCCAGCGGGATTACTTCTTCGTGCGCTGCAATTTGCATTACACTATCCGCTGAGGTATAGACGATCCAGGCCCCAGTCTTCATCTGTTCTTCACCCAGCTCATCCAGAATCTCTGTGCCAGAAGCTGGTTTGTTGCCTATTACGGCTCGTCCTGTCTTCTCTACGAATGCTTGCAGAAGATCGGGAGGGAATCCGTCCGGGTAGGTCTGGAAAGGAATTGTCACTTTGAGTCCCATGAGCTCCCAATGACCGGTCATCGTATCTTTGCCTACGGACACTTCCGCCATCTTCCCGTAGCAGGCTTGTGGCTCCTGTACAGGTGGAATTCCTTGCAGCGAAGCAATATTGCCAAGACCAAGTTTCTGCATATTCGGCAAAGCAAAGCCTTGTACCCGCTCTGCAATATGTCCCAAAGTATGAGAACCTGCATCCCCGAATTGGTCTGCATCTGGAAGCTCACCAATCCCCACGCTATCCAATACGACCAAACATATACGTTTATAGGTCATCAGGAATACCCTCCTGCTGTTGTTTTTAGAGTATTATCTCACGCCGTCCAGCGCTTTGCAAAACATGCACAAATTTACCATATCATCCACATGTCTGTAGAAAAAAAGAAGCCACACCTCCTCGGCATGACTCCCTACACTCCACTTCTCTTAGCCCGCGGGTGAGCCTGGTCATAAATATCTTTCATCCTTAATTTGGTAACCGCAGCATACATTTGTGTGGTCGATATATCGGCGTGTCCCAGCATTTCCTGCACGGCTCTTATATCGGCCCCGTTCGAAAGCATATGAGAAGCGAACGAATGGCGCAAAGTATGCGGCGTCACTTCCTGACGGCCTCCTGCTTCTTTGACAGCCTTTTTCATTATTTTCCAGAAGCCCTGACGTGTTAATCTTGTTCCCAAATGATTCAAGAACAGCGCCGGCTCCTCGTTCTCTGAGCGGAGCAGCTGAGGCCGCATAGTACCTATATATACGTCCAGCGACTGAATGGCTATACCTCCCAGAGGAATAATCCGTTCCTTCAGCCCTTTACCTGGACAACGTACAAACCCTAGCTCAAGATTAATATCGGCTACATCCAGTGAAATAAGCTCAGACACGCGAATGCCGGTTGCATATAACAGCTCCAGCATCGCCTTATCCCGTGAGCCGCTTGGTTCTGAGGAATCCGGTGATTGCAGCAAAGCCTCAATCTCTTCCATCGTCATAATCGTTGGCGTTCGTTTAACGGGCTTAGGTGTTTCTAACTGCAGCGTCGGATCGCTGCTGATACTCCGCACACGAAGCAAATATTGATAAAACGCCCTTAATGAAACCATAATACGTGAAACTGTAGCTATGGCCTTACCTTGCTGACGCAGGGATTGCATATATTGATGCACATGTATTTTATTCGTATCTTCGATGGAGCTTGTTTCTGAACGCAGGAGAAAGTCGATATATTGCAGCAAATCTCGTTCATACGATTCCACGGTGTTCTTGGCAAGATTTTTCTCGACGGATAAATATTGAATGAACGCGTGCAGATGTTGTTTCATCGAGGGATTGGTCCTTCCTTACCTAATATTGAACATCCCTCATTCATTCCACACTTCAAGCAGGAATTCCTGCTTGCTATTCTCCGTACCAATAGAACAGGAACAGGCGGTCTGCTAACGAAGTCGATTGCTCTCCATAGCTGTTCTGGTTTTGGAACACCTTGACTGCTTTGCCTGTTGGCTCCTTATAACGCTCTGCTGGCTCAACCCACCCCGATACGATCTGAAACAAATAATAGACCGCCAAAGTCAGCACAAAAAACATGATCGTGAATTTCAATCTCATCAGCCATCTTCTTATGGATACTATCACGTTTCATCATGCCTCCTTGTCCCTCTTTCAGCAGTCTAGGCTAAGATTATGATCATCATGATTGGAATATGACAAGCTTTTAGCCGGTAGTGTCCAATGCGACAAAAGGCAAACCTACTGCATCTGCAACAGCAGGATGCGTCACAGAACCGGCATGGGTGTTCACTCCCAATCGCAGAGAAGCATTGTCCCGGACCGCTCTCTCATACCCTTTGTTGGCCAGCTCAAGAACGTAACTGATCGTTACATTCGTCAACGCAAACGTAGATGTCCGCGGTACCGCTCCAGGCATATTGGCTACCGCATAGTGAATGACACCATGCTTCTCATAAGTAGGATTGCTGTGAGTTGTAACGCGATCAACGGTCTCAATCGATCCTCCTTGATCTACCGCAACGTCAACGATAACGGCCCCTTTTTTCATCTGGCTGACCATCGCTTCCGTTACCAGCTTCGGCGCCCGCGCACCGGGTATGAGTACGGCACCGATCAATAGATCCGCTTTTTGCACCGCGTTTGCGATATTGTGCGGGTTGGACATCAGTGTTTTGACGCGCCCCCCGAATATATCATCTATCGCTCTCATCCGATCTGCGCTCCGTTCAACAATAACAACGTCTGCTCCGAGTCCTAACGCCATTTTGGCTGCATTGGTCCCTACAATGCCGCCGCCGAGAATGACGACGATCCCTGGAGGTACTCCAGGTACACCGCCCAGCAGAATACCTCGTCCCCCGTACAATTTCTCCAGAAATTGCGCACCTATCTGAACAGACATTCTTCCTGCTACTTCACTCATAGGAGTGAGCAGCGGAAGGCTGCCATTGGGTGCTTGTATCGTTTCATAGGCAATCCCCGTCACCTTGCTCTTAATAAGCGCATGAGTCAAATCAAGCTCAGCAGCGAGGTGGAGATAGGTGAACAGCAGCTGCCCTTCCCGAAAATACCCGTATTCACTCGGTAACGGCTCCTTCACCTTCACAATCATATCTGCGCGTTCCCACACCTGGGCGGCCGTCTCCGCAATAACAGCTCCTGCGAGGCTGTATTCCTCGTCGGTAAAGCCGCTTCCCGCTCCTGCAGAGCGCTCCACTATAATCTCATGCCCGCTTAATTGCAGCATATGCACGCCTGCAGGTGTAAGGGCTACACGATTCTCGTTGTTCTTGATCTCTTTAGGTACGCCGACTACACAGCGATTTAAGCTGGTCATAGGCTTCCACCCTCCTCGCGTTTATCTCTAGACATGATATGCTTTGATATAAATTATGCATGGTGTCCATCAATCGCTCCTCGCCCATTAGGTTCCCTTCCGTGAAGGAAAATATACTAATTATCCTGTTTCAGGGCTCGTCATCCGATGCTTGTATCTAAACTAAAAAAGCCCCTGTTTATAAATAAACGGGACTTTCCATTCTCATGCGGTATGAATCATTCCTATTATCCCTGCTCGCCTGCCGACTCTTTGGCTTCCTTCTCATTACAGCGGTGACAAATCCCTTGGAAATCCAGTCTGTGGTCGTGCACCTTGAAATTGTACTCCACAGCTAATCTTTCTTCCAGAGGGGTAAGCCAATCTTCCATTATCTCATCGACTGCTCCGCATTTCACGCAGATCAAGTGATGGTGATGGTGATAAGCATTGTCGCTTCGAAGGTCATATCTAGCAACCCCGTCTCCGAAGTTCATCTTTTCCACAACGTGAAGCTCGCTTAACAATTCCAACGTACGGTATACCGTCGCGAGCCCAATTTCCGGAGCCTTGTCCTTAACGAGCATGAACACATCTTCCGCGCTGAGATGATCCTCTTCGTTCTCAAGCAGGACGCGAACGGTCGCTTCGCGTTGGGGTGTCAGCTTATAGCCATGCGATTGCAGCTGCTGCTTGATCTTGTCGATTCGTGCTTCCATACCCTTCCCCCTTAGAGCATTGTCGCCTTTTCCGCGCATGTAACCATTATAGGGGGATTTATATTATTCCGCAATAGCACTGAGCATAGGCGTTACCCATTGCATCAAGATCGGGGATAAATAAGCTTCAAATAAAGAGACGCCGAACATCAGTGCAATCATGGTGAGAGTAACCGACGAAAAGCGGATAAATGGCGGATACAACGTCCCTTTTTTTTGCAGAAATCGATTCTTGATCAAATACAGGGAAAAAGAGATCGCCGAGACACTGCATATCATAATGGCCGGAATAATAATCAGATTCTGCGGTGCAACAGAGACCAGGGAGAACAACATGCCTTTCCAGGACATCTCTCCAACAAGAACTCCGACAGAGAAGCCGACTAACACTCCTTTTAGGAAATCAAGCAGAAAAATAAAAGGCAGACCCACAACGGACAACCCAAGCATCCAGATCAACAGCACCCACTTCAAATGCATAAAAAAAGCAAGCTTAAATGAAGTTTTACCGCCAAGCTCTGTACCTTGATCGACCATTTGAACGAAACTGCTCAGATGACGGCCTAGCTCCAGTCTCTGATCAGTCGACAACGCGTTTACCATAAGTGCGCCGAATACAACGCCCATAACCAACAAGACGGAAACAAAAACGTATAGGGATAAATGTTCCTTCAGATCAGAGCGCATCCGGTTGTTCCAGCTCATGTGCAGTTCCCCCTTAAATCTCAGCTACTCCTTGTCCAACTCTGTTCATGTATATGAAACTAGCGGGAAACTATGACTGTTATATGGAACACTAGATTGGCTTTACTTGATCTGTACTCACTTTTCCGTATCGTCCTCCTCCACCTGCATCGATCGTTAAATGTCCATGCCGTGCTTGCAGAATCCATTGAGCAATCTCAAGGCCGACTGCGTCAGCCAGCTCGATCTCCGGAACCTGATGCAAAATATTCATCTCCGTGCCAAATCGATCTAACAGAAGCTCAAGCTTGCGTTTCCCGAGTCCTGGAATAAAGGGCAGAGGGATTTGATAACGATAGGGCGGCCGGGATGGATTGATCTGGGGTGCTGCTCGGTCTGCAAGATCAAGGATTCGATCGAATACACCGCGTACGAATTTCACATGCCCGCAATAGGGACAACGCTCTCCCAGCTGATGCCGCTCTGGCAGTACCGTCTCACAAGAGGCACAGTAGGTTCGATGATATTTGCCGAGATGCGGATTGAGTCCATAATTGGCTATAATTCCGCGTCCTTTTTGTCCGGCCAGCGCTAATGTAAGCTCCTCGAACGTGGGTTGCTCCATACGCATCTCATTGTATTCACGCCCGATCTTGGACAGGGAATGGGCATCTGAATTCGTGACAAACGGGATATTGTCGAGCTCTGATATATAACTGGCCATCTCGGTATCCGAGCTGAGACCAAGCTCCACACCTGCTATATGGGTCATGTTGAGCATTTCTGCCATATGGCGGACGGCGCTTCCGTAGACGCTTTTGTACGGGGTGAAAATATGGGCTGGAATCAGAATGCCGCCGCGGTCTATTACTTCCTGTTGAAGTTCTCGGGCTGTCACATACAAGCGTTGGGAGCTAAGATTTACATTTTTCATAGATCTGCTAAGCCATGGCGTAAATTGTTGCATCGCACTCAAGGTTGGCAAGTAAACCAATAAGTGAGCGGCCCCGCAGCCTGGGTCTTTGACTTCGATTTCACTCCCAAGCAGCACCGTCGTCTGACGATAACGGATTCCTCCCCCCTCAAGCTCCTCCATTTCGCCTTTGTGCAGATAGTCCATTATTTCTTGCTGCACCAATGGAGATTGGCAATCAATGATACCAACTACGTCTATCCCTTTACGGTCTGCAGCTTCCCTTGCAATGTTGAAGAAGGTCAGATCCTTGCTGCCGCTGATCTTAACGGGATTGCCTTTTTCTGTGCGTCCGATGTGGATATGGAGATCTACTCTATAGCGGTTACCATTTGAATTATTAAGTGCATGATCAGACATGTCAGATTCGTCCTGTTAACTTGTAGATTTCCCAGGCATAAACAGCTGTAACGGTTTTGGCATCACGAATACGTCCGTCTGTAATGAATTGTTTCGCTTCTTCGAGGGTAATGGATTGTATATCCAGAAATTCGTCCTCGTCCGGACGCAGTTCACCTGGAGTGAGTTGCTCGGCAAGGAATACATGCACAATTTCATCAGCAAATCCGGGAGAGGTATAAAAGGAACAGACGGGTCGCAAAGATGCGGCGCTAAAGCCCGTTTCCTCCTCTAATTCACGGCGAGCGGCCTCAATCGGTACCTCTCCTGCATCCAGTTTACCTGCAGGAATTTCTACGAGACTTCTCTCGAGCGGTTTGCGGAACTGTTCAACAACGATCATACGATCTTCGTGAAGCGCAATGACGGCCACAGCCCCAGGGTGTTTAACGATTTCTCGGGTTGCCGTTTTTCCGTCAGGCAGCTCTACCGTATCCAGCTGCAGCGATATTATTCGGCCTTTGAATATCGGTTCAGACTTTATCGTGACTTCTTCAAATTTGTTATTCAAGGTTATCATCTCCGAAAATTAGTGTGGAATTATTACAAAGCATAACTTGTCCTGCACACGCATACGATGTCATTATATCAGACTTTGCAAGTAATCGAGGAGGAACTGAGGATGAAATCGATTTTGTCAGATGGACAGCTTCGTGTCGTAGGCAAAGGATGGGAAGTTCAACAGTATTTGCGCAAGCTGACCCAGGAGCTGGATGGCGGCGATGTTAGTCTCGCGTCCATGGTATCCAATCTCACGGGTTATATGGATCGTGGTGGACTGCAAGGCGGATTGAAGCGCAGCGCAAGCCGTATTAAGTAAGATGGCGGGACATGATGGAGTGCATAGGGGCAAGTCTAAGGTGCTGGTGAATCGTTCTGTCGAATTAGTAAACGGGAGTACTCCGCCGCAGCGCACACGCCAGCCCAAAATATGGGATCTTCTTGAAATGTCCTGTTCATGGTTGTTAGGGGTATGGCGTATGCTGCCATACGTTCGGATATCGTAGCACAATTTATTCCATCCATATAAATGAATGTATGTTTGTGCGCCAAATCGTTCTCTGCGATTTGGCTTTCTATGTGTTTCCGTGCGGACGGCGGTATGTTCGCCGGGATCGGCACGGTGACCGGCACGAGGCATAAGTCGCTGAGTGCCGTCAGGGTGTGGTCGCTCAGTCCGCGATGCCGCTCGCGCGCGTCTGCGAAGCTGATACGTGGCATGAGGACCGGCCGGCCGCCGAGCAGATGCGCGGCGTGCACGAGCTCTGCCGTCTCGGTGGCCGTATGGCCGAGACGGGTGCCTGTGCCGACGATGCCAGGGCCCATCGTCGCGATTGTGATGTCTGCCCGGTGCACGTGCCGGGCAGCAAGCAGCGCCGTGAACTTGTTCACGGCTTCGAGGCTGCCGCCGTAGGCGTGGCCGTAGGTGACCGTGCCGGAGAGCCAGCCGCAGGCTGTCAGCTCGGCGGCATGCCGGCTGTAGGCGAGCGGCAGCGCGCCGCCGTCGGTCATGACGTAGGCGAGACGGAGCCGATCGCTGCTGGTGTGCGGCGCTCCTGAGCCGACGCCCATGGTGGATGACGCCGATCTCTCCCTCTCGGCCATCAACCACGCAGCTGCAATCGGCAGCATGCTATGCAGCTCGCCGATCAGCACCGGCATGCCGTCCAGCCTCGGCCGGCCGCAAAACAGCTCGTGGTGCGGACTAGCCGCCTCTTCCACGGCAAGAACCGCAACCTGCTGCGGCGTGTAGCGCAGCTTCATAATGTGCCCGCTCGCCTGTTCAGCGATCCCCTCTTTGTTGCTGCATGCCGCCTCTTCGCTGCGCTTCACCACATGATGCGCAAAGTGAACTCCCCCGCTCCCAAGACCTAGCTGGACAGCAGTTGTATTCAACACGACCCGGTCCCCTGGCTTGACCGACGGCATAAGTTCTGTATATAGGATAGCCCGATCGGATGCCTGCATTGCTCGACTACTTTCTGGACCTTTGACGGTTTTTTGCTCTTCACCATTAATAAGTATAACCTCAAGCTCCTGCACCCCGCCCCTGCAGCTCAACACTCTGCTCACGACTGCATCCGACCAGTATATCAACTCAAGCACATCCCCTTTCCCCACTTGGAGCTCTCTTCCTAAAGTACAGGAATCTTCCTTCAATTATGTCCACAGAACTCGATCTAAATTATTCCAAAAAACATTACCAAGAACATCCGTTCTGGTATAATCAAAATAAGAATATATGTTCGTTTTTTCTGCGCTTTTTCTATAAAATAAAGAAAGGAAGAATCGAATGGAAGAACCAAAAGAACGATTGACTCGGGATGCACAACCATCGCTTCCGCACGATGAAGCATTCAAGAAGCTTCTGCAATCCTTTTTTGCGGAATTTATCGAGCTGTTTTTTCCGGAACTGGATCGGCTTCTGGACCACTCTCATACAAGGTTTCTCATGCAAGAATTACTAGTTGACATCGTTGGGGGTGAATCGCGAAATTTGGATTTGCTGCTTGAGACCCGCTACAAAGCATTGGATGCGTATGTTCTTGTGCATTTTGAACCGCAGTCTTACCGGGAGACTGATTTCCATGAGAGGATGTTTATCTACTTCAGCCGTCTCTTTGAGCGGCATCGGAAGGAACACAAACTGATTATTCCGATTGCTATTTTTACAGCAGATAATACAAGGGATGAACGGGATACACTGACGATGGTCATTCCGGAGCATAACATCTTACAGATATCAGCCGAGAAAGCCCATTCCTTCAGGCATGGGATGAATCAGCTTAGGACAAGGGCTGTCCACCGGGCAGTTTAATTGTCCTACATCTCTATATTTTCTGTTATTTTAATGACTTTCTATACGAACATTTGTTTGGTATAATGAATATATTCAAACAAATGTTCGAAAGGAGGTGGAAACGTGCAAACCGTAACGGTTCAAGTTCGTATTTTTCCAACCCATCCAGACTTATTGCGGGAACTTGGAAAACAATATGTGGAAACGGTCAATCAGTTAACAGAGCAAGCAAAACTACTGGGGGCTTTTCCAAAGCTAACATCAAAAGATATACAAGCCAGTCTTCCATCAGCGGTAAAGAATCAAGTCATTCGAGATGCGCGAAGCATTCATAACAAATCGAAAACGAAAGAAAAACATCCGATATTAAAACGGAGAGTCTACTATGTAAATAATCAAAATTATTCGATTGGTGACAACACCGTTTCGTTTCCGGTTATGATGGATGGGAAAACGAAGCGGCTCTCCATCTCATCTCGTATAACAGAACGAGAGAAAAATAGGCTATCTAGCGGAAAACGGGGACTTCTCAAATTGGTTGAAAAGTCGGGCAGATGGTATGTTCAAATTGCAATTGAAGTACCCACCGAACAAATGGTTGGCGATGTGACGATGGGTGTTGATCTTGGCTTGAAAGTACCAGCCGTTGTTGTCACATCAACAGGCAAAACAAAGTTTGTTGGCAACGGGAGACAGAACAAATATGTCCGTCGTAAGTACAACCAGCGTCGAAGGAAGATGGGCAAACTTAAGAAGCTATCCGCCATCCGAAAGCAAGCAAACAAGGAACAGCGCTATATGAAAGACCAAAACCACAAAATCAGCCGACAGATCGTGAACATGGCGATTGAAGAACAAGTAGCGGTCATCAAGATCGAGAAATTAACGAACATTCGCCAAACGACAAGAACAAGTCGTAAAAACGCTAAAAACCTGCATAACTGGTCGTTCTATCAATTGCAAATATTTATTGCGTACAAAGCTGCATTGGCGGGTATCCAAGTTGTTGAAGTGAATCCTGCCTACACTTCACAAGCATGCCCGACGTGCGGTAAACGCAACAAAGCAATGGACCGAACGTATCAATGTCCAGCATGCGGCTTCCACGCACACCGCGACAGGGTTGGAGCAATCAATATCATGCATCAACCTGAGATAGACGGTAACAGTCTGTCAGCCTAAGATGCTAGATGCACTGTCTTAGGACGGGCTGATGGCACAGCCCTGTGTCAAAACGAAGTTTTGACATTGAACTTGGGCGTTGTCCAAAACAGAAATGGACTGCGGACGCTAACGATCAAGAATCCCACGGCTTTAGCCGTGTGGAGTGTCAAATTTTCAATTTCTCAAGGTTGAATTGCGTCATAACAATTGGAGAAGCTTTATCGAGTCTGAGAACCCCGTGGCTGCTGCACTCTTAGCAAAAATGGGGTATAATCAGAAGGAGAAGCTAGATGTTCGGAAAACCTATCTGCGCATGTTGCTGCGGCTTAGAAGCAAACTGGACGATGCGCAAATGTCTTTGGTAATGTCTGTTGCAGACTTATACTTTGATCCCAACCATGAGGAAGATAAAGCGATCCTGCAGGAACTTAGTGAACAATTTCAGGAGGAGGGTGAATCGATTATGGAACTGATGCCAGCATGGAAACGATGGGGCTATGAAGAGGGCGTAGAAGAAGGCTTGGAGAAGGGCAAGGAAGAAATTATTCGCAAGTTTCTGGACAAAGGCTTCTCTCCTGAAGAAGTTGCCCAAACGGTTGATATGCCATTGGACGAGATCCGGAAACTGGTTAAGTAATAGTTTTTGAAAACGGAGACGTAAAGCGGATTTTCCGCTTTAGAGCAATGCTAAGCAACCTTTCGCGAGCTGTAGAGCGTATTTTCCGTATTTTCCGCTTTAGAGCAATTTGCGGACCTGTTGAAATAACGGATAATTCCCGTTATGTATATTCAATAAGTGTTAGATACCCACAAAAAAGGGAGCCCCCAGGCTCAATGTCATTAAGTTAAGGCGCATGGCCAAAAATCAAGAACAAGAGCTGGTTATCGAAAGATAGCCGGCTCTTTTTTTGCACGAAAAAGAGAAATAGGACTTGACAAGCAG